>DASWFF010000001.1:0-142225 GCA_036394375.1 Puia sp.
GTACCAGGCTAGTACAATACTCCGGTAAATCGTTTTAGCCCGAAGGATGTCATCAAAATTATCAAAGAAGGAATTGCCAAAGGAGGTAAAAATATGAGTTCATATGTGCTTGGTTTTCAGGACATTGACAAAACAAAACTCATGGTTGTTGGGGGTAAAGGCGCGAACCTGGGGGAACTCTCCAAGATGGAAGGAATACGCGTACCAGATGGCTTTTGTATTTCTACGGAAGCCTTTAAAAGCATCATTGGGGAAACGTTGTCGATGAACGAATTACTTGATCAGTTATCGCTTCTCAAGGTGGAAGACCGGGATAAAATCGGTGAACTTAGCGGTGAGATTCGCAGGGTCATCGAAGGGATAGCCATCCCTCAAGACATTCATGAAGAGATCGCCCGCCTCCTCTCCAGGCTTGATGAAAAAAATGCCTATGCAGTACGATCCAGCGCAACTGCAGAGGATTTACCGACGGCCTCTTTTGCAGGCCAGCAGGATACGTATTTGAACATTATCGGAAAAGAGGCAATCCTAAAGCATATCAGCAAGTGCTGGGCATCGCTATTTACCGAGAGGGCAGTAATTTACCGCCTTCAAAACGGCTTCGACCACCGTAAAGTCTACCTCTCTGTGGTTGTTCAGAAGATGGTCTTCCCGCAGGCGGCAGGAATTGTGTTTACTGCCGATCCCGTCACTTCTCATAGGAAGCTGTTATCCATTGATGCCAGCTTCGGACTTGGTGAGGCTTTGGTCTCCGGTCTGGTGAATGCGGATATCTATAAAGTGCGTAACGGCAAGGTTATCGATAAGAAGATATCCACCAAGAAATTGGCTATGTATGCTTTAAAAGATGGCGGTACGAAAGAACAGGAGATTGAGCCTGAGAGGCAGAATAGGCAAGCGCTGACGGATGAGCAGATTTTACAGCTTGAGCGCATGGGCAGAAAGATCGAAGAACATTTCGGCCGCCCCCAGGACATCGAATGGTGTTTGGTTGATGATAGATTCTATATTGTCCAGAGTCGGCCAATCACTACTTTATACCCGATCCCTGAAGCGAATGATCAAGAAAATCATGTCTATGTATCTGTCGGTCATCAACAAATGATGACCGACGCCATTAAACCATTGGGATTGTCTTTTTTCCTGTTAACGACCCGTGCACCCATGCGTAAAGCTGGTGGAAGATTATTTGTTGATATCACACAGAATCTTGCTTCGCCTGACAGCAGAAAAGCAGTAATAGATGTCCTGGGAAAATCCGATCCGCTCATAAAAGACGCACTCCTGACCGTCGTAGAGCGGGAAGATTTTATAAAATCGTCAGGAGAAGATAAAAAAGTACCGAATCCCGCTAATAGCAATAAAGTTACACCGTCTTCGGGTTTTCAGGCACAAATCGAAAACGATCCGGCAATCGTTTCTGATTTGATTAAAAAGAGTCAAACATCGATAGAAGCGTTAAAACAAAACATCCACACCAAAACGGGATCAGATTTATTTGATTTTATCCTGGAAGATCTCCAGGAATTAAAGAGGGTTTTATTTGATCCACAAAGTTTCAGTGTGATAATGGCTGCGCTGGATGCTTCATCATGGATCAATGAAAAAATGAACGAGTGGTTAGGTGAAAAAAAAGCAGCAGATACGCTTTCTCAATCGGCACCAAACAATATTACTTCGGAAATGGGTCTGGAACTGATGGATGTCGCAGATGTGATTCGTCCTTATCCGGAAGTAATTGATTATTTACGGCATGTGAAAGATGATCGCTTTTTGGATGAACTGGTTAAGTTTGATGGAGGAAAGGAAGCCCAGGACGCTATCTATGCTTATCTCAACAAATACGGAATGCGATGTGCCGGAGAAATCGATATTACTAAAACGCGTTGGAGTGAAAAACCAACTACACTTGTCCCCGTGATTCTCAGTAATATCAAAAACTTTGAGCCTGATGCCGGCAATCGGAAATTTGAGCAAGGGCGACAGGAAGCTTTGAAAAAAGAACAAGAGTTATCAGATCGATTGAAGCAACTACCGGATGGTGAACAAAAAGCCAAAGAGGCAAAGCGAATGATCAGCCTAATCCGGAATTTCATCGGTTATCGTGAATATCCAAAATACGGCATAGTTAATCGCTACTTCGTTTACAAGCAGGCTTTACTGAAAGAAGCCGAACAGCTCGTACAAGCCAACATTATTCATGAAAAAGAAGATATATACTATCTCACTTTTGAAGAACTTCGCGAAGTCGTACGCACAAATAAACTTGATTACCAGATTATCAGCAAACGAAAAGACGAGTACAAATTATATGAAAAACTAACTCCCCCACGTGTTATCACGTCTGATGGTGAAATCATTGCTGGTGAGTACAAACGGGAAAATATCCCAGCCGAAGCTCTTGTAGGTTTACCTGTTTCTTCCGGAGTTATAGAGGGTCGAACACGTGTCATCTTAAACATGCAAGATGCTGATCTGGAAGATGGAGATATATTAGTCACCTCATTTACTGACCCTAGCTGGACACCATTGTTTGTATCCATAAAAGGCCTGGTCACCGAAGTTGGTGGACTGATGACCCATGGAGCAGTTATCGCACGTGAATATGGCTTACCAGCAGTGGTCGGAGTGGAGAATGCTACCAAGCTGATCAAAGACGGACAGAGAATCCGGGTGAATGGAACGGACGGATATGTAGAAATACTATAAGTAGTTGCTATTTTTTTCTTATATTGAATAAGTTCGATGATTGGGCGGAACTCTAATAAACAAGCAGGCGTATGGCATTTATCATGGTTGATCTTGAAAGTGACGGACCCATTCTCGGCGATTACTCGATGGTTTCTTTCGGGGCGGTTTTGGTAGACTAGAACCTCGACAAGACTTTTTATGGCCGGCTTAAACCTATTTCAGAGAAGTTTATCCCGGAATACTAAATGCCAGGTTAGACAATTGTCCATGGGGAATTTCAATAAAGGGAAATAATCACAACTAATCGGGAAATGTGCTCATTATCCGCCCCCCTTTTCACCGCATCTTTGTATTGTTAAAACAAAAACTTCAAAATCAACAAAGATGGAAAATCAAGCAAAACCCCAAGCAGTAAAAAACGTAGTATTGGTACACGGTGCATTCGCGGACGGATCCGGTTACAAAGGCGTTTATGAAAACCTTACCAAACAAGGTTATAATGTCACTGTCGTTCAAAACCCATTGACTTCCCTGGAGGATGATGTAACAGCAGCAAAGCTGGCGCTGGACGCTCAGGATGGTCCGGCTATTCTTGCCGGCCACTCATGGGGCGGCGCTGTTATCACCCAGGCAGGCAACCACTCAAAAGTTGCCGGATTGGTGTATATCGCCGCCTTCCAGCCGGATAATGACGAGTCCGCATTGCAATGGTTCCAGACCGCCCAGCCTGCTCCGGAGAACGGAGTGCTGCCTCCTGATGATAAAGGCATCGTTTACTACGATAAAGCAAAGTTCCACGCCGGTTTCTGCGGTGATCTGAGCAAAGAAGAGGCGGGATTTATGTATGCATCACAGGGTGCGTTTAATGGTAAATGTTTCGTAACCCCGATCACAGAAGCCGCATGGAGAACCAAACCGGCATACGGCATTGTAGCTACCGAGGATAAAAGCATCAATCCCGAAATCCAGCGTGCTATGTACAAACGTTCTAACACCAGGGTTACTGAGATCAAAGGCAGTCACGCCGTTTATATCTCACAGCCGCAGAAAGTAGCTGCTGTTATTGCAGAAGCAGCACAGGAGGTATCCATCAAATAGCCGGGATCTTCGATTATACCACAGGCCCCATTTACCGCAACCGGTAAATGGGGTTTAAGATTTTATGGGACCTGGGAAGGAGCATTCCGAAAGCACAGGAATGGCGAAACTTAAACTTTGGGCTTCGATTGTACTTTCGTATTTTGAGCGTTGATTGGGCAGCAGCCGGTAGCTGCGCTGTATTCGCTAATAATCCATTTATTCAATAATGAGGCTTAATTTAACTGAGGAAAATACGGGCGGGGAATTGCTGCTTTTTAAGGAAGATGCGGGGTTTGACAGGCTATTTTTCACCAGAGACCGGTTCAACAAGTATTTTACTATCGCGTGGAACCCGGCGGAAAGCCAGACTGTTACCATTGACGGATCTGAATATGATTTCCCGGCCAATTCTTTGCTAACCCTCTTGTTTAACCAATCTTTCAGCTTTGAAAATTCCGCAAGCATCGTTGCCTGGCAGTTTAACCGGGAATTTTACTGTATTATCGATCACGATAGTGAAGTGAGCTGTGTAGGGTTCCTGTTTAGCAGTACTGATCATTTGTTCGTTAAGCTAAATGAACAGGCACAGCACAAGTTACAACTGCTATCCGATGTTTTCATTGAGGAATTCAAGACCTCGGACAATATCCAGAATGAAATGCTGCTGGTGCTGCTAAAGCGTCTGATTATCTATGTAACCCGGTTGGCTAAGTCCGGGTATGCACCTGCCAAAAAACTTCAGGACGAAAGGTTTCATATCATTCGAAAGTTCAACCTGCTGGTAGAAGCAAATTTCAAATCAGAGCACTCCGTTAGTTTTTATGCACAACAGCTCTGTAAGTCACCCAAAACCTTATCCAATCTTTTTGCAATTTTCAACCAGAAGACTCCTTCGCAGATCATCCAGGAAAGAATCACGGTGGAGGCTAAACGGCTTTTGTGCTATACCGAAAGATCGATAAAGCACATCACTTTTGAGCTCGGGTTTGAAGACCTGTCCTACTTCTCTAATTTCTTCAAAAAAAACACAGGTGTATCGCCATCTGATTTCAGAAATTCGCCGAAAAGTTTCAAAAAAGGGAAATAATCACAACTAATCGGGAAATGTGCTATTAACCTCCGCCTGCTTTTCATTGCACCTTTGTTTCGTTGATTCAAACAAAAACTTCAACGACAAAAAAGATGAAAATGCAAACATTAAAGAACACATTGAAAGGTGGTATCTTAGCTTTAACAGTCGCTCTTGCCATCATAACCGGCTTGGTAACTAAAGCAAATGCACAAACAGTCAAGAATGTGGTGTTGGTACATGGTGCATTCGCAGACGGCTCCGGGTGGAGGGCGCTTTATGAAGTCCTCACCAAAAAAGGGTTTCATGTTTCGATCGTGCAAAATCCCCTGACCTCACTTGAAGATGACGTGGCTGCAACCAAAGTTGTACTGGACAACCAGGACGGCCCAACTATCCTAGTGGGACACTCCTGGGGAGGCGCGGTAATTACAGAAGCGGGAAACCATCCCAAAGTTGCAGCGCTTGTATATGTAGCCGCCTTCCAGCCAGACAACGGCGAATCTGCTTTGCAGTGGTTGCAAACGGCACCTCCGGCTCCTGAAAACGGTGTATTGCCTCCGGATGCAAAAGGTATCGTGTATTACGACAAGGCAAAGTATCATGCAGGGTTCTGTGCTGACGTTCCAAAGGACCTGGCCGACTTCATGTATGCTTCACAGGGTGCTTTCTATGCGAAAGGATTCACCACGCCGATCACCCATGCTGCCTGGAGAGAAAAGCCGGCATTTGCCTGCATCGCCACAGAAGACAAGAGCATCGCACCGGAGATCCAGCGTGCAATGTATAAGCGCTCCAATACAAAAGCTACAGATGTAAAGGGAAGCCATGTAATTTATATGTCGCAACCAGAGGCTGTTGCTAAGGTGATTGAAGAAGCTTCAAAAGTGAAAGTGAAATAAGGTGCGAAGCGGAACGCCAGTCGATGGCGTTCCGCTTTTTTCTGATGAGAACAAGTTTTGGTTGTGTCGTAAAATGTTGAGTTGTACTTGCACAAGTTTTTCTTTGATGATAGCCGGTAACGTTCATCTCCAATTGAAAAAGCCGGCCATCAACCGGCTGGCTTTTTTGTTAAAATCCTTCGTCCACTAACCTCCGAACGTCCTCCCGGTTATAATAGACAGTTCCGCCGACTTTCTTCCATCTTATCTTTCGCCCTATACGAAGCGAAACCAATTTATTCACCGAACGCCCAAGTATTTTCCTGACATCCTTTGTCTTAAATCCGCCTTATTCATGAAATTAAAATCAATGCGGTTTACTTCAATGTTGAGCTTTCGCTGCACGACTGTTGAAAAAAATCCCGATGATATTGTTTTATGTAGTCGTATTGTTTCATAACTATTTTATTTTCATCAGCTTACATCTATTCAAGTACACTTCAATGAACAGTCTTTTCTGCATGGTTGCTCGGGGATGTCCAAGCATTACCGAGAACAGCGTATGCGCCCGATTATAAGGCGAACGTCGGCCTTGGGAGCGTGCGTGTTTTTTCGGGTGGGCATCAAGCCTCTAAAAAGGATTAAATTTTCCAATAGTAGTAAAAAGTACTACTCCGAAAAAAATCAATAAAAGAATAAGTAGCAATTGTAGAACCCGAACTCTGTAAAACCAACATCCTATTATGCAAGTAACAAATTGAACCATTATTAATCCTTGTCCATATTCTGCAATGAATAACTTGTGTTGGTCAACAAAGCCGCTATTGCGAGGTAATAAGTATAAGATAAGATAAACTGCAGGTGCAATTAAATTTAAGCTTATAGCTTTCCACATATAAAAATTATTTATTCCAATTTAAAAAGTTAAAGTCTCGATATTGATTGCTATAATGACCCCCAAAAAGTTAGTAGTAGTGCCTGTTTGCGGGGATGTCCAAGTATTGCTAACTGCATTGTAAACGCCTGATTGCATATGCACTCCTAAATAACTTTTCAATCTTAAAAACTGCTAAAAAAACCAAGCTTATATATATTATTATCTTCCGGGGTTGCAAAATCCAGCCAACCTTGTAAAGCGACTTGGGAAGTACAAGGTCCATAAGTAATGATTTTAATTTTTCTCAGTAGCGATTCTTTCCTCAAAATCTCTAAAACGTCTTGCAGAATTTCACCCTTGAAGGGTGTAAACATAAAAAATATAGTTCCTTCGGAATAGCTTGCTTTCCGTGCGTCAACATTTATAAATGTCACATTGGATAAATTAAGCTCCGCAGCACAATCCCTTGCATACTCGCAAAAAGCCGGCTCGAACTCTACACCTTTAGCTTTGATTCCAGCGAGAAGATTTACCAAGATGGCTACTTGACCCAAGCCAGAGCCCAAATCAAAAAAAAACGTCTTCTTTCATGAAATGAGACTTCTCCACAAGTTCGAAAACGATTCTGGCTGGCGTTTTTTGATAATATACCATTTCCGGTTCTAAATCTTTAGTCTGCTCCGGCATAGTCTGAAAGGGGGATAACCCGTTGATAAAGATATCAAGGTTATCATAACCTATTTCTTCCTGGTGTTCGTTATCGCATAAATTAAAATCGACGTATTCATTAATCAGATTTTTGAATTCTTTTCCTGTATATCCCTCTATCCGGATAGTTGCCTGAAGTCTTTGAAACAGGTGAATATCAATTTCTTCCAGCTCAGACTTTACTTTTTCAGCACGATATTTGAGCAAAATCAGTCTATCTGGTTGAGCTGTTTTTCGCAGGAGTTCTTCAATCTGATCAATAACCTGAAACTCGATGAAGTCTATAACCTCAATACGCTTATCAAATTCTTTCTCTTCATAGAGGGAAGAATTTCTCTCTATTGCCTCGATGTATGATTGTATTTCAAAAAAGGCCATATGCTTATACCGACCACCATTTAAGTGGGAATTCTATTTCGCTGACCGAGCTTACGATTAAATCAGGTTTAAAGGCATAATGGCCAAGCAGCTCTTTTTTTGCTATTCCGGATAAAACCAAAATTGTTTTATAACCCATTTGGACGCCCCCCTGTATATCAGTTTCCATCGTATCGCCCACTACAGTAGTTTCTGCTGTTTCTAATCCCAAATACTTTCTTGCGGAACGCATCATTACCGGACTGGGCTTGCCGGTAACAAAAGCTTTTCTTCCCGTAGCTTCCTCAATCATAGCTGTCGTTGCTGCAATTCCTAAATTGTTCCATCCTGGTTTTTTGGGCGAAGGGTCCCGATTGGTCGTAATAAATTTCGCACCGGCTAAAATCATATCCACAGCACGCTGAACCATTTCTAATGTAAAATTCCTGCCTTCCCCCAATACCACGAATTCAGGATCAGTATTAACCAGTGTGATGCCATTTTCATGTAAGCTGGTTAACAATCCTCCTTCCCCCAAGACATAGGCTGTACCACCAGGACCCTGGTCTCCAAGAAATTTACCCGTAGACATCGCGCTGGTATATACATGTTCTTCCGTTATATCAATGCCCAATAACTTTAATTTGCGTACGACTTCGAGCCTGGTACGCTGGCTGTTATTGGTCATAAATGTGAAAGGTATTTTGTTTTCAAGCAACCCCGCAATGAATTTATCGGCGCCTTCGATCAAGGTTTCGCCACTGTATATAACGCCATCCATATCAATCAATAGGCCGTATTTCATAAATTACTGTTTTTACGTAAAGATAAAGAATCGTCCTTTCCTCCCAAAGATCCCCTGCATCCTTCAAACGATTGATAGTCAAACCAATAAAATGAAATGGCGCGGGAAATCGCTATGTAAATAAATTTGCTTAAATTCAATTGACCAAAACTTCAACCCTAAACATCTCCAATATTCGTACAAGACCCATTAGTCCGGACCTATTATTTGATTTCAACCTATTTATTCACTGCTTAAATGAGAATGAACATGAAAAGCATCCTCCGACTATTAAGTTTTTACGCTATTACTTTTGCGATTGTAAGTATGATCTCCTGTAAAAAAGGCGATACGGGTCCTGCTGGCCCTGCTGGTCCCGCAGGACCGGCCGGCCCCGCAGGGGCCGCGGGAGCGGCAGGCGCACAAGGGCCGACCGGTGTGTCCGGCAACGCCAATGTCATGCAATACATATATGCACCGGTGGACAACAGCGGCAATTTTACAGGACTGAACCTGACCGGCGCAGCTCCCCTGTCTAATTATCTCGCGCTTGTTCTTTATGCCCCCCACGACACGCTGGGCAAATGCGCATGGTTCATGTATCTGAACAAACAGGGAGTTTATTATGCCATTCCCGGAGCCGGCGTAGGCGATTCCAGTACCTACAGCTTTTCGTTCGGCTATTATGTTACGGATTCAGCCCTTTTTGTTGTAAGCAGGCCCTCGGGGAAAGGGGAGATCTATGACGCCATCAAGCTGGTGCGCATTTTGATCAGTAATATCAGTCCCACCGGCGGCCCTCTCGGCGGCTCCGGCAGACGCGGTCTGCCCGACATCGACTTTAAGAATTATGCCGAGGTTAAAAAGTACTATGGCTTGCCATAAAGTTGCTGCCGGTCAAAGACGGGGTGCCTCTATCGGGGGGCCTCTTCTTTCTGCTATTAGATTAGATGTTAGCGCCGCTTTATGGGCCTGATCTTACTGAACTCATTATTATCCAAAACTATTGTTAGCTTATGAAATGGGCCAGATCAACCGTACTTCTTTTGTTGGCGTTCTGCCTCCATGTGGCCGGCCAGAAACCCGGTCAGAACGTGACGGTGCATGTTGCTGATGAAACCGGGCAGCCGCTTGCCGGCATTACCGTCCAGGTGAAAGGGACGCCGAGGAAATATGTCACCAGTTCAGCCGGGGAACTGACCATCAGCAATCTTCCGTCAGATGCAGTCCTCGTCCTCTCCGGCGTCAATGTCGAAGGGATCGAACTGACCGTAAACGGCAGGACGGAACTGACTGCCCGCTTAAAGAGGAAGGTGGCTGCCCTGGAAGACGTCGTTGTAACAGGGTTTCAACGAATAGATCGCAAAAAATTTACCGGCTCGGCGGTGACGGTGAAAGCCGACAGCATTAAGATCGACGGGGTCACCGATATCAGCAGGATGCTCGAAGGTCGCGCGGCTGGCGTCTCCATACAGAATGTATCCGGCACTTTCGGTACGGCGCCCAAAGTACGCATCCGTGGCGCTACTTCCATCAACGGGGAGAACAAGCCCTTGTGGGTAGTGGATGGAGTCGTACTGGAAGATATTGTCAATGTGTCGAATGAGCAATTGACCAGCGGCGATGCAAGCACTTTGCTGGGTTCTTCGGTTGCCGGCCTGAACATTAATGATATAGAGACCTTCGATATTCTGAAGGATGCTTCTGCCGCCGCCCTGTATGGCGCGCGCGCAATGAACGGTGTCATTGTCATCACCACCAAAAAAGGAAAGACAGGCGCACCAGTAATTGCCTATACCGGGAATTTCGGGCTCCAGCTAAGACCGTCCTATAGCTCCTATGACATCATGAATTCAGCAGACCAGATGTCCTTGAATGCAGAGCTCGAGCGGAAAGGGATCATCTCCTACCCTCAGCTGGTGAACGCCTCCAGCTCAGGGATCTATGGCGAGCTGGCCAGACTGCTGCAATATCCTGACGCCAACGGCAACTTTGCAGTAGCCAATACACCGGAGGCAAGACAGGCATGGCTGATGAAATATGCCAATATCAATACCGATTGGTTCAAGCTGCTTTTCCGAAATTCGGTGACCCAGCAGCACACGCTAAGCATCTCGTCGGGCAGCGAAAAAGCCCAGACCTATCTCTCTACCAGCTTCTTCAACGACCCGGGATGGACCATCGCGGACAAGGTGAAAAGCTATACCTTGAACTTCCGCCAGGACTATACGCTTAGCAATCGCTTATCCTTTGGCTTCCTGGTCAATGTCAATGTACGGCAGCAACAGACTGCCGGAACAGAGAACAGGACCTCCGATCCGTTGGTCGGGGCTTATTCCAGGGATTTCGATATCAATCCCTTCAGCTATGCATTGAATATCTCCCGGACACTGCCGGCCTACAATGACGACGGATCTTATAATTTCTCCGCCCAGAATTTTGCGCCTTTCAACCTTCTTTATGAATTGAAGAATAATTATACCAAATTGAACGTGCTGGATGGCAAGCTGCAGGGCAGGCTGGCCTATAAGCTCACTCCCCACCTGACCTATGACTTCACCGGGTCCCTCCGTTACGCCAAGACCACCGAAGAACACGACGTGCTCGATAATTCCAATGAAGCCAATGCTTATCGCGCAGGCGACCCCAATCAACCCGGATATAACAGCATCATCAATGCCAGCAACAGGTTCTTATACCAGGACCCTACCCTACCCTTCAACCAGGCGGTCTCCGTATTACCCTACGGCGGCTTCTATAAGCGGACGGACAGGACCTTATCGAATTATACTTTCCGGAACGTGATAAGCTATAATCAAACCCTCGATGACAGAAAACACGCGATCTCCGCGCTGATAGGTCAGGAATACAGGTCGGTAGACCGGCAAACGTCCAATAATGTGGGGGTAGGCTACCAGTACAATACAGGCGGCACTCCATTCGTCAATTATCTTTTCTTCAAAAAGATGGTAGAGACCAATGACACCTACTATGGCCTGTTTAATGAGTACGACCGCGCAGCGGCATTTTTTGCCAACGGCCAGTATACGTACGACAACAAATATACGATCATGGGCACCGTTAGGACTGACGGCTCGAATAGGATGGGCAACTCTTCCCGGGCCCGATGGCTGCCTACCTGGACGGTTGCCGGCGTCTGGAATGTGGACCAGGAGAAGTTCATGGAGAGGACCAGGCCGGTCATGAGCCACCTGATGCTGAAATCCAGCTACGGACTAAATGCCAGCATCGGCAATGCCGTCAACAGCACCACGATCCTCAGATCGCAGATCACCAACAGACAGTACCAGCAGGACCAGCAAACGGCTATCAATATCCAGGACCTGCAAAACGGGGAGCTGACCTGGGAAAAGAAGTACGAGCTGAATGTGGGTGTGGATGCCGGCCTCCTGAACGAACGATTGGGACTTACTATCGACTGGTACAATCGCAAAAGCTTTGATCTGATAGGGTTGGTACGGACCTCCGGCATTGGCGGGGAAGTTTATCAGTACGCCAATTATGCCAACATGAGATCCCATGGGCTGGATATTTCGCTGACGGGAAAGATCGTTGCGAACAGGGATTGGAGTTTTACCAGCACCCTGAATTTCGGGTGGAATATAACGAAGATCACCAATTTGAGGAGCACCCCCAATATCTGGCAGTTGGTAGGGGAAGGCGGCGGCGCGCAGCAGGGATTCCCCGTCCGTGGCCTGTTCTCTCTCGTAAACAAAGGGCTGGACCCCTATTACGGCTACCCGCTGTTTGTCAATGACAGCGGCAGGGTCAGTCCACAGGTCAACTTGCAAAGCACCAACACCTCCTACCTGAAATACGAGGGCCCTGCGGATCCGACGATCACCGGTGGCTGGTCCAATTCGGTCCGGTATGGGAACTTTACCCTGAATGTGCTGGTCACCTACCAGGCAGGTAATAAGGTAAGGCTTCGTCCGGTCTATGGCACCTTTTATTCGGACCTGTTAGCCCTGCCTAACGAATTTAAGAAAAGATTTGAATTACCCGGAGACGAAAAGCTGACCAATATCCCCTCGGTGGCGATGTTCACGCAGGCAGGCTACTTGTTGCAGCAGCAATCGGCTTTTCCCTATAACAATTACAATTATTCCAGTGATCGGGTGGCGGACGGAGGTTTTGTCCGGCTGAAAGCTGCGACTTTCTCCTGGCAGCTGCCCGCGACCCTCCTGAACAGGGCCGGCATGAAGAGCGGTGCGGTATCTGTGACGGGAAATAATTTATGGCTGATCTATTCCGACAGCCGGCTGCATGGCCAGGACCCTGAATTCTTTGGTACCGGCGGGGTAGCATTACCTGTGAACAAACAGGTCACTTTTTCATTAAAACTCGGGATCTGATCTAAAATACTTCCAGTATGAAAAAAGTAGTTTTCCATCTGTGTCTTTGGTGCCCGGTGCTTTATCTGACAAGCTGTAACAAACAACTGGACAAGCTTCCTGACAACAGGACCGTCATCACCAATGTGGTTCAGGTGACACAGTTGCTGGTATCTGCCTATCCGCATGCCAACTATATCCCCTTTATGGAGCCGATGAGCGATAATGCGGAAGACAAGGGAACTGCGCCGGCAACGGCCGATCCGGAGTCCTATCAGATCAATTCGCAATCGTATAGATTCCAGGATGTCACCAGCGTAAGATACGATTCGCCCATAGCGTATTGGGATTCCTGCTACAAGGC
Source organism: Puia sp. (assembly GCA_036394375.1). Lineage (GTDB taxonomy): Bacteria > Bacteroidota > Bacteroidia > Chitinophagales > Chitinophagaceae > Puia. The sequence goes on from DASWFF010000001.1 coordinate 13,167, forward strand.
CATAGCAACCGCCAACCTGGCGCTGACCTACTGCAATGGACCGGATTCAGCCAGCTATTCGGCTCAGAAAGGCGAGGCGCTGATATGCCGAGCTTATGCACATTTTATGCTGGTCTGCCTCTTCTCCAAACCTTACGATCCGGCCACCAGCACTTCCGACCCCGGTATTCCCTATGTGACACAGCCGCAGAATTCCGTATTCCAAAAATACCAGCGGGGCACCGTACAATCAGTATATAATAACATAGAAAGCGACCTGACCCGCGGCCTGTCCCTTATCCAGGATAAGACCTACGGGTCGGCGCCAAAATTTCATTTTACGCTGCAGGCCGCCCATGCTTTCGCTGCACGGTTCTATCTTTTCAAGCGCGACTATAACCAGGTCATCAGCCATGCATCGGCCGTATTCGGCACCAGCAATCCGGCTGCGCTGATCAGGGACCAGGTAACCCTTTATAATACGCTGCAGTATGCTCAGCTGGCGATCAACTATGTCTCTTCTTCGCAGAATGCCAATATTCTCTTACAGGAAGCGCAAAGCGCCTATTTTGACAGTTATGCCGAGTACAGGTATGGCTACGGGCAGGGGCTGAATGTCAATTTTTTCGCTGCACCCAATGTCACGGGAGGCCAGCTGGCGATCATTACCTATGGAGCTACGCCGCAGGTATTTAATTTCCCCAAATGGAGCCCCTATAATGTCGGGTCCTCCGTAAATAATGTCCGATATGGCCTGATCCCTTTATTCAGCATGGAGGAAGTGCTGATGAACAGGGCGGAAGCATATGCCCGTATACAGAATTATCCCGCCGCACTGGCCGACCTCAATGCCTGGGTGAGCAGGAATATTAATAATTACGATCCGGCGGCGCACAATGTCACTACGGCAAAGGCATCCGCCTTTTACGGGACGCCTGCCGATGTCGCTCTCATCGAAACAGCCCTGGATTTCAAAAGGATAACGTATATGCAGGAAGGCATCCGATGGCTGGATAATATCCGCCTGGGTATGCCGATACTGAGATATGCCGGCAGCGACTTTTCAACGGTCGTCGACTCCATCCCCGCGGGTGACAAGAGGAGGGTATTGCAGTTGCCTCCGGAAGCTACAGCCGCCGGACTGGAGCCTAACCCAAAGTAAACTATTCATTAGTAAAACCTTCCATAATGAGACTGATTCCAAGGATAATCCCGGTATTATGCATAAGCGCCTTCGCCGGCCTGACATCCTGTAAAAAAGATACCTTCACGCCCCTCACCACGCCCCCGGTAGGATTGGGCGGCGATACCTGGCAACAGGACTCCGTAGATATATTCATCCATGACAGCCTCACCGTTCCGTACAATGTGGCCGTTTATTATAAATGGCTGCCGGGTCAGCTCGATTTTCCCAGCGATATCACCCCACCCGACGCCGCCAAAGTTATACCAGTGCTAAGGGCGTTGCTGAATGTGGCTTATGCTCCCTACAACCAGCAGACGGGAAGTACGGCTTTCTTAAGACACTATCTGCCCAAAGCGCTGGAGATGGCCGGCAGCGCGGAATATCTCCCAAATGGCGCCCGATTTTTAGGCCAGGCCGAGGGCGGGACGTCCATGCTTCTCTATGAGGTGAACAATTTCAGCCGGCTCAAAGCTGATTCCAATACATTCAAGCAAATGATGCATACGATGCATCATGAATTCGGTCATATCCTGCACCAGAATGTACTCTATCCCGTTTCCTTTAAGACCATATCCACGGGCTATACGGGCAACTGGTATAATATATCGGATGCGCAGGCCAGGCAGATGGGTTTTATTACTTCCTATGCCCAGGCAGCGCCCGACGAAGATTTCGTAGAAATGATCAGCAGCATGCTGACCGGCGGCCCGAATGGGCCTTCCGGCGGATACGATGAATACGAACAATTACTGACCCAGGCCGGCTCCCCCACTTCCACCGGCTATCAGACTATTAAGACGAAAGAAGCCGTTGTAGTCGACTATTTCCAACGGGTGTGGAACATTGATTTCTATGCATTACGGACTAAATGCCGTACCGCCTTTGTGAACTATCTGCAATAAAACGCTTAAACCGAAGCAAAATGAAAAGGACGATCTTCTATATACTTGCAGCGATGACGGTAAGTGCAGGCTGCCGGAAAACGGTCAGTGATACCATCGGGGGACAGACACCGGATCAGCGGATATCGGCAGCCCTGGCCGCTTACCAGAAGAAGCTCACCGGCGCGCCTTATGGCTGGATCTTCATTGAAAGCACCACCGGCGTTGCTTTCAATCAGGGAGTCAGTCAGAAGGGGCCCAAAGCTGTATTTGCCTATTACATGCAGTTCACTGACAGCAGTCACGTACTCATGCTTTCCGATTTCGACACTTCGATGGCGGCTGCACCTAAAACCTCCGGTTATCGTGTCAAGGAGTTGACAAGACCGGCATTGATCTTCGATACCTATAACTATCTCCACGTACCCTGCGACCCGGATCCGAATATCTCAAAGAGCCCGTTTGGCACCGGCTTTGGCTGGGGGACAGATTTCGAATATTCTTTTGCAGACAGCACGGTGCCCACCGATGCCGGCGATACCCTCCGGTTAACGGGTAATCTGAACAGCGCCGGCGGGCTCCTGATAAAGGCTACCCAGCAACAGCGCGATGCTTACCTGAGCGGCAGCTTAAGGGTTCAGATGGCCGGACTACTGAATATCCTGGAATACTTCAAGCGCCTTTCCTTCGGTGGAGTCATCTATGAAATAAGGATCAATTCCGATAAGACCATTACTTTTACGTGGACGACAGGCGGAGGACCGACCTCGTCCCAGACGGTTAGCTACTATACTATTTCTACCGGCATCGTCTTTACTACGGCTATCGTCAATGGCAGTTCGAAGATAACAGGCCTGGACAATCTTACCTGGGATCCCATTGGCTCGATACTTTCCGTTAGTATCAACGGGCAGCACGGGTCTGTGACCGGTGCCGCAGCTCCTTTAAATCCCGACATCAATGCTCCTGCAAGGTGGTGGAACTATGCTAATGACCGCGGCTTGTATTGGGCTTCCTCGGCAGGGTTTCACGTCAACGGGGTAAACGATGCGTTTGGCGTAAGAAAGCTGGTGGACACATCGGGGACCTTTTATTATTATGTTTACTTTCCCAATTTTTTCCCCAACCCGGCAGACGCGTTCTTCCCCGCTATGCTCAAGGGTAATGGGCTGGTCGCCAACAACTATTTCACTGCCCCTGCTACCCCACCCTCTTTTACGTCGGGTGGGCTGATTGTCTTCACCCAACTGGGGTCTGTAGGTACAACTCCTCCGGGTGGGCCGGTTGACAGGTCCAACGCTTTGCTATATAATCCGGCCGGTTATTATCTTGTTCAAACCGGGCTGCTGAGTTATGATATGGTCATTGCCTCGGATGCGAGGGCGTGGATATCGTGGTTTTGGCCGTAGTAGTAGACCTTGCTAAAAAACAGAAAGTTGGAAGAATATAAACTGTAGAGTAAATTTGAGAAAAGCAATCCAAATTACTAAGCAAGGAATTTTATTCATTCTCCTGGTCATATTTTCTGATTTGTTGCAGGCACAGGAAAAGGACCAACAGGCGGTTAAAACTGATAGTGGCCATGTCGCTTACAGCAATCATGACACCATTGGGGCCAATGGTGAGGTCGAACAGGCGGATATCGCCGATGTCATTAAATCACTCCTCAAGCGCAATCGAATACCCCAAAAGAAGGTGGATGATTCCCTGATCGTAAAACCTACTTTCTCCGGTTTGCCGGCTATTGGGTATACGCTGACAACCAGGCTTGCCGGGACATTTTCAGGCAATATGGCTTTCCGGACTGATTCCGGCGCTAAATTATCAACCATCACCGCCAGTGCTGCGTATACCCAAAACAAGCAATTCACCATACCTGTCGAGTCCAACATCTGGACAAAGAATAATCGCTTCAATCTTTTGGGAGACTATAGATTCTACAAATACCCGCAGGATACTTACGGCCTGGGTTCGAATTCGGCCATTGAAAACGAAGAGCTACTGAATTACTATTTTTTCCGGTTTGCGGAAGTGGCCCAAAAACACCTGTTCTCCAACTTTTTTGCAGGATTGGGGTATATGATAGAATATCAATGGGATATTGACGATAAGCCTCCTCACAACGAGACAATCTCGGATTTTAAGAAATATGATTCCTCCAACAGCACGGTTGCATCCGGACTCATAGTGAATGCTCTTTTTGACAGCAGGGATAATTCAATTAATACCTCTAAAGGTTTTTATTCCAGCGTTCAATACAGGAGCAACCTTACGGCATTGGGAAGCAAAAGAAACTGGCAATCTCTCATCATCGACACAAGAAAATATTTCAGGTTCCCGGAAAATTCCAGGAATGTCCTGGCTTTCTGGAGCTATGACTGGCTGATTATTCAAGGCAAACCGCCTTATCTGGACCTTCCGAGCACTACCTGGGACGTATATTCAAATACCGGGCGAGGTTATATCCAGGGAAGATTCAGGGGAGCCCAGATGATTTACCTGGAGACAGAATATCGAATGGCCATTACTGCGAACGGACTATTAGGGGCGGTGGTCTTCCTGAATGCGGAATCCTTGTCCGCGGCGCCCGGAACCCGGCTGGAGTCCATACAGCCAGGATTTGGCACGGGTTTGCGTGTCAAGCTGAATAAAAAATCCAAAACGAATGTCTGTATCGATTACGGGTTCGGTACCCAGGGCTCCCATGGGCTTTTCATTAATATTGCTGAGATGTTCTGACCATCGGTTTCATCTCCTGAGAAGCGGGCAAAGGCGCCCTTAAAAGGCCTTAAAGGGGCTGAAATACCGTTTTCATCGATTGCCGGAGACCTTTGGCTGGTTATATTTTTTGCATACAGGCAAAGGCTTAATTTTGATCCCAGAATACACTAGCCTATGTTCCTGAGGAAAAAATATATTACCATACTGGCTCACATTCTTCTCTGGGCATTCCTGGGCTTTATTCTCATAGCTCATATCCCACTATCGATCTCGCTCTCTTTTCCAAAAGAATATTGGATAAAGCAATCCGTCCTGTTCCTGCTTCTCATGGGACTGTATTATCTGAATAGCGGGATATTGGTGCCGTCCCTGCTATACAGGCAAAAACCGGTAAAATTCATTGTGCTGCATATAATCCTTATCACGCTGCTGCATACCGGGAGCATCTTTTACGCTGGCTGGTCGAATTTACCGGCAGGTATTGAAAAAGCACTCAATGACAAATTTGAAGGGAAAGTGCCAATTAAGCTGAATGATTTGAAAATCGACACTACCCTGCTGCTCACCTACTGTCTGCTGGTCGGTCTTAGCACCAGCATATCCATCACCCGGATATGGCAGAAAGACCTGCTGAAGAGTCAGCAACTCGTGCAGAAGCAGCTGGATTCAGAATTGTCCTTTCTTAAAGCGCAGATACATCCCCATTTCTTTTTCAATACCCTGAACAATATTTACTCTCTTACCTTCATCGACGTAGAAAGTTCCCGCGCATCCTTGCACAAGCTATCCCGTATGATGCGCTACCTGCTATACGAGACGCAGAGTGACCGGACTTCCCTTCAAAGAGAAATAGATTTTGTAAGAGATTATATCGAGCTGATGCAGTTGCGTGTAAACGGGCATACCACCGTGAAATTCGAAGAACCCCGGATCGTAACCGAAAAAGCGATAGCGCCGATGATCCTCTTACCCTTTGTGGAAAATGCATTTAAGCATGGAATTCACTCGGTAAAGGAAAGCCGGATATTGGTAAAGATCCGGCAGGATAGCGACCTGCTGATCTTAGAGGTGGAGAACACCCTTTTTCCCCGCAGGGAACAGGGGATCGATGATGGAGGCATAGGACTTTCCAATACCAGGCGCCGGCTCGACCTGATCTATGCAAAACAATACCGGCTACACTATGGGCCGGACGAAGACAAATATTCCGTACGTTTAGAACTGGAACTATGATGAAGTTACATTGCATAGCCATCGATGATGAGCCCCTCGCTCTTACGCTTGTGTGTAATTTTATTGCCCAGACCCCTTTCCTGGAGCTGGCAGGCCGTTATTCCAGCGCTATCGAAGCATTAAAAAGCATCCATTCCATGGAAATTCACCTGATTTTTATGGATATCCAGATGCCCGATCTCAATGGCATGGAGCTGGCCAAGGTCCTGGCCCGGAATAAATCGGAATCGGCTCCTAAGATCATCTTTACCACGGCCTACAATCACTTTGCCCTGGAAAGCTATAGGGTAGACGCATTGGACTATCTCTTAAAACCTTTCAATTATGAAGAATTCTTACAGGCAGCCAATAAGGCAAGGGATTACGCCGAACGTTCGATCAACAATTCCACCGATGCTGAAAACGACTCCATATTTATAAAGGTCGAATATAAGTGGGTGAAAGTACTGCTGAACGATATTCTGTATATAGAGGGTGTAAAAGATTATGTAAAAGTCCATTTGTCAACGCAAAACAGCATTTTGTCGCTCAACTCCCTGAAAAACATGGAAGAGAAATTACCGGCCAGGCAATTCCTGCGGCTAAACCGGTCGTGCATTGTCTCCCTGTCCAAAATTACAGCCGTCACCAAAACGGCCGTACAGATCAATGATATTGTCATTCCTGTAGGAGAGAATTACAAAGAGGCTTTCAGCCAGTTCTTCAGGAATTGGATCGTATAACCAACAAAAGGATTGCTTTCAAAGTCCTATTTTTCCATGCTGAATGGATACTAATATACTATTGACCTTACTTTTTTAAAATTATTCTTATGTTCCAAAGATCGCCCCTTATATTGTCTCTTTTTACCCTGCTCGTTTTTTACCTGCCGGCGGCGGCGCAGCAGTCAAAAGAGGATTCGCTCCGGCTGATGCGTGATTATATCGCCCAGCAGGCAGCGCTCCGGTACCCGTCGCTGAGAATGGCCATGGTACAGGTCGAGTCGATCGGCAGCACGCATTATACTTCCACGCTGCATGGAAAGGACTTTTTAAATGGTACAACCCAGCCCAAAAGCACCCTGAAAGCGATTTTCAGTCTTCCGGTTTATACCTCCGGAACCCAGGAACTATCCGTTATCGTTGCCTATAACTCACAGACGACGGCCCTGAAGAATACAATCAACCAGATCCCTCAGTCCCGGATCGGCGACGGGACTTACACCTTACAGAACCTTTCGCTGGCGCTCAATTATAAAAGGACGGATTCCCTCTTTAATAGACCGGTCTTATGGGGCGGCACGCTGCTAACGAATTTTTCGCTACAGTCGTCCTTTGCCCGGGCAACCGGTCTGATATATGGCATTATCCCTCTGAAGACGACCCGAACGACTCGTATCTACGCCGGCCTGGTGGTATCCATCGATCCCTCCAGCCTTATCCCGGTAATACCGACCTTTTCTTACTGGCATAAATTCGCCGGCTCTCCCTGGGAGATAAGTCTCGATCTGCCCACCCGTCTGCTCCTGAGAAGGCCGGTATTTTCAAAAGGACTGTTATCCTTCGGCACCGAGCTGGCTGAGAATAGGCTGTTAAGGAAAATAGATCAGCCTCAGTTACAGGGAGGATTTACATTCAAGGACCTCAATCTGAAGAACGGGTTCACGCTGGAATATCCTGTTTTCAGGAAAGTGCTGATCGGGTGCGGCGGCGGCCTCCTTTACACGATGCAGTACAGGGTGCTGGATCCGGGTAAGAGCAACAACAATTATGCCGTCGGGATCAAAAGGAATCCCGGCCCCTATTTCAACATAAGCCTTTCCTTCCTTCGCTGACCGAAAGAAATAATACGACGACCGATAGCCGGCCAATTATTCGAAAAAATAACCCAGCAATATCTATTAATATGAAAATTGTACAAGTCTTCAAGACCGATGTGGAGGATCAACTGGTTGCCAGACATATCATCCTCTTTCTGCAACATTTTTTTTCCCATTGCAGGATCAATTTCGATCTGGACGACTGCGACAAGATTCTGCGGATAGAAAGCCAGCAGGAATCGATCGCAGAAGCTGAGATCCAGTTGGTAATTGCGGGATATGGGCATCATTGCGAACCATTGCAGGACTAAATCCTTCCAGGTCGTCGCCGAAGGGGTCAATGCCGCTCGCAGAAAGCTTTTGCCCTTCTATTCAAAACAAAATTATATGTCAGCGATAGAATTCAATCAACTTTTGATCAGCCACTCAGACCAGCTGAAACCCCACGCCATCAATTTTACCAAGAATGGAGAAGAAGCGAAAGACCTGCTGCAGGAAACGATGTACCGGGCTTTGCCCTATCGGGAAAAGTTCAATGATGGCTCCAATATTCAGGCCTGGCTGTTCACGATTATGCGTAAAAAGCCACCTGCAGCCTCACCCCCGAAATAACGCCGGGCCGGATAGCTATTTCATCCCATAGGTCACCGTGACATAATACATTCCGCCGATAGACGGCCCCCCGAGGAATGAATAGTAATACTTATTGAGCAGATTGCTGCCCCCGACCTTCAGCTTGCACCTGACCTTTTCAAAAGTATAATTCACTTGCGCATCCAGCGTCGAATAAGCGGACACATTCCCATTCACTAAAAAAGACTGCCAGTAATAGCCGCTTTGCCATCTCCAGGTAATTCCTGCACCCGCATTTTTATAGATCTTTTCCCGGGCGATCGATAGATTCACCATCCATTGCGGCGTATTAAATCCATCTTCCAGCCCGTCTTCATTGGCAGACTTTTGAAGTTTTGCATACGAGCTATTGGCATTGGCGGTATAGCCATCCGAGTTATAGGTTACGCCCAGGCTTGCTCCATAATTATAGACGGTTGTCTGCGAATTGGTCCACATACGGTATTGACGCTGCTGCGACTTATTGTACAGGGCAAATGGAATGGAGTCGGCATTCGTGGTAGCAGGCACATTCATATTGGCCTGGGCGATGAACGACCGGTAATTATTAAAGTAGAAATCGGCATCGATATACAGCTTCCCTCTTGCAAACAATCCCTTATACCCCCCTTCTACGGAGTTCACATGCTCCGGCCTGATATACGTATAGGGATTTTTCTTCAGCAGGGACTTATTTTTTTCGATCGCGTTGCTTTGCGACAGGCCATTCGTATTGATATCATTCAGCACCGCCTGCTGAAAAGCCGTTATAGAAGACTGCAGCCAGGCATTTTCAAAAATACCCTGCGACATCACCGGCAAACCTCCTACCCTCTTCACCCCTCCGCTGTTCACATTGGAATAGGCTTCGAAGATACTGGGAAACCGGTACCCGCTCTGGAAGCTAAGGCGGAAATGCTGCGTGTACGCCGGAGAATAGACGGCCGTGAACCGGGGGTTCCAGGTTTGCGAAAAATAATCATTTTTATCCGTCCGGATAATCCCCCCGATCTTTAAAACCCCTTTGAATAAAGACTTGGTCACCGAAACATAACCTCCCGTTTTACTGTAGTGAATATCCTTGCCCGACTTTCCGGGAACGGGATTGATAAAATAATTCCCGTCCGGTGTTATGATATAGGTCCGGTGATCGGCCCCTGCCAGGATTTCCAGCCCGGCCTTTTCTTTCAGCCCATGCAACCATTGCCCGGTCAGATCGAACTGCACCTCCGCATGAACAAAACTGGCCTTCACCTTCAGCGCAGCGCCACTATCCCAGTAATTGATCTGCTGCAGCTTTTTCAGCACATTGTCGAACGCAGGAGTGCCGGGCTGATACCTGCCGGCATCAGCGACTTCACGGGCATGATGATGCGCCTGGGCTACAGAGCTGCCCGACTGATAGGAATTATTGAAACCGGCCGTATAGTCGGCATACCACTGATTGTCGGGTTTGTAATTACGATCGATATTCTCGGCCATCGAGCGGAGATTGTAGGAATTGCCGGTATTCTCACTGTTCAGGTAGACCTTCGCCTGTACGGAACCTGACTGGAACTGCAGCCCATGCTGCTGAACCAGGTAATCCTGCAGCCGGAACCGGTTAGCCCGCTGGTACACATTGTCCAGCACGGCCACATGGTAGAGATAACTGAGGGTCGCCCCGGGAGATATTTTATAATAGATCCCCGCGTCTGCCTTTATATTCTGCAGATCATAATTCACGACATCCTTTTCAAAATAACCCGTGCGGGCGACTACATAACTTTTCCCCTGCAGGCTGATCGTCTTGCGATCGGAGGATTCATTGCCATAGCTGCTCAACGGATCCTGTGCAGGATTGTCGGCCCCGGTCAGACCGGTGCTGATATTGGCATTGGCGTTCAGCTCCCGGTGGTCATCCGCTATCCAGTCGTATCCCCTGCTGAAAGTTCCATTTAGTTTAAAGGCCAGCCTGGGGGAAATGACCTTCGCCCATCGCAGGCTCGTCTCTGAAAATAGCTTGGCGCTGGTTTCTTTATCCCCGACATGCGTCACGGCTGTCTTCTGTTGGATACTGAGCCCCTCCGAAGTAAAAGGATTTTTAGTAGTTATATTGGCAAGACCATTGATCGTATTCATGCCATATAAGGCCGAAGCCACCCCGGGCACGATCTCCACATTGTCCACATCCAGGTCCGAAGGCCCCAGGGCATTGGCGATCGGGCCGCCGATATGAGGCGACGCGACATCCATCCCGTCCACCAACTGGGCAAAACGGACATTGGTGGTATTCGCAAAACCTCTTGCATTCAATATTTTAAAACCAAGGCTAGGAGTGATCATCTGCACTCCCTGTACATTTTCCAGCGCATCGAAAAAAGAAGGGGCTGGAGCTGAATTAAAATACTTTACGCCCACTTTCTGGATACTTACCGGCGACCGGAGAAGGCTCTCCTTAAGACGCGTAGCAGAAACAGTAACCTCCGTTAAAATGCTTACCATCGAATCGGCCCGGGTCGTGTCCATGGCCATAAACGGGCGGGCCGGCGTCCCCCGTCCACCCGCTCCGTGATGATCCCGAAGTGTATCCTGCCCGTAAACGATACAGTGGAGAAGACATAAAAGGACAGTCAGTTTTTTTTTCATAAGTGTTAGTTTGGATAAATGGTTGGATCATCCTACCTTGATTCGGGTCGTTATATCTTTGCTTATATAACGCAAATATAATTAAAACGCAGATATCCGCGAGCCTTTGGATCCCGGCAACGGCATTTCCGGGAAAAAAGTCTTAATTTTCCTCGTAATCCATGGAAAAGAAGATCAGCGAATTATTAAAAAAAGGTGATTTCAAAGTCAATGGAAGCCTCTGGATCGAAGGCGATGGGCAACGCTTTTTTGGTCCTGGCCCGGTGGAACTAATGGAACACATCGCCGAAACAGGCTCGATCAGTCAGGCTGCCAGAAAAATGGGCATGTCCTATAAGAAAGCCTGGGAACTGATCAACAACCTGAACAGCATGACAGCCCAACCGCTCGTTATTACCAGCACGGGAGGAGAGAAAGGGGGCGGTTCCACCATTTCAAAGGAAGCTAAACAAATGATTGCCTACCACCGCCAGTTGCGCGAACGCTTCCGTCTGTTCCTGGAGAAAGAGACGGCCTTATTAAAATAAAAAAACCGCCCTGTTGGGCGGCTCCGTTTATGAATAATCCGGGGTGAAGGGGCAATCGGTTAAATGCTGTTCAGCACTTTCGATTGGGTTAAATATCTTTTAGAAGGATAGTATATGAAAAAACAGGTTCCGTTCTTCACCATCGGGATGATCTCAGCGCTCGCTTCCGTAGGAACGGCAGGACAACCGAAAGTAGTTCCCATCACTCCGTACTTATGCAGGATCCTCTGACTCACATAAGACGCTCCATGGATCACGATATTCCTTTTGCTGGCCATATCGTTAAAACCCTTATCGACCCCATCGATACGTAGCGAAAGGCCATTGCTGCCGAAATAAGTTTTGCGGGTCACATAAAAACCCAGGCTGCTTTTGCAGGACTCCGGTGTATTCGAAAAAGAATTGGCATACTCCTCTCCGGAATTGATGCCATGCGCCACATAAGTGCGGTAAAGCATCTTTTTATTACGTACGTCGATCACATACATTCTCTGCTGGCTGGAAGATTGACTGAAATCACAGATGGACAATACATCCGTACGGTGCAGAACACCTTTTTTCAGCAAATTATGATACCCCAGCCATGCATATTCGAATGCTTTCCTGCTCAACCCGGAATCCTCGAGATCCATGCGGTCATAGATACTAAGTGCCGTAGTCATCACCATTTTATATTCCGTCTTATAAGCTGCTAACTTTATTGCCTTTTCCATTTCTGCCGCCTTCAAAGAAGCCGCCAGTGAAGCCAGTGAAGCTGCTTTTTCTATTTCTGCTGTCCGGGCGACCACAGAGGAGGCAGACACCGTATACCGGAGAATCGTCTTAATGGCATCGGCTGCATGATAAGTGCTGTTACCGGCCTGCGTCGTTGTAACGGAGGCAACTAAGAAAAACAACACGAGAAAGATCTTGGCGAAAGGGTACGTTACTGAGTTCATAAAAACGGATTTGATACAGTAATTCCAATACACATACCAAAATCATAACATACCTATTATCAACTAGCTACAGATATTCCAGCAATGGATAAAATCCCTTTTTGGGAAAGTATTCCCATTTTTTGGACAAATGGAACCGAGTCCCACCACAATCCGCTTCTAACCAGCCTCACGGACATCCCTAAATAAAAAAACAGGGCCAAAAATGACCCTGAATTACCAAACCTAACTGCCTATGAAGACTATAACAAACTATAAAAACCTACTTTTTACTGTTGCGATGTAGTTTATATACGACAAGTGGGGGAAAATAGATTTCTAAAGTGCAAATAAATTTTTCAACTTTATAAAACCACCTATCTGCTTTGACAATGATCAGAAAACGACTCTTACCCCTGCTCGTACCGGCATCCTTCTTTCTATGGGTATCTCCCCTGGCCTACAGCCAGCAAAACCCCGTTCCGGACGCTTTGTCCCCGGCCTCGTTCAATACTGCGTATAAACCTCCCCTGTTTACCGATAGCGCAACAAGGTTCCAAAAGATAACCGCCGCCTTCCCGGCCGTTGAAAAAATTTACCATGACTATGCCATAAAAAACCATTTCCCGGGCCTGGCCTTCGGTATCGTAGTGGACGGAAAATTAGTATATACGGGCACTGTCGGGTATACCGATCTGTCCAGCCAAACGCCCGTTCATGCCGGTTCCCTCTTCCGGATCGCCTCCATGACCAAGAGCTTCACCGCCATGGCCATCCTTAAATTACGCGATGAAGGCAGACTGAACCTGGACGATCCCGCCTGGTTATATATCCCGGAGATCAAAAAAATGCCCTACCTCACGGCGGATGCTCCCCTGATCACCATCCGCAACCTAATGAGCCATTCGGCCGGGTTCCCGGAAGACAACCCCTGGGGCGACCGCCAATTAGCGGACACAGAGGAGGAACTGATCCAGCTGATCGAAAAAGGCGTCTCCTTTTCCAATGTCCCCGGCATCAATTATGAATACAGCAATCTTGGATTTGCCATGCTGGGAAAAATTATTACCCAGGTATCCGGCAAACCCTATCAGCAATACATCACGGAAAATATCCTGGCCCCCCTGGGCATGAAGCACACGATCTGGGAATATACCCGCGCCCCCGAAGGCCTCCTGGCCCATGGTTATCGCTGGCTGAATGACAAATGGAATGAAGAGCCCCTGCTCCACGATGGCTCTTACGGCGCTATGGGCGGGTTGATCACGTCCGTAGAGGACTTCAGCCTTTATATGGCTTATCATCTTGCGGCCTGGCCACCCCGTAATGAAGCTGGCAAAGGCCCTGTAAAAAGAAGCTCACTGAGGGAGATGCACCAACCCCGCACCTTCAGCAACCAGAACCTTTCCTATAGATATCCCGATGGACGCGCCTGTCCCCTGGTCAGCTTTTATAGTTATGGCCTGAGATGGACAAAAGATTGTGAAGGAAGGACCTTCCTCGGTCATAGCGGAGGGCTGCCCGGCTTTGGAAGTCAGTGGCAGATCCTGCCCGAATATGGAATAGGCGTCGTCGCATTGGCAAATCTGACCTATGCCGGCCTCAATACTCCGAACTGGGCCGCACTGGATACCCTCATCAGGCTGGCAGGCCTGCATCCCCGTCAGCTACCCGCTTCCGATATCCTGACCCAAAGAAAGGATCAACTGCTCGCTATATTGCCAGACTGGAAAGAAGCTGATAAAGCAGGAATATTTGCGGTCAACTTTTTTAAAGATTATCCCCTGGATACGCTGAAAAAGACCACTCGGGATCTGTATGCAAAAGCCGGCAGGATAAAAAAGATCACGGCGCTGATCCCCGAGAACCAATTACGCGGATCCTTTGAGATCGAAGGGGAACAGGCAACCATCCATGTTTTCTTCACCCTAACCCCCGAAAATCCCTCCCTTATCCAACAACTGGACCTGAAGTGACCGTCGCCCCTGCTTACCATTTTTCTGTCACCTTTTCCAGCAGACAGGCCAGCCCGGAATAAGCCATCCAGAATAACCCTTTTTCGGGGACCGAACTTCCCGTCCAAAGCGCAAAAGGCAGCGATATCCAGATACTCAAACAATAGAAGCAGTCCAGCAACTCCCCCCATACTCCCTCCCCCGCCAGCTTCCGCAAGCGAAAGATCACCCCGAAAGGACCATCTTCCTTACTGAGCAGGTGGGTGATACGCCAAATAGCCAGACTGACGATGAAGAACAACATCGGGAATAAAGCTACCCAAAAAGACATTTCCATAAATACCACGATGTGGTAGTTTTATCGCCCGGCCCCGTAGCACTTACGCATGAAATTGAAACCATACCAGCGCAATGGCCGCCACCGTCATCAATATCAGGCAGGCGCCTCCCAGGAAATTAGATCCCCGTCCATTCACCGCGCTACCCATTATCTTCGGACTGTTACAGATATGCAGCAGCATAGCGATCATAACAGGTGAGGTTAGCCCATACAGGATAGCCGTGTAGAACAGGGCCTGTATAGGACTGATATTAAGAAAATCCAGGCAAAGACCCGCCAGCAGGGAAACGATCAGCGTCAGGTAAAACCCCGGTGCCTGGTTGAACTTCTTATCCAGCCCCTGCCTCCAGTTAAAAGTCTCCGCCACGATATAGGACAGAGCTCCTCCCAACACGGGAATGGCCAGCAAACCTGTCCCGATCACCCCTGCCGCAAAAAAGAGATAAGTGACCTTACCCGTGAGAGGGGACAGGGCCTTGGCCGCCTGATCCACCGTGTCAATCTGCCGGATACCGGCATTATACAGCACGACTCCTGCTGTCAGGATAATGAAGAACATGACCAGGTTGGAAAAGAACATGCCCAGGTATACATCCTTTGCCATTTTGTCCATGAAATGTTTGTCGATCATCACTTTTCTGCGGGAGTTGGCAATGTCTTCCACTTCCATCGTAGCCTGCCAGAAGAACAAATAAGGGGAGATCGTCGTTCCCAGGATGGCCACCAGCGTCCCGAAAAAATCCTTGTTGAGATGGATCGTGGGAATGACCGTATGTTTCAGGACATTCCCCCAGTTCACTTTTACCAGGAAAGGGATCACTATATACAATAGCAGCACCAGGCAAAGCCATTTGAGAATGCCGGCCAGCTTTTGATAAGGATACTGGATCACCACGAAAAGGATCAGCGCCGTAAAAAAGATCTCAAAGGCGAAAATTGGCACAGCGGGAACAATCATATGCGCTACGGCCCCCATCCCCTCGATATCCGCCCCGATATTCAGCACGATCGCCGGAAAACTGAAGATCATCATTCCGTAAAGAAGGGGCTTGGGATAATGTCGCTTCAATACCCCCGATAATCCCAGGGAAGTCACGGCCCCGATACGGGCGCACATCTCCTGGATACAGGCCATCAGGGGAAAAGTAATAAGGGCCGTCCATAATGTGCTCAGCCCAAAGGCAGCACCAGCCTGCGTATACGTTGCAATGCCGGAGGGGTCGTCATCACTGGCCCCGGTGACCAGGCCAGGCCCTAACAACTTCCAGGTTCTTTGGATCTTCGCGGAGATCCTGGTAAATAATCTCATGAAATTTGTTGAAGAATTTCTACAGCTGCAATAATATGCTATAATCCTGCCAGTAATTCTTTTTCGAGGAATCATACAACAGAATTCTTGTTTCTGCCAGTATACAGGTCCCGACGGATTTCCCCCCGGAAACTTTATCTTTGATCGGGTGTTTATCTCCTTTACTTTTAATTCAAAATAAAGACGCTTACTCAACTCATCTTCATAAGCCTATGCCTTTACTAGTCCTTGTCCGCCATGGACAATCTTCTTGGAACCTCGAGAATCGCTTCACCGGGGAAGTCGACGTAGACCTCACTCCCCTGGGAAGGGTAGAAGCCCGGGCCGCCGGGGAAAAACTCAAAGGGCTCTCTTTTTCACATGGTTTCACCTCCATGCTCCAACGAGCCATAGAAACCCTTTCCCTGATCCTGGAAGTCAGCGGGCACCAGGACCTGCCCGTAAGCCGGGACAAAGCCTTGAACGAGCGAAACTATGGACAATTGCAGGGATTGAACAAAGCCGAAGTAGCAAAAAAATATGGAGACCACCAGGTCGCTATCTGGAGAAGAAGTTATGCCGTCCGCCCTCCGGGCGGAGAGAGCTTGCAGGACACGGCCGCAAGAGTACTCCCGTATTATGAGAAGGAAATAGCGCCCCTGTTAAAGAAAGGGGATAATATTCTGATAGTGGCCCATGGCAATAGCCTGCGGGCCCTCATGATGCACCTGGAACAACTCAGCGAAGAAGAGATCGCGGAAGTCGATCTTCACACCGGATCTCCAAAGTTATATACCTTAAATGAACAAATGAAGATAGAGAAGGTAGCCTATTTATAATCACCAACTTAATACCGGCCTACCATCTTATTTCGGTTACCCTAGACCAGTAGTTTCTCCCAGCACGACAAATTCCTGCTCCAGCGTCAGCGAATGTTGGTAAAGATCTGCAATAAACTTATGCCCCCTGGCAGCATACCAGGGCATAAAATTATCGATCCGCTCCTGTAGCCCGTTCAGGGGGAATAAAGCGGATTTCAGCGCATGGATCTGCCGCTGCTGGTCGACGAACTTTCTTTTCTCCGCCTTGAGCAGTTTCTTTTCGAGCCCCTGCAAAGGGTCCAGGGCTTTTCTCTGCAAAGCTTCCACATGCTGCACCAGCGTAGGATCTATCGGCCTGGCCAGTGTTTTCAACTTCTCATAATATTGATGGGCGGTACTGATTTCCTCGGATAGGCTTAGCTGCTGTTGTGATTCCCTTTTCACCAACTCGTTCACCAGCGCTGCTTCCGGCTTGAAAAGATCCGTCAGCTCCAGTCCGGCCCTTTCTAGCTTTTCCTTCCAGACCGCCTCCACCAAAAGAAATGAATTGCGCAGGATCAGCATGGGAAAAGGCACTTTATAATGCGTAAAAAGATCCTTCAATTCCAGCCAGTAAGCCGTTTCTCCGCCACCGCCGATAAAAGCGATATTCGGAAGGATCGTCTCCTGGAACAATCCCCGCAGGATCACGTTCGGGCTAAATCGTTCGGGATACTTATGCAATTCCTCCCGGATCTCTTTTTCACCGAATTCCAGCGTCGAATCATGTACTTTGAAAACTTCCCCTACCCTTTCGATCCTTCCCCGCAGATCGTCTTTCAGGTAGAATAAATTGATGGGTCGGGGATTAGCCTGCACCTTATAATGTTGGGATAACCGATCGATCGTCTCATTGACGACACGGGTAGGGGTCCCCTGAAAAAGATCGTCCTCGAATACAGGGATCATCAGCCTTTTCAGAGCGGCATTGTCCGGGATCAGCACGACCAGGCCATATTCCGCGAACAAATGATGCAACAGACGGAAAGTAGCCGTTTGAATATCGGGGCTGCCCAGGTAGATCTCCTTCACCCGGCGGACCAGTTCGCCGCCAAAAGGCTGGACCGAAAGCTCCCCTTCCACCCTGTTCAGGATCTTTTCCAGCCCCTTTGTCTTCATTCTTCCCACGGCGCCGGTTTGTTTGGTATCCCATACCAGTTTTTCCTGATCCAGGTAGATCTTACCCAGCTCTTCCAGGTCGGCATCCTCACTCCCCATATAAAAAACAGGGACAAACTGGCTTTGCGGGTATTTTTTCGCCAGGTCGGCCGCCAGCTTGATCGTATGTATTATTTTGTAAATGAAATAGAGAGGACCGGTGAAAATAGCCGGCTGATGCGCCGTACAGATGGTGAACGTGTTCGCTTGCAACAGCTGTTCGATATTCTGCCGGACAGGAGAGGCGTCACCCGCAGCCACGTCAATAACCCTGTATTGCTCTTTCAGCGCCGCCACCAATACCTCCCGGTTCACAGGAGATTGCTGCCGGGCCCGCAGAGAGGCTTCGATCCCCTCCACGGAGACGGGATGCGTGTAAAAAGGAGCCAATGAGCCGGCACGCTCTAAATAATCCGTAATTATTCTCGAAAAATAGCCTGTCTGCCGGTATGGTAAATGAGTCGGTGTCCAATCCATAAAAGAAAAGGAAGCTGGTTTATTCTCTACAAAAAGTAAAAATAATGATAACAGGTGAATTCCCCTCGTTATCTTGACCGGGGGTTACAACAGGAGAACGAACGGAATGTTCAGAAGTATTAACGGATTTTCCCATGCCCGGCCACGCCTATTTTTCTTATTGGAACGAATTCCCTTTAGAGTACCTGGAACCCATAAGCATATGGATCGTCTTCCGGATCGATGGTCATCGTATTATACCCATAGATCTTTGCCCAACCTTCGATGCTGGGAATAATGGCCGGCTTCCCGGCTACGGTGACGGCTTTCTCTACACGGCCCGTAAATTTGGAACCGATAATGCTTTCATGAATAAAGTAATCTCCTTCCTTTAATTTACCCTGGGCATACCATTGGGCCATCCTGGCAGAAGTGCCGGTACCGCAGGGAGAACGGTCGATCGCCTTGTCCCCGTAAAAGACGGCATTACGGGCCGTAGCTTCAGGACTCAGGGTCTTGCCCGTCCATAAGATATGCGTGCAGCTATGAATGGTCGGGTTATCCGGGTGGACGAAAGTATTGGACTCATTGATACGTTTGCGCAGTACCCGGCTCCAACTAATTAATTGATCCGCATTATAATGCTCCAATCCTTTAAAATTCTTTTGTGGATCTACGATGGCATAAAAATTACCCCCGTAGCTGACATCCACCTGAAGCAGGCCCAGATCCGGGCATTCCACTTCCACTTTTTCGGCCGCCAGAAAAGAAGGCACATTCGTCAGCTTCACCGATTGGATCTTTTTACCTTCCTGTTTATACTCGATCAGCACCAGCCCCGCCGGAGCTTCCATTCGTACAAAACCCGGTTTCTTCGGCTGGATCAAACCTTCCTCCAATGCAATCGTGATCGTACCGATCGTACCATGTCCGCACATGGGCAGACAGCCGCTGGTCTCTATGAACAACACCGCTACGTCATTCTCCGGATCATGCGGGGGATACAGGATACTGCCGCTCATCATATCATGACCACGCGGCTCGAACATGAGCCCTTTCCGGATCCAGTCAAATTCTTTTAAAAAATGCTGCCTCTTCTCGCTCATATTCTTTCCTTCCAGCACAGGGCCGCCGCCGGCTACCAGCCTCACCGGGTTTCCACAGGTATGCGCATCGATACAAAAAAAAGTCTTCTTCATCGCCTATCGTTGTTTCAGTTCAGTCGTCTGATCCATTCACGGTCTCAGCCGGTCGTTCATTAAATTTTATCCTTCGTCAATTGATCATTCACCGTCCTCCATATATTCAGAGGATTACCGTTCTGCAATGCATCCGGCAGGAGCGCATCGTCCCAGTTCTGGAAACTGAGCGGACGAACCCATCGCTTGATGCCGTCGGCGCCGACCGAAGTGAAACGGCTATCCGTAGTAGCGGGATAAGGACCGCCATGCTGCATAGACAAAGCTACCCGAACGCCGGTAGGCACCCCGTTCAGAATCAGTCTGCCACAAAGGTCCTGCACAGCGTCCAGCAGATCGGCATGCTCTTTCGTATCGCTCGCAGTGGCCATTACAGACGCCGTCAGCTGACCTTCGAGATGACGGACAACTTCCAGCAGTTCGTTTTTATCAGCACAACGGATCACCAGTGAATAGGGACCGAATACCTCCTGGTGCAAAAGCGGGTTCGTTAAAAAGGTCTTTCCCGTAGCCGATGCCACTGTTGGGATACCCTGGTTTTCAGCCGGCTTTATCGAGGATACAGCTACCGTTGTGACCTCTTTTTGCCCAAGGGCTGCCGACCTTTTTTCCGTATAGGCCCTGGCGATTCCGGGATGCAACATGGTGCCCGGAGCCACCTTTTCGATCGCAGCCCCCAACTCCTCCACGAACAATTGCAGATCGGCATTATCGATACCGATGATAAGACCGGGATTGGTACAGAACTGGCCGGTGCCCAGCGTAATGGATCCGGCGCAGATACCCGCTACTTCTTTGGCGGACTCTTTTATCTTGTTGGGAAGAACGAATACCGGGTTGATGCTACCCATTTCAGCAAATACGGGTATGGGCGACTTTCGCTGGTTGGCCCAGTCGAAAAGAGCTTTGCCGCCTCCAAAAGAGCCGGTAAACCCTACGGCACGGGTGTACTCATGCATGACAAGCGCCTTGCCTGTTTCAAAACTGGCTCCGTGTACATGGGTGAACACCGCTTTAGGCAGCCCGCTTTTTTCAACGGCCCTTACGATAGCCTGCGCTACCAGTTCCGAAGTGCGTGCATGCGCCGGATGGGCTTTCACGATCACAGGACAGCCTGCCGCCAAAGCTGAAGCCGTATCCCCCCCCGCAGTGGAGTAAGCGAAAGGGAAATTACTGGCGCCGAAAACAACGACAGGCCCCAAAGGAACCTGCAGCTTGCGAAGGTCCGGCTGGTCCGGAGCCGCCGTATCGATCCTCGCTTCCAGCCAATTACCCGCTTCACAGGCCGCGCCATAGCTGGTCAGTTGAAAAATAGTCCGCGCCCTTTCCCCTTTCAGCCTTGCCTCCGGCAAATGAGTTTCCTCCATAGCCGTCCTGATCAATTCATCCCCAAGAGCTTCCATCTCTGCGGCGATAGCCCGCATCAGATCGGCCCTTTGTTTCAGCGTGGTCTTCCTGTATTGCACAAAAGCCTGCCAGGCTTCCTGCATCAGCTTATCGATTTCCTGAATAGTCGTATCCTGAAAGTTCATATTAATTTTTTTGCTGGTTTAACGATTGCCTGTCTCACTACAAGGCAGCAAAAATACCGGTTTAACAGGCAGGGCAACCTGCGCGGATTAATCTATTCTATGCAGATTTTAACAGGAACACTCAATCTGCTGCCGGGGGGTCGACCACGACTCCCTCCAGGTCATAATCATAGGCCTTCGTGATCTTGACATGAACGAATTCCCCGATAGGTAATTTTTCTTCGCTATGAATGATCACCTCATTATCCACCTCTACGGAATCGAACTCCGTACGCCCAAGATACCGTCCGGCTTCTTTTTTATCGATCAGGGTCTTGAATACCTGCCCCAGTTTTTCCTGATTTTTCTCATAAGAGATCTCCTGCTGCACTTCCATGATCTCTTCTGCCCTTCTTTGTTTTTCTGCCGCCGGAACATCATCGGTCAATTCATAACCGCTGGTGCCTTCTTCATGTGAATAGGTGAAAATGCCTACCCGGTCGAAGCGATGTTCCTGCAGGAACTCTTTTAGCTCCTCCACGTCCTGCTCCGTCTCTCCGGGAAATCCGGCGATCAACGTTGTGCGGAGACAGATGCCCGGCACCCTTTCGCGGATGGTATGGATCAGGTCGGTCATCTCTGCTCTCGTGATCTGCCGGCGCATCGCTTTGAGCATATTATCACTGGCGTGCTGTAAAGGCATATCCAGGTACTTACAAATATTATCCCTTTCCCTGATCACGTCTAATATTTCCAGGGGGAATTTCGAGGGATACGCATAGTGCAGCCGGATCCATTCCAATCCTTTTACATCGGCCAGGCGATGCAGCAGCTCCGGCAGCATTCTTTTCTTATAGATATCCAGTCCGTAATAGGTCAGTTCCTGTGCGATCAGCAGGATTTCCCTCACCCCTTTTTTTACGAGACTTTCGGCTTCTTTCACCAGTTCTTCGATAGGCCGGCTGACATGGCTTCCCCGCATTAAAGGAATGGCGCAAAAGGCGCAGGTTCGGTTGCACCCCTCGGATATCTTCAGGTAAGCATAATGTTTGGGCGTTGCCAGCAGGCGCTCTCCCAGCAGTTCCACCTTGTAGTCCGCTTCGAATTGTTTCAACATCAGGGGCAATTCCATCGTGCCGAACCAGGCATCTACCTCCGGGATCTCTTTTTCCAGGTCTTCCCGGTAGCGATGACTCAGGCACCCGGTGACATACACCTTATCCAGGCTCCCTTTTTTCTTCAGGGCCACCTGGTCCAGGATCGTATTGACAGACTCTTCTTTCGCCTTGTCAATGAACCCGCAGGTATTGACTACGACGATATTGTGATCCTTTTTTGTGCTTTCATGTACCACATCGATCTCATTGGCCAGGAGCTGCCCGCTTAATACTTCACTGTCCACCATATTCTTGCTGCAGCCCAGGGTGATGATATTGACCTTATCTTTCTTTAAAGTTCTTGTCTTCATAATTGGGCGCAAAGGTAGCAACTATTGGGGCAAACTTCTTAAATTTGAGAATATGCCAATTCCCGGACTAACAAAACTATTTAAGGAGTTTTTTGAAAGCGAACGTACCGGTGGCCTTATCCTGGTCGGATGCACACTGATCTCCATTCTTCTTACGAATTCCGGTGCGGGGCCTGCCTATCTTCATTTCTGGCATGCCCGGCTGGACCTGTCCTTTGGTGCCATTCCCCTTGATTACTCTGTCGAGCATTGGGTAAATGACGGCCTGATGGCTATTTTCTTTTTATTGGTGGGCCTGGAGATCGAAAGGGAGATCTATATCGGCGAACTGGCAGACTTCAAAAGAGCGCTTCTTCCCATACTCGCAGCAGTAGGAGGAATGCTGGTACCGGCCGCCACCCATTTCTTATTTAACCATGGCACGCCTGAACAGCCGGGACTGGGCATCCCGATGGCCACCGATATCGCTTTCGCCCTGGGAGTCCTCTCCCTGCTAGGCAACAAAGTCCCGGTTTCTGTAAAAATATTCCTTACAGCCCTTGCTATCATCGATGACCTGGGAGCGATCCTGGTGATCGCTATTTTTTATACCAAGACCCTTTCTTTGGCCTGGCTGGCAGTCGCCCTGGGCATCTTCGGGCTCCTCTTGGTTTTGAATAAGCTGAAAGTCAACAAATTAGTTTTCTATCTCCTGCCGGGGATCCTCATGTGGTATTGTATGCTCCGTTCAGGAATACACGCCACCCTCAGCGGGGTCCTGCTGGCCTTCGCCATCCCTTTTGGAAGAGCCTCCGCCGCTAAAGCCCCGGGCGAGCACGATCATGGAAACGCCCCCCACACCAACCCCTCCGAAAAGCTTCAGCACTGGCTGCACAAGCCCGTTGCCTTTTTCATACTGCCGGTTTTTGCCCTTGCCAATACAGGGATCCTGCTTTCAGCGGGCTGGCCGCATAGTTTGTTAGAGAAAAATAGTTTGGGGATCCTGGTGGGACTGGTCATCGGCAAACCGGTGGGGATCTTATTATGTTGCTGGCTGGCGATCCGTTCTAAAGTATGCCGGCTTCCGGAGGACATGAACTGGCGGCACCTGACAGGACTGGGACTGCTGGCGGGTATTGGGTTCACCATGTCCATTTTCATCACCAACCTGGCTTTTGTGGACGCCACCCATATTCAATATTCGAAGATCGCCATCCTGGCCTCTTCCCTGCTGGCCGGAGTGCTGGGCTATCTTTTCCTGGCTTCTTCAGCCTCATCGGACCCGAAGTTGGGACCTCGCTAATCGCTAAGAGCAGGCTTACCCCTTCTTTTCCAGGCTGAAAAGACTATCTACAAATTCATGTTTATCAAATATGAGCAGATCTTCCATTTTTTCTCCCACTCCGATGAATTTCACTGGTATCTTAAATTGATTGGCAATGGCCAGCACCACACCACCCTTGGCCGTACCGTCCAGCTTCGTAATAGCGAGGGCGGTCACATCGGTAGCAGCCGTGAATTGTTTAGCCTGCTCCAGGGCGTTCTGCCCGGTAGAACCATCCAGTACCAATAAGACCTCATGGGGAGCATCCGGCATTATTTTCTTAATGACCCGGCTGATCTTACTAAGTTCCTCCATCAGATAGGCTTTATTATGCAGCCGTCCGGCCGTGTCTATGATAACCACATCCGTTCCCCGGGCAAGCCCGCTCTGGACGGTATCGAAAGCTACGGCGCCGGGATCGGCACCCATCCCTTGCTTCACGATCGGCACCCCCACCCGCTCGCTCCAGATTGTCAATTGATCCACAGCGGCAGCCCGAAAAGTATCCGCCGCCCCCAGCAGGACGGACTGCCCGGCTTTTTTGAAATTATACGCCAGCTTACCGATAGTCGTCGTTTTACCAACCCCATTCACCCCTACGACAAGGATCACATGGGGCTTATGGCCGGCAGGAGGGATGAAGTCCCGATAGGATTGTTCGGGGGCATCCACAAGAATAGCTTCAATTTCTTCCTGAAGTATCCTGTTCAGTTCACTGGTATTCAAATATTTATCCGACGCCACCCTTTTTTCTATCTGCTTGATGATCCGAACGGTCGTGTCGATGCCTACATCTGCGCTGACCAGGGCGTCTTCCAGGTTATCCAGCACTTCCTCATCCACCGTATTTTTGCCGGCAACGGCTTTGGAGAGGCGGGAAAGGAATCCCTCCTTCGTTTTCTGAAGTCCCTGATCTAAACTTTCTTTTTCCTTTTTGCCGAAGAGTTTGTTTAAGAATCCCATATCCCAGAGCCCCCTATAGGAGGACTTATTTTAAATATGAATGAATCTCTGAATTCGTTCCTTCCAAAAGAGATCGGGGACAAATAACAAAAAGCTGCCCCAGACTGAGACAGCTTTTATTATCTTACTTAACCCGTATAATTACTTTTGTGCCAAAAAATCTTTGATCTTATCCTTGTGCACGATAGCCTCCTTAAAGGTATAAGCACCTGTTTTGGGGCTCCGTACGGCACGGATCACTTTCGTCCAGTTTTTAGCTTCCGCAGCGGCCCTGGCATCCTTGGTCTTTATCGCGGTTTTTGCTGACTTTGCCATGATTATTTGATTTCTTTATGAACAGTTACTTTCTTTAAAATGGGGTTGAACTTTTTCAGCTCCAGACGTTCCGGAGTGTTCTTTTTGTTCTTGGTAGTGATATAACGGCTGGTACCGGGCTTACCGCTGGTCTTATGCTCGGTACATTCCAAAATCACCTGAACCCTACTGCCTTTCTTTGCCATATTATGGAAGGTTTAGAATTAGAATGATGAATTAAATCTTTTCTCCGTTTGCTCTTAATTTCTTTACTACGCTTAACAGACCATTCTTATTGATGGTACGTAATCCTTCTGAAGAGACTTTCAGGGTAATCCACTTGTCTTCTTCCGCCAGGAAAAAACGTTTCGTCTGTAAATTAGGTAAAAACCTGCGCTTGGTCTTGATATTCGAGTGCGAAACGCTATTTCCGGAGACCGGATGTTTACCTGTAATCTGACATACACGTGCCATGAGTTCTTAAATTTGGACGGCGAAGGTAGGAAAAATCTCTTACTTATCAACAAAAAAGAGTCTTTTTTTCAGATCTTTGTTAACACCTGTGGATTAACAGTTCTTGGAAATTTGGATCCCATTCATTTGCTCCAGTTGATCCAGGCCGATTTCCAGTCCTCCGGCCGTCCGGAGCCACTCCCTCCCCTCCCGGGTATAAACACGCTCGACCCGGTCCCTGATGACGCTCCTGCCCCCGCTTTCAGAACGGAAAATAAGCTCACAGGACCTGTGCAGGCCGGCCAGCATTGCCAGCTCTTCGTAAAGCCCCTCAAAATCCGATGATCCTGCTTTGTCCATACTTGTGTAAAGTTAGCTATTAATCCAGGGAAAAAGCCATCACATAATCTCCCTGCTTCGTCCGGATCTTTCCATGTCCACCGGCGGAGATTACAATATACTGCTTCCCCCCGAGGGAATAGCTCATAGGAGTGGCCTGCCCGCCCGCCGGGAGCTGGAACTCCCAGAGCACGGCGCCCGTTCTGGAATCGAAAGCCCTGAAATGACCGTCTATGCTTGCGGCAACAAAGACCAGGTTGCCGGCCGTCACGATCGCCCCGCCAAAATTGATGGCCCCCCAATGCTCCGCTCCCGGATATCTTACCGGGTCCATCATATAACCCAGGGGTACTTCCCACTTCTTTAACCCCGTATGCAGGTCGATCGCTATCAGGGTGCCCCAGGGCGGAGCCGTCTGCATAACATAGCCCGCCTCATCCGGCTTGAACAAATAATCCCTTTTCATGATATAGGGAGTGCCTGTTTGGCGGCCCGTCTCTGTCCGTAACAGACGCGGCTGCTCTTTTTCCAGTTGAGCTATTTTTTCCCGGGGCAGCATCCGGATGACGGCCGCAAGCCGGTTGATATTGGTGATAAGGATCTCTGCTTTCGGATCGTAGCACATGCCCCCCAATGAATGCCGCCCACATTGCCCGGGGTCATGATCGAGCCTTCATAGCTGGGCGGCGTAAAAGGCCCCTCATTCCTGTATTGCATTATTCTTTTCTCCGCCACTTCCCTGTCTGCCGGTTCCGGCCCCCAGGCATCGCCTAAAGTCAGCCGCTGTAAACCCAGCGGAGCCGGAAGAACGGGAAAAGGCTGCGTCGCCCAGGCCTGCTCCCCGGGAACGGAAGACGCCGGCACAGGCCGCTCTTCAATAGGGAACAGGGATGCTCCCGTCTCCCGGTTAAGTATAAAGATATGGCCCATCTTCGTCCCTACCGCCACCGCAGGCACCCGTCTGCCCTCCCTGGTCACTTCAATCAGCATGGGCTGCGCCGCGATATCGTAATCCCAGAGATCGTGATGCACCACCTGGAAATTCCAGACCATTTTCCCCGTCGAGGCACACAGCGCCACAATAGAATTCGCGTAATGGTTGGCCCCCTTCCGCTCACCTCCGTAATAATCCGGGCTCGGACAGGTCGTCGGTATAAACACCAGGTCCCGCTCCGGATCGGCGGAAAGGATCGACCAGGCATTCGCCCCGCCCGATTGATGGGCTTTAGGTCCTATCCAGGTCTTCCAGGCGCTGTCCTGCGGATCCCGGGGATTAGGGTCCCAGCTCCAGCTGAGCCGCCCGGTAAGCACGTCAAAGGCCCTTACCGTGCCCGCCGGATAATCCAATCGTTGGTTATCCCCCATGGAAGAGCCTACCACGATCCTGTTGCCAATGATGGCCGGTGGGGAGGTTTCGCTGATATCGGCTCCCAGCCCTTCTTTTAGATCCACAACACCGTCTTTGCCAAAGGACGGCATCCTTTTACCCGTTGCGGCATCCAGGGCGATCAGCCTGCCATCGATCGTTCCGACAAAGATCCGCTGCGGGACCGGATCAGGATCCGCAGGGCCGGGAACCGGCCAGGCGGCTACCCCCCTGGAACTTACTTCCGAATAATCCCGGTGCAGGTCGATCTCCGGGTCAAATACCCATTTTTCCTGCCCGGTACCGGCGTCTACGGCAATTACCCGATCGGAAGGCGTGCTGAAATAAAGCGTTTGGTGGATCATAACCGGGGTAGCTTCAAACGCCGCTTTTTCCAGCATCCGGGTGCCTTCATATTTCTTCAACTCGCCCGTCCGGTAGATCCAGGCTACTTTGAGCCTGCGGACATTACTATCGTTGATCTGCTCCAGGGGACTATAACGCATTCCCCCCGCATTGCCTCCATAAAAAGGCCAGGATTCTCCGGATATCGCAGGATTTTTTAAAGATTGCCCGGCCGAAGGACCTGCGCTTAAAATACCAAAGCCGGTAAAGAGAAGAAGGAGACCTATCCATGGGCGGATGGAGCCTCGCTGTTCAGTTTCCTGTGTTTTTAGATTTATAATGCTCGGGTTCATATAAAATGGTTTTTATCAAACTTACCACAGCACTCTTTTCATTTTCAATTTGTTTGACCAAAAGATCAAATCCGGTGACGGATAGTATTCCTGCGAAGGATTCACATTGATAATTGATATTTAATTAATAATTATTTAATTTACCAATCCCTTTTGCTTTCTCTACTTTGCGCAAAACCGGGATAAATGACAAATGAACTCGAAATGAAAAGACGAACGATACCAAGAGATATAAGCTGGCTTTCTTTTAATGCAAGGGTTTTACAGGAAGCTGCGGATCCAACAGTTCCTCTACGGGAAAGGATACGGTTCTTAGGCATTTTTTCCAACAATACGGATGAATTCTTCCGCGTGCGGGTAGCCACGCTCAAACGGATGAGCGAATACAGCGGAAAATCAAAGATAAATATGCACCTGGAAATATCCCCTGCAAAAATATTAAATGATATCCAGGCTACCGTACTGGAGCAGCAGGATGAATTCAATGTGATCTGGGAAGGCATCCGTAAGGAATTGGAAAAGGAAAAGGTCTTTTTAATTTCGGAAAAAGAGCTGAATCCCGGACAACAGGAATTCCTCATGAACTATTTCGAAGAAGAGGTCCGCTCCAATATCATCCCGCTCATGATCGAAAGTATCCCTCAATTCCCCTTTCTTCGGGATAAGTCGATCTACCTGGGTGTGGTATTGTCCCGGAAGGACAACAGCATGAAAAAAAAGTATGCCCTGATAGAAGTTCCCAGCAAAGTACTGGGCCGGTTCGTACTCCTCCCCTCTCCCGTGCTGGATGAACATCATATCATCCTCCTGGAAGACATCATCCGGTACAACCTGCGCAGCATCTTTGCCTATTTTGGGTATGACACCTATGAGTCCTGGGTCTTTAAAGTCACCCGGGATGCGGAAATAGACATGGATAACGATATTTCCACGAACCTTATCCAGAAGATTGAAAAAGGATTGAAGAATCGCCGGAAAGGCAAACCCGTTCGATTTGTTTATGATAAGGAAATGGATAAGGGACTATTGGATTATCTGATAAAACGTCTGAACCTCACCCGCAAGGATGGTAACCTGATCCCCGGAGGCAGGATCCATAACTTCCGGCATTTCATGGATTTTCCGGATGTGTTTCCTAAAAAAGGACAACGGAAAAAATCCTTTATCCACCCCCTATTGGTAAGTACCCCCCGCGTAACCGATGTGGTGCTGGAACAGGATGTGATGCTTCATTTTCCCTACCACTCCTTTAACCCGGTGATCGATATGCTGCGCGAAGCCGCCATTGACCCGAATGTAACTTCGATCAAGATCACCTGCTACCGGCTGGCATCCAATTCCAAGATCATCAATACCCTGGTCAATGCCGTAAGGAATGGCAAGCATGTCACCGTTATGCTGGAATTAAGAGCCCGTTTCGATGAAGAAGCCAACCTCGAATGGAAAGAGCGTCTCGAAGACGAGGGGGTGAAGGTCCTGATAGGCATCCCGAATATGAAGGTCCATGCCAAGATCTGTCTGATCAAGAAGAGGATCAATAACTTTACCATTCATTATGGATTCGTCAGCACGGGTAATCTGAATGAGAAGACCGCCCGGGTATATGGCGACCATTGTCTGCTTACTTCCAACCGTTTTATCATGGCCGATGTGAACAGGATCTTCAATTACCTGGAAAACTGGAAAGAAGGCCCCGATCCCTTAAAAGCCTGCAAAGCGCTTATTCCCTGCCCTACAGACCTCCGCAAGGAACTCCTGAAAATGACCATCCGGGAGACCAGGCTGGCCAAAGAAAATAAAAAGGCCGCCATTACCATAAAAATGAACTCCCTTTCCGACGAGGAGCTGATTGACAAATTGTACGAGGCTGCCAGGAGCGGGGTGGAAATAAAGCTTATTATCCGCGGGATCTTTTGCATGTTCTCCGAGAACAGCAAATTTATCATACCCGTGAAAGCGATCAGTATTATCGACGAATACCTGGAACATGCCAGAATATTTATTTTCCATAACGGCGGCAACGAAAAAGTTTATATATCTTCGGCAGATTGGATGGTTCGTAACCTGGATCATCGGGTGGAAACTACCTGTCCTGTACTAGATGAGACCATTCGGAAAGAATTAAAGGACATATTGGAGATCCAACTGGCGGATAATGTAAAAGCCCGGTGGCTGGACAACGAATTGCTTAATAAATATAAAAGAGATCATTCGGAGAGGAAAGTGAGATCCCAGATCGAGATCTACAATTATTTATATCATAAGGCCCTGAGTGAAGAAGCCGTTCCCCATGAACAGCCGGTGGTCGGCGATAGAATAGCTTCAGCCTCCTGAAACCTTATACTGAACCCATTAAATGAGGATCCTAAATGCGACTGGCAGCTATTGATATCGGAAGTAATGCCGCAAGGTTGCTTATTTCCGATGTCTCCATTAATAATGACGGCAAGACGGAGTTCAGCAAGGTCAACCTGGTACGGGTCCCCTTGCGTCTCGGATTCGACGTATTTGAAAAAAAGGAGATCTCCCCGGAAAAGACCCGTATGATCCTTCATACGATCAAGGCCTACAAACACCTGGTTGAAGCCTATGATGTAAAACACCTGAAAGCTGCTGCCACTTCCGCCATGCGGGATGCCGTCAATGCACAGGAGATCATCGACCAGGTGCAACGGGAGACCGGTATTCCCATAGAAGTCATCAGCGGAGGCAGCGAAGCCTCCCTGATCTATGAGAACCATATCGCCGAGAACCTGGATAAAGAGCACGCTTATCTGTATATCGATGTAGGAGGGGGCAGCACGGAACTGACCTTTTTTGCAGGGAACAAATTATTGTTCTCCGCATCTTTCAATATTGGTACGATACGACTGTTAAAAAAGCAGGTGACGGAATCCCAGTGGGATAACATGAAAGACTATATCAGAAGGGAGACCAGGGATTATTTTTCCAATATTGTCGCCATCGGCTCCGGTGGCAACATCAACAAAATATTCTCTATTTCCAAACGTAAGGAAGGCAAGTCCCTCCCTATCGAATTATTGAAAGACTACTATAAGGAATTCTCCAGTTTTTCCCTGGAAGACCGTATGCGGCTCTATAAACTGAGAGAGGACCGGGCGGACGTGATCGTTCCTGCCCTGCAGATCTATATCAATGTCATGCGCTGGACCAATTCACCGGAAATCTATGTGCCCAAAATAGGGCTGGCGGATGGGCTTATCCAGCATCTTTATGCCGATTTGAAGCGTAAGGGAGTGGAAATATAGTTTTTTTTCTTTTGCATGCTAACCCTGAACCTTTTACATTTGCACTTGCAACCGGGTATGTTTTATTCTAATGCAGAGCCATATTCCCCATTCTCTTTTATCGGTTCGTAAAAATTCCGGTCATGTCTGTACATACAGAAGTTAAAAAGGTAACTACCCATACACTGCAAAGAATGAAGATCAATGGTGAAAAAATAGCCATGATCACCGCCTACGATTATTCCTTTGCCAAAATTTTTGATGCCGCTGGCATAGACGTTATACTGGTGGGAGATTCAGCCTCCAATGTGATGGCCGGCCACGAGACCACCCTCCCGATTACCCTGGAACAGATGATCTACCATGCTTCTTCCGTCATCCGGGGCATCAGCCATTGTTTTGTAGTCGTCGACCTCCCTTTCGGCGCTTATCAATCCAATTCCAAAGAAGCGCTGGCCTCTGCCATCCGTATTATGAAAGAGACGGGCGCCCACGCCGTTAAAGTGGAAGGAGGTGAAGAAATACTGGAATCCGTAAAAAGGATACTGGCGGCGGGAGTTCCTGTTATGGGTCACTTAGGCCTTACCCCACAGTCCATCTATAAATTCGGCACCTATACGGTCAGGGCCAGGGAAGAGGCCGAAGCGGAGAAGCTGAAAAAAGATGCCCGCTTACTGGAAGAAGCAGGTTGCTTCGGGTTAGTCCTGGAAAAAATACCCGCCCTCCTTGCCAAAGAAGTCTCCGAAAGCCTACAGATCCCCACGATCGGCATTGGCGCCGGCCGGCATACCGATGGCCAGGTACTGGTGATGCATGACCTCCTGGGCATCAATACCGAATTCAAACCCCGTTTTCTTCGCCGGTACCTGGACCTCCACCAGCAGATCACCCAGGCTACCCAGCAATATATTCACGACGTGAAAGCCCGTGATTTTCCCAATGATAATGAACAATATTGATGCTTTCGTTTATCCATTACTTATAGCCGGTTTTACTCTGTGTAATAGTTAACCCGGGGTGGCTTAATATTTTTCGTCGCTTATCTATTTATCGTTAACTTACGTTAACCAAATTAATTTGTATGAGAAAATCACTCCTACTAATCAGTTTGTTAACGATTTCTTGCTTGCTCCATGCCCAAAGAACCATTTCCGGTAAAGTAGTCGACGCTAAAAATGGCAGTCCGCTGGCCGGCGTTACCGTAAAGAACAAATCCACCAAAGCAGGCACATCGACTAACAACGAAGGTAGCTTCCGGTTACAAGCCAATCCAACTGATGTATTGGAATTAAGTATTATCGGGTACAGCCCGCAATCTTTCCCTCTTTCGGGCCAGACAGAAATAACGGTCGCCCTGCAGCCGGCGTCAACAGAACTTAAAGAGATCGTCTTCGTCGGCAGTCGTGGCGCCGGAAGGGCCAAGACGGAGACGCCCGTACCGGTTGACGTTATTAAAGTCAACCAGGTAGGCTTGTCCTCCGCCAAAATGGACCTGACCTCCCTGCTGAATATGTCCGCGCCTTCCTTTAATTATAACAAACAAAGCGGAGGTGATGGCGCAGATGCCATCGACCTTGCCACCCTCCGTGGTCTGGGGCCTGATCAGACCCTCGTGCTGATCAATGGCAAACGACGGCACCAGACCGCTTTTGTGGCCTTGTTCGGAACCCGGGGCCGGGGAAATTCCGGAACGGACCTCAATGCCATACCGGAAGCCTCGATCGACCGGGTAGAGATCCTGCGGGACGGCGCCTCTGCCCAATACGGCTCCGATGCCATCGCCGGTGTCATGAACATCATCCTGAAAAGAGATGTGGGCCATCTTACGGTCAATGGAGGCATCTCAGGGTACTATGATCATAAATATAATTCCCTCAACAGCGTTCAGCCCAGCCAGTACGTCACAGGCCACCAGCTCGACGGACTTACAGGCACCATCGGCATTAACTATGGGGTGGCTGTGGGCAGGCATGATGGGTTTATCAATTTTTCCGGAAATTTTTTCGCGCAGGGCAAGACCTTCCGCCAGGTGCCCGATACGAATATATTCACCAACCCCAAAGCTTTACCCGTCAATAATGTACGTAGGGCAATGGGAGATGCCTCCGTTACTTCCGGAGGTATTATGATCAATTCGGAAATCCCGCTGGCCGGAACCAAGGCCAGCTTTTATGCTTTCGGAGGGTATAACTACAAAAACTCGAACGCCTATGCCTATTCGAGAAATTTCTCCGGCCATCCCGAACGTTTTCCCACCGATGCTAATGGCCACCTGATCTATGTACCGGGCATCATGCACCCCGTCGATCCCAAAGCTCCCATCGATACAGATCCGGGTACGATCACTTCAGCGAACGACATTTATTACAATCCGATAGAAGACGTTCATATCACCGATGCCTCCATGGCCCTGGGCTTTAAAGGCACGACCCTGGGTGATTGGGATTGGGACCTGAGCAATACCTTTGGAATCAATGATTTTCATTACCATGGAGAAAAGACCTTCAACTCCTCTCTCGGCGCAGCCGGCGTCAATAAGACCAACTTTGATGACGGAGGTTTTTATTTTCTTCAAAATACGGCAAATGCCGGCATCAGCCGGCACTTCAATACCGTTGCCGAAGGGCTCAACCTGGCGTTTGGCGCCGAATTCCGTTATGAACGATACGGTATTTATAAAGGTGAAGAAGCTTCCTATACGAACTATGATCCGAATAAAGCCACCGGCGCGCAGGGATTTCCCGGCTTTCAGCCCCTGGATGTGATCAAGGCCAACAGGGTTAACCTGGGCTTCTATTCCGATATTGAATTGGATGTCACCAAAAGGTGGCTGGTGGACGTAGCCATCCGCTTCGAGAACTATAATGATTTCGGGTTCCTCAGCACCAGTAAGCTTGCGACCCGTTACAAGCTGACCCCTAATTTCAACCTGAGGGGCTCCATCAGCACCGGCTATCGCGCCCCTTCCCTTCAACAGATCAACTTCAGCAATACGGAAAGCAATGTGGTGGCCGGGGTACCCAGCCTGGTGAAAATTGCGCCTAATTACAGCCCGATCACCCGTGCCGCAGGCATTCCCAACCTGAAACAGGAGAATTCCGTCAATGCCAGCATAGGTTTCTCCTGGAAGCCGGCCCGTGAATGGACCATCACCGTAGATGGTTACCTGGTGCAGATCACAGACAGGGTCGTCTTATCCGGTCAGTTCCAGGCGACCGACACCTCCTTGAATCCTACGCTGACAAATACTTTAAAACAACTGCAGGTCAACAGCGCTCAATTCTTTGCCAATGCTGTCAATACCACCAATATCGGCGTCGATGTAGTAGTTGATTATCATAAAAAATGGGGAAGGAACGGGTTTAATATCCTATTTGCCGGCAATTTGCAGCATATGAGCATCGACAAGGTCAACGTGCCGGATAAGCTGAATGATACTTATCTGCATCAGCAGACTTTCTTCAGCGGAAGGGAACAGCAATTTGTAAAAGCTTCTGCTCCCCCTGCTAAACTCAGCCTCAGCCTGGAATATGACATCAACAAGTTTGGCATAGGCGCCCACTTCACTTATTTCGGCCAGATAAAACTCGAAGGATATGGATATAGTGGCGCTCTTGCCGGAACAGGGATCAATCCGGAAGTCAACCTCGGCCCCACTGGTTCCGGCGCCCTGGTCCCCGAGCAATTTGTTTACCATGGTAAAACAGTCTCCGACCTCTTCTTTTCCTACCGGTTCTCCTCCAAAATAGGGATTTACTGGGGAGTAGATAATATATTTAATGTCCACCCCGACCTGGGCATCGTTCCGGGGGCGAATGGCTCTCCTTTTGATGGGGAGACCGGCGGTCCCTGGGATGCCGTGCAGATGGGCTACAATGGCAGACATCCCTTTGTAAAACTGAGTTTGAATTTATAATCCCTGACAAAATAAAAGCCAAGTACACTACTAAAAGGGCCGCGTATTGCGGCCCTTTTAGTATGCAAATATTTATAATATAAACCAATATGGCGGCCAGCTACATAAAAATATTTCAACTAATTGTTTATCTATAATTTAGAAATAGGGTTCCTCTTATTATGTGAAAAACATATCATATATTATTTAAATTAATATTTATTTATTTTATTCTTTAATGTGTTTTGGGTTGTTTTATTCTTTAAATTACAGACATACCAAAACTATCAGATATGAGGAAAATGTTCCTATTGCTTAGCTTATTCATCAGCACCTTAGCGCTTTATGCACAGAAAACCGTCACCGGTAAAATAGTAGATAGCAAAACAGGTACTCCTTTGGCAGGAGCTTCTGTAAAACTGAAAGGAAGCAAAAAAGGGACTTCCACCGGCACAGATGGATCTTTCGCCATTCAGGCAAATACCAAAGACATATTGGAGGTAAGTATAATAGGATACGGGACTCAGTCCATCGCCGTGACAGAAGCCCCTACCATCACCATCGGACTGGAACCGGCCTCCACCGAGCTGACCCAATTAGTATTCGTGGGCTCCCGGGGGGCTGCCAGAACAAAAACGGAGTCCCCGGTTCCCGTAGACGTTATCAACGTCAACCAGGTCGGCATCACCTCCGCCAGACCTGACCTGAGTTCACAGTTAAATATGGCTGTCCCCTCCTTCAATTATAATAAACAAAGCGGCGGCGACGGATCGGATGCTATCGACTTTGCCAGCCTGCGCGGGCTGGGCTTCGATCAGACCCTGGTCCTTATCAACGGCAAACGCCGCCATCAGTCCGCCTTCGTCAACCAGGTAGGAACGAGAGGGCGGGGTAACTCCGGCACCGACCTCAATGCTATTCCGGAAGCCGCCATCGATCGCATCGAGATCCTGCGCGACGGCGCTTCCGCCCAATATGGATCGGATGCCATCGCCGGCGTTATCAATATTGTACTGAAAAAAGATGTGCACAAGCTGAATCTCACCACCGGCTGGAGCGGCTACTACGATCATAAATACAACTCGCTCAATAGCGTCGATCCTACACAGTATTATACAGGTAGCAAAGTGGACGGCAATGCCTTTACCCTGGGTCTTGACTACGGCCTGCCCATCGGCAAACAAGGCGGCTTCATCAACTTCGGCGGCAACTTTTTTGCCCAGGGTAAGACCTTCCGGGCCGAACCGGATACGGCCTGGATAACCGGCAGCAATCCCAAAGCTCTGGGCGTCGGCGACTGGAGAAGAGCTTTCGGCGACGGGTCCGTCACCTCCGGAGGAGGTCTGTTCAATGCCGAAATTCCCCTGGCAGGCACCAAAACCACCTTCTATTCTTTCGGCGGATATAATTACAAACACTCGAATGTATATGCCTGGACACGCAGATGGCATTCCAGCAGCAACCGGGTCAAATTCCCTACGGATGGTGCCGGTAATTTGATTTTTGAACCCAGCATCATGCGCGTTTTTGATGCCGGCGATGGCAGCATCGGGCCCAATAATGTATTCTACAATCCCCAGGAAGACGTGTACATAAAAGATCAATCCATTGCGGTTGGTTTTAAAGGAACCCTGGGTAAAGATTGGGATTGGGACATCAGCGACAACACCGGCTACAATGATTTCCATTATTGGGGTAACAAGACTTTCAATGCATCTTTACCCACTCCTTTGCAGTGGACCAAACACCGTTTTGATGACGGAGGGTTCAACTTCCTGCAAAACACGGCCAACCTGGACGTTACCAAACATTTTGACAATGTAGCTTCCGGGCTAACCGTTTCATTCGGCGGTGAATTCCGGTACGAACGTTATAAACTATATGCCGGCGAACCTGACTCCTACCGCAATGGAGGCGCTTATTATGTAATAGGCACAGACACCAGCTATAAAGCATCCGGCTCGGAGGGATATCCTGGCTATCAGCCTTCCGATGAAGCCAATGCCCATCGGACCAATATCGGCGGTTATGCTGACATTGCCCTGGATATCACGAAGAAATGGCTGGTGGACGGAGCCGCCCGCTTTGAGAACTATTCCGATTTTGGTTTTGTAAACACCTACAAACTGGCGACCCGATACAAACTACTCGATAATTTGAACCTGCGCGGATCTGTCAGCACCGGTTTTCGGGCTCCTACCCTTCAACAGATCAATTTCAGTAACACCAATACCAATATCATTGCCGGTCAGCTCGTGTACGTAAAACTGATCCCCAACTACAGCCCCATCTCCAGGGCAGCCGGCATTCCCCCGCTCAAACAGGAGACATCCGTAAACGCCAGCGCAGGCGTAACCTGGCAGCCGATCCATAACCTCACCTTTACCGTAGATGGCTATTACATAAAGATGAAGAACAGGATCGTGATTACAGGTAATTTTGACGGATCTATTCCTGCTATAGCCCCTTACCTGACCCAATTCAATGTCAGCTCCGTCAATTTCTTCGCCAATGCGGTCAATACCACCAATACCGGTCTGGACGTCGTTATCGATTATACCAAAAGATGGGGCAAGCAAAGCTTCAAGCTCTTACTGGCCGGCAATATCCAGCATATCCATATCGACAAGATCAATATACCGGACCCGCTTAATGATACCTATGCTCATCGGCAAGCATTTTTCAGCACAAGAGAAGAAGCTTTCCTGACCGCTTCCGCTCCCAATGCCAAAGTTTCTTTAGCACTGGAATATGGATTCAGCAGCAAATTTTCCGTAGGTGCCCACCTTACTTACTGGGGCAAGCTGACCACCCAGGGCTTTGGTTATTCCAGCGTTCCGGGTGCCGCCCCCAACGGACCTGGCGGCGCCGGCATATCGGACCAGGGCAATGGCTGGGATCCTTATGTCACTACGGATGACGGCAAATCCGTAGTCCCTGAAAATTTTGTCTTTCATCCTAAAGTGACCACCGATATTTATATGTCCTATAAAGTGGCAAGAAATCTTACCTGGTATGCCGGTGTGGATAATATATTCAATGTACATCCTGACCAGGCAGTCGTTCCCAACGCAAGACAAAATTCATGGGGCGATAGCGAATCCGGCGGCCCTTTCGATGCAGTACAAATGAGCTATAACGGCATGCGAATGTTCACCAAGCTGGCTTTCAATTTTTAAATATCGGATCAGCCAATGCCAAGGGACCCCAATGGGGGTCCCTTGGCATTTCCCCCATTCACCGATGGAATGCCTCCATTCATCTATTTTATTCTCTTCGCAAGCCAATTCCCTTATAGATTTGAAGTTCACCATAAAGCGCTATCCGTCTTGAATAAGAGAATTGTACAGGTCATCATTCATTTGGCAGCATGGGTCTGTTTTCTCCTGTTGCCTTTTGTGTTTTTCCCCAGGCCCAAAGACTTCTCCTTTTTTTCAGAGAGATATCTCTCCGCTTTTTTTATTTCTAACACACTCCTGCTCATTGCTTTTTATTATATCAATACTTACCTGATCATCCCCAAACTGCTGGAACACAAGAAATTCGTTTCCTATATCCTCATTATCCTGGCCTTCCTGATCTTCTATGGCTGCTTTCCCCGGCTCTATCACTATTTTTTCGGCAGCCTTCAATCACAACCACCCGGCATGCGCCCCCCTGATCCCGGAAGACCCCGCAATTTCCAGCAACCCCTCCTGTACCCGGGAAATATTGCCGTTTTCCTCCTGATATTCGTATTTAGTACCGGCGTCAAGGTGATCAACAAATGGCTGAAGTCCGAACAACGCAATAAAGAGATCGCCACTGAAAAATTAAATGCAGAGCTCTCCTTCCTGAAAGCCCAGATCAACCCGCATTTTTTATTCAATACCCTGAATAACATCTATGCACTCGCATCCGCTCAGTCTGAATATACAGCGCCCGCGATTATGAAACTCTCCAGTATCATGCGCTATGTCCTGACCGAAGCCCGCAACGATATGGTATCCCTGGAAAAAGAAATACAATTCACCACGAATTATATAGAGCTCCTGAAAATGCGCCTGACGGATAAATCAAGCATTGATTTCACCATAAAAGGCGACCCCATCGGCAAGCAGATCGCTCCGTTGCTCCTGCTCCCTTTTGTAGAAAACGCCTTCAAATACGGTATCAGCACCCGGGAACAATCGCCCATCCTGATATTATTGGAAATAAAGGAAGATTCGCTGTATTTTAGCGTAAGCAACCACAAGCATATCAATACCTCCCTTAAGGTAGCAGACAATACAGGAATTGGAATTAACAATACGCGGCGCAGGCTCGATCTCTTATACGACGACCGCCATGCGCTGAAGATCGATGATGAAGCAGGTAAATTTACTGTTCATTTAAATATTCAGGTATAATGCTGACATGTATAGTGATAGACGACGAGCCCCTGGCGCTGGAAGTATTGAAAAAATACATCGCCAAAATATACTTCCTGGAATTAAAAGGAGCTTTTACGGATCCCTTCGAAGCGCAAAAGGTAATGGACAACAATCCCGTGGATATTTTGTTCCTCGATATCCAGATGCCGGATATCAATGGGATAGAATTCTCCCGGATCATCAATAAAAAAAATACAGCCATTGTATTCACTACGGCATTCAGCGAATACGCCGTGGAAGGATTCAATGTGGATGCCATTGACTATTTGCTGAAGCCCATCGAATATGACCGATTCCTGAAATCGGTATACAAAGCAAAAGAATATGTCGATTACCTGACCAGCCAGGAATTACAGGAAGGCTATATTTTTGTCAAGTCGGATTACCAGATGGTCAAGGTCAACCTGAAAGAGATCCTCTATATCGAAGGGCTGGACGATTATATCAAAATTTACCTGCCGGGTAAAGCGATCCTTACCCTCATGACCCTCAAGACGATCGCCCAGAAGCTTCCCGCCAGGGAATTTATCCGGGCACACCGCTCCTATATCGTCCCTATCAGTAAGATCGAACATATCAGCCGGAGCAAGATCAAGATCGCTGAAAAAGAAATTCCTATTGGCGTAAGCTACAGCGAAAGCTTTTTTGCCGCCATGGAGAATAAATTGAATTAAAGGGCCGGAACGGCCGTTTTCTCCCTGCCGCCCAGGGACACAACCCCTTGCTTTTATTTTACGTATTTCCTTTTGCCGGTATGGTAGATGCCGGCAAATAGGACCAGTTTTTTCATAGTAGATTTTAAGTTAAGGTTGAGGCCACTGGTTAGTGGTCAGTTTTCCCTAAATTGCTTGCGATTATAAAAATCGCAAGCAATTCTTATGGCACTACTTCAGGCACTTAATATAGACTCCCAAAATACCGGCACCTCTACCGGTACTCAGTGGATCCCTTCCGGGGACAGCTTTCTTGAATCTTTTTCCCCTGTCGATGGCAAAAAGATCGCCACCATAGCCTCAACGGATAAGGCAGGTTATGACGCCGTCGTAAAGGCAGCCCAGACCGCCTTTATCGAATGGCGGACCTGGCCGGCCCCCCGCAGGGGAGATATCGTCCGGCAGATCGGCGACGCGCTCCGGCATTCTAAAACAGAGCTGGGAAAGCTCGTCTCCTATGAAATGGGGAAGAGCTTACAGGAGGGCTATGGCGAAGTACAGGAAATGATCGATATCTGTGATTTTGCCGTGGGCCTTTCCCGCCAGTTATATGGCCTCTCCATGCATAGTGAAAGGCCCGGCCACCGCATGTATGAGCAATGGCATCCCATCGGGGTGGTAGGCATCATTTCCGCCTTCAATTTCCCGGTGGCTGTGTGGAGCTGGAATAGTATGCTGGCCTGGGTTTGTGGAAATACCTGTATCTGGAAGCCCTCCGAAAAGACGCCTCTCTGTGCACTGGCTTGTCAAAAGATCATAGCAGAAGTTTTTGCCCGGAATAACGTTCCTGAAGGCGTGAGCGGCCTCATTACAGGAGGAAGGGATACGGGTGAATGGCTGGCGGCAGACAGTCGTATCGCCCTGATATCCGCTACAGGCTCTACCCGAATGGGCAAAGCCGTTGGCGCTATCGTAGCTGCCAGATTGGGAAAGACGCTCCTGGAACTGGGAGGTAATAATGCGATCATTATCTCAGGGGACGCAGACCTCAACATTGCCATCCCGGGCGCCGTATTCGGAGCGGTGGGAACAGGAGGTCAACGCTGTACGACAACCCGCCGCCTTATTATCCACGAAAGTATTTATGAAAAAGTAAAAGATAAGCTGACTACTATCTACGGGCAGCTGCGGATCGGCGACCCCCTCGACGAAAAAAATCACGTGGGCCCGCTGATCGACAAAGACGCGGTACAACTCTATCTACAGGCCATCGGGTCCGGCAAAAAAGAAGGCTGCCGTTTTATCGTAGAGGGCGGGGTACTCTCCGGGCAGGGATTTGAAAGCGGATGTTATGTAAAACCTTGCATCGCAGAGGCGGAACCAGGCTATTCCATCGTACAGCACGAGACCTTCGCTCCCATCCTGTATTTACTTAAATATAAGACCCTGGATGAGGCGATTGCCATCCAAAATGGGGTGCCCCAGGGATTATCTTCTTCGATCATGACCCTCAATCTCCGGGAAGCAGAACAATTCCTTTCGGCAGCCGGCAGCGATTGCGGAATAGCCAATGTCAACATCGGCACCTCCGGAGCTGAGATCGGAGGCGCTTTTGGAGGAGAGAAAGAGACCGGCGGAGGCCGTGAGAGCGGCAGTGATGCCTGGAAATCCTATATGCGGCGCCAGACCAATACCATCAATTATTCTTCTCACCTGCCGCTGGCACAAGGGATAAAGTTTGATATTTAATAGCCGGCATTAAATAATTCCTCTTTTTAGGCGTTATATCGGGATAGAGCACCACATATACTATGAACTTCCGCACCAACGAATCCACTGCAAATATGAGGAGAGTCTTACCCCTGCTAATACTGGGCTTTTTTTGCTTTTTCGCAGGTAATGCACAGGTCAGGTTGGGAATATTAGGGGGGATACACTCCTCTAAAGTGCTGGAAAGCAATAATATACCCGGATGGGACACCGCAGTAAAAAGGTTTCAGGGCTCCCGTTCCGGCGTCCAGTTGGGCGTGATCGTGGAAATACCTCTCGGCCACAAAGGCTTTTTTTTCCAGCCGGCTATCACCTATACGTCCAAAGGAAGGAAATATGCAAAGAACAATGATTCCGCTACCAGCGTCGCAACGGATACAGTGTATACCCGGCAGACGCTCAACCTGGGATATATCGATGTGCCGCTCAACATTACCTACAAGCTCCCCCTCTCGGCCAATCATAAAAACAGCTTTTTTATCAGCGCAGGCCCCAGCATCAGCTTCTTCTATAATGGTAAAATAACCAATGAGAGCCTGACACATACGAATAAATACAACAACGTATCCAATCCTCTCACCGTAGGCAAAGGACCGGATACCTATAAGACAGTGGACCTGGGCGTCAATGCCCGCGCGGGCTTTGAATTGGGAAATGTGTTACTAAGCGCCTATTTCAGCCAGGGACTGACCAGTTTCTATAATGCCCCTTACCAGGGCACTTTTCATAACCAGTTACTCGGTGCTTCCCTGGGCATTTGGCTCACATCGACCGCTCCGCCGTCCCCTCCCGTGAAAAAGGATACGGATAAGGACGGCATACCGGATGATCAGGATCTTTGCCCCCTGCAGCCAGGCAAGGCTGCCTGGCATGGATGTCCCGTCCCGGATACCGACCATGACGGCATCGATGACGAACATGACTCCTGTAAGACAATACCCGGCGTTGCCCGGTATAATGGCTGCCCGATACCGGACTCGGACGGAGATGGGGTCAATGATGAAGAAGACAAATGCCCCCATCAGGCCGGATTGGCCCGTTACCAGGGTTGCCCGATCCCGGACAGGGATGGGGATGGGGTCAATGATGAGGAAGATCAATGTCCGGATACCCCGGGGACCGCTGAAAACCATGGCTGCCCGGAAATAAAGAAAGAAACAACAGAAAAAATAAATTATATAGCCAGGAATATCCTGTTTACGCCGTCCAGCGACCACCTGACCGATAGCTCTTATATCGCATTGGATGAGCTGGCCGGACTTTTATCAGCTCACCCGGAATGGCATTTAACTATCGAAGGATACACCGATAACCTGGGAAAACCAGAAAAAAACATCCTCCTTT
The DNA here is from genome assembly GCA_036394375.1 of Puia sp. Lineage (GTDB taxonomy): Bacteria > Bacteroidota > Bacteroidia > Chitinophagales > Chitinophagaceae > Puia. The sequence goes on from DASWFF010000001.1 coordinate 56,622, forward strand.
CCCAAAAAAGAGCGCTGGCAGTGAAAAACTACCTGGAGAAAAAAGGCGTTTCCGGTACCCAACTGACCGCCACAGGTCTTGGACAGGAGTACCCTATAGCCGATAATACGACAGCCGGTGGCAGAGCTGCCAATAGAAGGGTCGAATTAAAAATGAGCCCGGGAAAATAATAATTTTAACAACTTAATAAGGCCATCCATGTAATTTTTGACAGGAGATGGCCTATGTTTTCCTTATTTTACAGGCTTGAGAAAACACGATATGGAGGCGGCAAGCCTATATCAATTTTAATTTAAAACTAAAAAAAAAATGAAGTGTAGTTTGAAAGGGTGGCTGCCTGTGATCTTACTGGGAATTTCTCCACTGGCAATGATGGCACAGGGAAATTCGGCAAAATCAGAATTACCAAAAGGCTGGCATTTACTGGACAAGGAACAGGATGGCTTCTATGGGGTTAGTGTTAACAGAGCTTATGAATTCGCAAAGGCAAAGAAGCTGAAAAGCAAGACCGTCCTGGTCGCTGTAATCGATTCAGGAGTGGATACCTTACATGAAGACCTGAAAAACATCCTGTGGGTAAATCCTAAAGAGATTCCCGGTAACGGTATTGACGATGATCACAATGGATACGTAGATGATATACACGGCTGGAACTTTATTGGGGGAAAAGATGGCACCAATGTGAAAGATGATGCGCAGGAGGAAGCCAGGGTCTATTACCGGTTTAAAAACCGCTTCGAAGTAGCTGCCGGCATCGATTCTTCCAAATTCAGCGCTGAAGACCTGGACAATTACAGAATGTGGGTAAAAGCCCGCAAAACAGTCATGGGGGACGGTACGGAAAGCGGGGTCGACCTCATGATCCTCCATCGCGCACTGGCCGCCTGTATAAAAAGCGACAGCATCCTTCAAAAAGCCATGGGTAAGCTTGAATATACCGGTAACGACCTCGACACTTTTCAGACGGGCAATCCTGAAAGTAAAAGCGCCAAATCCGTTTTCCTTTATTTATTTAAGGCTAACCAGATCATGGACATGAGCAATAAAGCTTTCTTATCGGATTTCAACGAGCAGGTCGACCAGGAAGAAAAGAAAGCTTCTGCCAGGGAGAACCCACCCAGGGATTATCGGAAAGAAATTGTAAAGGATAATGAATCCGATATTGAAGATCGTTATTATGGTAATAATGATGTAATGGCAGGAGACCCGATGCACGGAACACATGTATCCGGCATCATCGGTGCTGAAAGAGGAAATGGCAAGGGCATGGACGGCATTGCGGACAATGTCCGTATCATGATGATCCGGGCTGTACCCAATGGGGACGAACATGATAAAGATATCGCCCTGGCGATTCGCTATGCAGTAGATAATGGCGCCCGCGTAATAAACATGAGCTTTGGCAAAAACCTGTCTCCCGAGAAAAAATGGGTGGATTCTGCGGTCAGATATGCCGAAAGCAAAGGCGTTTTATTGATCCATGCAGCCGGCAATGACAATGCGGATGTGGATACAACGGACAATTTCCCCAATCCCAATTTTCAGCATTCTACCTATACGGCTTCCAATTGGATCACGGTGGGCGCCAGCAGCGATCCGCTGGCAGATCCTGATTTTAAGAGCTATACAGCTAAATTCTCCAACTATGGTAAACATGAAGTGGATGTATTCGCTCCCGGCACCCGGATCTACTCTACCCTCCCCGGCGGCAAAAACTATGGTAACCTGCAGGGCACCAGTATGGCAGCGCCTGTGGTTACCGGAGTAGCAGCCCTCATCCTGGAATATTACCCTGCCCTGACGCCCCAGCAGGTGAAATACTGTATCGAGAAATCCGCTGTCGCCCCGCCTGGGAAAGTTAAAAAGCCCGGCACAGAGGACGAACTGGTAAACCTGTCCGATATCAGCAAATCCGGAGGAATTATCAACGCCTATGAAGCCCTCAAGCTGGCTTCTACCCTGAATACCGACACCCATAAAAAAATGGAGAAATCCACCCTTCATAACCCAAGAGACTAACTTTTCCAAACGGCCTTGCCGTTCGGGACATAAATGAAAAACTGACCCGGTCTGAAATTTTTTCTTCAGACCGGGTCAGTTTTTTTATTTTTATAATAAAACAACCATGATCCCTAAATCAGAAATTATACCCGCGGAATTCTACCAACCGTATTTAGATCTCATAAAAGAAGAAGACATTGGGAAAGCCCAGGAAAAGAATACCCGCCAGTTCAGGAAGCTGCTGAAAAAGATCCCTTCTAAAAAGATAGATTACGCTTACGCCGCAGGAAAATGGACCATCCGGGAAATGCTGCAGCATATTATCGATGCGGAAAGAGTGTTTGCCTACCGCGCCCTCCGTTTTTCCCGCCTGGACCCCGCTCCTCTCGCCGGCTTTGACGAGAACACCTGGGCCATCCATTCCGGGGCCGCCACCCGCCATTGGGAAGACCTGCTGGAAGAGTTCAAGTCATTACGCAGTTCCACAGAATACCTCTTTCATTCTTTCTCAGACGATCAATTGAGATTTGTAGGGCAAGCTAACGGACGCCCCCTGAATGCATTTACCCTGGGATTCCTTATACCAGGTCATGTGGCGCATCATATGCATATAATAAAAGAAAGATACCTGTGAATTACCCCCTCCCCCTCAGACGGGTCCGCCGCATCGCAGTCAGTTCTTTTTTTTTCCTGGCCGGCCTTTGTTTCTCCAGCTGGGCATCCCGTATCCCTGATATACAGATGAAATTGCACCTGGATAATGCTGCATTAGGGGCTGTCCTGCTGGGATTACCTTCGGGCCTGCTCACCTCTCTGCCCCTCGCGGGCTGGCTGGTGACAAAATTCGGCAGCCGGCCCGTTGCTACGCTGGCCGCCCTGCTCTATGCCTTCACGCTTCCAATGCTCGGGTTAGTCAACGCAGTCTGGCAATTGGTCACCTGTCTTTTTATATTCGGAATGGGAGGTAATATGCTGAACATTTCCATGAATACCCAGGCTATCGGTACGGAGTCCTTATATGGTCGCACCATTATGGCTTCCTACCACGGACTTTGGAGCCTGGCAGGATTTTCCGGCGCAGCTATAGGCACTTTGCTGATCGGGCTGGGGTGGCTGCCTTATCAGCATTTCCTGCTTATCACAGCACTCGCAACCCTCATTGTATTGATAGCTTCCCGTCACCTGGTAGAATCCGACGCAACCGGGCGGGGCGACCAGCCCTTATTTGCCAGACCCGATCGTTCGCTGATCAACCTGGGAATTATCGCTTTTTGCTCTATGATCTGCGAAGGGGCTATGTTCGACTGGAGCGGCGTTTATTTTCAAAAAGTGATCCAGCCTCCAAAAGAGTTAGTGGCGGCAGGTTATACCGCCTTTATGGCTACCATGGCTTCAGGCCGTTTCCTCGGGGATTGGCTGGCCACCAAATGGGGGATCAAGAGGATCCTGCAGGTCAGCGGGCTGCTGACAGCCTCCGGATTATTGACAGCCATCCTTTTTCCCTGGCTGTTTCCGGCTATTGCCGGCTTTTTATTGGTGGGGGCCGGTGTTTCTTCCGTCATCCCGCTGGTATACAGCGCGGCCGGCCGATCGAAGGTCCTTTCCCCCGGTGTGGCGCTGGCGGCAGTCTCTACAATAGGCTATTTAGGCTTCCTTTTCGGCCCTCCTTTTATCGGCTTCATTGCCCAGGCCTTCAATTTGCGCGTTTCCCTGGGCCTGATAGCGGTCCTGGGCTCTATTATTGTCATAATGGCCGCAAAAACGAAGTTCGAATAACAGATTATCTAAAAAAAAGTCCGGGCCGTTATGAAAACGACCCGGACTTCAATATTAATGACGGTTGGTTATTTATTATATACCAGGTTCTTTTGCGCGATCATATCATCTAACACATTCACAGCTTCACCCAGGTAAATATCGGTCTTCTTATCTTTCAACCACTGCTGGAACCGGGTTGCCTTATCCTTGTCTCCATCGTATTTATTGGCATCCTGTGGCAAAGACACTACATTCAGTTCATTGGAAGCAGAAAGCTTGCTGAGTGTCTCGATCTGTTTGTTGGTAGCCTTGATCTGCTTCTGCTCCTCGCGGTATTTTTGCAGATTGAGTGGATAGACCTTATCCATTTCCTTACTGAGCCATTCCGCATCGGAGCGAATTAAGTTGAAAGCTGAATTATTCTTTAGACGCTCATTGCTCATCCCACGGATAACATTCATATCATAGGCATACTTCCAGGGGGAATAATCTGCTTTTTGAATTTCATCCCAGGGCAGCGCATCCGGGTTGTCTTTTTCACGGATCTTGAAAGATTCATAGATATCCGGCAATACGATATCGGAAGACACCCCTCTTAATTGGGTAGAACCTCCACTGATGCGATAGAATTTCTGTAAAGTGAGTTTCAGCGTTCCCAGCTCGCTGTTCGCATCCATAAAACCAAGAGTCTTGTCTAATCCGATAGGTCTTTGGACCGTTCCTTTCCCATAGGTGGACGTGCTGCCGATGATCACCCCTCTTTTGTAATCCTGGATCGCTGCCGCAAAAATTTCAGAGGCGGATGCACTCAGTTCATCAACCATTACAGCCAGAGGGCCATCATACAATACCGACTTATCATGATCAGGCAATATCTGGGTCTTTCCATCTCTGTCCTTTACCTGTACGATCGGTCCCTGTTCGACAAACAATCCCGCCATCTGCACCACATCATACAAGGAGCCTCCGCCATTATGCCGGAGATCGATAACGATCCCTTCTACTTTCTGTTCCTTCAGTTTCATCACTTCACGGGCCACGTCAATGGAACAACGGTTACCTTTAGGATTATCAAAATCAGCATAAAATTCCGGCAGGTAAATATAGCCCACCTTTCCTTTATCGGAGTTAACGATAGCGCTCCTGGCGAAGGTCAGTTCATCCTGGACGATCTCGTCCCGGATCAGGGAGACGATCTTCGTAGAACCATCTGTTTTCTTCAGCGTAAGCTTCACTTCTGTGCCTTTCGTACCACGGATCAGCTTCACCGCGTCCTCTACCTGGAAGCCGGTGAGATCTACCGGCTCCTGGGCTCCCTGAGCTACCTTAGTGATGACATCTCCGATACCCACCTGGCCGGATTTCCAGGCAGGACTACCCGTCACCAGCGTGGTGATTTTAATATTTCCATCCTCTTCCCTCAGAGAAGCGCCGATTCCGAAAAAATGGCCACTCATCTGTTCATCGAAATATCTTTTTTCTACCGGGGGAAAGTAATCCGTGTGGGGGTCCATTGACTGCACGATGGTCTGTACGAACATATTGAACCGGTCATCATCCGTGACTTTCACTTTCAGCCTTTCATAGAAGCGATCCATTACTTTCAACGCCTTTTCCCGCGCCTCTTTTTCAAGATCTTCATTGCTGCGGGCCACAAACCCGGGCTTATTTTTACCCGCTTCCTGCTGGTCCAGCAGGTCGGAATACCTTTCCAAAGTCAAATACTTCAGGCGTTTGCGCCAGGATTCCCTTCTCTCCGCCTCATTTTTGGGGAATTCCACCTTGTCATAATTTTGATCCACATTCTCATCGGTACTGAAATCAAACGGCCTCGAAAGAATATCCTTATAGATCAGTTCCGTCTCCGCTATTCTCTTTTTATAGATTTCGCTTACGGCCGGAACGAACTGAATCGTAGACTTGCCCAGGATCTCATCGTCGATCTTGGTTTCATACTTACCACGCAAGGCCTCGATATCGGACTGCAGCAATACGTTCTTTTCCACATCCACATCTGCCAGGTACTTGGCAAATATCTCTTTGGAGAATTTATCGTCGATATTTTTGGGGCTATAATGGATTTCCATCAGGTACTCCCCTACATTATGTAATATCTTTTCATTTTTGGTAGGCGGATTCTCCCCTATTCCCAATGTCCTGAATGCAACGAAAACACCCGCTCCTAAGATCAATAGGACGATCGGCAAATTTCTTTTACTAATCATATACTTAAACACTTTTAACATAGCTATTCAAAAATAACGATTAATAAGCTGTTATGTTGTCGGTATTTGCGAATATTAACATCCGCTTTGCCAGAATTTCCATGAACGGAAAGCCGGTGAGAGGCATTATAAAAAGAAAAAGGCCGTCTCAAGGTGCAAATTTCCTGAGACGGCCCTTTAGCGGGGTGGATGATGGGGTTCGAACCCACGACCCCTAGAACCACAATCTAGTGCTCTAACCAACTGAGCTACAACCACCGTAAGAGCGGCAAAACTAGTAAATTTTGCTTTTCCCTCAAAAACAAAATTCAATTTATTTACTTTCAGCCCTTTAAAACGGCTCCATCGTCAGCCCATGCGCAGCCGGTTTATTTTTCCAGAACCCGTCTCCCGCAAAATATTTGACGTTTCTTTGCAGGCGCAAAAACAGTACAGGCTCAAAAAACTTAAAATATATGACGATAAGCTGGTGGCTTTATACAATCCCCTTTATCTCCGCCTTTATTCACTGGCTGACCATCTGGATGGCCCTCAAATTGTTATTTCATCCCCGGCAGCCTAAAAAGATCCTCGGTTTTACCCTGCAGGGGGTCTTTCCGAAAAAACAACAACAGATCGCCGAAAACCTGGGCAGGATCGTCGGCCAGGAACTCCTCTCTTTCGAGGACATCGAACAGACCATCACCGATCCCGCCAACGTACAGCGGATCCTGCCCCTGGCAGATGAGCATATCGATAATTTCCTCCGCCATAAACTAAAAGAGAGCATGCCCATGATCTCCATGTTCATCGGAGATAAGACGATCGGGCAACTGAAAGCCGTCTTTATGAAAGAGCTGGAAGAGTTATTCCCGGTCATCATGAAAAATTATGTAGCTCACCTTAAAAACGATCTGGACCTAGAGAGGATCGTAGTAGACAAGATCGCTAATTTCTCCTCGGACAGGCTGGAAACCATGCTCAACCAGATCCTTACCAAAGAATTCCGGTTCGTGGAAGTCATCGGCGCCGCGCTGGGTTTTTTCATCGGATTGCTGCAGATATTCCTCACCTTATTAATGAAGTAGGCCATCCGCCGCACAGAAGTCCACCTTATCAGGCGGGTACTGGCGGGGGTTTCCGGCATTACCCCTTCTACATCTATTTTATGCCGTCTGTATAGAATGGGGCGATTGCTAAGATTTTTGCATGGAATTTTGCAGACTAACTAAATGAATATTTTAACCTAATGAGAAAGATTTGGCTATTGCTTATGATTATGGCGGGATGTTACACCGGCTGGGCGCAGATGCCGGGCGCAGGGAGCGGTGGAAGACAAGGAGGAGGCTTTGGAAATGGCCAGGTACCGAATATGGGTCACTTTTATGGAAAGATCGTGGACGCCAAAACGGACAAAGGCATGGATGGGGTCTCCGTTCAACTGATCCAGAGTAAGTTCGATACCGTCACCCGAAAGAGGAAGGATACCGTGATCGCAGGTATGATCACAGGGCGGAAAGGAGATTTCAGCATGGAAAACCTCCCTGTTTTCGGGAATTTCCGTCTGAAGATCACCACCATCGGTTATGCCACCATCGAACAAAAAGTGGCTTTCGAAATGAAAATGTCTAAAGGCGGTGATATGCAGCAAGCCCTCAATGCCGTGGACAAGGACCTGGGGAATATCAAACTGACCGCAGATGCACAGACCCTGGGTGAGGTGACCGTAACGGCATCCAAGCCCCTGATCCAGATGGGAGTCGACCGCAAAATATACAACGTGGAAAAAGATATTTCCGCCTCGGGCGGAACCGGGGTGGACGTCATGAAAAATGTCCCTTCCGTACAGGTGGATATCGATGGGAATGTCACTTTACGCAATAGCGCCCCTACCATTTTCGTAGATGGACGTCCTACTTCGCTCACCCTGGACCAGATCCCGGCCGACGCGATCCAGAGTGTGGAGATCATTACCAATCCGGGCGCCAAATACGATGCCTCCGGCGGAACCTCCGGTATCCTGAATATCGTTTTAAAAAAGAACCGGAAAGCAGGTTATAACGGTAACCTCCGGGCTGGCGTCGATCAACGGGGTAAATTCAACGGTGGCGGCGATATCAATGTCAAACAAGGGAAATTCAACGTATTTGCCAATGGCTTCTACGGACAGCGTAAATCCATTTCCCCGGGCACCACGGACCGCTATACTTTTTTAAGACCGCCCTATGACAGCCTGCAACAATATGACTACAATGTCAACAAAGGTCATTTCATCTTCGGAAGATTTGGAATAGACTACCTCCTGGACAATCGGAATACCCTCTCCTTTTCGGGTAACATCGTACATGGTAGTTTTACCCCCTATACCAACAGCGACCTGTATGTAGATACCCTTTATCCTTCAGGCACGCGCTCCTCCTATACCAGGAGATTGTCCAATACCAATAGTACCTTCAATAACCACGGGGGGATGTTGAGCTATAAGCATACTTTTCCCAGGTCCGGGGAAGAACTGACAGCCGACGTCAACTATAGCAAAGGCACCAATACCAATTATAACCTGATCAATTCCGACATCTACCCTGTCAAGAGCGATCCCGCCAGCTTAAATCAATTTAACCAGAAACAGCAGGGATCGGGCACCAATGAATACACCACGGCACAGATGGATTTCACCAATCCGATCACGGAGAAATCCAAATTTGAAGCGGGCGCCCGTATTGCCGCCAGGAATATCAGCAGCCTGAATGATATTTACTACCAGGTCCCTCCGGATCAGGCCTTCATCAGACAGGCGCCCCTATCCTCCGTATACAGCTACCAGGACCGGGTCTATGCTGCCTACGGTACCTATTCCAATGCTATTAAAGATTTCGGATTCAACCTGGGATTGAGGGCAGAGAGCTCCAATTATAAAGGCAATGACAAGACGGAGGTAAAGAATCCGGCAGGAGGCCTGATGGACAGTACCGGGTATTATAGCAACAAGTTCCCGATCAGCCTGTTCCCCAGTGTATTTCTCAGCCAGAAACTGCAGGGAGACCAGGACCTATCCTTAAACTATACCCGCAGGATCGACCGGCCCAGCTTTTTCCAATTATTCCCCTTCACCGATTATTCCGACTCCCTGAACCTGAGCCGGGGTAATCCGAACCTGAAGCCGCAGTTCACCAATTCATTCGAATTGTCCTACCAGAAGACTTTTAAGGGCAATAACACCCTGCTGGCCTCCGTGTACTATAAATACACGACGAACCTGATCACCCGTTACCAAAGCCAGGAAAAGAACCCCCTGACGGATTCCCTGGTGATCATCAATACCTATATTAACGCTAACTCCAGTTTTGTAGGAGGGTTCGAGCTGATTGGCCGTAATACTATTACAAACTGGTGGGATATTACCAGCAATATCAACATTTTCACTTCCAAGATCAATTCCAATGATACCAGTATCGTCACTGCCGGGCAAACTTATAGCTGGTTTGGAAAAATAAACAACTCCTTTAAGCTTCCTCATAATTTCTCTCTGCAATTAACGGGAGATTATACCTCCAGGACGGTCTTGCCGCCGGGTGGCAGCGCCAATAATGGAGGTAGCCAGGGAGGAGGAAGAGGTTTTGGGCAGACCGTTAGCGGCAATTCCCAGGGCTATACCAAGCCTTCCGGGGGCGTGGACGCAGCCTTGAAATTTGAGTTCATGAAGGCTAAAGCCGCATCCCTGACCTTGAGCGTAAGTGATATCTTCCGCACCAGGGTGAGTGATATCTACACTTCTACCAGCTATTTTACCCAGGATGCCTTCCGCAGAAGGGATCCCCAGTTCTTTCGTCTGCAATTCAACTGGCGCTTCGGCAAATTCGATACGGCGCTCTTCAAGCGTAAGAACCTTAAGGGCGAAATGGAAAATATCCAGGGCGGCATGCAGGGAGGAGGACAGCAATGACCTATTCCTTACTTACCCTGGGAGACTCCTATACCATTGGGGAGGGGCTGCCCATCTATGAAAGTTACCCCTACCAGGCCGTGCAATTCCTGCGAAGAGCCGGGCATCCCTTCTCAGCCCCTGAAATTATTGCCAGGACCGGATGGACAACGGATGAACTGAGCGAGGGGATCGCCGGGACGCAGCTACTGCCAACCTATGATTTTATCAGCCTCCTGATCGGGGTCAATAATCAATACAGGGGCAGGTCCTCGCAGGAATATGCCGGGCAATTCGAAGATTTGCTCCGGCAAGCTATCCAATTTGCCGGGGGACAACCAACCCGGGCCTTCGTACTTTCCATTCCTGACTGGGGTGTAAGCCCCTTTGCCACTACCCACCTGCCGGATACGGCTGGCCGGGGCCGGATACAAATAACCCGGGAAATTGACGCGTTTAACCGCGTCGCCGAAAAAATCACCGGAGCATACAAAGTGGAATTTATCGATATTACCGGGCATTCCGCCACTCCCCTCTTCGCATCGGACGGATTACATCCGTCGGGAGAACAGTACCGGTACTGGGCCGAACAATTGGCAGGAAGAATCGAGGAGGAGTTGGCGCGATCAATAAATACTATTTAATCCATCTGTATTCAGGAAGATGATGTCGGGGGCTTTTATATACGTGTTATTATACCGGAACTGGATGCCTGTGTTGAGCATAATTTTGAAAGACTGATTCTGTTCTGTCTTGCGGGGGAAATAGGCAAAGCGTAATTCGATCGTCTGGAAGATGAGATTCTCATTACGGGTCCGCATACCGGCGCCGATGCCATGATAGAGGGAGGACCTGGTAAAGCCTGGCTCATCCCCGGGTGTAAGTAAGGACAAATCTCCAAAAGCAAAAGGCGCGAATTTAAAGCCCAGCAATTTGTAGCTGAGAAAAAAAGTGGTCTCCGAATGAAGGGTCACCCGTTGGCCTCCAAAGGTAGAATCCCCGCTGAAATAGCGGAGCCCGAAAACATTATTGAGGGTTAAAGGATCGATGCCGACCCGGTTAAATTGCCGGCTATAGCTGAAATTAATATACTGACGTACTTTCAGATGATTGAAAAGGAATAAGGGGCTATAATAGCTGGAGCCGACCAGGACACTGGCGTCCTGCACCTGCCCCTTATGAAGGAAGGCGCCGGACCGGAGAAAATACTGGATGAAACCTCCCCTTTTGGTGACCACATAACTATTGGCATCCACTCCGGCATAAGGTCTTTCCAGGTACAATTGCTTATACCATCCCGAGGTCACCGCGATATTATACCCCTGGGGGACGTCTTCCGTGGTACCAAATCCATAGATATAATTGGTCTTGTAGAAGTCCTGCCGGAAAAAAGTGAACTGCCCCAGCACAGCTTCCCGGTCATTGAACCTGAAATTAAACTTATTCCCTATCTGATCGGGAGCCTGGTAAAAATGGTTCCTGAAATACCGGATGCTCGCAAACTTCCGGTCCCGCACGGAGGTATTGCTGATAAAGCGGTCTCCCCCCAGATTCCAGCCAACCCAGGCATCGTGCACCTGGTAATGATATTTATAAAAGAGGCTATCCACATGATGATAGCGGTTGAAAGACTCAAAATCTCCCATGGTGATCCCTCCTGCCAGGTGCGCGTAAGGAGCGTAGAGAGGCCGGTCCAGCCGGATAAAACGGGCCGTTTCATCCGGCGTACCATCGAACAGGTCTCCATTGATCTGCGTATAGGAAAGAGTGGCGTTGACAAAAGAGCTGCCGATATTGGACTTACTATAGAGTAACTGGTAGCCGAAATTGGGATTGCGGTTCTGTTCCAGGATCACCCCTCCTTGTATCCGTTGACCCAAACCCAGAAAATTCGCCTCACTGACATTACCACGTATACTGGTAGGCGAAACCCCCAGGCTATTCAATGCACCCCCAATACTGAAAAGGTCTTTTACGACAACGACCAGGTCCACCGAGTCCTGGTTGTCGGGCAGGAAATTCACCAGGATACGCGCATCCTGAATATAATTCAGGCTACGGATCAATCTTTCATTATCTGCCAGCTTATACGCATTCAGCACGGTATTCTCTTTAATGAAAAGGGAATTACGGATTACCCATTCCCTTGTTTTCCGGTGCAGTTGGTTGAGGACTTTAGTGCCTAAATACTGAAGCCGTTTGGACGTGTCGGTAAAAGTCTGTTCGAACCCATATCCCTTGATGATAATATGCCGGATCACTTTTCCCTCGTAAGGCAAAAAAGGAATTTCACTTTTGGTGTTGATGGTAGTAGCAAGGGTGGCTGAATCGGGCTGCCCCCTTGTAATGGCATTCCTGAAAAACTTGGATATATTGTTATTCATGATCCGGTTCATATGCCGGCTACTGCTATCTGTCACCTGGCAGAATGAACAGACATACAGCAAACAGCAGCCAATCAAAAGCACGGCCCGTATCATAATACCCTTATGCAAGTGTCTATTTAGATCAAATGAAATAATAAAGTTCCAATATATGAATAAGCTGTCATTTAACGATTGCCGGGAGAAACTAAATACGGGCTGCTTTGTTACTGTATTGTTATAATGCCTTCCTGGTTGACACTTAACATTCTGTAGCGGTAGATGGTATTGTTTTTGAATACTATCTATCATACGAGCCAAAAAAAAATTGAATGAAAACAAATACCCTGGCCACAAGGCCCATGATCCTGCAAGAATACACCCTGACAGCCTTTAATACGAATACTAAATCCCGCCGGCAAAAGCCCGGAGTCGTCAAATTATTGCCGCCCCCACCGCCGCCAGATGAAAAAACATTGATGGAGTTGAATGTGTTGGCCGCCAAACATCCATTCTGCCTATTGCATAAGGTAAAAAGGCACGATCCGCTTTGATAATTCCGGAAGAGCAGGACCCATTCCCATTTGATGATCTGTGGAAAAATTTCCCGGTTGATCAGGGAGCATTTTTCTACATGGGCCCGCTAATGACTTTGTTTGATAAGATCAATAAATTGACTTAGAAAGGAGAGTTTGAAGATTTGCCTTTCCTCATCAGCGGCATCGAAGTTCATAAACAGGATATCGCCTTCTTTAGAGAGGGTTAGCAGGTAATGATCGTTTCGGAAAATGTCGTAAACGATCATGTCCCCATGGTCTTTTTCTTTCACCTGGTATTCTTCTGTAATTCCTCCTCGTTGTATTTTGACCGAATCTGTCTTTAAGTTCTCCATATGCTCTTTTGAGCGTATACCAGAAAAATCCGGGCCACCCCCCGCCAACTTACAAAATATCTTCTTCCCGGAAATCATAGCGTTCTTTGATCCTCCTGGTAATTTCTTCCAGGGAGGGCCGGACTGGAATGGTGTCCTGCCCTTTCTCCCATTGGTCCAATTCCTCCTGGATATGCTTTTTTTGAAGGGCTGCCAGTTTTTTGATCAGATCTTCCGAGATATCTTTCTTTTGGGCATAGATCCCTGTCTTTTTATCCTGGATCAATTCCTTATCCCTGCGCATTTCGTCTTCCGCAGCAGCCATTTGGAGTAATTCCATTTTTGCCAATGCCAGGTCATAAGGTCCGGTGCTCATGATCAGTTTGGACAGGATAGGACCTGTTTCGATCAGGATGATGAGCAAGGTGATCAGCCAATTGGCCCAGAAGACGCTGCCTTCTTTCGTGGAAAGATCGGACAGGGCCTTGTTCTTTTCCAGGAAACCTGTGTCTGCCATCACCTGGGCCTCATAGCCGCGCTGTTTTATCTGTTTATCGGCATTTGCGCCTGCTATGAGGCTATCCTGGTAATGGATCTGTCCTTCCAGTTCCTGTAGTTCGGGGCCGTGTTGCAGCAGCGCGGACTGATAGGCCTCCTGTTTCAGCCGGGTCAGTTTGTCGATCCCCCGGTGAAGGGATCCCCCCGTTCCATCGGCTTCCCGGACATACGCCTGCTGCAACTGGTGCAGGGTGTCTTCCAGCCCGGACCGGCGGGCTGTCAGCCGCTGTCTCTCCAATTGGGCAGTCGTGAGAATAGTATGATTTTCGGCCTGTAAGAGGCTGTCATTCAGCAGTATTCTCTTATGCCTGTTCTCCGTGATCTGAACATCGATCTCTTTTTCGAAGATCTTCAGTTCCAGCGGACGGGCGATGGTAAACCCGATGAGCAAAGCCAGGGCGATGCGGGGTGTTGCCATCCATATCTGCTTATTACGGGATACTCCATATTTACGCATGGTAGCCACCAGGAAGCGGTCGAAGTTAAAAATGATCAGTCCCCAGACCAGGGCAAATCCGAAGGCCCAGAGCGGATTGTTGAATACGCTGTAAATGGCATAACCCGCTGACAAGGCCGCCAGGACAAAAGTGGCCAGGATAACGCCGCCCAGGCCGGCATATTTGGTTTGCTCGGAGGGACAGTCTTTCAATAATTCCTGGTAAGCGCCGGCACACCACCAGAGGAAATGAGATTCCCGGGCTTTCTTTTTCGTATTCCCGCCTCCCTGGAATGAGTCATAGGTATACAGGTCGTCTTTCCGGCCATTGTCGCTTGCTGCCATAGTTATCCGTTAGAAGTAAATAAAAACACGCCGTCCGTCTTTGGGCGCCGGTCAATAGGAATATCTCCCCCCTAAGACGCTCGTGGCGTCTCAGGTAAAACATAGGAGGCATTCTATAATAGTTGAAGTGGGAACAGGGAAGTAACGGTAAAATGAAGGGGAAATTGCAAAGGAAATGCTAAAAAGGCGCCCGAATCTCTATTCCTTTTTCCGATAAGGTCGCATGGATCATCCGGGCGAATTGGGCGGCATGGCTGCCGTCTCCGTGAAGGCAAACGGTTTCAGCCAGTATGGAGGGGTCTCCTACCATCTTCAGCACCTGCCGGGCGGCCTGTTCCGGGTCTTCAATCAGCGCACCCGGTTCTGTCCTTGGGGTAAGGCTGCCGTCTTCCCGGTAGGTCCTGTCGGCAAAGACCTCGCTGACAAAAGATAATTCGAGCCGGTCGGCTTCTTTTTTTAATTGACTGCCGCTGAGACCATATAGTAGTAAAGAGGGATCGAATTCCCGGATGGCCCGGCAAATAAGCGCACTGACCGCTGCATCTTTGGCAGCCCTGTTGTATAAAGCGCCATGCGGCTTGACATGATGCAGCCGGACGCCGAACTCATCGCAAATAGCCTGCAGGAGGATCAGTTGATCCACCAGGATGCCTGGAAGTTCTTCCGGACTGAGTGTCATACCCAGGATGTCTATCCGTCCGAAATGATCCCGGTCGGGATAGGAAGGGTGCGCCCCGATGGCTACCTGGTGTTTTAAAGCCAGTTCCACGGTCCTTCGCATGGTGTCCGCATCCCCGGCATGATAGCCACAGGCAATATTGGCGGAGCTGATAAAAGGAAAGATCGCCGCGTCCGTCTCCATGCCCTCTCCCATGTCACAGTTGAGGTCGATAGAGAGGGGACGTTCGGGATGGCTGGTTTCACTCAACATACCAATTCATTTAAATGATCCAGGCAGGCTCTCTGAAGGATATGCAATTCTTTTTGCCTGGCCATCAATAATTCTTCGGCGGCATCCAGATCCATTCGTCTGAACTGGATCGTATCGGAGGGACGCAACTGCGCCAGTTTGGGAAGATGCGCCGAGACGACGTGGGCAATCCGGGGATAGCCACCGGTAGTCTGGTGGTCGGCCATCAGTACGATCAACTGACCATCGGGTAGTAATTGTACCGTTCCGAAGCTCACGGCCGAGGAGACCAGTTCTGCCGGTTGTTCCAGGAAAAGGGGGCTTCCGTTCAACTGGTAGCCCATCCGGTCAGAGGAAGGGTGGATCAGGAAATTGTTGTCTATGAAGTTCGTTTGGGAGGAGGAAGAAAGCCGGTTCCATTCATTGCCGGGGATAAACCCGATCTCATGAGGGAAGCGATATGTTTTCTCCGTGTTGACTCTCCAGGGCAATACTTCGAAGTTACTTTCTTCCTTCAGCAAGCCTGCAAAATAAATGGTGTTTTCCTTATAAGATAATTCATCTCCCTTCTTGAGCGGTTGCCCCTGCCACCCTCCTACTCCTGCTTTCAGGTTCGTACTATAACTATTCAGCCATTTCTCCATGCAATAGCCGCCATGCACACTAATATAACATCGTCCTCCCTGCACCAGGGAAGGGAAATGGAGGACCGTATTCTTTCGAACCACGACCGGCTGCCAGCGGGGAATGCGTTCGTCATTTACGGTGGGAGAAAAATCCGCACCGGTGATGGCGATGAGGGTATTTTGCTCGAACAGGATCTGAGGGCCAGGGAAATGAATCTCCAGAACGGCCTCCTTCTCACAATTACCTACCAGCAAATTAGCCACCTGTGCGGCATAACGATCCATAGCCCCGCCGGGATTGATACCCCAGTTGCCATAACCATTCCTTCCCATATCCTGTATAGTGTCGAGCAACCCGGGTTTGATAATAGAGAATGCCATGATGGATTTTTGTGATGTACAATATATAATTGCGGGGTACTGGGATGAATGGAGCGTAACGTGAGCGACTAAGCTACAAATTTCATTTTTCCGGAGGGTCATCGATTATTTCAAAAGGCACACGATAAAGGACATTAGGCATCGGCGGCTATGGGCCCGGTCAGGTTCTTTGAAAGAATCGGGCGGCTGTCAGGCCCCCCGGGTAGACAGATCCCGGAATTCCTGTTGGGTCACGGAAAAGAACTGCACCCAATCGCCAATCTTCATCCTGACCGGTACAAGGGCGCGGGGATCGAATAATTTCAGGGGCGTCCGGCCGATGATCTGCCAGCCGCCGGGACTGTTGAGCGGGTAGATCCCCGTCTGATTCCCTGCAATTCCTACACCACCGGCTGCTACCGGAACCGGGCGCTCTTTTCGGGATATCTCCAGGGCGGGGTCGACCTTACCCAGGTAAGGGAATCCTGGTAAGAATCCGATCATATATACCCGGTAGGCGCCTGACGTATGCAAACGGATAATGTCTTCCCGGATAAGCCCTTTTTTCCGGACGAGCAGGTCCAGGTCGGGTCCATATTCAGGTTCATAACAAACAGGGATCCGGATGATATTACCCTCCGTGTGGAAACCGTTGGTAGATCCGCGGGGCTTATCCCCCTGGAAACCAGATGCGGAGATCTCCTGCCAGATGGCTTCCAGTCTTTTCTTCATGCAGGCAAATGCCCCGTCGTGGCAGGCGGGGCCGCCGTCTGTAATGACTGATACCGGGTCATAGAAAACAGATACGGAGCTATAGGCTACGATAATATCCTTTACTCCGGGCAAATGAAGGGCTGCCAGCCCGTCCTGTATGGCCAGAGCCTTCCTATTGAGCTGTTCATCAATATGGTTGCCCAGGTCGATCGTGATGGCGGCATCCCCCAGGGGAAATATAGCGTGAGATGATTCCAAGTTAGCTATCCGTTGATGGTATTAAGCAAGGCAAATTAAAGTTTTTTAACAAATGCCTTCCATAAGGTATTCATAAACTTAGTACTTGTTCGATTACTGGCACACAAATGCTTGACAGACAACAATAAATAGTTTAGTTTTTTTACAACTATACTCCCCCATGCATTTGACCAATTTTTTAATTTGGTTGTTATACTGTAAACTTGCAAGCCGACAGGCAGGGCGGACCAGGGGTCTGCAACAGATTTTAAACCCTTTAATGAACACATGGCTAAGAATTTATTGATAGTGGAGTCTCCGGCGAAAGCGAAGACGATCGAGAAGATCCTGGGTGAAGATTTTGAGGTAAAAAGTTGTTACGGTCATATCCGGGACCTGGAGAAGGGGGATATGGGGATCGATGTTAAGAACAATTACAAACCTCGCTATATTGTCCCGGAAGACAAGGAAAAAGTCGTTAAAGAGCTCAAAAGCATCGCTAAGAAATCAGGCGAAGTATGGCTCGCGACGGATGAGGACCGTGAAGGAGAAGCCATTAGCTGGCATTTATGTGAAGTGCTGGGGCTGGATCCTGTGACGACCAAACGCATTGTTTTTCATGAAATTACTAAACCTGCCATCCAGGCTGCGGTCACCAAACCCCGCACCGTGGATATGAACCTGGTGAATGCCCAGCAGGCGCGCCGGATCCTGGACAGGATCGTGGGCTTTGAATTGAGCCCCGTGCTCTGGCGTAAAATGAGCATGAAGAACAATCTGAGCGCCGGACGGGTGCAAAGTGTCGCCGTAAGGATCATCGCAGAGAGGGAAAGGGAGATCAATGCCTTTGTTCCCGTCAGTTCCTTTAAGATAGAGGCTTTATTTACTTCCAAAGACGTTTCCGGTAAACCCGTCACTTTCTCGGCGGAAGGCAAAAAACAGGCTTCGGCGGAAAATGCGGAAAGCTTCCTGAAGAGCTGTATCGGGGCGGACTATACGGTAACGGATATCCAGGTCAAGCCCGGGAAGAAGACACCGGCAGCTCCTTTTACCACATCGACCCTTCAGCAGGAAGCCAGCCGTAAGCTGGGATATGGCGTCAGCCGAACGATGCTGCTGGCCCAAAAACTCTATGAAAGCGGTAAGATCACCTATATGCGTACCGATAGCGTCAACCTGAGCGAGACGGCCTCAGAAGCTGTCACCAGCCAGATCCGCAGTCAGTACGGAGATAAATATGTACAGGCCCGCCAATTTAAAAATAAGAATGAGTCCGCCCAGGAAGCGCATGAGGCCATCCGTCCTACCTATATGGACAGTATGACGGTGGAAGATGCCGATTGCCGCCGGCTGTATGAGCTGATCTGGAAAAGGACCATGGCCAGCCAGATGGCCGATGCGGAACTGGAAAAGACAATTGCCAAAATTCAGGTTTCCACTAATAAGGAAGAGCTGACCGCCAGCGGAGAGGTGCTGAAGTTCGACGGGTTCCTGAAAGTCTATATGGAAGACCGGGACGAAGACGAAGTAACAGAGGAAGATGGACAGGAAAGCATGCTGCCGCCTTTGTCCGTTCAACAGAAATTACCGTTGAAAGAGATGAAGGCGATCGAACGCTTCACCCGTCCCCTGCCGAGATATACAGAAGCATCCCTGGTAAAAAAACTGGAAGAGCTGGGCATCGGCCGCCCCTCTACCTACGCCCCTACTATTTCCACCATCCAAAAAAGAGGTTATGTGGAGAAAAGGGATAAAGAAGGGGTAAAAAGGGATTTCAGGATCTACCAGTTAAAAGACAATAATATCAAAAAGCTGGTAGAACAGGAGAATACCGGCGCGGAGAAGTCAAAGTTATTCCCTACGGATCTGGGACTGGTCGTAACAGATTTCCTGAAGATGTATTTTGATGACATCATGGATTATAATTTCACGGCCCGGATCGAGGAGGAATTCGACGAAGTGGCCAATGGTAATTTAAAGTGGAGTAAAATGATCGATGATTTCTACAATCCTTTCAAAAAGGATGTGGACAATACCATCGAAAAAGCGGAAAGGATCAGCGGTGAAAGAGATCTCGGTATCGATGCCCAAAGCGGTAAAAAGGTCATTGCCCGGATGGGACGGTATGGGCCCATGGTGCAGATCGGCGATACCAGCAATGAAGAAGATAAACCAAGATTTGCCAAGCTGAAGAATACCCAGAGCATCGAGACGATCAGTTTTGAAGAAGCGATGGAATTATTCCGCCTTCCCCGCAACCTGGGTACATTCGAGGATTCCGATGTGGTCATCAATATCGGTCGGTTCGGTCCTTATATTGCCCACGATAAGAAATTCTATTCCCTGAGCAAAGAGTTCGATCCTTATAGCATTACCTTTGAGGAGGCAACTCCTATGATTGTCGAAAAGAGAGCGGCCAAGGAAGAGCGGACCATCAAAATATTCGAAAAGGAAAAGATACAATTACTGCGGGGCCCCTATGGACCTTATATCAAGCAGGGACTGCGCAACTACAAGCTCCCGAAAGAAAAGCAGGATACGGCTGCCGACCTGAGCATCGAAGAGGTCAAGGCGATCATCGAGGAGGTGAAGGCCAATCCGCCCAAGCGGGTGCCGAGAAAGAAGAAGGCAAAATAAGAACGCAAAACAGGCTCTCCCCGACCTCACAATTTTACGATTGCAGGCAGCGTTATCTGTTTGCCAATAATCCTATATTCGGGTTATTGGTAATAACCCTTATCCGATAGGGAAAGAAGTAATTGACATTCCTTTTGCCCCTGTGGATAAGAATTTTATAATAGTTTTATAAACTTCCCCGATCTTGATCCCGTATTCCTTTTAATAAGAAGGTCAATATCCGGAAGAAAATAACTGCATGCAAGAGAACAAAGAAATAAAGGCCCTTTTTCACCTGATCGATGATCCTGACCAGGAAGTTTTTGATTCGGTCAGCACCCGTATTGTAAGCTACGGAAGGGGGATCATCCCCAACCTGGAGAACCTATGGGAAAATACGATCAGCGGGGATGTCCAGGAACGAATCGAGATGCTGATCCACAAATTACATTACCACGATCTTACGGAGGATTTTCAGCATTGGAAGAGCAGCAGCTACCAGGATCTTTTGACGGCTGCCCTGCTGGTGGCTAAATTTCAATATCCTGAAATGGTGACGACGCCTGTCCTGCAGGAAGTGGAAAAATTACGCCGGAACATCTGGCTCGAGCTGAACAGTTATCTGACACCCCTGGAGCAGGTGAATGTGCTGACGAGCATCCTTTATAATTACTATGGATTGAAGGGCACGGAAGTGGCTTACCAACAGCCGGAAGAATTCCTCATCAATAAGCTGATCGAAACCAAAAGGGGGAATTCCATTTCCAATGGGATCCTGTACCTGCTGTTGAGCGAATTACTGGATATCCCTGTAAAGGCTATTAATATTCCGCGGCAGTTCGTGCTGGCCTATATTAAACCCAATTATGACGAAAATCCCGAAAAGCTGAGCCCTCAGCAGCGTATCGAGTTCTTTATCGATCCGATGAGCGGGCAGGTGTTCTCCCATAAAGACGTGGAGAGCTATTTCAAAAGAGTGTCCGTGCCTCCCGTCGCTTCGTATTTCAAACCGCTCACGCACAACCGTATTATACAATCCGCTCTCGAAGAGTTCAGCAAATGCTTCAGCGATGAAAGAAATGCCTATAAGCAAAAGGAATTGCTGGAATTAGCCAAATTATTAGGGGACTGATATCCGCCTGCCCGCGGGCGGACATCGGCCGGGTGACCTGTAAAAGGAGAGGGCCGGCCAACCACGACCGACCCTCAGGATTTGTCAACCAAGACTGTCAAAAGTACCTGTTCAATGTCAACAAGCGGTTAACAAATCATTAACCAACGGTTAACTATGGAATAATAAAAAAAGCCGCCTCCTCACGGGGACGGCCTTTTCTTGTATGGATGAATTACATAGTCAATTTATATCCATCGCGGTACTGGCGCCGGACGAACTGGTTGGCTTCGTCGAAGTTGGTGATCTTCATATTCACGGCATCCCAGAGCAGCTTCTTTCGGCCGGGAAAACCTCCTTTCGCATCCTTGATATTCCAACTCCTTAAGGCGAGATTGCCCATCAGGATGGTCTCGGTCAGGGGGCCTGCGTATTCAAAGGGCGAGCTGAGCTGGTTCACGCCGTAGCCGGCGATACAGGCATTCACCCATTGTACATAGTGCCCTTCCGGTACGCGGGCAAGGGTCCTGGGCACATTGATCTCATTGGTCCGGGAAGTGGGCAGTAAGGTGGCTTTGCTGCCATAGGTGCCACACATGATCTTCCCTTTGGTGCCGGTGATGATACAGCCGCCGCCGTCGTCGCCTCCCATTTGCTCATCGGGCCCTAACTCATCGGGGCGTTCGGGTATCAAACCTCCGTCCATCCAGTAAAGGTTGACATCCGGCTTGCCGTTCCTGCCGGGAAATTTCATTTTAACGGAAGAGGATACGGGGCAGCTTTCGGGATAATAGGCCGGGGTCCACATCTTCTCATAGACATCACCAACGCTGCATTCCACTTCGGAGGGGTAGCCCAGTCCGACCGTTTTGAAAGCCGGGTCGATCAGGTGGCAACCCATATCGCCCAGGGCGCCGGTACCAAAGGCCCAGAATCCCCGCCAGTTGAAGGGAACATATTCTTTATGATATTCTTCGAATTGGGCAGGTCCCAGCCAGAGGTCCCAGTTGAGCTCTTTCGGCGGTGCGTCGGTACTTTTGGGTCTGCCGAATCCCTGGGGCCAGACGGGCCGGTTGGTCCAGACATGGATCGCCGTTGCATCGCCGATCACGCCGGCGTTATACCATTCCTGCATCTGGCGTACCCCATCGCTTGAAGAGCCCTGGTTACCCATTTGTGCAACCACTTTATATCTTTTTACCGCTTCGGTAAGCGTACGGGCTTCGTAGATGTCATGGGTCATCGGTTTCTGCACGTAGACATGCTTACCCAGTTGCATAGCCGAAAGGGCGGCTACGGCGTGTATATTGTCCGGGGTGGAGACGGATACGGCATCGATGTGTTTATGCTCTTTCTCCAGCATTTCCCGGAAATCCTTGTAGTATTTCGCTTTGGGGAATTTCTGGATGGATCCGGCGGCCTGGCGGTCATCGACATCGCAGAGGGCCACTACATCCACTTTCCCGCTGCCGTAAAAATTCCTAAGATCGTCTCCTCCTTTGCCGCCTGCTCCGATGGCTGCGATGGCCAGCCGGTCGCTGGGGGCAATAAATCCTTTTCCCAGCACATGGCGGGGAACGATAAAGAAGCCGGTGGCGGCCAGAGATGCATCCCGCAGAAAATCCCGGCGGGAACGTTGCTGTTTGAGTTTGTCCTTCATAATAATTTTACTAAGCAAATGCGTTAAAAAATTTGATCCGGTAATTTACATAAAAGAGCCTGCTTGACTTCATTCAATCGCTAAAGCTATTCAAAAAAAAAGCACCCGATGGGTGCTAAAATTGCAAAAATTTTAAGCGGCGATCCTACTTATGGATTGGCGGACCATTCGATGCATAATCCTCATACCAACGAAGCGTCCAGGGAGATCTGCGCATTCAATACTTTACTTACCGGGCAATTGGCTTTTGCTCCTGCGGCATATTCCTGGAACTTCTCCGGGGTTACGCCGGGGATCTTTGCTTTCAATACCAGGTCCGAGTGGGTGATGCCGACGCCGGGCTCCAGGGTGATCGTGCAGGTGACGTCCAGGGAATCGGCGGTCAGGCCGGCTTCCTGCAATACAAAGCTCAGCGCCATGGCGAAACAACCGGAATGCGCAGCGGCGATCAGTTCTTCCGGATTGGTGCCTACGCCCTGCTCAAACCGGGACTTGTAAGAATACTGGGCTTTGTTAAGGGTCGTGCTTTGAGTCGTCATGTGCCCGCTACCATCTTTTCCGGAGCCGTTCCAAACGGATGTTGCTGTGCGTTTCATAAAAAAGTATATTTAATTTAGAATAAACAACGAATAACTATGGGAACTGTTCAATGGGATGATTTTGAAAAAATAGATATCAGGGTCGGAACGATCACGGAAGTTAGCGATTTTCCCAAAGCAAGAAAAAAAGCTTATCAATTGGAGATCGATTTTGGGGAGTTGGGGATAAAAAGGTCTTCGGCGCAGGTGACTGATCTATATGATCCGCAACAACTTATCGGGAGGCAGGTCATTGCGGTAGTGAATTTTCCGCCCAAACAGATCGCGAATTTTTTCAGCGAATGCCTGGTACTGGGTGTGTATACTGACAAAAAAGAAGTAGTTTTATTGGGACCGGAGCGGAAAGTGGAGAATGGATGGAGGATCGGTTAGGCTCCGGGCGAGGACATGCCCATTTAAAACCCCGAATAATGGCCACTACGCTGGAGATCGCCACAACCTATTACCAATCCCCCCTGGGTCTTCTGCGGATAGGCGGAACAGATACCTATATCAGTGAAATAAGTTTTGTCGATACGCTGGACGGGACGAGTAAAAGCAGCGCCGATCTGCAAGGGCCGCTCCCTCCCCTGATCATCCAGTGTATCGAGCAACTGATCCAGTATTTTCAGGGGCAAAGAAGGGTCTTCGAATTCCCCATACACCAGTCAGGAACGGATTTCCAGCAAAAGGTCTGGGCTGAGCTGAGCGCTATCCCCTTCGGCAAGACCCTCAGTTACCTGGATATGGCCAGGCGGCTGGGCGATACCAAAGCGATCCGCGCCGCCGCTTCTGCCAATGGAAAAAATCATGTCGCCATTGTCGTTCCCTGTCACCGGGTCATCGGCTCGAAAAGGGACCTGGTCGGCTATGGCGGAGGGCTATGGCGCAAAAAATGGTTGCTCGAACATGAGACGAAGGTGCTGTACGGAGTCCAGACTTTGTTCTGATCTCCGCCCGCACTAATTCAACTGACCTGCATAACGTCTCAGCTGGATCTCCGCAGACTTGGCGGCAAAGCTGACGTTAATGAGCAAAAAGCCCGCATTCTCAAAACTTTGTTGCGCATTCTTTACCTCCACGATGGTGGCCTGCTTCAATTCAAAACGTCGCAGCACCAGGTCGAGCAATTTCTGCGAAAGATCGTAATTGGCTTTGGCCGTCTCCAGTTGCTGAAGATTATTCTTATACGCCAGCCAGTTCTTCACCGCATTAGAAGTGTAATTGAGTACCAGGGTATCTTTTATCAACAGGGCATTCCTGATATTAATACCTGCTACCTGTTGTTGTTTCCGGTAAATGCCCCCATTGAAAATAGGTATGCTGAGGGTGACCCCGGCAAAGGGTCCGTAATTAAGGTTCAACAGGGAAAAGCCCACGGTATTCTTTGTACGGCTATAATTGTACCCCCCATTGACGTACAGGGAAGGATAACGTTGAGCTGCCGTCTCTTTCTGGATGAACTGATTGATCGTGATCTGCTGATCGGCCGCCATTACGTCCGGATTGGCCGTCTGAACGGCGCTGAGAATGGTGGACAACTGAATGCTCTTATCTATCAGGATCGTATCTTCCACGGCAATCGTGGAATCAGGATTGAGGGTCAGCAGGGTCAGCAGGTCCGTCTTATCCTGGTCGACCACCAACTGCTGTGCCTGCAGGTTCTGTATCTGGGTGTTCAGATCCACCTGGGATTGGAACAGGTCGGCATTATTGGCCAGGCCAACGCTTTGTTGCGCCTGTACGATGGCCAGTTTCTCCCGGCTGGCATCGATAGACCTCTCCAGGGTTTTGGAATAGCCTTGCTGCCGGACGATATCATAGTATTTGAGCATGACATTGTTGACGATGATCAGGGCCCGGGAACTTAATTGCTGCCGGGTCTGGGATTCGATAACCTCCAGTCTTTTCTTTGCCGAGGCCACCCGCTCCCCATTGTAGAGCAGCATGGAAGCATTCAACCCCCCGGACAGATTATTGGAAAGGGCATTATTGCTTTGTTTGTTATTCGATGCAGTGGCATATTCCTGCTTCAGACTGGTGGCCTGTTCCTGGTCCGCAGCGGTGGCGTTGACCGAAGGCAGGCCTCCTGCAATGCTGTAGCTGTTGTTGATGCCGGCAATGCTGATATTATTTTTAGCCATCTGGATACCCAGGCTGTTCTTCAATGCGATCTGCACGGCATCGGGGAGGGTGAGGGCAAACGAGGCTTGTTGCGCCTGTGCGGCTTTGGCGGAGTCCTCCGTGCGGTGGGTCTTCATAGGGTCCTGCGCCCGCAGCAAACAAGGGAATACCAGTATGGCGGCCAGTCCAAGGATCCATTCCCGGAATCCGCCCCTTCCGATGGATCGTAAGAGCGGCAGTGTTTTCATGTTAGTCATTACAAATATTGATCTATTGCTATTATTACAATTATTAATTGGTTTCCCTAGTCTGTCACTTCTGTCAGATGGGCCTTGTGTTTACCCGAGACAAACGTGTATATAGCCGGGATAACGAACAGGGTCAATATGAGAGAGAACATAATCCCGCCCACCACTACGATCCCAAGGGGAATACGACTCGTAGCGGCGGCGCCCAGGCTCAGTGCGATCGGCAACGCGCCCAGAGAGGTGGCCAGGCTGGTCATCAATATGGGGCGCAGGCGCTGGGAAGCCGCTTCTACCACCGCCTCCATCTTGGACATGCCCTGTTCTCTTTTTTGGTTGGTGAATTCGATGATCAGGATCCCGTTCTTGGTCACCAGTCCGATGAGCATGATCATGCCAATCTCCGAAAAGATATTCAGGGTCTGATGGAAGAGCCACAAGCTCAGCAAGGCGCCGGCCATGGCCAGGGGAACGGTGAACATGATCGTAAAGGGATCGATGAAGCTTTCAAACTGGGCGGCCAGTACCAGGTAGATCAATACCAGCGCCAGGCTGAAGGCAAAGACGATATTGGAGGAGCTCTCCGCATAATCCCGGGAAGAGCCCGAGAGGGTCGTCTGGAAGCTGGGGTCCAGCAATTTGTCGGCGATGGCCTGCATGGCGACGATGCCATCTCCGATTGTCTTGCCGGGCGCCAGCGAGGCCGAGATAGTGGCCGCTTTATACCGGTTGAAATGAAAGAGCGTGGACGGACTGCTATTATTCTCCAGGTGCACTACGGCGTCCAGGGGAATATTGTCCCCGTTCTTATTGCGGACATAGATCTTGCTGATATCGGTAGGGGCATTCCGGTCGCTCCGTTCTACCTGCGCGACCACGTAATACTGGTAACCGTTCATGATAAAATAAGCGAGCCGGCCTCCGCTGAAAGCTGCCTGCATGGCCGAGATCACATCTTTGGTGGACAGGCCGAGGTCCTTGATCTTCATCCGGTCGACGCTGACGTTCACCTCCGGTTTATTGAATTTCAGGTTGACGTCCACGTTGGAAAAAGTCTTGTCTTTTCTGGCTTCATCGAGAAAGGCCGGCATTATTTTCTTCAGCTTATCCAGGTCCTGGTTCTGGAGAACGAATTGTACCGGCAGGCTGGTCTTCGAGCCGGAGCCTACGGCAATGGTTTGTTCCTGGATGGCAAAGATCCGCGCATCATTGAAGCGGGACAGCTTGCTCTGCAGGTCGCCGGCGATCTGGTCCTGGCTCCGGGTCCTGTCGAGTGGCGATACCAGGCCGATACGAGGCTGGGAGGTATTGACAGAATTTCCTGCCGGGGTCCTGGCGAAGACAAAGTCCCGTTCGGGGATCGAGTCGTATAAGAAATTAGCGATCTGGTCCGTAACGCTCTGCGTATAACTAAAGCTGGCGCCTTCAGGCAGGGTAACAGCAAAACGGATACTGCTCCTGTCTTCCAGCGGCGCGATCTCGCTTTGCATATTTTTCAGGATCAGCCAGATCATGATGCCACAAACGGCAATGATGACCCAGGCGGCCCAGCGGATCTTCATAAAGCCTTTGAGTAATTTCAGATACCCGCTCTCCAGGCCGGTGAAAAAAGGCTCGGTCTTTTCGTAGAACCATCCATGGCCGCTCTTCTTACTGGTAAGGTATACGTTCAATACCGGGGTGATCGTCAAAGAGACAAAAGAAGAGATAAGCACCGCTGCCGCCAGCACCACCCCGAACTCCCGGAACAGCCGTCCTACAAAGCCCTGCAGGAATACCACCGGCATAAATACCACGGCCAGGGTCAGCGACGTAGAGATTACGGCGAAAAATATTTCCTTACTCCCCTCCAGGGCGGCCTTGCGAATGGGGAAACCCTGTTCCAGCTTGCGGAAAATGTTTTCCGTCACCACGATCCCGTCATCCACGACCAGGCCCGTAGCCAGTACAATACCCAGCAGGGTAAGGATATTGATCGTGAAGCCGGAGACGTACATGATGAAGAAGGTCGCTATCAGGGAGATGGGAATATCGATGAGGGGACGCAGGGCGATCAGCCAGTTCCGGAAAAAGAAGAAGATGACCAGCACGACCAGGGCGAACGCGATCAACAGGGTCTCTTTGACCTCAGCCAGGGATTGCCGGATGATCTTGGTATTATCGATCAGGACATTGAATTCGAGGTCCGACTTGTTCGCTTTTTTTATTTCTTCAAGTCGCTTGTTGAACTCGTCGGCGATCGCAATATTATTGGCGCCGGGCTGAGGAATGATCGCTAGTCCGACGGCGTTGACTCCATTGTATTTCCAGCTCTGTTCCGGGCTCTGCGGGCCCAGTTCCACCCTGGCCACATCGCTGACGCGTACGATGCCGGAGCTGTCTTCCCTGAGGATGACGTCCCGGAAGTCTTTTTCCGAGGTAAGGCGGCCCAGGGTCTTGATGGTCAGTTCCGTGTTGTTGCCATAGATCTTCCCCGGAGGGAGCTCTACGTTCTCATTGGCCATGGCGGTGGAAAGATCGTTGTAGGCGATGCCGTAGGCATTCATCTTATCCTGGTTCAGCCAGATGCGCATTGCATAGCTTTTGTCGCCAAATACATTGACGGAGCTTACCTGGTCGATGGTCTGTAGTTGCTGCTGCAAGACGTTGTCGGCATAATCGCTCAGCTCCATCAGGCTCTTGGTATGGCTCTGTACGGCCAGGATCAGGATAAAGTCACTGTTCGCATCGGCCTTGCTCACCACCGGCGGGGCATCGATATCCAGGGGGAGGCTCCGCGTAGCCTGGCTGACCTTATCGCGTACGTCGCTGGCGGCGGCTTCCAGGTCGACGCCCAGGTTAAATTCCACGGTGATATAACTGCTCCCCAGGGAGCTGGTGCTGGAGATGGTACGGATACCCGGGATCCCATTGATCTGTTTTTCCAGGGGTTCGGAGATCTGGCTTTCGATCAGGTCGGGGTTGGCGCCGGTATAGGAAGTCTGGACGGTGATGATGGGGGGATCGATGGCCGGATAGTCCCTTACGGCCAGGAAATTGTACCCGACCACACCGAACAGGATGATCATCAGGTTCATCACTATCGCCAGAACGGGCCGCTTCAATGATAATTCAGAAATATTCATACGCTAACTATAGTTACTGGTTGCAGGAAACCCGAACCTGATTTTATTGATTGGCTGCTGCTGCTGTCAACGATTCCAGAGTCTTGACGTTTCGGATGGTAAGAGGGGCGTTGGGCCTGGCAAAAAGGACCCCGGTGACGACAATGGTATCGCCGGCAGTGATGCCTTTGGTAATTTCTACATTGTTCGCTTCTCTGACGCCGGTCAGAACGTTGGCAAATTGCGCTTTCCCTCCGTGGACGACAACTACCTGGTTGTTCTTATCGTCGGGGATAATGCAATTCGTGGGCACCAGGATAGCTTTTTTGTCGACGCCGGCATTTACCAGCACTTTCACAAAGGCGCCGGGATGCCCCTGGCCATCCAGCAGGAGCGCCCGCACTTTCAGGTTGCGGCTGGAGAGATTGATCTGCGGTTCGGTGGCAATGATAAGCCCTTTGCGATGGATATTGCTGTTGGCGTCTAACTGGATGTCTACGAGGGATCCTTTTTTAACGATGGAGCTGTATTGCTCGGGGATGGTGAAATCCACTTTGATCTTATCCAGTTGCTGAACGGTGGAGATGATAGTGGCGGGGGTGATGTATGCTCCGGGGCTTACCTGGCGAAGGCCGACGATCCCGCTGAAAGGAGCCCGGATGATCGTCTTGTCGATCTGCGCCTGGGTAAAATCTATGTCTGCCTTGGTGCTATTGATATTGCTGACGGCGATGTCATAATCGGCTTGATTTAGCCCATTGATAGCCAGCAATTTACGATTCCGCTCTTCCGTTTTCTGGTAGAGATCCAGCATCGCTTTGGATTTCGCCAGAGTGGCCTGGAGGTCGGCGTCATTGATTCGGGCGATGACCGTACCTTTCTCTATCTGGGCGCCTTCGGGCACATTCAGGTAAGTGATCCGCCCGCTGATCTCGGGGTGAAGTTCTACATATTCATTGGCCACGACGCTGCCGTTGGCTTCTACCTTGTTGTCGATGCTATGGGAGGCGGCGACGATCACGTCCACGATGACGGGCTGGGCTCCCTGGGGTTTGCCGCTTTTGGCCGCATCTGCTTTTTCTCGGCAGGCGGAGAAAAGAAGAATACAGACGGAGAGAAGAAAGAGTGTAGTAGGTGCGAACCGAGCCATCTAAAGAGTTTTGTTGAAAGGTCCAAATATAAAGAGTTTTAATTTTCACTAAATTTTCCGTCGTAAGGATTTGTATGAGTGGCAAGGAGGTGGGAAATTCCGGTAATGACCATTCATTTTCAAAGGGCTAAGAGCCTTTTGGTTAGCGATTGGTTAATGTAGAGATTAAGATAAGATTAAAAAAGAAGGGCGCTACCGGTCAAAGGCCATGAATGGTAGATTGATTAAATATAGAAATTTTATTTTCCATTTTGGTGCTACGGGCTAACTAATTTTTATGATCGGTAAATGAGCGAGAAAGCGGAGTATGCTGGTTTTGCGTAATTTCCCATATGAATGAATTAGTGCTGAAAGTAAAGGACATTATGCCCGAGGCAAAAGATACCATAACGATCTTATTAGAGAGGGTGGATGGGCGGCCCTTGGAGTATCGGGCCGGACAGTTCCTAACTTTTTTGTTAGTGGCCGGCGTCCGGGAGTTAAGGCGGTCCTATTCTTTCTCTTCCACGCCGGGTATCGATCCGACTGCTGCTATTACGGTGAAAAGAGTGACCAATGGGGAGGTGTCCCGGTACTTACTGGATCATCTGCGGGTCGGGGATGAATTGGTCTCGCTGCCGTCGGCGGGAAGATTCGTGCTGGAGGGGGCTCCATGGTTATTCTTTATAGCAGCGGGCAGTGGGATGGCGCCGGTGTTCTCCCTGCTGAAAGAGGCGCTGGTGAAAGAGCCGGGTAGCCGGTTAGTGTTGATCTCACAAAACCATAATGAAGAAAGTATCCTTTTTAAAAGGCCCCTGGAGGAGTTGGCAGAAAAGAATGGGGAGAGATTCAGATGGGTGAATTGGCTATCTACCCGGGAAGGGCGGCTCAATAACTGGTCGCTGGAAGAGTTGATGGGAGAATTGTTGCTAAACATATCGGAGGAGGAACAATCGGGCGCCCTGTTCTATCTCTGCGGGCCTCCGGCTTTTATGCGGATGGCGCAATTCACGTTGCGGGTGATGGGCTTTGCCCATAACCAGATCAAACAGGAACATTTTACGGTGGAATATGTGCCTCCTCCTCCCCTGCTGACGGATACGACGCCGAAAAAAGTGACGGTACATGCCGGAGACAGCACGTATCGGTTTGAAACTGCCTGGCCGGCCACGATCCTGCAAGCGGCCTTGAACCAGGGCATCCCCCTACCCTATAGTTGCCGGGGCGGGCGATGCTCCACCTGTGTGGCGAGGTGTGTCAGTGGGAAAGTGAAGATGAGTATCAATGAAGTGTTGACAGAGAAAGACCTTCTGGAGGGGCTGGTGCTGACTTGTGTGGGGTATGCGGAGACGGATGTGGTGTTGGAATTTTGATCTACTTTATTTCTTCAGGCGTCAACCTGCGAGCGGATATGAACCTGTGCGATATAGTCCAATCTGTTCATTAACGGTATATGTTTATCCATCCATGCAGCAAAAACCCGCTCTTCCCCGATCCTGTCGCCGATAAATGTTTTTTCGATATTCGTGAACGGGATCATCTTTTCAGCACAATCGATCGCCTTATAGGAGTTCTCCCGCGTGGTCGTTTGCAATTTATCAAGTAAATGATACGAATCCTGGCATATTACCTGGAGGGCGGATTCGGGAAAGTCAAAATGTTGAGAATAAAGGCAATTCCATCCATGACTCGTATTCCTCACAAATTCCTTTAATTTGGGCGAAAGAATGAAAAAGTCGGATTCGATGTGTATGATCTTATCATATGAATATTTTTTAGCAATCTCATAAGAAAAAAGAAAACTTCGCCACCATCCGGGATAATCAATATTGGAATTTCTCCCCAGGTTATCATTAAACCTGTAGACGTTGACAGGTTCAGTCAGCTTATCCGGCAAAAAGTCATACAGGACATTCAAAGAAGGCGCGTCATAAGTTCCGCCGTCGTCTATCAGGAACAACTTGTCGGCATTCAGTTCATTCATTAACGAGCGATAATAATTGATCCATCTCTGGTAACGACGCATTTGATGAAATTCGATGTCTGGCCGCATGCAACTGGTACAAAATATAAAAGACTTCATAATTATTGATATTTGTCAGAGTAAAATCTATCAACCGGGAAAGTTCTTCCCGGCATTTCAACCCGGATCGGGGCGGCCCTGTTAAAATTCAGATAGGCAATTCCTTTTCCATAGCCATTTTGATTGGTGGAGGTAAGACTCACTTCATTCTCCTTATATTTCATCCGGTTAAGGCACTCGCCATATCCCATAATTAATTCAGTATACAGCACATTGTCTTTCCGGATATTATCCCATAAGATATTTTCTTCTCCTGAGACGGAATGAAGAAGGCCATCGGTCTGCAACTGGCAAAGCATGTTCTTTTTATTATCAAAATTCAGCGTCAATCCATCCGGCGTCCTCCCGAAGCTGCCTCTTTCATGCCCATTGTCTTTAATTCTCCAACCCGAATGAGTGGCGATAAGATCTTCCTTCATGGATTCGATAAACTCAAATTCAACATGAAGAAAGGTACTGTCTTTAAAAAGGTATAGGATGGTGTTAAATACCTCCCTGAAATCAGATCTTTGAAGATAAATATTTTCCAGGTCCTTAAATAAGGCATAATTATTCATACGTTCTTCATTGGTATGGCCGATGTATCTCAAAAAATCAGGGTTTTCTATAAAAACCCGGTTACCGCCGGCTCTCTCAAGACGGTTAACAAGATCTACATCGTCAATACCATATCCCACCAGCGATTCATCAAATCCGCGAACCAATTTAAAAAGATCTCTACAACAGCAAAGTTTGCCGCCCTGATCCCTAAAGGGTATGTGGGTTTTACGCAAAGTAGTAATGACCGTATTATTGCCATATTCTGCAAAGGTGGCAGCAAGCCAATCGACATAATTTTCCCCGGCATAGTTATCCGCATCTACGAAGGCGATCAGGTCGCCCGAAGACAGTAACGAGATCATGTTTTTGGAATGCGAAATATTAAAATACAATGGTTCATAGGTCTTGTAATATTTCAACAGGCCGGATTCAATATATTCATTCATGTTTGAGCGCATCCAGTCCTCCATTCCATCCTGGGAATTATAATCAAGGACGACAAATTCAACATTCGGGTAATTTTTATTCTCACGTATATTAGCCGGCAAGGTTTCCTTAAGGTGAGACAGCCTATTCATGCATATCGTACAAAATGATATCTTATTCATATTTTTGAACCGCACATATATTTCATTCTCATCTTTCATAAATGATAATGCTTTAAAGATTATATGAATGGATATTTACGCACAGCTTATCATAAGAAGCTGAACAAGTAACTATGCAGAGGATCTGCCATCAAAGCCGAACGGGTTATTCGTTCCTCAAGCTCTTTATGGGATTGCCTAAGGCGGCCCTGATTGTCTGGTAACTAACGGTTAATAGTGTGATGAGAATGGTCGCCAGTCCGGCGCCGGCAAAAACAAACCAGGTGATCTTAAACCGGTATTCATACCCCTGAAGCCAGGAATTCATTATATAGTATGAGACAGGCGTTGCAATTAACATGGAAATAATAACCAATAGTACAAAATCTTTCGACAATAAAGTCCATAGATTCAATACGGAAGCACCCAGTAATTTTCTTATGCCTACTTCTTTTATACGCTGCTCCGCCACAAAAGAAGCCAGGCCGAAAATCCCCAGACAGCTGATTAAAATAGCCAGTATGGTAAAAAAACCGGCTAACTTCTCGATACGCTCTTCATTACCGAATTTACGCGCATGTTCTTCGGAAACGAACTGGTAGTCAAATTGGGACGCAGGGTTGTATTTTTTAAAACCGGATTCAATATCCGTCAACGCATCTGTTGTTTTTTTGGCAGGGTTAAGCCGGGCTATCGCAAAATTTCCCTTTCTCCGGTTTATTACATATACCGACGGTACGATAGCGGTATAGGGCGATTCCATCAGCATATCTTTGATGACACCGATAATCGTGTAGGGCTCTCCTTTTAAAACGTCGGATTGTTTAATGATCGACCCCACCGGATGCTTCAGATCCATGAATTTTACAGCCGCCTCATTTACGATCATCCCCAGGGAATCCGAAGAGAAGTCATGGGAAAAATCCCTTCCCTCCTTAACCTGCCAATTGATCGTCCTCCCAAAATCATAGGATATTTTAATAGTATTAAAACTGGCTTGAAGATTGGGATCTTTCCCCTGCCATTCGAACCCTCCTACTTTTAAGAAGACGTTGGTTAATGGGCTATGTGATTCCGCTAGCGCTGTAATGGACCCGGATCCTTTTAATTCGCTCTGAATGGCATCAAAATGCAGGTGCGTATCAGGGCTTGCGGTCCGGATCATGATCAATCCATTAGGATTATAGCCGATGGGACGGCTCCGTGCATACTGGAGCTGACGGAAGACTATGATCACGCCGATCATTAAAGTGATGGAAATGGTGAATTGCAGCACTACCAGGATCTTTCGGGCAATAACGCCCAGGGAGCCAACTTTAAAGGTTCCTTTTAGAACTTTGACGGGTTGGAAAGCCGATAAATAAAGAGCAGGATAACTCCCGGCCACAAACCCCGTGAATAACGTAAAAGCAAGGCATATCAACCAGAATGAGGGGCTCGTCCAGAAAATAGACATTTGTTTCCCGGATATCTGATTGAAGAATGGGAGGAACAGCAGTACAAAAAGGAGAGAGAAGAGAAAGGAAATAAACACCACCATAAAGGATTCGCTGAAGAACTGCCTGATCAGCTGGCCACGTGATGAACCAATAGCCTTGCGAACGCCTACTTCCTTGGCGCGTTTCTCCGACTGTGCAGTGGCAAGGTTCATAAAATTCATGCAGGCCATCAACAGAACAAAAGCTCCAATGGTACTAAATAGCCAGATAAACCGCAAACGTCCGCTAATGGCTACGCCATTTTTGAACTCCGAATACAAATGCCATTTTTTCATTGGATGAAGCGACATAAGGGGATTGTATTTCCGGACCTCCCCATTTACCTTATCAAATTTGATTTTCTTAATCTCTTCTGATATCTTATCCATATCGGCATTCTCTGCCACCTGCACATAAGCCCTGAAAGAATTATAATCCCAGTCTTCTTTTCTATCTTTTTCGCTGGAATTGATATACTGATCCCAGGAGCCGACAAATAACATATTACTGAATTCCGAATTCAGTGGAAGGTCTTCATAAACTCCCGCGACTTTCACATTCATCCTTTCATCCACTTTTATGATCTTATCGATTGGATCGGCATCCCCGAAAAATGACTTTGCCACCGCCTGGGAAATGATAATGGAAGAAGGATCTTTTAAAGCATCTACCGTACCTTCGATCATTCTGAGAGACAACATTTCAATAATTCCCGGCTCGAAAAAACTTCCTTCTTTCGTGAGTATTTTATTATCGACCTGCAAGATCATGGGACGCGTATTGATACCCATCACTACCTGCTTGAAATCATGTCCATAAACCCTGCGCAATTCGTTTCCCAGTGGAGCAGGAACGGCATCTCCGGTCTCTATAACACCGTTGACAGTAGTATTTTGCATCACCTGTGCGATCTGCTCATAGTTCTTATGGTATTTGTTAAACGTCAATTCATCATAGACCCAAAGGCCGATCAGCATGGCTACCGCCATCCCGACAGCGAGGCCCAGAATATTAATGGTCGAGGATAATTTATTCTTAAAGAGGTTTCGTAAGGCAATCTTCCAGTAATTGTTATTCATAGAAGGTTTAACTTTTTATGCTTTAGATCAGGTTTGAAAAATCCCTTCAAAAAAGGTGCCACATCCATTTGATTTGGTAATCAATCAATTACCCGTCATCGTTGTAGACAGCGTACGATTTTGATACATCTCATGTACGATTCTGAAGCTGTCTGTTCCGTTCTGAAACAGCTATACGGAAATAAACCCTAATATAGCGATATAGCGGTATTCAACCCTTAATTTATGCAAATATCCGGTTAATATACGGGTTTGTTGGTTGTTCTATTTTCTTCGCTTATCAGTAATTGCCGGATGATTGAGACGCCTTCTTCCCTTTCTTCCTTTTCCCGGAATATGTATTGCATTTTATTTACGTTCTCTAAGAGGGTCCTGTCGGTCGAAACATACAGAATATCCGAGCTTAGGCTCCCGGCAGACAGATCGCCGATCCGACGGCTGATACCTAAATTATGATAATCGACGAGAGAGGCGTTTCTGAACTGGTCGTACATCATCGGAAATACAATCATGGGCACACCGCAATAAATGCATTCCTTTATTGTTCCCAGGCCTCCATGCGTTATCATCAGGGAAGCCGCTCGTAAAATATCTATTTGCGAAGCCCATCTCATAACCGTAACATTTTCAGGAAGGGGCTGCAATAGCGTAGTATCATACTCAAATCCGACGGATAAAATCAAGTGAAAACCATCTAATTCCTTGTCGCTCATTATCCGCACTATCGTTCGAAAAAAAAGATCGCAGGATTCACGGTATAACGCAAAGGATCCTAGCGAGGCATAGATGATCTTTCTGCCATTTCTGATCGTATTAAAATCCGGTTTGTCGCCGATATTCCTATCTTGAAAGATGGAGGGGCCGATATGATGGACATTGCCGGATGCCGCCGGCGAAGGCAGATCCAATTCTTTGGGGCATACTATCAGCTCCTGAAAAGTAGCTGCCGGCTGCAACAGGTCACGCAGGGAAGAGAATTTAAATCCAAGGTCCTTAATGAATTCAATGATCGGGATGGCTGCATCTCCGGGTAGGGCAACCACTACTTTTACACACTCCTCCAGAAAGGTCTGATCCGGTTCTCTCAGGTAAGTGGTCAATATGACGGGACGTATCCCATATTTATAATATAACAGCAGCGATTCCATCCTCAGGAAAACGCTTACGACGCAGAGATCCGGTTGAATTTCTTTCATTATATTATCCAGCCCTCCCTCCATAATTTCAGCCAAATGAAACTTTACCATCTGATTATACTGATCCTCGGTGCTGCCATGCTTTTTATAATCACGGTTAAATCCTTCCGGATATATGCTTTCAAAAAAAGGATAGAAACGGAATCCCTGCTCTTCAACCAGTCTCTTATGATCGGCTACACTTACATAAAATATATCGTAGCCCCTTCCCTTCAGTGAATGGGCCAATTTAAAAGAAGGGATTATATGCCCCTCAAAATTATCTATCAGGAAAAGTATGGATGACATATCGGATGCTCAAAAAGGAAGTTGCTGAATTTTTTTTGAAACGATGGCTTTCCCCGTATACAATGCCAGTCCAGTCAATAAGCCGCCAATGACACCTGCCATGAGCAGCACTGCGATCCTGGGCGCATTGAGCATCGAGCCGATCTTTCTCAATATGATATC
The DNA here is from genome assembly GCA_036394375.1 of Puia sp. Taxonomy (GTDB): domain Bacteria; phylum Bacteroidota; class Bacteroidia; order Chitinophagales; family Chitinophagaceae; genus Puia. The sequence continues at coordinate 93,907 of DASWFF010000001.1, forward strand.
ATGATAATGATAGGAAAAATACATATTCGCCCCGAACCATACGATAAAGCCGGCTGCGAACCCGGTGCTGAATGCGGAAACCTGCCATTTTCTCAGCGTGACGATCGCTCCAAGGGCCAGCACGGGGATAAGGAAGGTCCACCAGGGAAAAAGATCCGGCAGGCCGGTTAACAATATCACCGCGAGAGCCAGGAATATGGTTTTCAGATTTTCTTTCTGGTATTTGTTCATAAGTATATTGTTTTAACAGGTCGGGCCAGCATGGTTATTTCAGCACCCAGCTATGATCAGCATTTTTCTTCGCTTCGTTACCGGACATATAGAAGGTCAGTTCGAAATACTTGCCATGATTCCAGGTATCGATGAAATTATCAAAGCCGGGACTCCCCGGATTCCCTGATTGTCCTCCTGCAAAGACTCCTACAGCCCGGGGCCTCTCGCCCAGCTCGACGATCATCCTCCAGGAGGGGCCCCAATTGGAAGACATGGCATTGATAGCCTCCGGGTTACCGGCAGAGGAAAGGTTCGTACGGCTGAATGCGCCGATATTGGTCAGATGCATAAGGTTCACTTTATGAAGATCTCCCCAGTTCATATTCTTTTTATCCTTCAATTTATCATACTCATTCATCGCATGTATAAATGCATGGAGAATAATATCAGAGGCATTCTCCTTTTCGGGAGTGCCCTGGCGGTCGAAACACGCATTCTCGGGATCATGCTCGATAAGATCCAGCAATACCGCATCCTCCGGAGACTTAGCATAAAATGGGAGCAACTTGAATTCATCCCATGTATAATCCTTAATAGTCTTCCACCATAATTCAAAAAGCTCCGCATATTTATCCGTCATATTGTAGGTTCCCTTCCAGGAAGACAAATGTTCAAGGGCCTCCTGCCGGGATTTATCCAATTTGCCCGGGTCTATCTTCCTTATCAGCACAGGCAATGCATCCAGGGCAAACTGGTTGGTATTATCGGTCTGCATAGCTTCCATCTTCGGAAGATCGAACATGTTCTCTTTATCAAGCATCCGCTTGATCCTTCCGGCCCTTGTTTCGCTGTAATAGCCGTTATAAAAATAGGGGTAACTGGCATTAGTAGGATGCTGATTGGCAGATAAAACATAATTACAGGAAGGATTCAGCACCTGCGGCAGTTCGCCGGCCGGAATATACTTCGTATAAAGACAAGAGCTCCGCGAACCATCTAAAATAAATTTCCCCTGGCCCGGCCACTTGATCGCCATATTTCCCTGATGGTTGATGGCAATCGTATTATCCTTACAGGCAAAGGTGAAGTTTTGCGTCGGGCACGAATAAGAACTTATCGCCTGTTTATATTCCTCATAATTGGTGGCTTTATTTAGTTCAATGAATGAAAGGATCTCATTCGAAGGGCGATGTAATTCCCATTTTAAAGCATAATTCAGCAGTCCAGGCTGACGGGAATAGGCTTTACTATTCACTATGGGCCCATGAACTGTATAATACACGGTATCATAGAACGGTTGTTGATCTTTTCTCTTGATTTCCTCAACGACAACCTTCATGTCCAGCCACCTGCCATCATATTCATACTTGCTGTAATCCGGCATTATTTTGAGTTTATACCAATCTTTGACATCATCGGCGCCATTGGTAATACCCCAGGCTATTTTCTCATTGAACCCGATAATAATAGCCGGAGTTCCCGGTATAGAGACGCCATATACATTCATGCCCGGAGATGATAGCTGCATTTCCATCCATATGGATGGAAGAGAGAGATTCAAATGCGGATCGCTGCACAGAATAGGAAAACCGGACCTGGTTTTTTTCCCCGATACAGCCCAACTGTTGCTCCCCAACTTAGGATTGTACTCTGTGTCGGCAACAACGGATCCGGACGACATGAATGAATAATCCAGGTAATCCGGTTTTTTAATATAGGCCAGCAGCGGATTCACTTTTTTGGAGGGACTATCCATAACCGGCGTAATGTTTGGAGGGAATTCTGGAAAATATTTATTAAATTTCTCTTCTCCCAATGCCAGAATCATTTTTGACATGTTAACGTCATCCTCATAGCCGCTCAGGGTATTGGCCATATACTTCATGATAAGCACGGTCTTAAGCTTCGACCATGGTTCGGGGCTATAATCCAGCAACTTATACTCCAGGGGCATTTTTTTATAATTCAATTGACGGATATATGCATTTACGCCCATTGTATAGGCAGTCAATACCTTATCGGTTGCAGCATTATTTTCCATCATCTTCAGCGAAACCCTGGCGGCCTGTAGTATCCCGATCCTTCGCTGATCCCGGTCATACAATAAAAAACCATCCTTAAAGATCTCCGAAAGACGGCCGGCTGCGGCATAACTCAGGAAATCCATTTGCCATAATCGAAAGCCCGCCGTTATATAGCCCTGGGCAAAATAAAGGTCCGCATTGTTGGTAGCGTATATATGAGGAACATTCCGACCGTCAAAAAAAATATGCACGGGATCGGATAAGCCCAATCCGTTGATAGTCAATGACGAATTCAGATCCTGGTCATTCTCGTTCTGTACAGCCCCACTGAATGGATCCAGGAGTTTGCCGAAAGGGGGCATGTTGAACATCTGCTGAGATAATGCATAAATAGCAATCGCCAGCACCAGCAATGGAAATAGCGCGTTGATATTAATTCTTTTCATTTTGGGAAGATCTTTGTACGGCTCGTCAGAAATTGGTACTGCAGGAAACGGATTTATTGCAACAATCCCGGATAATGGCAGCAATCCTGGCAGGATGCTTATATATAAAAAAATGATCGCCTTTAAGGATCTCAGAATTGAAATGAGACTGCGTAAAAAATGACCAGTTTGAGATCTTATCCGCTTTGGCTTCGTCACTGCCCATCAAGGCAAAAAGAGGGGCCTTGATAGCCGGCTCGCCGGTCATATTCTTTTTCTCTGCGATCTCCATATCGGCTCTTAATATTGGCTCAAAAAAGCTGAATAGCTCTTCGTTTTCGATCATTTCCGGAGGAATGCCTCCCAGTTTATTTAACTCCTCAATAAAGTCGGCTCGGGGAAGATGGTATGTGCTCCTGTCCTTTTCAATACATGGTCCGGCATTGCCGCTTACAATAAGACCTGCCGGATACTTGCCGGCAGCCTCCAGCATATTGGCCACCCTCAATCCCAGGTAAGCGCCCATGCTATGACCATAAATGAGGCATCCTGGGGAACGCAGCTTATTGGTAAGTTGACGATACAAATCCCGGGCAGCTTCATCAAAATCGTTTAATAACGGTTCCCCAATTCTGCTGCCTCTTCCAGGCAACTCCAGCGGAATTACCGCAAAGTCCTGCAGGAAGGGCAGCATAAATTGAAAAGAATAGCGATTCCCTCCCGCAAAGTGAAGTAAGAACAATTGTGTCTGTTGCATGTAATATCAGGTAATAACAAAAGTTTCATATGCATTGATTCTTTCAGGTACCAGTTTGCCATAATCCATTTTGTATAGCTTATCCGCACAGAAATAATAGTTATCGTCATGCGTAATGGCAATAATGGTAAATCCGTCCTTTTTTAAAAGGGGAATGATCTCGGTATAAAATTTTCGTTTGAAATACGGATCCTGGTCTGCCGCCCATTCATCCAGGATCAACACGGGCTTGTCTTCCAAAAGTGTGGCGATCAGCGCTAACCGCTTGCGCTGACCCGCAGAAAGTTCCGTTGTGGAAAGAACGGTTCCAGATAGCTTGACTTTATTCTCCAGTTCGAATAACCGTACATAATATTCCCATTTGCATACATCAGGATGATCATTGGTCATCAGTTCGTTAAAAAGATAAAAGTCGTTGAATACGACTGAAAAGACGGTTCTGTAGTCCGCGTAGTTCCCGGAATCGACAGTAACGTCGTTCAGGCTGATCTCTCCCGCAGAAGGAAAACATAGGCCCAGAATCGAATAGATCAGAGTGGTCTTGCCACTGCCATTACCCCCATAAATAAAAATGGCTTCTCCCTTTCGGATCTCCAGGTCTATAGGTCCGATACCAAAAGGCTGATCCTCCGTCTTGTAAACAAATTCCAGGCCCGACACGTTGATCTGTTCGAATTCGTCCTTAGATACATATCTCGAAGGCTCGGGATTATCAAAATTAACCTCCTCCAGTTCACTGCTCAGGGTCATCAGGTGATTGGAAGCGACCTTCGCTCTTGCAAGTCCGGGGAGCAGGGCCATAATTGTCTCTATAGATCCCAGCAGGTACAGCAACGTAAAAATGTAGGTCACCGTATCACTGGATTTGATCTTGAGCCTTAGACTGAAGAACAACAGAACAGAAGAGATCAACATATAAAAAAGTATCTGCCCGGTGATCTGGTTGTTGAGAAAGCCGATAAACGCCGAAGTATTATTTTTGAAAGCAGCATGCGCGATATTCGTTATTTTCCGGTCATAAATGAATTTACCCTTTTTAGGCTCCATATATATATCCTTGAATCCATGCAGGATAGAACCAAACTGTTCCTGGAAGTTGTTTTCAAGGTCCCGCGCTAATTTAAAGGCCCGTAGATTTTTAATCGATCCCCAATGATAAATAGTGACGCCAATGGATGCAACGAAAAGAGTAATAAAAAACAGCATCATGGAGATCGATAACAGATATACAAAGCAGGACAAAGCCAGGATCGAAGCAGTAAAAAACTGGATGACGTTTAAGGAAGCTTCTGTCAACGTGTAGACATCGCTCAATATCGTCGATTGGATCTTGGCTTTCCTCGACAAAAGCTGCTGGTAATTGGCACGAAGTATCAACAATAAAATCCGTTTTCTAAGCTTCCAGAAAAGAGTTTGCGACAAATTGATAATCATGACCGAAAGCGTTCGCCTGATCCAGACAAAGATCAAAATGATACCTGCAAGGATAATGACATTTTCCCTACTTACCATTGTATAATTTCCAGCTATGATCTGGCCTATGATCCTGGTTACCGAGTTAATGAACAAGAAGCTGAACAAGCCTGAAAGGATACCCGTAAAACTGTATTTCAGCAACCCTCTTTTGCCTATCAACGGTAAAACTATCTTTAGCAACTTGTTCATACTCGTATAATATTAGTGCACAACCTATTTCGGTGTTCTAAATGACGCTGTCCCGATTACCGAAAGCCAACTGCCGGCTTAATGCATCTTTTACTTCCTTTACAGTGATCAACAGCATGCATGGCTTGCCATATGGACATGGCTTGACGAGCCAATCCATGCAGTTTGAACAGGGAAGCCCTTTCGACACATTGATATTGTTCGGATGTCCCCAGACCACTATAGAAGAAGGGCCGTAAAGTACTACTCCGGGCTTATCAAAAGCATTCGTTAAGTGCGCAAAAAAAGAAACCACACCGACAAAGCTGATAGCATGCTTGACAAGTGCAATGGATGTCGGGATGGTCGTTTTACCCCTCAGATCGATGGCGCCTTCGACTCTTTCTTCCCGGGACAAACCTAACTGTATAAAAGTGTAATCGGGCATTTGTCTTACCAGCTCATTCCATTTTTCGACAGGCCACATCTGGTTCTTCGATGCTACAGACGTGATATGTATGATTATGGGATTTTTGTACTTTCCCAGGATTTTACGGGCATTAATTTCTTCCTGCTTATCCGGGTATATCTGGAGATGAGTATCTGTCAATTCAACTCCCATCAATTCTGCAATTATCTCGGACGCACTTTTCTTATAACAGAAGGAAGGGCGGACTTTAGCATACTCTCCCATAACGACCTTTATGAGGTTCAGTTTGGCAAGTAATGCATACCAATTCAAGTTGAAAACATTCACCAGTGTCAGGCGGTCTATATAAGGATTGTTTTCCAACACCTGCTTCCCGCCAGGACTGTGGCAGAACACAATGATCTTCATGCCAGGGAACCGGGTCTTGAACGCTTTAAAGACCGGGGTTGTCAACACCACATCCCCCAATCCGCCCCAGGTTTTAATATATAGCTTATTTTTCATTAATCATTTCCTTAAGCAGCTTAAATTCAAAAAGGCAATAGGTATACAGGGCCTCGTCTTTATGAAACATGTATAGTATCCTGAAGTCGCGGCTGGCGAATGGTTTCCTGATCTCTTCAGCCCTGCATGCAGCGATCAGAGCTATCTGCTCTTCAAATTCCTGCATTCTTTGTTCCAGGTAGCTCTCTAGATTCATAAAACGGGATTTTAGGCAACCGTTTCATATTGATATAAAAGTTCCTTTTCTCCGAACAATCTTTCAGCAACAATTCCCCGGCTGATGCATTCGTCAACGAGGTAATTGCTTTGAACTATGGGCTTTGATTCGTTGGTATACCTGATACTGCTGATAAATTCCAGCCATGGCTCCTGCCCCATCGCATAAACATATACTTCTTTCGGATGAAAAATATTTACAAGATGGAGGCCCTTTTCAAAGTCCGAGCCGGATAGCCTTCTGGATTGATCTTTGTCCCTGGCCAGATCTTCCGTTAAGAGGGGGCCATACAGCCATGACAGCGGCGCTCCTTCGCATTCCATTCCTAAAAAAATAACGTCGATATCTCCCACCAGGCGGTATACATGATCATATAGACGAGACTCGACAATCCTCGAATCGGCTACAAACAGGAACTTGAATTCGTCAATAGCGATATGGTAACAGGTTTTGGCTTTTATATTCAGGTCGGCATGTTCCCCCGTAAAAGGGATACCTGTTATGGTACAGTTTTTAAAATTTATTTCTTCCATCTCGTCAATTTCAATGACGTTGGAAAAACCAATATTATTAAATATCAATTTTAAGTTAGGATCCTGTAAAAAGCCGCTGGTAGTGCGCGGAACAATGATATTCTTGATTTTATGCCGTAATGGAAGGAGTGTTTCGAACAAAATATGATCCTGGTGATTGTGCGTGATCAATACATAATCTATCTCGTCGGGAAGATCAACGTCGGAATAGTGATTAACGCTGGATTCATATCCATAATAGCTGATCAGCGGGTCAACCAGGATACTGACGTCCCTCGTTTCGATCAATATACAGGCATGACCGAAATACCGCATGCGGGCCTTCGGTCCATCATATCGTTTGTATTTCGGATGTTCCTGCTGCGTAAAAAAAGATTCAAAAAGAGGCCGTTCACTATCCGGCACCCCCAGTGCAAATGCAATTTCCTCTATGGAACCCGCTTCCCTTTTCATTCTGCATAAAGCATCGATGCCAGGGTGGGCAAAAGGCACTTCCAGGTGCAGTACACCCGGATCGTTCAACCTGGGCGTACTCAGGCAAAACGGGCGCTCATCATTATGGGTCAGCCACAAAGCGATACTTTGCGTACTCTTATCATAGAATTCGCTATTATACAATAGCGATTCAAACAACCGGAATGAGGGTACATTATTGAGGTCATAGGTCAATTCAACATATCCTTTCAGTATATCCGGGACTTTTTCGTACAAAACCTCGAGCGAAGCGCCTTTCGCATGTGACTTAAGCATCCTGTCGAGTTCCCTGATGGCTTCGGACAGTGTAAGCAGAAGGGCCTGTCTTTTCATCGTGTCCTCCTTGAGCTGCCTGATCTCCCCGGTCCGGGGCACCTTGTAATCCATGAAGGGCCCTCCCAGCATTTTTGGATTCTGAATGGCCGCTGCATGGATTTGCGGGGATTGGATGTATGAATTCATGATCTTCATATGCCTGCCGGCCACGTTCATGGCCGCGGTAGCCGGCGCTATAAGATGAGTCCAGGCATACCACCTCTCAATGAGCGGTTCGATCACGACATTCGGCTTTAAATACCAATTTTCATTTTTCATATTGACAGGTTTTATATTGTTCCTGACAAAAATCAATTTATTCTGACATGGCAACAAGCACCTTCCGTTGTCCTGTGAATGAATTCCTGCCATGACAAACAAGCTCATTATCAATTATCAAAAATTCATTTCTTTTCCAACCAGGCGCGATTGTAACCTCATCTATCGTTTCGAGGATTTGCTTAACAATAGATTCATCTATATCCTTTCCGTCTCCGAACCTGACATACATTGGAAAGTCTTCCGGTGAATCATACATAAACTTCATTGCCTCTAAAATCTCTTCCCCCAGATGACATGGATGAAACTGGTCTATCTGATTAAACCAAATTTTTTCTTTGGTCTTCCGATGTTCAATAATCCCCCTGCTCCTCTGTATTACTTTCAGGTTATTGTCGTCTCTCCATTCAAATTCAATATTATAATCCCTGCAATATTTTTCAAGCTGGATTTTATCATCCGTTTCAAACGTATCCTGCCAGGAAGGTCCTAATCCCTGGCCGCCATGCAGGTTACGGATATATATAATCCCTCTTTTTTCGATTTCCGAAACAATGGATCTGTCCATATTCAGCAGTATATCCCTGCTGTCTGCAATCAAGGTCTCTCCGCCTGTCTCTGCAGGTTGCAGGCAGCTCAGGAATAATTTATTTGGCCATTTAGCCGAATAAGACAATTCGTTATGCATGGTAATTTTCTGAGTATTATCATACTCTGTGCTGGTATAGACGTTTCCCGACAACTTTGTTCTTGGCGAGTTGCCATCAATGTAACTTAAGAACCTATTTGAAATAGAATCGACGATTTGTTGAAAGTTATCGAGTGAATCGATATGCACACCTGCAAATTTTAACATTCCCGTTTCGAATAATTTATCTTCGATATCATCTTTGTTTTCCAAATAATAAGATATAAACATAGCGGGATCTAATCCATCCAATTCTATGATCGGGGGCAAAGAAGTTATGTTCATAATAAGAATTTAAGAACGAAAATCACTTTTGACCGGTAGCCAGGCGGCATTATTTGCTGATGATAAATTTATCCAGCACCAAATAGTCCAATTTACAGGAATAGAAGAAATCCAATGCGTCCTGCGGGCTTTCCACAATCGGCATTCCCCTTCTGTTAAGTGAGGTATTGAGCAATACCGAGATACCTGTGATCTCTTTAAAGGCTTTAAGCAGCTTATAAAATCTGAGGTTCCAGTCAGCCGTAACTGTTTGAATCCTGGAAGTATTGTTTCTGTGGACGATGCTTGGAATTTTATCATGCCATTCTTTCCGGGCATAATCTACCAATATCATATACGGACTTTCCCGATCGTTTTCAAAATAAGTACTGACATCTTCCCTTAAAACTGCCGGGGCGAAAGGCCGGAAGTCCTCTCTGAATTTTATCTCCGTATTTATATAATCCCGCACACCTGCAATTCTTGGATCGGCCAGGATGCTTCTTCTGCCAAGCGCCCGGGGACCGAATTCCGATCCATCCTGAAACCATGCGATAACTTTTCCTTCTGCCAATAAAGCCGCCGTCCGTTCAATATAATCAGGCGTATAGACAAATTTATCCAGGATGTTCCTGTTGACCATTCCGTTGCTCATTCCATTGTCCTTTGAAACTTTGAAGAGGTCCGCCATCCCGGCGAAAAAGAAGAACAATTCCTTGTAGTTGGATATTTTTATCCTGTTTGCTTCCCATAGCGTATTCATATAGGTAGGATCCTGGATAATCGTAGCCAATTGGATTTCGTCCAGCTCGACAGTACAGCTAGGGGGTAATAAGCTGTCCCTTTTACACTCTATCCTGTCATTCAGCCCGATTATCTGGTATTTGCAATAGTCTTTGATATCGATCTCAATGACTGCCGAAGCCGATTTCATATTGGCAGAATTATAGTTCTCTTCCAGAGATTTGAAAAAGTGGTCAATCTTCATCCGCAAATTATCGGGGTGATACTTATTTTCAAAAGTACGCAGCGTGTGTTCAATCTGCTGTTCAGGATAGGTGATTCCGAAACAAGTCGTGTTGTTTTCTTTGACGCATCGCTCTTTCCCGAGAACCTGAAGCCATCCATAATAAGCGCAGCCGATAGAGACGCCGTTATCTCCGGCAGCCGGTTGAATATACAGTCTCTTCACATTTGTACGGGATAAAATGAGATTATTAGCGACGGCATTCAGCGCAACTCCGCCCGCATAACATAAATTTCCATTGTCGTTGAGTTTGGAGCGCTCGTTTATTACATAAATGACCGCTCTTCCCACTTCTTCCTGTACCCGATAAGCAATATCAGCGTAATATTTAAAGTTCTTTTTAAATTCTTCATGGGATCTAGCCGGTCTCGTCAACTTCCTGATCCAGTCATAATTGATAAACGCTCTTCCATCCTTAAGTTCAAATATCTCCTCTTTATAGACGCCGGGAGAGCCATAAGGGGCCAAGCCCATCAATTTTCCCGCATCCATTGCATTTCTAAAGCAATAATTGCTGACACCTCTAAAAAGTCCGCCAATAGAATGAGCAGTAGGTATTTCAGCCGGATAGAATTTATAAAAATAGCCCAATGAAGCAAAATCTTTATAAACTGGAGTCAATTTATTACCGGCATAATTATAATAGCTGTCTTTTTCATAATACAAATGGGCGACATCCTGGTGTATTTTGTCCCTGTCGGGAACAAATGCATCAGCTATGTCATTACAGTCAATAAAAGGGCTACCGGATCCGTCGATGATCAGGATATTGAAGTCATTTTCAAAGGGACACCGGCCAATTGCGCTGTAGGCGTGTGCTAAATGGTGGGAAATAGTAACAATGGGCACCTTTATATCATCCGTAAAAATGCGTTCGCCGGCAAAAAAAGAATTGCCGTTGTCAAAAGTTCCCCCCATCAGCGCACTTTGCACGACAAGGTCCAGATCATGGACCGTTATCCCTTCGGCTTGCAAACAATACTTAATGGCCAGGCTATCATTAAACCCATCATGTTTTACTCTGGACAATCTTTCCTTTTCTATGGCCACACAAATATCACCGTCTTTTAATAAACAGGCAGAACCGTCATGGGACAACCCTGTACCTAAAACATATGTATGCCTTTTCATATAAATTCGATTGAAATTTTGAGGACCGGGGTGTTTTAATCGACTGTTTGTTTCACTTGTTGGTTAACCGGCAATTCCGAATTATATAACATTTTATGCAGAATGGTCAAATAGCGATCTTTAATTGTCGCTTCGCGCATACCTGGGAAAATAGCCGGATTGATCTTTAACTGTAGTTTCAGGCAGTTGTCATACTCTTCCACCGATAACCCCAGGGCCCGTGACATGGGGCCGGTTTTTTCCGTTTTGCCGATTTTTTCCTGTTCATCCTCCTCATATGACAACTCATTGTAGTAGCTGTAATTATGGTAATTGAAGAAACCGGTATATTTTAAGATATCAGGATCGATGTCGGGCGATTCGCCAACGGCTTTCACAAAAGGATACGTTTCATAATTTAAATGATCCAGGAAATTATTCTGTACTTCCACTATAAAATCTCTGATGGGCTTGTCCCTGTCAATGGCATTCCATACAAACAATGTATTTACAAAAAGTCCGATCAAACCGCTTACATCCAGTTCGCCGTAATATTTCGAGTGCCTTCCGGAGACCGATACGGTGATAGCTATATCTTCTTCACCATTCAGCTGATTTTGAAACAGCATTAGCGAAGCCAATAGCAGACCTGATCGGGTGCAGCCATTGGTTTTGGCAAACCGGTCTATTTCATTTAAAAGCTTGCCGTTGATGGTTTTTGTTATAAGCACGGGATCCTTTGCATCCGCGGCTGCCGGATCGGAATGTAGCGGGGCCTTTATCGCTCCGCTGATGGATCTCAACTTTTCCATCCAGTAATCACGATGGCTAATGCCGGCTGCCGAGTCTACAAATTTTCTTTGCCAGGCCGAAAAGTCCCTGTACTGGAAAGGGAGCGGTTTTAAACGCGGAAGTCTGTCTTGCAACGCAGCATTATATAATTCGGTTAACTCCTCCTTCAGGATCCCGCTGGAATATCCATCGGTGATGATATGGTGCATGGTGAACACAACGTAGTAGACATCATTTTCCGGTTGAAATATTTTTATAAAAAATAGTTGAGGACCGTACAGATCTATCCGTCTTTTATTTTCCAGCTCGATCTCCGTAATCATTTCATTGAACGATGACACCGGAATGGGTTTCCCGACCCCGACCCTGGATTCCTGTAAAGGCAGTATCCTTTGTTTTACGATTCCATTGACATCCACGAATACAGTCCGCAATATTTCGTGACGTTCGACCAGTTTATATATGGCTGTTTCAAATGCTTCCACCTTCAGATTCGTGTATCGGTAAGGCAATACAACATTGTCATTCCCTATTTTCCATTTTGAAAAATAATTAAGTTGGTTATAGGAGGCATCGGTGAATAGGCTGCTTCCCGGTACAGCGTCGGCATGGGCTCCCGGATCCACCTGATTTTTAATCTCCGTTATGATCCTGGCAATATTTTCAATATTTTTTTCGGCAAACAATGTTTTTATTGATAATATATGTCCGATCTCATCATGTATTTTTTTAATTATGATCAATGCCTTTAATGAGTTGCCCCCCAGATCAAAATAGTCGTCTTTTACACTTATCTTTTCTTTTTCCAGCACCCTTGCCCAGATCGCCGCCAGCTTCTCTTCGGTTTCATTGCGCGGAGCTATATATTCTAAGCCGGTACCCAGCCCGTTATCCCGCGGATCAGGCAGTTTTTTCCTGTCGATCTTTCCGTTGATGGTTACCGGCAGTGCATCCATCTGTACAAAATGCGGAGGAATCATGTACCCGGGCAATAGTTGGCTTAAATGGGCCCGCACATCAGTTGGCGGCAAGGTTACTTTGCCGACCAGGTAGGCCACCAGTTCTTTTTCTTCGCCGGCAGCGGACCCCGCCACGACAACGGCGGAAACAATGTCAGGATGGCTTAATAAGGCATTTGCTATTTCTCCCAATTCGATCCGGTAACCTCTGATCTTTACCTGCTCGTCCCGGCGTCCGGTAAACACGATATTTCCATCTGGTAGCCATTTGCCCGAATCACCCGTCTTATACATCCTCCCACTTTCCTTAAACGGATTAGGTACAAATTTCTCCGCTGTCAGCTCCGGCTGGTTCAAATATCCGCGCGCCAGCCCTTTGCCGCTTATGCATATCTCGCCGATCGCCCCTTCCGGTTGCAGATTGCCGCTTTCATCCAGTATGTACACTTCCGCATTTGCAATCGGACCTCCTATCGGCACATTGGATCCTGCTATTGGCCCGCCACGATCCATCTTGTATACCGTAGCGCATATGCTGGTCTCCGTCGGACCATACGCATTATAATATATGCCTTGCCCGCAAAACTCTACTGCCTTATCATATATGGCTGCCTCTCCGGCTGTTACCAGCTTTTTCATCGTGCCCAGCTTCTCAATGGCCAATAGTTTTAAATAGGCGGGCGGGATCGTGCCCATATCAATCTTATTGCCATTGATATACTGCTGCAGCAAGGAAGGTTCTTTCTTCGTATCATCATCGATAATATACAAAGTAGCTCCCGCTGCCAGCGACACAAATATTTCAGATACGGAGGCGTCGAACGAACAGGAAGCGAACTGAAGATGTCTTTCTCCGGCCTGTACATCAAAAATCGCCCGTTGGGCATAAATGGTATTCACAACAGCTCCATGCTCTACCATCACCCCCTTGGGAACACCGGTCGAACCCGAGGTGTAGATCACATAGGCCAGCTGCGAAGCTTCAACAATGGGTCGGGATCCCGGATCGCCGTCCTCCATGCCGTCCAGCTGGATATCGAGAGCAATGATGCCGCCTTGATAATATTCCAGGCCGAACATATAATCTGATTGCGTAAGTAATACCCGGGCTCCGGTATCGCGCAGGATATATTCCTTTCTCGCCTGCGGATAGGCAGCATCTATCGGAACATAGGCCCCACCTGCTTTTAAGATCCCCAATATCGATATTATCATTTTCTCAGACCGATCCGCCATGATACCGACCAGCTCGCCACCTGCAATATTATAATTTTTTATCAGGTGTAAAGCCAGCCGGTCCGACTGTTCGTCCAGCTCCCTGTAAGTCATCGCCTTGCCCAAAAAGACCACCGCGACCTCATCGGGTATTTTACGGACCTGTATTTCAAACAAGCTAACCAGTGTCTGGCCTGAAGGATAGATCTCCTCCGTATCGTTAAACCCAACCAATAACCGTTGCCGATCCTTTTCGCCTAGAAAATTCAGCTGATTGATCGGGCTATCGGGGTATTGTACGATGGCATCCATCAATTGTTCCAGGTGATCGGCCAGCTGCGTTACCAGCTGTCCGCTATAAATATCGCTGTTGTACGTAATATATAAACCCAGCCCGCTTTCACTGTCGGAAAAATTGAACACCATGTCAAATACACTGGTCAGCTTTTTTGCCCCGGCATACCCGCTTACGTTTAGTTCCCTGAATTGCCTGTTTTGGTCTTTCGTATTCAGGCCCCCATTTTGAACGATCACCTGCACATCAAATAAGGGATTACGGCTGATATCCCTATGAAGCTGCAATTCATCGACCAGTTCGTCAAATGGATACAGCTGGTGTTCGTAAGCTCCCAACGTCGTCCGTTTAATATTTTCCACCAAATCTTTATAACTGTCCGTGTTTTTGAACCGCGTCCGTAAGGCCAGTGTATTTACATAAAAACCGATCTGGTCCTCCAGGTCGACATGCTCCCTGCCGGCAATGGGGCTGCCTATAATGATATCTTTTTGACCCGTATACCTATATAGCAACCCGTTAACGGCAGCCAGTAAGCCCATAAATAAAGTGCCGTCCTGCTCCTGCAGCATGGCTTTAAATTGCCTGCTTAAATCCGGGTTGATGAACTTGCTTATCGCGTCCCCATTATAGGTTTTAACAGCAGGCCGCGGTCTGTCGGCCGGCAGATCGAGTACCGGCAAATCCCCTTCCAGTTGTTTCAACCACCAGGCTTTATGCTCCTGCAAACGGTCGCCGTTCAACTGTTCCCTTTGCCAGGCGGCATAATCCTTGTACTGAATAAGCAAGGGTTTTAATGGATTTTCCAGGCCCTGCCGGTGCGCATTGTATAGCTGCAACAATTCATCGATCAGGATCGACATTGACCAGGCGTCACTGATGATATGATGCATCACATAAATGAACACCCATTTATCCTCCTGTACCTGGAGTAAGACGGTCCGTAATAGGGGACCTGTGGCAAGACTAAAAGGCCGCTTGAATTCCATCTGCGCCAATCCGGCCACAACTTCTTCTTTTTCCCCCCTAAGGTCCCGGCAAGTAATTTTAAATTCCGTCGCTTCGGGTCTGTTAACAAATTGCTTAATTCCTCCGTTTTCGTCTTCCTTGAACACCGTCCGCAGGATTTCATGTCGGGCTATAAGCATGTTAAAGGAATGTTCTAACGATGCAAAATGCAGATCACCTTCGAAAAGGTATATTCCGGGCATATTATAAGCGATATTGCCCTCTTCAAATTGGCTCAGGATCCATAATCTGCGCTGGCAGGCAGAAAGATCATAATATGGCTTTTCGGCTATTGGCCTGATCTGCTCGTATTTTCTTTTTAAGCTGCCCGCTATAAATGCCGCTTGTCCCTGGATAGTAGGCTGCATAAAGATATCCGTGATCTTGCAATTCACTCCGAACGTTTTGTGTATCCTTGATATCAGCTGAATAGCCCGAAGGGAGTTGCCGCCTATGGCAAAAAATGAGATATTCCTTCCTGCTTTATCATGGCCCAGGATCTCTTTCCATTGTAAGGCCAGCTTATTTTCTATTTCACCTATATATCTTTCGCCGCCGGTATTGTCCCGTATAGCCTGGTCAGGAGACGGTAGCGCCTTTTTATCTATCTTCCCATTTATATTCAGGGGAAATTCATTTAAATAAATGAACCAGGAAGGTATTGCTTGTTGGTGTAGCCCCATGGCCAGTCTATCCCGAAGCTCTTCCGGCTTCATTTCCTTTCCTGTGTAATAGGCTATCAGAGATGAAATATGATCATCGGTCTGGTAGACTGTTACAACCGCTCCCGTAATAGATACCTGGTCGAGCATTGCCTGCTCAACTTCCAGGAGTTCAATACGGATACCATTTATTTTCACCTGGTTGTCCAGCCGCCCCAATACTTCCAAATTATTGTCGGGCAGATAGCGTCCCAGATCACCTGTTTTATAAACAATATCACGGAAATCGTTATGAAGCGGATTCTGCACAAAAGACTCGGCCGTCAGCTCATCATTTTTATAATACCCTTTTGTTGCAAAGGGTGTCTTAATATAGATCTCTCCTGTCTCGCCGGATTTACACATACGCCCATTCCTGATAACAGCAATACTGGTATTACTTACAGGTATTCCCACCGGAATGATCTGAGAAGGGTTCTCCGGCACTGAACCTATCCTGAAAAATGTCTTGACCAGTGTCGTTTCCGTAGCTCCATACAGGTTGACTAAGCCGATCTTTTCACCCATAGCCTTACGCCAGCTTAAAATATCTTTTGCATATAAAAGTTCGCCTGCCAGCAGGATATACCTAAGATGCGTCAGCTCATATTTTTTATTACCTGCGGCTTCCAACTCCTTGGTCCATATCCTGAATAAGGACGGAACACAATGCACCATGCTGACTTTCGATCTTTCCAGCCATTCCAGTAAATGAAGCGGATTATTCTTCGTTTCCGGGGAAGGAATGCACACGGTACCCCCCGAAGCCAGCGGTACAAAAATATCCCTGAGAGATGCGTCAAAAGTTACCTGTGTCAGATGGCTTACACGGAAGGATTCATTTATCCCAAATTCCATTATTTCCCAATGTATAAAATGACTGAGCCCGGCATGGGTCCCGACTATAGCCTTTCCCTGTCCGGTAGAGCCGGATGTATAGAAAATGTAACTACTGCTGTCTCCATTCAGGTCCGCAACAGGATTCTCAGCCCACGCTGCCGTCTCGTTGACAGCCATCGTATTCAAATAGCCACCGGCATAATTGTATACGCTGAAGGTTCCGTCCCCGCTGATTACAATAAGGCATTTAACCGATACTTTAAATTGATCGCACAGGGCGATGAAGTCGTTATATAATGTATCCGAGGTGATTACCATTCCATCAAAAGTTTCATCAAATATTTGCCACATACGTTTCTGAGAAAAAGCGGGATCAACGGGCAGGTAGATGCCGCCCGTTTTAAAAACAGCCAGCAAAGCCGCTATTGATGTAATGGAAGAAGGGATAAATACGTTTACGATCATTCCCGGACAACAACCCATCGAGAGGAGTAAATGCGCAAGTCGGTTAGCATAAATATTCAAATCCACATAAGTGACTTTCGCATTTTCCGCTTCGATGGAAATATAAAAAGGATATTTATTTACATTTTCTTCAAAAACGGTATGTATGATTTTCTTATCCATTTATGTAGATTTTTGATCTTTTTATATTATGATTGTAGCAATAATCAACCGTTTTATGGGCCAAAAAATCAACAACATCTATATAGGGTATGGTGACGGTCCGGGGATCAACGCCTATGGATACCTCTGTGCATCCGCCAATGACCAGGTCCACGTCGAGGACCTTTAGCTTATTGATCGATTCATTCATCAGATCCCGGGCCAGCTGGCAGATCGTTGAAGATTTGAAGCCGTTTTTCATATAAACCGCCCGCATGAAGACTTCTTCCTGGTAAGGAGGTTTCAACGTTACTACTTCCACATTGCACTTCTTTAATTCCTGATGAAACAATCCGCAGTTAATAGTACCTGTGGTGGCAAGCAGTCCCACCCTCCTTACCTGCCCGTATTCTTCCCGGATACAGTCTGCGATCAAATGCAATGGATTGAGTACACGGGCAGTGGTGTGGGCCGCTATCTGATTGTAATAGAAATAGGACGTTACACAGGCCAATGCGATCACCTCGACCTCATTCCGGTTAAAAAGCTCCACTGATTTCAGGATATCCGGCAAAGGAGATGGCTCATTGTAAACAATGGCCTTGGTCCTGTCGGGTATTGATGAATTATTATGAAAAATAATATCCAAAAAATCCTGGTCGGTATCTGCCGGGGAAAAATCAATGATCTTCTGCAAAAAGAAAGCTCCCGCACGCGAACCCATACCGCCGACAATCCCTAATTT
This sequence comes from Puia sp., assembly GCA_036394375.1. Taxonomy (GTDB): domain Bacteria; phylum Bacteroidota; class Bacteroidia; order Chitinophagales; family Chitinophagaceae; genus Puia. Next base: position 111,972 of record DASWFF010000001.1, read on the forward strand.
TTTTTTATGGAACATACATGTCGACTTTAAATAATGTTGTTAAAATTCGTCGCTGACGGGGACGGCAAAAGCCGTTACAGTTTCATTATACGTTGTTATATGATGCTTCATCTCATCAGCATCCATATATTCCAGACCTTGAATTGAAATGAAGGATCTTTCTGTAACAGCGCGGGTTAACCTGTTGAAATGAACTCCCAACTGCTCTGCGAACGGCTTATCGTAAATATCACTATTATATACAAGGGAAAGTTGTATTCCCCCAGCCGTTTCGTTAAAATCAAAAGTAAGATCCAATTTACTGGTAAGGATCGGGCGATCTCCATATCCGCTAACCCGCAAAGATTCGTTATTCTGTCGATGGGCATCATGGCCGATCTTCGTGTTTTGCAGGATCACCAACACATCGAACAACGGATTCCTGCTTATATCCCTGTGCAAATGCAATTCATCCACCAGTCGGTCGAAAGGATATATTTGATGCTCGAAGGCATCCAGGGTCGTTCGTCTTATTTTTTCCAGTAAGCCATCATAACTTTCTTCGCCCGTAAACCTTATACGCAAAGGCAGGGTATTCAGGAAGAAGCCGATCTGGTTCTCCAGGTCCATATGTTCTCTGCCGATGATCGGCGTACCAATAATAATATCTTCCTGGTCACTGTAAGCGTTCAATAGAACGGCGACAACCCCCAGTAAACCCATGAACAAAGTGGCGTTTCTTTTTTGGATAAGTTGTTTAAATCCTTTGGTGGTTTCCGGATCAATGACCACACATATCGCTTCGCCATTGTATGTTTTTAACATCGGCCGGGTGAAATGTCCCCGCAACTGCAACACAGGTAATTCCCCTTCGAATTGTTTTAACCACCAGGTCTTATGTTCATTCAGAGCCCCTCTGCTGAAGATTTCCTGTTGCCACACCGCATAATCCTTATATTGGATGCGCAAGGGGGGCAATGGATCCGTTTCCCCGCTGATGAAAGCATGATACTGCTGTAATAATTCCCGCTTTACGATATGCATTGACCAGCCATCGCTGATTATATGATGCATCACACAGGTAAATAACCATTTTTTATCTTCTATCCGGAAAAGGATGGCCCGCATCAAAGGGCCCTCGGCCAGATTAAAGGGCTTTACACATTCCTGCCGGACCCGTAATTTTAAAACGGTCTCCTTATCCGCCTCCTGTCGTAGGTCACAATGCCTGATAGCGAATCCCGAAGCGTCCGGCGATTGAATAAATTGCCTCGCTTCCCCCTGATCATTTTCTTTGAATATCGTGCGTAGGCTTTCGTGCCGGCTGATCAAAGCGGCGAAGGCAAAGTCCAGCGCATCGTTATTCAAATCCCCCTCGAAAAAATACATTCCGGGCATATTATACGCTATATTACCCTCTTCCACCTGGCTTAGTACCCATAACCTGAACTGGGAAGACGACAAAGGAAACCCACCGCGCCCACTCACCGCAGCGCTTTTAATAGCCACAGACTGCTTGTTGTAATTAACCAGGTATGATACCAGCCGGTCCTTATTGGTCTTTATCTCTTCCAGCAGGTCCTCCCGAATGGAAGATCCATTGAACCGGACCTTCAATTCGTTTTTTTCGACAGAGATGAAAACATTATTTTCCCTCAATTTCATCAACAGGCTATTCATGACATACATTTTAGGATAGTCAGATAGTGATCTCATTTTCCATTTCTACACCGGGTTGAAGCCATACTCCTTCATCTATCCTCGCGGCCATCGCCCGGATAGCCGGGTTAAGTAAGAAGTCCTTAAGGGCCAGGTTTATATTAAATTCACCATTTATCCTTTTCAGCAGCATCATTCCCTTTAGAGAATCCCCTCCTAACTCAAAAAAATGATCGTCCACGCCGATCCGGTCTATCCCCATGAAATTTTCAAACATAGCTTTCAGCTTCTTTTCCGTTTCAGTATCGGCTTCTGCATATACCGTGGACAAAACAGGTCGTTCCCGCCGGCTGATATCCACCTGCTCTTCTGCATTGTCCGGGTCAGCTTCTTTCTTCTCGTGCTCGCTCCTGTCTATCCTGGCAAAGAGATCTCCCGTAGACTGCAGTATCACCGGGCTATGATTGGCAGACAGGCTCCATTCGAATAATCCGATTAATTCCTGGGCCTTCATCGCTTTCCGGTTGGTATCTTTCTCCTCTTCAATACTTTTCTTGCTAAATGCCAATTCGCCCAGTATTACACACTTCCAGGAAGGCAATTCGTCTCGTTTCGAATAGACAAAATGGTTCATGTACGCATTGGCGGAAGCATAGGAGCAATAACCTAACCCGCCTAATACCGATGACAAACTGGAGGTTATCCAGACAAAATCGGGCGTTCGCCCTCTGAATATGCTGTACAAGGACTCTATTCCTTTTACCTTCGGAGCAAACATACTGCATGTTATCTTCGGATCGGTGGTCTCAATGAATTCAAAATAATGATCATCGGTAATTCCCGCCGCGTGGATCACCCCGTGAAAAGCCCCCCCTATTCTCTCGGAATCTTCGACCGTCCTTTGGAATGCCTCCGGGTCGGCAACATCTGTGCTGTAATACATCAGCTCCGGGCTGATGCTATGTAAAAACCGCAAACGGGCCCTCTTTTCCACATTTCCCGCATCTGCCTGCTCATCGTCTTCCAAAAGCTGACTCCGGCCGGTCAGGACGAGACGCGCATTATATTTTGTAATCAGGTATTTTGCCAACGTGAACCCCACATTGCCCAATCCCCCGGTAATTAAATAGGTGCCGCCTTCCCGTATGGCTGTTCGCTCGATATCCACCGGGTGAATGTGCCTTTGAAGATCCTGTATCCATCTTTGCCCGTTACGCAAGGCTACGATCCGGTCCGGTCCTGCACTATTGCCGATCTCGTCCAGCAGCAGGCGCATATCGGCCACTGCATTTGCACTATCTTCTATATCCACATTACAGCATGGCAATGATAGTTCCTGCGGTATGGTTTTGACAAGCCCCAGCATCAACGCCTGGGAATACATTCCTTTTTCCGTACCCAGAACAGTATACAATGACCTTGTCAGGACGACCATTCGCGTTCCCCTGGTCCCGGCATGTTGTGACAAGGCCTTCACAATATTTACCAGGCTGAAATAGACAAGATTGACTTCTTTGTTCTCTTCCCACAACGCGATGGCGGATGGCGCTACGCCGGTCCCCCATTCATAAATAATATCCGTTATATCCTTACCTGAACTACGCAGGTCGCTGAACAACTTAATGTAATGGTTGGGTCTTGTCGGATCGATGGTGAACTGGCCGGATGGCAGTTTTTCATATTTTTCCCCGGCAAATACTTCCACTGCCTCATGGGCGCTTTCCTCAAGCCCCTTCTTCAGCCGTCCGCCCAATGCTTTGTCGGAAACAAACAGCAGGTAAGTCTTTCCGGCCCCATCCTTCTGCGGGGCATACAAGACGGCGCGTTTCCAGGAGGGATAATAGATCCAGTCCTTCAACTCCTGTTTCGCGACTCCGGCGGACAAATGCGCACCATCGGAAAATCCGTTCTCGAATGGGTCGACCTCAGCAGGATATTTCGCGGGCTCGAATGAATAGGTGGGTAACGAGACTTTGTTCCTTTTTTCATTCTTATAATACACGTCCCAATCCGGGTTTATTCCCAACGCCCACAATTGCGCCATGCGTCTGGAAAAGTAAAGCAGGTCATTGCCCGGCTCCTTGGGATGCCTGACCGGGTTTATGGCTATAAAGGCATTGGAATCCGTATTTCGTTGTTTTAATAAACTCGTCAAGGAATTCCCGGCGCCGGTTTCTAAATATATTAATTCTTTCTTTTTACCGGCTATCGTAGCGATCCCATCCGAAAAACGGACCGTTTCACGCATATGCCGTACCCAATAGTCAGTACTCCGGCATTCTTCGAGTGAAATGAATTTTCCGGTCACACCGGCAATAAAGGGTATCTGGGGAGCATTCTTCGAAGTGACCTCCAATTCGGCCCTGTATAATTCCAGAATATCATCCATCATATAAGAATGCCCGGCATGGGTGGCGTGCAGTTTAACGCATGAGAGGCCTTTATGATCCAGCATTGCGGCCAGCGCATCGATAGCCTCCACGCTGCCTGAAAAAACGACCTGGTCATGGCCATTTACTGCTGCCAAAGAAATATCCTGCTGCAGGAAATCTTTCGCTCTTTCTTCCTGGATCTGGGCGCTCAGCATAGCGCCGGGCTTTAAAGTATTCATCAGCATCCCCCTTTTGACAACCAATCGCAGGGCGTCCTCATAACTGAATACGCCACTGATGCAGGCAGCTGCATATTCACCGATGCTATGCCCAATCATGTATTCTGGCGTTATGCCATACGACATTATTAAGCGTGCCAGGGAATATTCAAAGAGGAAGATGGCGGGTTGCGCGTGCTGCATGTGGTTTATACGATGGTCCTCAGCCGACGCGGGATAGAAAATACTATGATAATCCTGTCCGGTCAATGATTGCAAAAGTTTAAATCCTTTATTCATTTCTTCCCTGAAGACAGGCTCATTGTCATAAAGATCTTTGCCCATATTCACGTATTGCGATCCCGCGGCCGAGAACATAAAGACAGTCCGGCAATTATCCTTACTTCGTACCGCCGGCTCCTTTTCTTTGCCCGGCCTCAATTCTTCCAGCAGTTCCTCACGGCTCTTAAAAGCAATGGCCTTCCGGTAAGCGAAATGCCGCCGTCCCGTGTGAAGGGCATAGGAGGCATCCGCCAGATCAATCCAGGGCTCTTCCTGGAGGAAATCATGTAAATTATCCAGGTATCTTTCCACTGCGCCCGATGTCTTACCCGACACCGTCAACAATTTATATATCCGCCCGGGGTCGCCTTTCTCTTCCGAAGGAGCTTCCTCCAGTACAACGTGGGCGTTGGTACCGCCGATGCCTAAAGAACTGACGCCCGCCCGCAGCGGCTCCTCTCCCCTACGCTGCCATTCTCTCAATTGCGTATTCACAAAAAATGGTCCGCCGTCAAAATCTATTTCCGGGTTCGGCTCATGGAAGTGCAAACTGGCAGGAATTTGCCTGTTTTTCAGGCTTAATACCGCTTTGATCAATCCTGTCACGCCTGCTGCCGCATCCAGGTGTCCTACATTCGACTTAACCGATCCGATAGCACAGAACTTTTCCTTACCGCCGACAGCAAAGGACTCATTAAGCGCCCTGATCTCTATCGGGTCACCCAGTATGGTCGCCGTCCCGTGAGCCTCTATGTAGCTAATACTCTGCGGATCGACACCAGCGAGTTTCTGTGCCATCCGGATACAATCAGCCTGTCCTTTCACGCTCGGGGCCGTATATCCCACTTTGAGATTGCCATCGTTGTTCGCCGCCGTGGACCTTATGACAGCGTAAATATGATCCCGGTCATTGACGGCCTCGCTCAATCTTTTCAGAACGACGATACCGGCGCCCTCGCCTGATGCCGTGCCGCTGGCCTGTGCGTCAAAGGCGCGGCAACGTCCATCTGAAGAAGACACCATACCTTCTTCATATAGATATCCTTTACGTTTTAAGGTCTTGACCGAAATCCCCCCGGCCAGGGCTATGGAACATTCCCGTGTAAGGAGACTCCTGCATGCCAGGTGTACCGCCACCAACGACGTGCTACAGGCGGTATCGACATACATCGACGGCCCCCGCAGGTTCAATTTGTATGATATCAGGGTGCTGATAAATCTTTCTGCTATGATCATCCTGAGAAAGAAAGGGTCTACCGAAGTATTTTTTGCCCTCGCATGGACGTACATCTTCCAGTTATCGCTGCAGGCCGCCCCTGCGTATAATCCGATCTTGTATTTGTCGGTTGACGATGCATAACCCGCATCCTCCAGCGCTTCCCAGCAATATTGATGAAACAGCCTTATCTGCGGATCCATTAACGAAGCTTCTTCTGCGCTGTATCCGAAAAAGCCTGCATCAAATAGCTCTTTGTTGTCGATCGAGCCCGCCGTCTTCACATATCGCGGGTCCCTAAGGGCGTCTTCGGATACGCCCGATGCCCGGAGGTCTTCATCCGGATAGGTGGTCAGGAGTTCCCTGCCCGACCGGAGGTTTTTCCAAAACTCCCGGTAATTGCCGGATTGCGGAAATTGACCTGCCATCCCTATAATGGCAATATCCGGACCTTCATACTTTTTGCTTGTTGCCATATTAATTGAAATTAAATTTGTTTAAATCTTCCATCATTTCCTCCCTGCTGACGGGTTCCTCTATATACACGACGGACTCATTGATCAAATAATCCACCAGGTCTTTTATATTGGCGTATTGAAAAAGCATGGCGATGCTTATCGACCTTCCCACTACCCCACTTACGAGTTTCGACAGCCTGATTATCCTAATGGAGTTGCCGCCTGCCTCGAAAAAATTATCCTCGATACCGATCTTCTCTTTTCCCAGCACCTGCTGCCATACCTGTATAAGCTCTTCCTCTATTGCATAGCGGGGCGCCACGAATATACCACCCGCCTCCATCGAATGGCCTTCCGGCGCGGGCAATCTCTTTTTGTCGATCTTACCGCTGGTCGTAAAGGGCAATTCTTTCAGCTGTATATAATGAGCTGGCAACATATGCTCAGGCAATGTGTTGCTTAACCAGGATCGGATCTTCGAGGATTGTAATTCAACAGTGCCTGTCAGGTAAGCGACTAAATACCTGTCGCCCGCTGTATCCTCCATGGCCGTAACAACGGCGGAAACAATCTCAGGATGGCTTTGCAACGCGCTTTCTATTTCCCCTGATTCGATACGATATCCATGTATTTTGACCTGTTCGTCCTTTCTGCCCAGGAACTCTACATTCCCATCGGCCAGCCATCTTCCCAGATCGCCGCTCTTATAAAGGAATGCACCTTTTCTGAACCGATCGGGCACAAATTTTTGTGCGGTGAGCTCCGGGTTGTTCCTATATCCACGGCCTACTCCCGCCCCGCCGATACAGATCTCTCCTATGGCGCCTATCGGCATTAAATTCATATACTGATCTACTATGTACAACTGTGTATTGGGTATGGGCTTGCCAATAGGCAGATTGCTGCCCTTCCTATTCCATTCCTTATCCAATTTAAATGCGGTAGCGTGAATGCTGGCTTCCGTCGGGCCATATGCATTGATATAGGTCCCCGATTCCGAGAACGCTATGGCCTTTTCCGCAATGGCAGGCTCGCCAGCCGTTATCAATACCCGGAGGGACCGGATCCTGTCTGTTTGCAGCAATTTCAGGAATGCCGGAGGCAGCGTGGCAACGCTAATCTTATGTGTGGTGATATATTCCTCGAACAATTGCGGATTTTGCCGGGCCTCTTCCGGGACAATATACAAGGCCGTTCCGGATCCTAACGCAACGAATATTTCGGAAACGGAAGCGTCAAAAGACAGGGAGGAAAACTGAAGATTCCTCGCCCCATCTTTAACATCGTAAACAACCTGTTGTGCGCAGATGGTATTTATAATGGTAGCATGCTCGATCAGCACGCCTTTGGGTTTTCCCGTTGAGCCGGACGTATATATCACATATGCGAGATCTCCCGGACCAGCAATGGGTTCCGGCCTACCCTTGCCATACTCCTGCTGCTCTTTCTTAAAATGCATTAACTCCAATTCATCCAATACCAGTCTGCATCCGCTGTCCGATATAATATAGTCGATCCGTTCCCGGGGATAGGCAGGATCAATAGGCACATAGGCGGCGCCTGATTTTAGTACGCCTAATATGGCTATTATTGCCCATTCGCCCCGGCTTAACCGGATGCCGATCAGGTCATTTTGCTTCACCCGGTATTTCTTCCTTAAATAATGTCCCAACTGGTTGGCTCTTTCATTCAACTCCTGGTAGGTAAGGACGGTCTCTTCGAACACGAGGGCAATATTTCCGGGATTGGTATTAGCCTGTTCTTCAAACTGTTCGACAAGTGTTGCATACCGGGGAAAATCCATTGCCGTATCATTGAACTCCTCCAGCAGCTGTTGCTTTTCATCCGGACCCAGGAAATCAGCCTCGTACAGAAATGATTCCCGGTTTTTCAGCACCTGCCCTATAAGGTTGGTCAAATGACATTTTATCCGGCCGATTTCTTCGGCGGTAAAAGCATTGGCATTGTAGTTAAACCTGATCGTGATCACATCTCCGGGAGCGATCATCACGGAAAAATCGTAGTGGCTCTGTTCGAACACCTCTGTTGACAAAACGGTGAACTCCTCCATTTTATCTCTTCCTGCCAGGCTTTGCTGCACCATCTCCCGGACAGGATAGTTCTCAAATACAAGTATATGGTCGAACAGATTCCTTTGCAGCCGGGAGGCAGACGGCAACTCCGCCAGCTGCGTATAATGATGATCCATTGACGCTATGGAAGACTGCTGTACTTCCCGTAATAACTCCCTGATCGTCATGTTCTTTCTGAGCCGGATGCGAACGGGAATGGTATTGATGAACAGCCCGATCATATCTTCCACTCCCTGTAACTCGGGCGGGCGGCCTGACACGACAGAACCAAAAACGACGTCGTCCGTATTATTATACCTGCTCAACAGAATACCCCAAATAGCCTGTATAAAGGTATTTTCCGTCACTCCTGTCTCCACGCATATATTCCTGATCTCCCGTCGTAAGCATTCATCAATGGAAAATGTCAGCTCGGCCGCATCGTATTCTTTATTTGCGCCGGCATTTGCGCGTGGCAAATAATTCACCGCGTCATAACCTGACAAATTATCATCCCAATACTGTAAAGAGCTGCCTGCATCCCTCTGCGACAACCATTGAATATAATTTGCATAAGGGTAGACCTTTCCCAACTGAGGCGTAGCGTCCTGCAGCAGACTGTAATATATCTGAAAATACTCCCTGATGAGAATGCTTCCGCACCAGCCATCCATCAGGATATGATGATGGCTCCAGATAAATTCGTAAGTATGATCGCCCAGACCGAACACGGTCAGGCGAACAGGCGGCCGGCTGAATAAATCGAATCCTTCCACCCGGTCGGTCTGCTTATATCCTATCGCCAGGTCAGGGAAATTGCCGGCGGACTCTATGAACCGGAATGAAGCATCCGTATCCTTTTTAACGATTTGCAGCGGCAAATCGCTAAAGTCATTGGTAAAGATCGTTCTCAGGATCCCATGCCGGGCTACCAGCACTCGATAGCTTTCTTCCAGTACTGGCACTGAAAATCTCCCTTTCAACCTATAGCTCACCTGTTCAAAATAGGCCGGGGAGGCCGGGTTGCTTACCCAATGGTAATACAGTCCCTCCTGCAGGGGACTCAGGGGATATACATCTTCTATGTGATAGATCTTGCTCAGGGCTTCGACCTGTTGTACAGTCAGGTCTTTATAGGTCAGGTCTACGGGACTGAGATGTATTGTCTCTTCTGCGGACAGCAACCCGATCAGGCCCGACAAATGAGCTTTATACGCCTGCATGAGCCGTTCCATAGTATCGGGAGTAAATTGTTTATTGCTATAGGTTACCGACAACTGCAGATTCCCATTCGCGATCAATCCGGACACGGAAAGCAACCCATCCCTTTGCATATTGCCCGATCTTTCGGCGCCCCTGTAATGTCCGGAGAAATTGAAAATGTCCTCCCTCCCTTCCCTGTCGAAACCCGCACCGAAGTCACCCAGGTAATTGAAAGTGATCTCCGGACTACGTCGATATCCTTTTTCCGCCATATACCGGAGTATGCCGTATCCTATCCCCTTATTCGGGACGCGATGCAGGCTTTCTTTTGCGGCTACCAGTTGCCTGATCGGATCACCACTGTCACGCAGGTCGACAAAGACCGGAAAAATAGTGGTAAACCAACCCACCGTCCGGGTTATGTCCGTGTCGGCTCCCAGGGACTCGCGCCCGTGTCCTTCAAGATGGATCAGGGTATCCTTGCAAAGAAATACTTCCGCCAGTGTAAGGCATAATGCAGCGACCAGGATATCATTTATTTCGGTTCCATAGGCCTTGTGGCAGCCGGTCATCAGTTTCTCCGTCAACCTCTTATCCAGGGTGAAGGCCCCGAATGACTCATCTTTCACCAGATTGCTCTCGTCCGGGTTGTCCAATGGCAAAGGCTTCACGTAAAGGGATTCGATGCCCGACCAATATTTTTCTTCTTTCAGCAGGGCATCACTTGCTGCATACTCCCATTGCTTTTGCTGCCAATACCGGAAAGAATCGGTCTTTAAGGGCAGGGTTAATGGTTGCTGCAAGAGAAATTGCTGATATAGGGCAGACAGGTCTTCCAAAAGGATACGCCAGGACACGCCATCCACCACCAGGTGGTGGGCCACCAGCAAAAGCCGATCACCTTCGTGGTTGTGGAATAGGGCGGCTTTGAACAAAGGACCATTCGCCAAGTCTATGCCGGACTGTATACGATCACAATGCAATGTCATTTCCGTGGGACTTTCAATGTCAAGGATTTCCAATGCATAGCTTTGTCCGGCACCCTTATTCTCCTGTATCCATCCTTCTGCCGATCGCCGGTACACCATTCGCAAAACATCATGATGCAATACGATCTTGTCCAATACCAGCCTCAATCCATGTTCCGATAGCCGTTGCTTGCAGTGCAGTAATACAGATTGGTTATAGTGGTGGATACCGGTCGGATCCTGCTCAAAAAGGGACATTTGCACCGGGCTCAGGGGTATGGCGCCCTGAACGGTTGCCTGGTCGGCCATACGATGCCCAATGCTGATGCGGCCGGCCAGTTCCTTCAGGATCGGGTACTGCAGGATATCCCGGATGCCAAGGGTATAACCTCTCTGCTTCAGCCTCGATACGATCTGGATCGATTTTATGGAATCGCCCCCCAGCTCAAAAAAGTCATCCTGCATACTGATCGGGCGTCTTTTCAATACATCCTCGCAAACATTCACCAGCTGACGTTCCTGTTCATTCCGCGGGGCTACCAGAACATTGCCCGTACCCATTTCGACCCCTTCCGGGTCGGGTAGGGCTTTTTTGTCGACTTTCCCATTCGAATTAACGGGTATAGCTTTCAACCGGACAAAATATCCGGGCAGCATATAGGCGGGCAAGGTCTGGCCTAACCATATCCGCAAACCGGCGGCATCGGGAGTTTCCCCGCTGACCAGGTAAGCGACCAGACTTTTTTCCCCATTTGCAATTTCCCGGCATATCACCACGGCTGCTGTGACCGCCGTATGGCGCAGCAAAGCTGCCTCTATCTCCCGAACCTCGATGCGGTAACCGCGGATCTTCACCTGGTCATCCTTCCTGCCCATGAACACTATATTACCGTCCGGCAGCCATCTGCCTCTATCTCCCGTTTTATACATTCTCCCGCCGTTCCCGAAGGGATTGTCAATGAATTTTTCTGCTGTAAGATCAGGCCGGTTTAAATATCCTCTGGCCAGCCCGGCCCCGCTCACGCATATTTCTCCGGCAACACCGACAGGCAATAGTTTCAGGTCTTCATTCAATATATACACCTGCGAGTTGGGCACCGGTCTGCCGATGGGGACAGGCGCGTCATCGGCCAGTTTCTCCGCTACCCAGTTGGTCGAGTCGTCGGTGTTCTCTGTCGGACCGTATGCATTGTATAATTTCGCAGGAACCATCGATAAAAAATCGTTGGTGATCCGTGAAGTCAGCTTATCCCCTCCCGATATGACATGCTTCAGGGAGGACAGTTGCTGAAGGATGCCCGCATCAATCTCCCGGAGGAGCTCTCCTAACAGGACGGGAGGCATGTTGACCTTAGTGATCCCGTTGAGCGCCACCATCCTGGTGAGGTTGCCGATCAGATCCTCCTTAAAATCATCCGGTGCAATAATACACCTGGCTCCTATGATGACCGGTAATAAATATTCTTCAATGGCGGCGTCAAAGCTGTAGGACCTATAGAAAAGAAGGTTGTCGGCGGCGGTAAGGTGGTAATATTCCCTCAAATAGCTCATCCTGGCAGTCAGGTTCCTGTGTTCGATCATCACTCCCTTTGGATTACCGGTCGTGCCTGAAGTATAAATAACATAGGCCAGGTCCTCAGGTCTTGTTACAGGCTGAATATTATCGCCCGTATATTCAGATGCCGTGGCGATAAACTGTTCCAGTTCATGGTCGTCAATCACCAGTTTACACTGGCTGTCGGCTACCATATAGGCGATCCGTTCCGCCGGATACCCGGGATCAATGGGAACATATGCCCCCCCGGACTTTAAAACGCCCAGAATCGCTATGACCATCCACTCGCTGCGTCGCAGCCGGAGGCATACCAGGTCATCTCGTTCAATTGCATAATTCTTCCTCAGATAGGCGCCCAGCCTGTTGGACTGCTTATTCAGCTCATCATAGGTCATGGAGGTTTCTCCAAAAACCAATGCTATGGCGCGGGGTGTTATTTCAACCTGTTTTTCGAACAGATCAATGATGGTCCTATCGGCAGGATATGGGAATATTGTATTATTGAATCCAACCGTCAATTGCTCTTTTTCGTCTTCATCCAGGCAGTTTAACTGGCCAATGGGTATGGTCGGCTGCTCCGTAACAGCCTTCATTAACTGTGCGAGGTGATTGGTCATCCGCACGATAGTGTCTCTGTGGTAGATATCCGTATTGAATTCTATGACTATTTGAAGTTCTTCGTCCGTCCTGATAAAATTAAAGGCAAGATCAAACTTTCGAAGGAGGGGCGCTCCCCCTTCATACCCGCTTACCGAAACGTCCTGCAACAATTGTTGTTTCATGTTACCGCCTTGCGTATGCTGCAATACCATCAGAACGTCGAACAAAGCATTCCTGCTCATATCGCGTCTGAGGTGCAATTCATTTACCAGCCGGTCGAATGGATAGGCCTGATGGGCAAAGGCTTCCAATGATACCTGTTTTACCTGTGCCAGCAATCCCTTAAAATTATTTTGTGCGTCGAACTGGCTTCTCAGCGGAAGGGTATTTACATAAAACCCGATCTGGTTATCCAGATCCGCATGCTCTCTTCCGGCAATGGGGCTGCCGACAATGAGGTCTTTTTGCCCGGTATAAATGTATAGCAACAACTTCACGGTGGCCAGCAACCCCATGAACAATGTCGCTCCTTCCTGCTGCATCAGCGCCTCCATTTCAGCCGCCAGACCGGGGGCGATATACCTGATCTCTATATCCCCGTTATAGGTCTTGATAGCAGGCCGGGGCTTATCGCCGGGAAGGTCCAATACCGGCAACTCACCGGAGAACTGTTCCAACCAATATTCCCTGTGCGCTCTTAATGAGGCGCCGGTCAGCTGAGCCTGCTGCCAGGCGGCATAGTCTTTATACTGGATGCGTAATGGCGGCAATACAGGAACTTCTTTTCTTACATACCCATTATACAGCAGCAATAGTTCCTTCATTAAAATATCCATTGACCACCCGTCGCTGATGATATGGTGCAGCACGTATAGGAATACCCACTTATCCTCTCCTGCCTGGTATAAACAGGCTCTTACCAGGGGACCGGCAGACAAATTAAATGGCTTGACAAATTCATGCTGCGCTAATTCCCCGATGATATACTCATTGCCTCTTACGTCAACACAATCGATATTACATTCAATGTCTTCTGGGGAAAGTATAAACTGCCTCGGTTCTCCGTCCCCGTCCTCCCTGAATACGGTCCGCAGAACCTCATGACGGACTATCAGTGCACGGAAGGCCGCTGTTAAAGCATCCCTGTCGAGCAGTCCTTCGAAGACATGGGCCCCCGACATATTGTAGGCGACGCTCCCTTCTTCCAGCTGGCTCAAGACCCATAACCTGTATTGAGAGGAGGACAAAGGATAATGCGATTGCGGAGGCGTGGGCGTTATGCCAACGAAAGGCAAAGCGGGGGCCTGCTGTATGAGATGGGCCTGCTCTTCCAGCACTGTACAGGAAAACAGGTCTTTGAGGGATATATCCTTTTCAAATTCTTTTTGTATCATACCGGCCAGCTTCGTCGCTTTCAAGCTATGGCCGCCCAGCATAAAGAAGTCATCTTTAATACCTATCTTTTCTCTCCCCAGCACTTTCTGCCAGATGACTGCCAGCTGCTCTTCCGTTTCATTACGTGGCGCTATATATTCGGCACCCTTGTCCGCCCCTTCATTTGCCGGATCCGGTAATTTACTCCTGTCTATCTTCCCGTTGGCGGTTACCGGCCATGTATCCAGCTGTACCCAATGTGACGGCAGCATGTAATCCGGCAATATGGTTTGCAAATGGGACCGGAGGTCCGCCGTGGACATCGACACTCCGCCAACCAGGTATGCTACCAGCTCCATCTCCCCTCCCCCGTTCGGCCTGGCCATTACAACGGCAGAATCGATCATACCATGGCTCAATAATGCATGCTCGACTTCTCCCGTCTCGATCCGGTAGCCCCTGATCTTTACCTGCTCGTCTTTACGCCCGGTAAATAGTATGTTTCCGTCCGGCAACCATTTTCCCAGATCCCCCGTCTTGTACATCCTTTCTCCTTCCCTGAACGGGTTGGACACGAATTTCTCCGCGGTCATTTCCGGCTGATTCAGATAGCCCCGCGCCAGGCCCTTGCCACTGATACATATCTCCCCGATAACGCCGGTCGGCTGCAGCTTGTTCCCCCCATCTACTATATATACTTCCGTATTGGCTATCGGCGCCCCTATCGGTACACTCCCGGTCGCTATTTGACCGCCCCGGTCAACCTTGTATACAGTTGCGCAAATACTGGTTTCTGTAGGACCGTATGCATTGTAATATATTCCCAGCTTGCAAAATTCGACCGCCTTATCATATAAGGCCGCCTCCCCGGCTGTTATAAGCTTTTTCATCCCACGCAACTGCTCTGTCTCCAGTAATTTCAAATACGCCGGCGGGATCGTGCCTATGTCGATTTTATGGTCACGGATATAATGCTGCAGTAAGGAAGGGTCTTTTTTTGCAGTCTCCTCGATAATATACAACGCACCTCCTGAAGCCAGTGAAACAAATATTTCCGATACCGAGGCATCGAATGAACAGGAGGCGAACTGCAGATTCCTTTCTCCTGCCTGTACCTCAAAGGTCGCCCGTTGGGCAAGGATCGTATTCACAATGGCGCCATGCTCTATCATCACTCCCTTAGGCATGCCCGTCGAACCCGATGTATAGATCACATAGGCCAGCTGCGAAGGCTCAATGACCTTCTGCAACACGACATCATCCGCCTCGATACCGTCCATTTGGATATCAATGGCGAATATATCCCCTTCATAATATTCCAGGTCGAACATATAATCCGACTGCGTAATTAATATCCGTATCTCCGTATCTCGTATGATAAATTCCTTTCTTGCCTGCGGGTATTGCGGATCGATGGGTACATATGCGCCCCCTGCTTTCAGGATCCCCAATATCGATACGATCATCTTTTCCGACCGGTCTACCATGATCCCTATCAGCTCCTCGCGGTCAATATGGCAATCTTTTACCAGATAAGCCGCCAGCCGGTCCGATTGCTCTTTCAGCGCGTCATAGCTCAGCGCCCTGTCCGAAAATACCACCGCAACCTCATCAGGCCTTTGGCGGGCCTGGTCTTCGAACAGGCTTACCAGTGTCTGTCCGGCAGGATATGCAACAGCCGTATCGTTGAATCTGATCAGCAGGCGATGCAGATCTTTTTCTGACAGGAAGTTCAACTCATCGATCGGCCGGTCAGGGTATTTTATAATAGCCTCCATCAATTGTTCCAAATGACCGGCCATCTGCTCTACCAGCTGCCGGCCATAGATATCACTGTTGTAGGTAATATGCAGACCCAGTCCGCTCTCGCTTTCCGAGAAGTTGAATACCATGTCAAAGACGCTGGTCAGCTTCTTTGCTGCATGGTATTCATGAACGTTCAGTCCGCCAAGTCCCTGGTTGATTATTCTCCCATAGTTGTCGGCATTTTCAACTACTACCTGTATATCGAACAAGGGATTGCGGCTACGATCCCGCCGAAGCTGCAATTCATCGACCAGTTCGTCAAAGGGATATAGCTGGTGCTCGTATGCGCCTATCGTTGTTCTTTTGATGCCGTCGAGCAGATCCTTATAACTGTCCGTTCCGTTAAACCGTGTTCGTAAAACCAGTGTATTTACATAAAATCCAATCTGATCTGCCAGGTCTGCATGATCCCTGCCGGCTATGGGACTGCCTATGATGATATCCTTTTGGCCGGTATACCTGTACAGTAAAGTATTGACGGCAGCCAGCAGTCCCATGAACAAGGTACAGCCCTGCTGCCGGATGATAGCCTGCAATTGCCGGCCCGTATCCGGATCGATGATCTTACTGATAACGTCGCCATGGTAAGTCTTAACAATGGGTCGCGGTCCGTCGGCAGGTAGCTCGAGGACGGGCAACTCTCCTTCCAGCTCTTTCAGCCACCATACTTTATGTTCCTGTAAGGTCGTGCCGCTCAGCTGCTCCTTTTGCCATGCGGCATAATCCCTATATTGGATATGCAACGGCTTTAATGGATTGGCTTCCCCACGCCTGCGGGCGTTATACAATTGCAGAAGTTCATCAATCAGGATCGACATGGACCATCCGTCACTGATGATATGATGAATTACATAGGTAAATACCCATTTCTCGTCCTGCACCTGGAATAAGGTGGCTCGCAGCAGCGGACCGGCTGCAAGGTCAAAGGGCCGTTGGAATTCGTCCTGGACGGAACTTGCCACCGCCTCTTCCTTTTCCTGTCTCAGATCCCAGCACATTATTTTAAATCCAGTGGCTTCCGGTGGTCGGATAAATTCTCTGATCTCCCCGTTCTCGTCTTCCCTGAATACGGTTCGCAGGCTCTCATGCCGCTCTATCAACCTATCGAAGGCGTATTGCAATGTTGCCGGATCCAGCTCACCCTCAAAAATATATGCTCCGGGCCTGTTATACGCAATATTAGCATCGCTGAACTGGCTTAAGATCCATAATCTGCGTTGCGCGGAAGATAAAGGATAATGAGGCTGTTCTTCCAGCGGCGCTATACCGGTAAAGGCAACCTTTCCCGCCGGAGATATCAAAGCAGCCTGCTCTTCGAGTATTGGTTTTGCGAATAACTCCTTAAGCGTTATTTTAACATCAAAGATCTTATGTATCTGGCTTGCTAACCGGGTTACCCTTATACTATGCCCGCCCAATTCAAAAAAATTGTCTTTTACGCTTATCACGTTCCTTCCTAAAATCTCTTGCCAGATCAGCACCAACTTTTGCTCCGTCCCATTGCCCGGGGCAACATATCGGGTCCCACTTGTCATAACGATCCCTATCGGGTCGGGCAGCCTTCTTTTATCCAACTTACCATTGCCTGTGAGCGGTAATTCTTCCAATTGCACAAATTGGCCAGGCACCATATGACCGGGCAGGATCTCGCTTAAATACCTACGCACTTCAGTCGCATGTAACGCTTTTTTGCTTACAAGATAGGCCACCAGCTCATTTCCTCCTTCGGGGCTGACCACAACTTTTATGGCCGCATGATCGACGTCCGGGTGTCCCTCCAGGGCGGCTTCAATTTCGCCTGGTTCTATGCGATAGCCGCGAACCTTCACCTGCTCATCTTTCCTGCCCAGGAATTCAATGTCTCCCTCCGGCAGCAGCCGGGCAAGATCTCCCGTCTTATAGAGGCGCTCCCCATTCCTGAAAGGATTGATCACAAACCGTTCGTTCGTGAGGTCCGGCTTGTTGACATATCCCCTGGCCAGGCCGTCGCCGCCGATGCATAACTCACCGACGACCCCCTCGGGCGAAAGGCCGCCCGTATCATTCACTATATATACCTGCGTATTGGATATCGGCCTCCCTATCAGTACCGGTTCATTTTCCTCCAACTTACTGACAATACAGCCCACTGTCGCTTCCGTCGGTCCATATTCATTGTATATATTCATACTATGATTGATCCGCTTCAACAACCGGACATGCTCTGCAGTAACTTGTTCACCCCCCATAATGACGCATAGGATCGCCGATGAACGTATTGGCAGCGTTCTTACAATATTCAAATGCGATGGGGTAAGCTTGATACAGTTTATTTTACTTTCACCGGTGAAAGAATGCCTCAATATATCGGTAATCTCACTATCCTGTTCATAAATGAATAATTCCCCACCCTGCGTTAAACAGCAGAAAATACTGGTCACGGTAAGGTCAAAGGACAGGGAAGTGTATAGTCCGAAATTGGGTGTAAACAGGCCCCCGAAATAATACCTGTTTGCCCACTCGATATAGTTATTCAGGTTTCTATGAGTGATCCCGCATCCCTTGGGCATGCCGGTAGAGCCCGAGGTATAAATCACATAGGCCAGATCATCGGGTTTATTGACCGGGCCGGGGTTCTCTTTGTCATATCCGCTTTGTTCTTTCCTGAGATCAAATTTATTCAGCTCCTGCTCATCGATGACCAGCCGGCATCGGCTGTCCCCGATAATATATGCAATACGGTCTTTGGGATAGGCAGGATCTATCGGCACATACGCCGCCCCGGATTTTAACACGGCCAGGATGGCGGTTATCATCCGGTCACTGCGATGCAGTTGTATCCCTACCAGGTCTTCCGGCCGGATGCTGTAGCAGCTTCGTAAATAACTGGCCAGCAGGTTGGCATTTTCATTAAGCTGCCGGTAACTTATCCTTTTTTCGCCATACACGAGTGCAATAGAATCCGGTGACAAGCTTACCTGTTTTTCGAACAGATCTGTCATCGTTTTATTTTTCGAATAAGCCGCTTCCGTATCGTTATATTTTATTAATAGCCGGTTTTTCCCGGTTGCGCCAAGATATTCAGCTTGCCGGAGGGATTGATAAGGTGATTCAATTAAACTGTTCAATATATTAAAATAGAAAGCGGACAGTTGTCCGGGAGTAAACCCGGATTTAAGCTTCCTTCCCATTGAGATATTCACAGTAAACCTTCCCCCCGAAACATTTACCGAAACATCAAGCGGCATATTGTTCCGGACAAGGTTTGGCACGGCAAAAGGCTGTAACAGGTTATTATTTTCCTTTAACCGTTCATCGCCCCGTAAGGCATCGAAAGCATAAAAATCGACATAGTTGAAGAAAATATCGAAAAAAGGGTTCTGGGAATCCCGTTGGATACCGTGCAGGCGGGCGATCTCCGGCAGGCTAAGCTGCTCATTCTCTTTTAATGCAATTAGTTTAGCGTCTATGCCGGCGAACAGATCATGCCAGGTTTCATATTCACTCAATAATATCCTGAAAGGGATCATATTTAAGAAACAACCCAATATTTTATCTCCGTCTTCACAGTCCGGCCTGGTATTAGTTACCAAACCCGTCACTATTTCACTATCAAATTGCAAAATTTTCAACATATATAGATATACGCCCAATGACAGCGCCTTTACAGTTGTGTTCAGGCTGGCAGCGACCTTTCTTAATTTATCCAGATAGCTGCCAGCCATCGACTGTGCATAGTCGCTAAATACCATTTCCCCGGTAAAGAGGTCCGACCTTTTATAATCCGACAACTCCTTTCGCCAGAAAATATTGACTGCCTCATTCTTTTTGACGGCAATATGCCTGACAATAAAATCCTTATAGCTTGCCTTTAAATTATCCGGCCTGTGTGAGGGCTGTTCAAGTAGTTGTAAATACAAATTATTCAGCTCTGTCATGAACAAAGAATAGCTCCAGCCATCAATAATCGAGTGATGACATTGAAACACGAAGAGATAATGGCTGTCCCCCAAATAATATATCCTCATTCGCCATAATGGCGGGACAGAGAACGTAAAAGGCCTTTTGCATTCCTCTTTGATATAATCCTGTACGATATCTTCCTGGTCTTTGGCTGCTTTCCCCGAAAGATCGGCATAGTCGACCGGGAGGGATATTTTCTTATAAATGATCTGGACTTCGGTTTCAAAGTCATTGAGGTTAAACGCTGTTCTCAATATGGGGTGTTTGGCTGCCAATAATTCCAGCGCCAGGGTGAAATGTTGAATGGAAAAGCCGGAAAATACCCGATAGTTAGACATCTGGTCGTGGTAAATGCCCAATCCCTCATTGAGCAAGGACTCGAACACCATCCCTTTTTCAATATCGCTCATGGGATATACATCTTCTATATTTTCGGCATCCGTGCAATGAGGTGAGGATAAAATACGTCCTTTTAATTCGTTCAATTCATGCAGTACAATGGCTTCATTCTGTCCCTGCTCTTTAATCTGTTGGCCAGGCATTCCATTTTTCCCGGCAATGCCCGTGAGAAGGGTCGCAATTGTATTATTTTTGTATATATCCGAAATGGAAATGTCCAGATTCGTAACTTTTCTAAGCAATGCCAGCATTCTTAATACTTTGATCGAATCGCCGCCCAGTTCAAAGAAGTTATCCCTGACACCTATATTTGATTTGCCTAATACCTCCTGCCATACCTCTACACATTTTTCTTCCGTCGTATTTTGCGGGGCGACGTACCTGACACCTGTGTCCATCCCAATTGCTGCAGGTTCCGGCAGGGATCTCTTATCGACCTTGCCATTCGGCGTCAAAGGGAGGCTATCCATCTGAACATAATGACTGGGAAGCATGTACGCCGGAAGGAGCCTGCCCAGGTTATACCGCAGATCGGCTACGCTCAAGGCTTCTTTAGCCGTCAGGTACGCCACCAGCTCCATGCCGCCTTCGCCGTTGGCTTTAGCCAATACAACTGCAGATGACACGTCCGGATTGCTCTCCAGCGCCCTCTCGACCTCGCTTAATTCAATACGATATCCACGGATCTTCACTTGCTCATCTGTCCTGCCGATATACTCCAATTCCCCGGATTCCAGGATCTTTACCAGGTCCCCCGAACGATACAGCCGCTCTCCGGGCCTGAATGGACTGGCGATGAACCGTTCGGCGGTCAGCTCTGCCCGGTTCAAATATCCTCTCGCCACTCCTTCCCCGCCTACATACATCTCGCCGGGCACGCCTACAGGCACGAGATTCCGGTTTTTATCCAGCACGTAACAACTTAGCGTGGGGATGGGTCTGCCTATATTGCTTATGTTCTTTCCAATCTCCTCTTCTCCGATCTCCTTATAGGTCACGTGTACGGTAGTTTCTGTAATCCCGTACATATTGATCAATTTAGTGCCGGGATATCTCTTTCTCCAATTATGCAACTTACCCGGGCTTAAGGCCTCTCCTCCGAATATCGCATATCGCAGCCGCATCGCCGCAGGAGATGCCTCTGAATCTTTTTTTATTACATTATAGAAAGACGAAGGCGTCTGATTCAGGACAGTTACTCCCTCCCTGATCAGTAACTGTAAAAATGCAAGAGGATCCCTGGCCGTCATCGAAGGAATGATGACCAGCTTACCACCGAACAGCAAGGCTCCGAACATTTCCCATACCGAAAAATCAAAACAATAGGAATGAAATAGGGTCCATATATCCCTGTCATCAAAATCAAACAGCGGTTTACCTGTTTTAAATAGACGGACTATATTTTTATGCTCTATTAAAGTCCCTTTAGGCCTCCCGGTTGTGCCGGACGTATAGATCACATAGGCCAGGTCATGGGGACTATTGACAGGTTCGGGATTTTCGTCACCGAATGCTGCTTCATTTTCCCTGAATCTATTTATCTCATCCTGGTCGATCATCACACGGCATTGACTATCAGATATAATATAATCGATGCGTTCCTGCGGGTATTCCGGATCAATAGGCACGTATGCGCCACCGCTTTTCAGAACTCCTAATATAGCTATGATCATCCATTCGCTACGATCCAGCTTTATCCCTACCAGCTCATCCGTCTGTATTCTATAATGCCCTCTAAGATAATTCCCCAGCTGGTTGGCTTTGCCATTAAGCTCTTTATAAGACATCCGGATACCCTCAAAAGACAAGGCCACATGGTCCGGTGTCATCGCTACCTGTTCTTCGAACAGGGCTATTATCGTCTTATCGGCAGGATAGCCGGTTACGGGATCATTGAATGATTCCAGCAACTGCTGCTTTTCCGATAAGCTTAAATAATCCAATCGGGCGAAAGGCAGATCCGGATACGTCAACATGCGATCCATCAACTGCACGAAATGATCCGCCATCCGATGCACAGTACGTTTATTATAGATGTCGGAATTATAAATAATATTGAACTGGATTTCTTCCCCGGTCTCTGAAAAGTTAAATGACAGGTCGAATTTGCTGATCTGCGCAACCTCCTCCTCATATGTACTTACCCTGAAGTTTACTTTATCTTTCATTTCAACACCGCTACCCGCATTATTTTGCAGTACCACGGTCACATCGAAGAGCGGATTGCGACTAATATCCCGCCGGAGCTGCAGGTCATCCACCAGTTTATCCAGCGGATATAGTTGGTGCTCAAAGGCATGCAAAGACTTCTGTTTTACATTGTCAAACAGTTCCCGGAAACTGTTTTCACCTTGAAAACAAACCCTTAGCGCCAGGGTGTTCACATAAAATCCGATCTGGTTTTCCAGGTCGGTGTGGTTTCTGGCGGCAACAGGAGTCCCGATAATAATATCTTCATGGTTCGTATACCTATGTAATAACGCATATACTGCGGCGAGCAGGCCCATGAACAAAGTGCCACCCTGCTCCTGACTTATCGCCTTGATTTTTTTGGTCGAGCCGGCGTTGATGGTTTTATTGACAACGCCTCCGTTATAGGATTTTACCGCAGGACGTATCTTGTCCCCTGCCAGCTCCAGCACCGGCAATTTTCCTTCAAATTGTTGTAGCCACCAGGTTTTATCATCTGCCAGCACCTCATCCTGTAACTGCTGCTGTTGCCATACGGAAAAATCTTTATATTGAATACGTAAAGGTGGAAGATCCGTCAGAGATCCCTTCGTGAATGTATTATAGAACAAAAGCAATTCATCCAGTAAGATACCTATGGACCATCCGTCACAAACAATATGATGCATTACATAGGTAAAAATCGATTTATCCGCTGTCAGCTTAAATAAGGCTGCCCGTACCAGGGGACCGGTTGCCAGGTCGAAAGGTTTCCTGATTTCTTCCTGCATCAGCTGTTGTACGACCCTCTCCCCGTCATCCCGGTGGTGCAGGTCCTGCCGGACTATTGTAAACCCCGTTTCTCCGGCTGAAAGAACGAACTGCCGGATCTGGCCCTGTTCGTCATTTTTAAAAACGGTGCGCAGGCTCTCATGACGTTCAATTACCCGGGTAAAGGCTTGCTCAAGCGCTACAATGTCTATATCTCCTTCAAAAACAAACACACCGGGCATATTGTAAGCAACATTTGCCTCTTCAAACTGGCTCAAGATCCATAGTCTGTATTGCGCCGAGGATAAGGGATAGTGAGGTTGCAGGGGCGCCGGTAAAATGGAAATAAATGATTTTTTGGGAGCCTTCAGGATCAGTTTCGCCTGTTCTTCCAGAACAGTAATCGTTAACAGATCTTTTAAAGCCACTTTGACTTCAAATGTTTTTTCAATCTGGCTGGCTAAGCGGGTCGCTTTCAGGCTATGGCCTCCCAGGTCAAAAAAATCATCCTTCATGCTGATCTTCTCTTTATTAAGCACCTCCTGCCAGATCAAAGCTAATTGCTGTTCAGCCTCGTTGCGTGCGGCAACATATTCGACACCCGTTGCCAGATCGAGAGCAGCCGGGTCAGGAAGCCGCTGCTTATCTATTTTACCGTTAACGGTCAGCGGCAATTCATCCAGCTGAACGATATGGTTCGGAACCATGTACAATGGTAATTTTTCCGTCAATGCATCCTTAACTTTTTCTTTTAATACCCACATTTCATTGAATGCCGGTTCTTTCTGCACGTAGTAAATGATCAAATCTTTTTTACCTGTCTTGTCTTCCCTCACTGCTGCCACGACCTCTTTGATGAAATCCAGCTGAATGACGATCTGCTCTATTTCCCCGAGCTCTATCCGGTACCCGTGAACTTTCACCTGGTTATCCATACGACCTGTAAACTCTATATTCCCATCGGGAAGCCATTTTCCCCAATCCCCTGTCCGGTACATCCGTTCGCTGGGAACAAAAGGATTCTCTATAAACCTGTCAGCGGTCAATCCGGGTAAATTCAGGTACCCCCTGGCTAAGCCCGCCCCGCCAATGCATATTTCTCCCGGCAATCCGACCGGCATTAACCCCAGGTCTTTATTTACTATGTAGATCTGCGTATTGCAAATAGGTCGTCCGATAGGCACTATGCTATATTCGATCTCTTTCCCCTTTGCAACCTTAAAAACAGAAGCACAGATGGCAGATTCTGTGGGGCCGTATGCATTGTAATAGTCGCCGTATTGGGTAAAATCGGCTACCTTATTTTTTATGGCCGCCTCCCCGGCAGTGATCAGTCTTTTTAATGGCTGAACCTGATCGATTTCCATCAATTGCAGGAATGCCGGAGGGATAGTCGCAATATCGATCTTGTTCTCTTTGATGAATGACGTGAAGAGAAAAGGATCTTTCTTGTCCGCTTCATTTATAATATATAGCGTCCCTCCCGAAAGCAATGCTACGAATATTTCCGAAACGGAAGCATCGAATGAAGAAGAGGCGAATTGCAGGTGCCTGTAATCCTCATGCACATTAAAAATGGATTGCTGGGATTGAATGGTATTGGCTATAGCTGCATGTTCGATCATAACTCCTTTTGGCTGTCCGGTGGATCCAGAAGTATAGATCACATAGGCCAGATCGTCTGGCCCGATTGTAATGGCGGGCAAGGCAACAGACGTGTCTACAAGGTCTAACTCAACATCGATGGAAAAAATATCCCCTTTATAGAAGTCCAGTTCGAATAAGTAATCCGTTTGGGTTATTAATATGTTTATGGCCGCGTCCCTGCAGACGAATTCCTTTCTGGATAACGGGTAGGCCGGATCTATAGGTACATAGGCCGCCCCCGATTTTAAAATACCTGCAATCGCTATGATCATCATATCCGACCTATCCAGGATAAGACCGATAAGCATGTCGGGGCGGGCGCCGAAAGTTCTGCGTAAATGATCGGCCAACCGGCTCGATTGTATATCCAGCTCCTGGTAGGTCAGGGATGTCTGGCCAAATACAAGGGCAGTTTTGCCCGGAGTCCTGGCTACCTGCTCATTGAATAATTGAACCAAGGTCTTGCCTGGAGGATATTCAAGGGTGGTATCGTTGAACTCGTATAACAACTGTTCCCGCTCGACCTGGCTTAAGATCTCCAACTGGCTGACCGGCCTGCCGGGATGCAGCACGATGGCTTCCGAGATCTGTAACAGGTGATCTGCCAGTCTTTCCATAGTTGCCTGCCCATAAATATCACTGTTAAATTCTATACGTACCCGTAGGGTGTCGTCTTCATGCAGGAATATGAATAACAGATCGAATCTGCTGGTAATGCGCGCCGCATCCTCATACTTGTGGATCTCCAGCTGTCCCGGGGTCTGGCTGTTTGCTTTAATATCTTCCGCGTTCAGCAATGACAGGCTCACATCGAATAAAGGATTGCGGCTCATATCACGCCGTAGTTTTAATTCATCCACTAGTTCATCGAAGGGGTATCGCTCGTGTTCATATGCCTGTATAGTGAACTGTTTTATATTCTCCAATAGTTCTTTAAAGTTGTCCTGTCCGTCAAACCTTGTCCGTAATGGCAGCGTATTTATATAAAAACCGATCTGGTCTTCCAGATCGGCATGTTCCCTCCCTGCTATAGGGCTACCGATAATGATATCGTTTTGCCCCGAGTATTTATATAACAACACATTGACGATGGCCAATAAGCCCATAAATAAGGTGGCTTGCTGATCCTGGCAAAGCTCTTTTATCCCTTTACAGGTCGCTGCAGCAAGTATGCTGTCTACAGTAGCTCCGTTATAGGTCATTATAGCCGGGCGTACTTTGTCAGCCGGCAGCTCCAATATGGGAATCTCCCCTTCGAATTGTTGTAACCACCAGGCTTTATGTTCTTTAAATACATCCTTTTTCAATTGATCCTGCTGCCACCAGGCATAATCCTTATATTGGATCCTTAAGGGAGTTAAAGAGTACGGTTCTTTATTTACGTGTGCCTTATATAACAACAGGAGTTCCCTGATCAAAATGTCCATTGACCATCCATCAACGACAATATGATGCGTTACGACACTGAATATCCATTTCTTGTCCCCTGACCGGAACAGGCAGGCACGTAATAGAAGATCAGCGGACAGGTCGAATGGTTTCAGGAATTGCTCCAGCACCCGCCGGGTAATTATCTCGTCTTCTTCTTCTCTTACATCCTGAACAATTATGCCGAAGCCCGCATTGTCAGGGGGCCTGATATATTGTCTTATTTCGCCGGTCTCATCCTCCTTAAATATCGTCCGCAATATCTCGTGTCTTTCTATCAATGTTGTAAAGGCATATTCCAGCGATGCTATGTCGAGTTCCCCTTCAAAGACATATGCACCGGGCATATTATAGGCTATATTCCCCTGTTCCAATTGGCTCAGCACCCATAATCTTCGCTGAGAGGAGGACAGCGGGTAAGAAGGGAGGCCAGCTATCGGAATGATGGCGATAAACTGAGATCTTTGCGCCTGGCATATCAGTTGCGCCTGGGCTTCCAATACAGTTGTTGCAAATAGGTCCTTAATGGCTATTTTCACCTCAAAACGCTTCCGCAGCTGGCTAATAAGCCTGGTCACCTTCAAACTATGCCCGCCGGATTCAAAAAAATCGTCTTTAACGCTTATTTTTCCCCTGTTTGTTCCCAGCACGTCGCTCCAGATCTTCACGAGTTCCTCTTCCACCGCATTCCTGGGAGCTACATATTCCCTGGCAGCCGAAAATTCGGAGCCGGAAGGATACGGCAGGCTTTTCCTGTCTAATTTGCCGTTGGGGGTAAGAGGTAACCTTTCCAGCTGTACAAAGAAGTGCGGCAGCATGTAGGCAGGCAAGCTCCTGCCCAAATAATTCCGGACATCATATGCATTCATCTTCTCATCGCTCACTACATAGGCTATAATGTTTTTCTCTCCTTTTTCATCCGTGCTGATGATCACGGCCGCGGAATCAATTTTCGGATGATTTTGTAAAGTGCTTTCTATTTCACCCGGCTCTATCCGAAAACCATGAATTTTTACCTGGTCGTCTTTCCTGCCCAGGAACTCTATAGAGCCATCGGGTAACCACCTGCCCAGGTCGCCCGTTCTGTATATCCGGAAATCCTGTCTGAAAGGATTAGAGATAAACTTATCTTTTGTCAATGTTTCCTGGTTCAGGTATCCCTTGGCCAGGCCCGCTCCCCCGATATATATTTCTCCCGCAGCGCCCACCGGCATCAGCAACTGACTATCATCCAATATATATATCTGGCTATTATTGATCGGCTTACCAATGGAAGGTATCCTTTTTATCTGATCCGGGCCTTCCTGCCCCAGTGTACAGGTAGATATAACATGGGTTTCCGCAGGACCATAATGGTTATGCAACTTTACAGCGCCTGTTTTCAGAAAATGGATGGCCGGTTCACTCAATATCAATTGCTCCCCTGCCACAATGATATGTTTTACCGTTGAACCGATATGTGTCAAAAAATATTCTTCTTCCATTAACAACCTGCAATAAGCTGTTGGCAGGAATATAGCGGAGATCTTATTTTCTATGATAAAGTCAACCAGTTCCGTTGTCCCTTTCTTTATTTCGTCCGGGATCGGATATAAAGCAGCTCCTCTTGTGAGGGCGGAGAAGATCTCCTGGAAAGAAACATCGAAACTGATGCCGGCAAATTGCAACACGGATTGCATTTCTTCGCCTGGAAAAGTATCGAGATGAAAATGCATTAAATTAACCATTGCTGCATGTCTCATCATAATCCCTTTCGGCTGCCCTGTGGATCCGGACGTGTAAATAAGATAAACCAGATTGTCAGGATCAGCTTTTTCGGAAACTACGTGGGCCGGGTATCCCTTCCTTTGTTGCAGGAACTCTTCGAAATAAGCCGGATCGATCGTAACGAGGCACTTGCTGTCCCGCTCCATGAATGACGTTCTGTTTTCCGGATAATTGGGATCCAGCGGCATGTAGGCAGCGCAGGACTTTAAGACGCCCAGGACGGCAATAATGTAATACATGCCTCTTTCCATCTTTATGCCGACTATGTCATCCGGATGAATGGGGTAATGGGATCTTAAATAATTGGCAAGCTGGTTGGAAATCTCATTTAATTCTCTATAGGTGATTAAGCTGCTGCCATCAACAACGGCTACATTATCCGGTGTTCTTTCGGCCTGGTCTTCGAACAAATCAACTATTGTCTTATGTTCGGGATACGTCTTTGCGGTTTCGTTAAATGTTGCTAAAAGCCTATTTTTTTCTTCGTCACTTAAATAATCAAATTCCCGGATAGGTTTTAGAGGATCCTGAATAATCAATCCCATTAGTTGTTCGAGGTGACTGGCCAACCTTTCAATGGTACCCTTATCATAAATGTCGCTATTATATTCTATACCCGACTCTAATCCGTCCTCCGTATCGGCAAAACTGAATAACAGATCGAATTTACTTCCCGCCTGCTTGTCGCCCCCGTATTTCTTTATTTTTAGCCCAACTGCATTATCATATTCTTTTCGGTTGAATATCCCCTCGTTTTGTAACAGGACCATTACATCGAACAAGGGGTTGCGGCTCATATCCCGCTGCAGATTCAGATCATTGACCAGCTCTTCAAAAGGATAGGCCTGGTATTTATAGGCGTCTATAGTTACCCTCTTTATTTTCCCAACCAGGTCACTGTAACTGTCTTCCACTGAAATTTCGGTTCTTACGGCAAGAGTATTTACATAAAACCCGATCTGATCTTCAAGGTCTGCGTTTTCCCTTCCTGCCATGGGGGTGCCTACGATAATATCTTTTTGGTGTGTATATCTGTATAGTAGCCCTTTCACTACCGCCAGCAATCCCATGAATAAAGTGCCCCCCAGCTGCTGGCTAATGGATTTTATACCCATAGCCAGCCGGACATCTATTTTCCTGACAATTACAGAACCCTCGTACGATTTTGTTAATGGCCGGATACGGTCTCCCGGCATGTTCAGGAGGGGGATATCCCCTTCAAATTGCTTTAACCACCATGCCTTATGAGCCTCCAGCAACCCATCGTGGAGCTGGCTATTCTGCCAGGCCGAATAATCTTTATATTGAATACGGATCGGTGGCAGCGGATCACCGGCTTGTTGGATATTCGCGTTGTACAACAGGAATAGTTCATTGATCAGGACACGCATCGACCATTCATCGCTGATGATATGATGCATTACATATACAAACAGCCATTTGCTTTCCGCCACCCGGCAGAGGCTTGCACGCAATAAGGGGCCGACGGCCAGATCAAATGGTCTACGGATCTCTTCCCCGATTACGGCTTTTATTTTCTCGTCGGTCATCTTTTCGCCCTGCAGATCCAAATATTGTATACGGAAGCCTGTTTCCCCGGGCAGGTTTATAAATTGCCGGATCTCTTCCTGATCGTCTTCTTTAAATACGGTCCTTAAGATCTCGTGCCGTTCTATTATGCGGCTGAAGCAATCCTCCAGGGCCTGGTATTCCAATTTTCCTTCGAACCAATAAATAGCCGGTATATTGTAGGCGATATTGCTTTCGTGGAACTGGCTCAATATCCATAGCCTTCGTTGTGCGGATGACAATGGATAGGCAGCCTGTTGCGGGACAACGGGTATCAGCGACTTCAGTGACGCATTAAAGCCTTCCTGGTTATTATTTGTAAGGAATTCAATAAGTCGTCCTTTATTCTCTTTTATTCTGGCAATTAACGCCGGATCGGGATAGGACACGTTAGCCAGAACGTTCAATTCGCCGTCCACTAATTCCAGCAGGATATTATTAGCTAATATATCCTTTAGCAACTCTTTCATAGCTCAATTTTTATCAGCTTTTCCTTATTTGGCTTCTGCCTGTTCTGATCAAGGATAAAATCAATTTGTGCAGCAATATTTTCGATAGTGGGATCTTTAAATAGGGTTTGGATGTTGATCCTGACCAGGAAATGTTTATTGATCTTTGAAATAACCTGTGCAGCCTTCAGGCTATGGCCGCCCAGCTCGAAGAAATTGTCCTTTATTCCTACCTGCTCCCGGCCCAGCACCTCCTGCCATATCGAGACCAGCTTCGACTCCGTCTCATTCCCAGGCCCAACATATTCCGTCCCCGCCGCCCCTGGCAGTCCGGACGGATCCGGCAAACGA
>DASWFF010000002.1:0-67713 GCA_036394375.1 Puia sp.
TGTACCAGGAAGGCGGCAAGAGCAAACAGCAGGTACGCCCGGTTCCCCTTATTCCTCCAAACGTAATCGAGAAAAGATGGCAGCAATTCGTACTCCCTTCCTTCCTGTTCCCGGGACTGCTCCACCCCTGTCTTCTCCTCATGATATTCCTGTTCGGTATTGATCGACCATAAATTCGCTTTACTGGTAATACCAGCCTCTATATTATCGACAGCCACCATAGAGCAAAGCATCGAATGGTCGGCATTATTGTATTTATGCATCCCGTTACGGCCTACCAGGAACAGGTTCTCGAACTGATCCGTAAAGGAGCGGATCTCCCCGAACCGCTCATAAGTACCAAAATAAGCCGGATAAGTCTTCTCCATCCGCCGCACCGTGATATCCAGGACATCCTCCACATTAGCTAAATCCATCTTCTCCAGTTCCTGTATAGCGGTTTGTTGAATAGCTTCATCGGATAAAGCCCAGAAAGCATCCGTCTTGTTACAGAAGTACTCCATCCCGATCCAGGTAGTATTGGGATCTTTGATCATCCCATCCCCCCAGTTATTGTAGATCATCAATCGCCCAACCTTTACATCCCTCTCCTGGATATAGATCCAGTTGTCCTTCAACTCCAGCTTCTCATAACCGCCAGCCTTGTTCCGGGAGGACAACTGCCGCAGCAGGATTCCTACGTTAATGAAATCCCTGTACTGCAGGCCGGCCGCCACCTCACGCACCGCTGACGGCACATCCGCCTCCATCCCTGCCACCAGTTCCTGCACCGGCATCGTCGAGAAAAAATAATCCCCTTCCCAGGCGCCCGTCTGCCCCGTCTGCGAATTAATAGTATTAACC
Organism: Puia sp.; assembly: GCA_036394375.1. Classification (GTDB taxonomy): domain Bacteria; phylum Bacteroidota; class Bacteroidia; order Chitinophagales; family Chitinophagaceae; genus Puia. The sequence goes on from DASWFF010000002.1 coordinate 844, forward strand.
GAAGTGATAGCATTCTCCTGCGTATAGATCCGCTGCACATCCTGATGGAAATAGATCTTACCCCCCATCTCTTCGATCTGCCGGGCCGTCTCCTCCCAGAGGGAACCAGGCCCCTTCTTGGGATAGAGGAACTGCTCGATCAGGCTCGTCTCCGTCCCCTTCTGGTTGATATCCCCTTTACCCTTTTTTTGGCGTACCATCGTTTTAAGGGCCTGCGCAATGGCCTTGCTAAGTGACACCCCCTTGATGCGCTGCGCACCCCATTCGGCAGAAATTTCATGACAAGGCACTCCCCATACCTTTTCCGTATAATCCTTAAAAAAGAGTAAATACAACTGCTTGCCAAACTTGTTGATGATAAAGTCTTCCAGGCTTTTTTCCTCTTTGATGGGGAAGAGCCGTATCCATAAGAAGGAGACCATGATCTTGATCGTTCTCACCAGCCCCAGGGTCTTCAACGTATCGAATCCCAGTTGGATCGGGTAGGCAAAAAATTTCCGCAGGAAGTAGATCCGGGTGAGCCGCTGAATCACCAGCATGACCTTATCCGGATCTTTTTTTCCTTGTATCGTAGCATCCGTATCATTCAAGCTATCCGAACTAATCGCATCGTTGGAATTAACAGTATTAATCTCCCTCGTCTTATTCTGATAACTAATAGTCAAACTATCGGCGCTCTCCTGCAATGGCATCATCTGCAACCACCAGTTCATCACCCTTTCCGACTTCGAAAAAAACCGGTGCGGACCCATATCCATACGATTCCCCTTGTAATTAATAGTCTTGGATATCCCTCCTATATCCCCGCTCTTTTCCAGGATGACGGGAATGATATCCGTCCTCTTCAACAACTCATAAGCAGCAGTCAATCCTGCAGGCCCGGCACCTATTATGATCGCTTTCTTTTTCATTTGTGCGAGTATTATTTTTTCTTCTGGAACTGTATGCAAGTTAGATAGACTAAAAAGATCAATCGGGACGAAAACACGATGAATCGGGATTTTCCGCTCAAGCGCCAATTGCCAATCGATTCCTCCAATACCGCGGAGATGTCTTAAACTCTTTCTTAAAAGCATTCGTAAAACCATCCCTGCTTTTAAACCCGACCGTGTACGCAATCTCTTCAATCGTAAGATCCGTTTCCTCCAGTTTGCTTTTGGCTTGCTGAAGACGTACACCCAACCGATATTGATGTACTCCCTTTTTAAAAATCACTTTAAACCCGGCTTTCAATTTAAATTCATTGATGCCCACCTTTTGAGCGAGGTCTGTGATCTTAAAATCTATTTTTGGATTATCATCAATGATCTTTTGAGCAGCGAAAATGTAGGGGATGTCGTAATCTTTGATCTTTCCTCTTGTAGGTAACATGGACAAATTTTTAAAGGTTTAACAATTTCTTACTCTCCCAGGCATAGGATTCCCAGGTCCGTTTCAACAATAAATAAAAACAGAAGTTACAGGAGTCTCATGCAGAAGACCTTAGTGGAATGCTGCTCTAGTCAGGAGCAGATGAAAAACAGATGGTTGATTTTCTCAAAATACGAGAGATGCGCGTACATGGCTACGGTCATTGCGCTTTTTTGGGGGTTAGACCTGGATAACACCGGAAGTCGTTTTCTTTTTTCATATGATTTGCCTGGATAGGTTTTGATTAAATAACTACAGCAAGTTACGGCCAACTCATGGCGTTTTCCAAATTTAGCTGTTGGCCATTCGACAGATTTAATTGTCCGATCCGTTGGAATTGTCTGAGGGTTTCTGATTAGAAAAAGATAAGGATCTGTACTGTTTGGGAGAGAGTTGATGCTGCCTGGTAAAGATCCGCGTAAAGCTGCTGATGCTTTTGTAACCGCACTCGATCGCTATCGCCTTAACAGATTCGTCGGTGTCCGTTAGCAGGGCCCTGGCCTTTTTCATACGTTCCTGCGAAATGAACGCATGCACCGAAATCCCGAATAATTGATTAAACCCCTCTTGTAACTTAGTACGATTGAGACCGAATTCCTTGCAAATCAATTCCACCGGAATATCCCTGGTAAAGTTTTTTTCAATGAATCGTCGGGTCTCCTCAAACGTAGCAATGTCTTTGCGCCGGGTGATCATAAATAGACAGGCTTATTGGTTAACGCTGCACCTTTTAATCTTTGATGCCGCTTCTAATAAGAAATTCGCTGCTGACCAGAGTACCGGGAAAGGGCTGGGTGGCTGTAACAAAATTGAGCATCCTTCCTGCAATCACACTGCAGTTTGAAGAATGATCACATAAGTTTAATCCGTTCATCCCTGAAGCTTAAACTTATTAATAACTCCCATTATGATAGCGATATTTTAAATACTTCTTTTAAAGCACGCCGCGCAGCATGATAGCCGCACATGCCATGTACGCCCCCACCTGGTGGTGTAGACGAAGAACAAATATAAATACCTTTTCCCGAAGTCCCGTAAGGAGACCATCGCAAAGCAGGCCGGGTAAAAATTTGCCGCCAATCAATTATTCCCCCATTGATATCTCCTCCTATGTAATTAGCATTATATTCCTCCAATTCCCGGGTGCCCATCACATGCCTTGCCAGGATCTGATCCCTGAAACCGGGGGCGTACCGCTCCACCTGCCGCTCTATAATATCCGACCTATCCCGCCCGGAGCCATTCGGCACATGACAATACGCCCATGCCGTATGCTTCCCCAACGGAGCCCGGGAAGGATCAAATACACTCTGCTGCGCTAATAACACAAATGGTTTATCCGGATACCCCCCCTTCCAGGTAAGCAACTCCCCTTCCGCAATTTCTTCCAGCGTATTGCCGATATGCACCGTACCCGCCTTCCTGCAGCCCTCCGCTGTAAAAGGGATGGGCGCATCGAGAGCCCAGTCGACCTTAAAAACACCGGCCCCATAGCGATACCTTTCTAGTTGCCACCTATACAGGGAAGACCAGCGATGCCCTCCGATCCGCAATAATTGCCTCGGGGTGAGATCCATCAATACTGCCCGGGAAGAAGGTAATTGTTCAAAAGATCGCACCTCGGTATTCACTTCGATCTTTCCTCCCAGCGAAATAAAATAAGCCGCCAGCGCATTCGCTATCGACACCGATCCCCCCCTGGACAGCGGCCATCCTTTCCGGTGCCCCGCTATCATCAATACCAGGGCAACCGCCGAACCAGGAACATGCGATAAGGGTAAGATCGAGTGCGCTGCCATACCCGCCCACAATCCCCTCAATTCTTTCGTATGAAAACGCCGGGCAAGAAACCCGGCAGAAGTAAATGCCTTCAAACCAAACCTGCCCATCGCCAAAGGATAGTCAGGAAAATGTAACGGCCCCAGAACATCCGGGGCTATCAGCGGCCAATCCTTTACCAGCGGGCCCATTAATTCCAGGTAAGTGGCTTCATCATCACCCAGCAACCTGGCCGTCTCCTCCACCGACCCTCCCAGGATAGCCGCCTCTCCACCATCGAAAGGATGAGCTGCCGCAACACCCGGGTAGATATACTCCAACCCATGTTCCTCCAACGGCAGCTTGCTGAAAAAAGGAGAGCCCACCGCCAAAGGATGTATCGCCGAACAAATATCATGCACATACCCCGGCAGCGTCAGTTCCGCCGACCGCAGCCCCCCTCCGATACGGTCTTTTGCTTCCAGCAACAGCACGGAAAGCCCCTGCTGTTGTAAGGTGATTGCAGCCGCCAGCCCGTTCGGGCCGGAGCCCACCACCACTGCATCGAATTCCGTTGCACCCTGCTTGTCCATTCTCTAACAATTAATTTTATTTCCCGGCCGTCGCCTTCACCGGCTCCAACAAATCCCAGCAATTCCCATACAGGTCCGCAAAAACCGCCACCGTCCCATAAGCCTCCACCACCGGGCCCCGCACAAAAGTAATTCCCCGATCCTGCATGTCCTGGTAGTCCCGCTGAAAATCATCCGTATACAGGAACAGGAAAACACGCCCTCCCGCCTGATGGCCAATACTTAATCTTTGTTCTTCGTTATCCGCCTTTGCCAGCAGCAGACAACAGCCTTCCGAACCCGGCGGCGCCACTAACACCCATCTCTTGGTAGCGCTCAGAACGGTATCTTCAACCAACCGGAACCGAAGCTTTCCGGTATAAAATTCGATGGCTTCGTCATAGTCTTTCACCAGCAGCGTAATATGGGCAATAAATTGTTTCATAGATTAAATATAAACCCGTATTTCCAACAATCCTTCAATAGTTTAAATTTGAAGATGCCCACTCAAATCTCCATTCTTCTCTGTTTCTTTTTGATTTCAGGGGGAACTACCGGGGCCCAGGACTTTCTCCGCTCGGCCGGCTCCAAATAACAATCAAAAAAAAACGGCAACACTGAATTCAGTATTGCCGCTACTATTAAAATGATTATGTCGTGCCGCCGCAGGGTCCACGGCCGCTGTAGTTAAAACCGGAAACGCTAGGAGGCTTCCAGGTCTTTTGCTACCGTGCGCGTAACCGACCATTTAGTGGCAGGATTTGCGCTAAGCGTAACTATCTTGTCCGCATTCTCTACGGTAATATGATAGGAGACTTTCCCGTTAGATACTTCTTTGTAAAGAGCAGTGATCCAGTAATCTTTGTAGCTCTTTTTTATAGTTGTTAAAAGCTTGGCAGGCAATTTAGTGGAAAGAATGTTACGTACAACCGGGGCGCTCTTTTTTGCGGGAGAACCTTCATTAGTTACGTACTTGTTGGAAGGACTCGCCTGAGTAGCAGCGATAGCCATACACAGGACAATGGAAACAATGGTCTTTTTCATGAGGGTATGTTTTTACTTTTTTGCCCGCTTAAAACGGCTTTCAGGTAATAAAAGTATATCCCACCCGGCTTTTTTATTAAAAAAATCCATTATGTATTGAAACCCAACCCCTTCCAACAAGATTAATTCCCCCAAAATTGCCCGTTTCTGCCACCGGGTAAATCCACTATCTTTAACCCACATATTTCACTCAAAATTGAACTATGGGGGTAGAAGAACAATTCAGCCAACTGGCCTCCCTGATCGGGGAACCTGCCCGGGCCAAAATGTTATGGAACTTATTGGATGGCAGGGCATTCACCGCTACGGAACTATCGCTGATGGCAGAAGTATCGCCGCAGAGCGCCAGCATGCACCTGAATAAATTAATGCAGGCTGCCCTGCTAACAGTTCAGCACCAGGGAAGACATCGTTATTACCAACTCGCTTCCCGGGAAGTAGCCTATGCCATCGAAGCGATCGCCAACCTGCTGCCCTCAGAGAAAACCGAAAAGACCGAAAGTTTCCTCCACAATGGTCACATCAAATACTGCCGAAGCTGTTATGATCACCTGGCCGGTAAGATAGGAGTAGCCATCACCGATAAACTGGTCAAGAACCGGCTGATCACACCGGAAGCAAACAAGGTGGCTGCCGCCGGATACAAAGTCACCTCGCCCGGCCTTCAATGGTTCCTCCGGCTGAAGATCGATGTTGCTGAATTAAAGACCCAAAGAAGGATTTTCTCCCGGCAATGTCTCGACTGGAGCGAAAGGCGACCTCATCTGGCGGGCTCCCTGGGCGCAGCCCTGCTGACAACCCTACTGAAAGAAGATTGGATACGAAAAATCAACCACTCCAGGGCCCTCCTGGTAACAGGCAAAGGAGAGAAAAATCTTTACGACTCCCTGGGGCTAACCCTATCCTGACCCTGCGGCTCCGCCAGGTTCGGGGTAGCTCCGGCATTCTTTTTCCGCTGTACGATATAAAGACCGGCGATCACCAACCCCATCCCGATAACCGTGTAGATCCCGATCGGCTCATGCATGAGAACATTCGCAATCAGAAAGCCGAATACAGGACAAAGAAAAAGCCAGCATACTGATGACCAGGATCAGCAACCCGCCGGGAGTAGCCGAGCTATTCTGCAAAAGAGGCAAGCCCGCCAGAAAGAAACGGGTAACACTGAGCACAAAAGGCTGGGGAGCCTGTAACCCTATTTTTGTAGCCGTAGAAGCAGAAGACCATAACACAGAAAAAATTAAACCGGCGCCAAACTGCAAAATCCTTTTTTTCATGTCCAAAGCAATTACTTAAATTTATTATATAAGTCTTCCGGAATATCAACCATTAACCATCAAAATCATGAAAATGCCGAAAAACCTCCTAAAAAAAACTTTCTTTTTTTTCATACTGGCTCTTCTCAGCCAGTCCACCCTTCTTTACGCCCAGTCCACCAAAGCAGACAAGCAGGCTGAAAAAGCGGCCGGGATCAAAAACCTGGTAGATTCGCAAAATTTTGTTTTTAAAGCTCAATCCGCGATGCCTATGAGTGGCCGCACCCGGCAACTAACCTCGGACTACGATCTGAAAGTGACCAAAGACCAGATAGTCAGCTACCTGCCCTATTTCGGGCGCGCCTATACCGCCCCGATCGACCCTTCCCAGGGTGGCATCCAGTTCACCTCGAAAGATTTTGATTACACGGTGGAAGCCCGCAAAAAGGGAGGCTGGGATGTCCAGATCAAACCCAAAGATTACCGGGATGTCCAGCAAATGTCTCTCAGCATTTCTGAAAACGGATATGCAACCCTGCAGGTCACCAGCACCAACAGACAGGCTATTTCATTCTATGGCTATATCACGGCGATCCCAACCCGGAAAAAGAAGGCCAGCTAGTTACTTCGATCGCTTCGCTAGTTAAGCTCATCTGCAAACCGCCACTGGGTAGTATAGCCCGTACTCAGCTTTTGCACGCTGAGGGTCGCCCGGAACATTTCGATGGGGATCGTATTCTCCTGGAGAAAAGCGTCGTGAAACTGCTTGTCAGACATTTTTTTGGAGTCCACCCACTCATGATGTAATGCCCTCAACTGCAGCCCACCCAGCATATAAGCGATCTGGTATAAAGGTCCGTAATTACCCGCGAAAGAACGTCGCACCTCGGATTCCGCGCTGAATCTTTCGTGCCCTACCTTCTCCACCAGGAAATCGATACATTGCTCCGGCGTCCATTTACCCAGGTGATAATTCAACGAGAAAATAATACGGGCGCAACGATGCATCCTCCAGAACAGCGCACCGATCTTTTTCTCCGGTGTGTCATGGAAGCCCTTGTCCCATAACAGCATTTCCCAGTACAAGGCCCATCCCTCGACGGAGAAAGGAGTATCGAACAGATACCGGTAAGGTTTGTACCGCCTGTTCATAAAGCCTTGCAGGTTATGCCCGGGGATCAGCTCATGAAAGACGGTGGCATGGGCAAAGCCATAATTATTACTGCGCATGCTCATTACTTTGGTCCCCTCCTCCATATCTTCCGTGGGATAAGCTATCAGGATGGACTCTCCGCCCAGAAAGAAAGGAGCGAAGCGTTGTTCTTCCGGCGTCAGCATATACATGCGCCAGGATTCCTTGGCCAGCTCAGGCACCGTCACCAGGTCGTTACTTTCCACAAAATGAATGGCCTCTTCCGCCAGTTGGCCGATCAGCGCCGGTTGCCTGCCCGGTTCCACATAATGCTGTTTCACCTGGTCCAAAGCTTTTTTCCAGTCATCGCCGAATCCCAGTTCCGCAGAAGCTTTCTTCATTTCCTTTTCACACCAGGCAAATTGCCGGTTGGCGATATCTACCAGGTCCTGGGGACCATAAGGGATCATTTCATATTCCAGCAGCTCCTTTAATTTATCTTCCCCGATAGGATTGATCCCCCTGTTATCCCCCGCCAGTTTCGTCTGAAGCCCCTGCCCGTATGCCGACAGAAGGGAGTCGGCCACCTGGTACGGTTTTTTCACCCACCAGGTATAGGCCGGATCATAGCCGTCATAAAAGGTATAGGTACTCTCCAGCCCACTGCGTACACTGGCTGTTATGTCGATGATCTTTTTGAGGAGGGTCCTGGACAAGGCCGGCTGTTTTTCCAGTTGCTGCCGGGCATCCTTTATATCGTTTTTCACGCTATCCAGTATTTTCGCCGTAGCAGCTCCATCGGGGATATTCCCCCGGCGCCGTTTGACCTGGAGGTCCATAAGCTTCTGCGCAAAGGGGATAGCGAATTTTACCTGCTCATATATTTTTTGCGCCTGATCCAGCTCTTTCAGCGAATGACGAATAGTACGCTGCAGGAGAAGGTAATCCACCTGGTCGGAAATGCTCAAAGACCCAAAAGACAATGACTGCAAGCCCGCCAGGGCCGCTTTATTGTAGGCCCGTAACCTTTCATAATATTCCGGGCTATCCTTGAAAATATAGACCTTGTTCAGCCCATCGATATCTTCTTCATACTGGGAGATCCTTTCCGGCAGGAGATCGGCCGGAGTTCCGGGCCCGCCGACGGCAACTAAAGGCCCACCGCTGCTAGACGCCACAAGCCCACCGGTTCCTGCAAAGGTTCCGATAACTCCAAAGCATAGGATCATGGCTATTCCGAGTTGCTTATTTACGCTCATGTAACTATTTTTTAAATAAGCAGCCAAAGTAAGCAAGAAGCCAGTCACCGACAAACCTTTCATCGATTTACAAAAAAGGCGCCTCTAAATATTTCAACTTTTACCCGCTAATTTATTTAGTATTTTTGTGCGTCATAAAGTTTTTATTTTAACTGTAGAACCTTAATCTATGAAAGATAATCCGTACTATCCGTATGATCGTACTCAAGCCAGTCGGTATATATTTACCAGCATTGGGAAAAAAAGGATTAATAAAGAAGTAGTATTTACTCATACCGGCATCCGGAATATTGTCAATATGGGCTTTGGAGATATTTTACCCGATGGCTCAATAGATGACAAAGCCAACTCCAATAATGGAGATATTGTCAGGGTATTGTCTACAATCGTCCACATTCTGATAGATTTCACTTCGAGGTTTCCAAATATGGAGATTTTCTTTACCGGCAGTACCCAGGAACGAACTAAACTTTATACCAGGATACTTCGGACCTATTATGCCAGCTTCAGTAAAGAGTTTACAATAAACGTACTCATAAAAGAGGGAGAAAACTATACAGAGCTTCCTTTTGAGCCCAAAGCCAACCTGAAATTTCTTGGCTATATTATTAAAAGAATTTATTAACTTTGATATATGCCAATCACAAAAAAGCATACTGCAATAAGCAAAAAACGTAAAAAAAAGATTCCTCCTGTCGTAGTGGTTACGAACACTTTTTTACCTGCCGAAGAAAACCCCTTTCCGGAAAAGTTGAAGAAGGCACAGGAGATTTTAAGTAGAACGAAGTTCCTTAACCCTTAGTCGAACAGATATCAACTGTTGATCCCTTAAATTCCCAGTATAATCCTGCTGAACTGTCATATATTTCTCCATTTTTTGTACCACAGCGTAAACCAATTTTCATCTTATGACAGATCTCGTCGAAACCATGCAGGAACCCCTGGACCAGGCAGGGGAAAGCACCATTAACTCCAGAGTAGCCCTCGATCGCCCGGTATAAAAAGAAAAAGGAGAAATCGAGATCCAGGCGGAGGGCTATCAAAAAGAATATGACGATATCAATCTTTTCGACGATCAATTCGATATGACGGAAGCCTTACTCACGATCTCCATCGCTATGTTCGGCATCACCTCCCTCACCCAAAAGAAATGGCTGCTCTATTTTGCCTCGGGCGTGAGCCTGATAGGGATTATTTTGGGATTAACGGCTTTTATGAAGATCAGCCTACATTCGAATTTTGTCTCGAAGATACTTGGCTAAAAAAGGAGCTGCCATCTTTTCGATAGCAACTCCTTTTTATCGATTTACTGATAACTCCCAAACAGCTTCACCAGCCTGTCAGGATAATCCGAAATGATCCCATCCACACCCAGATCACCCATGGCTTTCATATCCACCTCCTCATTCACCGTCCAGGGCAACACAGCCACCTTAGCAGGAAAAAGATGAAATCACCCGGTTTTATGGGCAGGAAACAATCGATCAAATTTTAAAAAATCAAAGGAACAGTCTGAAAGATGCCTGATAAACTCCATTGGAATACGGTTACTCCTTTGCTCCGAACTGTATTGGATCAGTTAATGGGGCATACACTTTTTGCCCCATTCCGCCTGGTTGGTGGGACTTCACTCAGCCTGCAGTTGGGGCACCGGGTATCTTATCCAAAGTAAATCGTTATCCAAAGTCACGCCTCTTTATGGTAGGTAAACATTTGTAAATCATCAACTACTTGTGATAATATTGTTGTGATAACATTTTTATAATTTTTTTGTTGGTGAGATCACATATGGATTTAGAGCAAGACATTAAGTCCCTTGTTAAAGCAAGTAAAGCTAATCTGAGGGAAACCAGCTACTCCGAAGCACGCATTTCGGATTATCAGGGATTTTGGCAAAACGGAGTAGTAACGTATATGGAGAAACATTCCATAGTTAATTACAATACCGATGTTGGCGAACGCTTCCTTACTCTTACGCCGGAAAAGGGTGGTCTCGTTCCTCAGAACATCCATTCTACTTTTGACCATCGATCAATACATTAAATTTTCTGTTGCACAAACCATTCAATATATTGGAGCAGTGCTGTGCCAGCATAATAAGGTAAATTCATTAACAAATATGGTTTTTTATTTGGAGTAACAGCTTTCTCTACCTTCAAGGCACCTGCATACATCCGGATGGCGTATGGATGGTCTGCGGCCTCAATAAACTGATGAAGCGACTTTAAAGAACCTGTACTGCCTGATTTTATTTCTATAGGAATAACCAACTTGTTATAAGTGTACAGCAAATCAACTTCTGCATTGGACTGGGCTTTTTCTCTTACCCAAAAATTTGGTGTGTGTGCTGAAATACTTTGGAGGGATATCAGTTCCTGTGTTACCAAGTGGGGTATAACCGCCCCTTTGTAAGCACTGTTCAAATCATCCATAGCGAGCATTTCTGCCTGGATGCCCAGGGAGTAATTGACCAGGCCGGTATCAAGGAACTGTAAACGCGGTGCTTTCTTTAAATCGGCCTTCAATGGCGGGTGCATGTCTGTGGTAGGGTAGATCAAACGCACGATCTTCGCATCGTCAAGAGTTCTGAATGCTTCTCCAACCTCTCTTGACCGGTAGTTGGAATTTCCAAAGCCCTGAAACTTTATGCGTTCGTCCAGGTACAGCGGTGCAGTATCCATTAAATGTTTAATGATTTTCCTTTCCGTGTCGTTGGACGTATATTTTTCTACATCGTTTTTATAGGTACCCCAAATGCTTTCATAAATAACTGACAAATCTGAAAGGCTATGTTTCTCAACGTCCGTTTTTATTACTTCAGGCATACCGCCAATAATCGCATAGCGATGAAAGGCATCCATTAAGGTTTGATGTGCAAAGGCTTTTACCGGGACCTGCTGCAATTGTTTTAGCAACGCTTGTTTTCCGATGGCCTCCAGATATTCCTGGAAATTCAGCGGGTGGAGATATAAAAATTCCACCCTGCCTACCGGAAAGCTATGCACTTTCTGCATGGCAAATTCCAATAATGAACCTGCACTGATGACATGAAGCGCTGGTATTTCTTCATAAAAATAACGCAATAGCTGGATGGCTTTAGGGCTCTCTTGTATTTCATCGATGAATAAAAGGGTATTTGAGGTAGCTGATGAAGGAATACTATGTGCTAAAAATAAAGCTTCAAAAATGGTTTGAACATCATCAAAATCATCAAAATAACGGCGGTCGGCTGGTTTCTCCAGATTGAGCACAATAACGTGTGTATACGTTCCGGCAAAATCACGTATCAATGTGGTTTTGCCAACCTGACGTGCGCCTCTTATAATAAGCGGCTTACGCGCGGCACTTAATTTCCAGCGATTAAGATGATTTTCAATACTTCTTTTAAAGGCCATAATAATAATAAAGCTCGCAGTAAATGTAACAGAATAAGGGCAAATTTACATCATTTTTGCAACAAAATAAGCCCTGTTTTGTCATTATTTTGTAACAAAATAAGGGCAGAAATAAAAACAAGGAATAACAATCCGAAATATTTAAATATGAATTGATAGTCTTGGGTTATATCCAGGCACAGGATGGATATGCATCTTTTACAAGCGGGGGGAAGCTGCGCACATTAGCGTCATTCCCAATCTGGGCACCGAAGGAACGTGGGAAAAGGACTCCCAACTCAAGGTTTGGTTAAAGAATTTCACTAAATAGCTTATCCTATCGTTATGAAAAGCTGTAATATAAAGTAGAATAGGTAAATGATTGATTGTCTGTGATAGTAAAAATACACTTTTGATAACGATTTACTTTGGATAAGAAAAATTATCACGACTCGTGATAAGGTATCGGTGGACATAGATTTGTTTACGGATGCCCCCTATGGATCGATTGATTTTGATGCAATAGATGATTATTTGTCCGCTACGTTCCCATATGTTTCCATACCGGTTAAAGGGACAATTGGTATGGGAAGATCCTGTTTTATCGGAAATTCGGAGCAGGAGGCTGTCAAGCTTGATCTGTATTACACCGACACCTTCATTCGTCCTGCATTAATAATTGAGCGAGTCCGGATGGCTACTCTGGAAGAGATAATTGCCATGAAAATGGATATCGTCCAGCGCGGCGCCCGAAAGAAAGATTTTTGGGATCTACATGAATTGCTGGAAAAGTATTCTCTTCAACAAATGATTGACTTGCACAGGGAGCGTTACCCGTTCATCCACGATGAGATCGCAATCAGGTCTAATTTTACCTTTTTCACAAGCGCGGATGATGATTTTGGCCCAGAATGTTTGAGAGGTAAATTCTGGGGAATAATTAAACTGGATATGATAGAGGCAATTGGTTGAAACTTCTGAACCGAAAAATTTAATGACCATTGGCATGTTAAAATTCCGGTAGGTTATCACGAAACCTGCCGTATATTGGGTTACCGGTCAAGTGTATCTTTCCCCCATCCCCCAAATTTCTTCCTTAACTTCCTATTCGCCTCCCCCACCAGCGGCCCCCCATGTCCAAACAAAGCGATATCAAAATCAAACGAAGCCGCCTTCAGAATACTCTTCACCCCCAACACCGTGTCTTCATAGACGGTGCTCAGTCCCAGCCCGCCACCATTCGCACAAATGTCCGCCGCGATCAGCAACCCTTCATTCTTTACATGGAGCGCTATATGCCCGGCGCTATGCCCCGGCGTATGAATGACCTGTATCCCCCCTGCAATGGGCAGCCCTTCATGATCACGTAGCTGCCGGTCGACACGAACCGCCTCAATAGTATTACCAGCCCCCTTAATGACGAGGTGGTAGACCAGCCAGTTAATGATCCCCGGAGAAAGATCCATGGGCTGTCGGCCGGCAATCCCCTGTTCGATCAGCCCGGCGTCTTCCACATGCGCCCATACAGGTACATTCAACCTCTTTTTGATTTCCGCCACACTACCGGAATGATCCGAATGGGCATGAGTCAGGATAATCCGTCGGATATCCCCCGGATCCTTTCCTCCCTTCTTAAGAGCGGCAAAGATTTTGTCAGCGCTCCCCTTAAACCCCGTATCGATGAGGGTCAATCCCTCATCCTCCACCACAAACACATTTACTACCCCTAAAGGGATCTGATAAACACAATCGGTAATCTGTTTCATACTCGTTTTATTTTTAAAATGAAAATATTTTCATTATTGAGGTAAAAAAAAGGATCACCGGCTGATCGCATCCCAGAAATACCGGAACGTCTTATCGACCAAACTTTTTGTAAGCATCGCTGGATTTTCATGGATGACCGACGCCAATTGATTAACGAAACCGAATAGTAGTGGCAGGGTCAGGTTTTCTTTATCCTCTTTTATCAGGCCCTGTTGCTGACCATTGGCGAGGGTCTCTAATAAAGGCTTCATTGCCCGATAGGAATAGGCCGCGGTTTCTTTTTCCTTACGGTAAGGAGAAATATTAAACTGCTGCAAAAAAATTTGTTCTTCATAATTGGAAACAGCATACGTTAAACTGTTTCCCCACATTTTCCGGAGGGTGTCTTTAACAGGCATACGGGGATCATAGTCGGCGAACATCCTTGATTGGAAACGCTTTTTTATCTCTTTAAATAAAGACAGGATCAGTTGCTCTTTGTTTTTAAAATAAATATAAAGGGTTCCCGTCGCCACCTTGGATTGCTTCGCAATTAACGGAATCGTCAATCCCACCAACCCCACCTGGGCCACCAGTGTCAGCGTACTGGCATAAAACAGATCTGTTTTCTGATCGTCCTTCACCCTCATAATACAAAGATACTAAAATGAATTTATTTTCATTATTAAATTTTGCCATTCTCCTCACTCAGCGGAATGCGATCCCCCCTATTTCCCCGGAGCCAGCAATCCAATTTCATACCGGGTCTCCACCTCCTTCTCCTCCCCCTGCCCCGTCAGCAGGATCCTCCAGATAGCCGCCCCCTCCCAGGAAGCCTTCAGCCCCTGATCCTCAGGCGTCGTCAGCGCTATCTTCTCCTTCCGGACCGTCCATACCTTGGGGTCATAATCCAGATAGGCCTGGCCGCCACCGGGCAGTATAAAAACGATTCGCCCTGGATGCCCTATATCAGTCGAATCCACCGTCATAAAACTTTGCACAACATCCCTGAAACGCGTCTCCCCTTTATAATGATCGGCGACTTCCACCACTTTGCTTTTAGAAAGGCCAACCGTCCGTTGCCAGCTGGTCACCCCGGCCCCGGCAGGATAGGCTCCGGCAATATTCATGCTCAGCCGGCCATCAAGATATTTCACGGCACTGGCGGCAAACACAGGGCCGGCCCCCTGCTCCACCCCCTTGATCGTAGGTAAATTGTGATACGGCGAAGTATTGAACCATAGACTGTAACGATCCTTAGAAAAAGTACGGGCCGTATAAGTTCCCGATCCGACATCGATGATCAACGGATAGCCATTCGCATAGACCATGAAATCGCCCACATCATTATGATTATGACTTTCCCCGTTATTGCCTCCATGCGAGGCCACAAAGAGCCCATTTGCCGACCGGGCAGCCATTAGCTGCACATCGGAGAGCCAGATCTGCGAGACTCCGGCCTCCTTTGCCGGATAAGCGGCACAGGCGCCGAGCGCAGTGAAGTTGTATAAGCTGCGCGTACGGTGAAAAATTTCCATCGTCACCCGTTCCCCCGCCAATACATGCCAGCTCCAGCTCCCGAATTGCATCATGACCGGATCATTCATGTCCTTTCCAAAACGATACAGCATCAGCCCATCGGGAATAAATTCAGGATGGGCATCGGCCACATTGATGAAATACTTACCCGCTATATGGGTCTTATAAATATAAGCCCCCATTTTTTGAATAAAAGGTTCGTGATAGACATTCAGTTTCCCCCCCGTGGCATCATACAACAGATTCAGCGCATCATAGACGCAACCGCCGGCTGCCGTCCAATACGTGGGGCCTTCCTCACAACCGCCATCCTCCCCCAACCCATCGATGTACTGGTCGATCACTTTGATCCCCCGGCTAACGTCGGCCACCCGCTCATCTTCCTTATCTTCCATCAGCAAGACCGCCGTAAGGTAATTGGAGATGATCCAGGGAGCCCAGTTATTCAGCTTGGCTTCCGGATTACCGCCACCCGCCCAGCCAAATTTCTTCGTCGCCATGGGCTGCAGGATCCGACGGTCGATCTCATACCGGATACGCGGTCTCACCAACCCCGATACTTTCTCCAGTTGCGGTCCGATAAAATAATCCGTCCAGGCCAGCACAGCCGCTGTCTCTGCAGCAAACAGGTCCACGATCGGGTCTTCCACATCCGGCAAACCGGCGCCGGCTTTTTGCGCCCCCAGGTGAGCGCTGACTCCCCAGAAACTTTCCTCGCAGATGGACCAGATCCCATCCACGATGTGATCGACAAAACGCCCCTTTCCTTCCACCGATTCCGCCAGTACCAGATTCCATAATTCAACCCGTTTTCCAAAAGAAAGATTCTCAAAATCAGTCCGGTTGCCGGTCCGCACAAATTCCAGCATCACCGTCGCCGGAATATTTTTAAACTCTTTTTTTAAAGCCGACTCGCCGCCATGGATCAGTTGTTGAATAAGACTGTCCGGCAGAAGCTTTTTCCATTCGTTGGGTGTTTGGGGAAATGGCCTGAATTGAGCTTTTGGAAGGAGCGCCCCGGCCAGTTGCTCACGGGAGAATTTCTGCAGCAGGTCCCGATGTGTTATCTGCGCCTGTAAGCAGGCTGCCAATAGCAGCCCGGCAAAAAGAAGCATTGATTTTTTCATAACTTCGCCCTTTCCATTTTAACATGAACATACAATATAATATAAATATCTGCCTCCCCGTACTGCTGCTCACTCTAACTTCGGCCGCCTTTTCCCAAAAGCAGCCTTCCCCCGCTGATTACGTAAATCCTTATATCGGTACGGGCGGCCACGGACATACTTTTATAGGAGCCAGCGTGCCTTTTGGCGCCGTACAAGCTGGCCCGGAAAATAGCGTGCAAGGCTGGGACTGGTGCTCCGGATATCATTATTCCGACAGTATAGTCATTGGATTTTCCCAGACACATCTTAGCGGCACCGGCATCGCCGACCTGGGAGATATCCTGGTCATGCCCTATGCAGGCCCTGTAAAGACAGCCCCCGGTGGGGAAGCCAACCCCGATAAAGTCGTCGCTTCCCATTATACCCATGAGAAGGAAAAGGTAAGCCCGGCCTATTACTCACTCATCCTGGACGACTACCCGGTAAAAGTCGAGCTGACCGCTTCGGAAAGGGTCGCATTCCATAAATACAGTTTCCTTCAACCGGGAGAAAGCCATATCCTGATCGATCTGAAACAAGGGATCTACAGCAAATGGGAAAACCCTAAAACGACCGGCTACCTGAAAAAACTGAATGACAGTACGCTGGTAGGCTTCCGTCATTCGAAAGGATGGGCGAAAGACAGGCGTTTGTATTTTGCCATCCGCGTCTCTGCCGGCCTGAAAGATTTCGCCCTCTATGACGACAGCCTGCGCCTGACTACCAGCGCCGGAGAATCCGCCAACCTCAAAGGCCTCCTTTCCTTCGACAAAACCCCGGGAGAAGTAATGCTTAAAATAGGCATCTCCCCCGTAAGCAGCGAACAGGCCATCGCCAATATCGAAGCCGAAATTCCGGGTTGGGATTTCGGGAAAGTCGTCGCCCAATCGACGGAGAAATGGAACAAAGAATTGAGCAAAATAAAGATCGAAACCCCGGACACCATCACAAAAACCGTCTTTTATACCGCCTATTATCATACCATGATCGCTCCGGCCCTGTTCAATGACCACGACGGAACCTATCGTGGGACTGATAAGAAGGTATATACGAACCCGGGATTCGACAACTACTCCATCTTTTCTCTCTGGGATATCTACCGGTCCTGCGCTCCCCTGAGCACTATCCTGCACCCGGATAAGATCAACTCCATTATTCATTCCCTATTGGCTATTTACCAGCAGCAGGGCAAATTACCGATCTGGCCCCTCATGGGCAACGAGACCGATTGTATGGTCGGCTATCATGCCGTCCCCCTGGTAGCCGACGCCTGGCTCAAAGGGTTTACCGGATTTGACGCCGACCTCGCATACCAGGCCGTAAAAGCCAGCTCCATGCGGGATGACCTGGGCCTCAATTATGTGAAAGAACGGGGTTATATTCCGGCGGACAAAGAGCACGAGTCCGTTTCCAAAGCGGAAGAATATGCCATCGATGACTGGTGTATCGCACAGATGGCCAAAAGACGGGGCAATAAAGAAGACTACGCCTATTACACAAAAAGATCTCTCTATTATAAAAACTATTTCGATTCGACCATTCGTTTCGTCCGCCCCAGGCTAAGCGATGGATCCTGGAAGACGCCCTATGATCCTATTCAATCCATCCATGAGAACGGGGATTTTACGGAAGGCAATGGGTGGCAATATACCTGGCTGGCGCCGCAGGACCCCCATGGACTGATTCGGGAACTGGGAGGAGACAGCGCTTTTACGATAAAACTGGATAGCCTCTTCCTCGTTTCAGGAGATATGGGCGCCCAGGCCTCCCCCGATATTTCAGGACTGATCGGGATGTATGCACATGGCGATGAGCCCAGTCATCATATTTCCTATTTATATTCTTTCGCCGGCTATCCCTGGAAAACTGCGGAAAAAGTCCGCCGGATCCTGAAAGAATTTTATACCGACCAGCCGGATGGGCTTGCCGGAAACGAGGACTGCGGCGCCATGTCCGCCTGGTATGTTTTCTCCGCGTTGGGTTTCTACCCGGTGCAACCGGCCGGCGGCATCTATGTCCTGGGTAGCCCCCTCTTCAACAAAGCCGCTATTCAATTGCCGGGGAATAAACAATTCATCGTGGAGACTGTCAACAATAGCGCGTCCAATATCTATATCCGCTCCATAGTACTGAACGGGAAGCCTTATCGCAAAAGCTATATCACCCACAAGGATATCATACAGGGAGGGCTCCTGAAAATCACGATGGGCAGCAGCCCTGACCGCAACTTCGGCAAGGCTGCCGCAGATCGGCCGGGACTGTAAGCATCAGACGAGCCATTAAATTTTTTACGACTTATAATATGCCGCCATCGCTTTTCAAAAGAGTTGTCATTTCCTTTATTCGGTCTTCAATCAGAACAATATTCTTGTAGTCAATAATTTTATCTAACTTAATATAAATAATTTATATATGGGTAAATTTTGGTTCAAGGAGCCGCAAAAACATGATTTTCCGGCCTCTGCCGACTATTTAGAACTGCTTTTTAATGAACCGGAGAAAAATGATACGGTAGAAAAATTGAAAGCAGCTAAAACGGTTTTTAAGAAGGCAAAAGATATTTTGAGGGCCAGCGAGCTGCCCTTATTGAGTAAAGAAAATATACATGTCCGGGAAAATCTGCAAAAAGTAAAAAAAGGTGATAAAATGTCCCCGATTTTGTTGGTGAGGCATAATTCAAAATTAATTATCGCTGATGGTTATCACCGGTTATGCGCAATTTATTATTTATCGGAAGATGATGATATTCCCTGCAGGTTAGTTTAAAACCACACAAGTTTAAGAATTGTTGCAAAATTCAAGCAAGATTCGGGTTGCGCCGGCTTCCGGGCAGAAGTAGCTTTGCCGTATGAAACCGATCATCGAACGTCTCAAAGAAAAGAACTGGGATCAGGTAGCCGAAAACATGCATCAACAGGGGTACGCTATCATCCCTGATACCCTGTACAGCAAAGAATGCCAAAGCCTGATCGAATCCTATAACGCCGACGACACCTATCGAAAAACGATTACCATGGAGCGCTATCGTTTTGGCCTGGGAGAATACAAATATTTTCAATACCCCCTGCCCGATCTCATCGGCAATATCCGGCAAACCGTATATCCCTATCTCGCTCCCATTGCCAATAAGTGGATGGAAGTTCTGAACATCGATACGAGATTCCCGGCTACCCATGAACATTTTTTGCAACAGTGTCGCGCGAATGGACAAACCAAACCGACCGTTCTTATCCTGAAGTATGGCATAGGTGGGTTCAATACCCTTCACCAGGACCTGTATGGTGATAGCTGGTTTCCCATCCAGTTGGTACTATTCCTCAATGAGCCGGAGGAAGATTATAGCGGGGGAGAGTTTGTACTGACGGAGCAGACCCCCAGGGCCCAATCCAAGGCCAATGTCCTGCAGCCCCGGCAGGGCGATCTGTTGCTGTTCACCACCAACTTCCGTCCCGTAAAAGGCGCCAAAGGCTATTACCGGGTCAATATGCGCCATGGAGTAAGCCCCTTACACAGGGGTCATCGCCATACCCTCGGTATTATTTTTCACGATGCACTAACGTAACCCATGATCCATCACGCCACGCACCCAAATATCCGCTCCCTGATCCGCGCCGGCAAGATCCGGTTCGGAGGCAATAAGATCTTGAAAATATACGGTACCCTCTCCTGTTCATCGGGCAAACGGATGAAAGCGGAAAACAGGGTGTTCTTCGAATCGGAGGCCGAAGCCAGGCTGGCCGGGTATCGTCCCTGCGGACATTGCATGAAGGACCAGCCACCCGCCCCCATTCTTCCCAAAGACGGAGAAGTCCTGTTTATTCCGAACTTCTTCTCTTTGGAGGAGAGCGATCTTTATTTATCCCGGCTCTCCGAAGAGATCGCCTGGAAACAGGAACCCATCAAAATATTCGGGAAGACCGTCCTACAGCCACGGTTAACCGCCTGGTACGGCGACTCCGGTAAAACATACAGCTACTCCGGCATCACCCTGTTACCCATTCATTGGACCCATACCCTGCTGGAAATTAAACGCCGCATCGAAGGAGTCTCCCCTGCTGTTTTCAACAGCGCCCTGCTCAATCAATACAGGGATCAGCAGGATAGTATGGGCTGGCACAGGGATAATGAAAAGGAACTAGGCCCCAACCCCGTCATCGGGTCCGTAAGCTTCGGCGCCCCGAGGGTCTTCCGGCTCAGGCACTATAAAGATAAAAGCCTCACACGCTCCCTGGAGCTGACCCATGGAAGCCTGCTCATCATGTCGGGTCCAACACAACATTTCTGGGAGCACAGCGTGCCCAAACAATCCGTTACAAAAGACACCCGCATCAATATCACTTTCAGAAAGATCATCTAACCTGGTTCGTGTCACCCCTCCGTCCGCAAACTCTTTATCGGATTGGCAATAGCCGCTTTAATAGCCTGAAAGCTCACCGTCAGCAACGTGATCAGGATCGCTCCGGTTCCCGCTGCGGCAAAAACCCACCAGGCAAGGGTAGTCCGGTACTGATAATTCTGCAGCCAGCGAAACATAACATAATAAGCGACCGGCATGGCGATCAGCGAGGAGATGATCACCAGCCACACAAAATCCCTCGATAACAAATGCCATAAACTGAGAACCGAAGCCCCCAATACTTTCCTTACCCCGATCTCTTTAATACGCTGCTCCGCCATAAAAGAAGCCATTCCAAAAATACCCAGACAGCTGATGAAAATTGCCAGCAGGGAAAAAACACCGGTTAACCTTCCCACCCGCTCTTCCGCGGCAAATTTTTTGGCGTATTCCTGGTCGACAAATTTATAATCGAAGGGAGCGGCAGGAACAATGTGTTGAAAGACAGTCTGCATTTTAGCCAATGCATCCCGAATGCCGGCCGTTGGCTTTATTCGGATGATCATGAAATTGGCATCAATTACCTTTGATGGAACATAAATGGTTGGACTGGGCGGATCATAAGGGGATTCCATCACCATATCCTTAATGACCCCGAGCACACGGAAAGGCTGTCCGTTCCAACTGATCTTTTCACCCACCGGCTTCTGCAAACCCATCGACTTCACAGCAGCTTCATTCAACACCAGACCGGAAGAGTCCGTAGCATATTCCCTGGAAAAATCCCTTCCCGCTGTAAATTGCCAACCTACCGTCTTACCGTATTCCGGCGCCACGGATATAGCCCCGAATTCGGCCTGGCCATTGGGATCCTTACCCGGCCAGTCAAACCCGCTATAGCTGGCCCATACCCCCGTCGCCGGACTGGAGGAAGTCGTCATTTCAGCCACGGCGCCCGTCCGCAGCAATTCATTTCTCAAGACTTCCCGCCGGTTCCAAAGATCGGGCGTCGTCATCTGCAGCGATACCAACCCTTCGCGGTTATATCCCACCGGGCGGTCTTTGGCAAACTGGGTCTGGCGATAGACGATAAGCGAGCCAATGATCAACAGGATGCTGACGCTGCATTGCAAGACCACCAGTACTTTACGCGGTACGGCAGCCAAACGGCCCGCCTTGAAGCTGCCTTTTAATACCTTAACCGGCTGAAAAGAGGATAAATAAAACGCCGGATACGTTCCCGCGATCAGCCCGGTGAACAAGCAAAAGCCAAAGGCCGACAGCCAGAACCAGGGCTGCCACCAGGGCTGGGCGATTGCTTTATCGGCCAGCTCATTGAAGAAAGGTAATGTCAGGTATACCAATAAAAGAGAGATGATAAGAGCAAAGCCCGCGGCCAACAGGGATTCGCAAAAGAACTGGACGATCAACTGCCGCTTCAGGGAGCCGATAGCTTTACGCACCCCTATTTCTTTGGCACGTCGCTCCGAGCGGGCCGTGCTGAGGTTCATGAAGTTGATACAGGCCAGCACCAATACCGACAGGCCAATCACACCAAACAACCAGACAAATTGAATAGCCCCTCCTGTATTGACGCCATTTTTGAAAGCCGAATACAGGTGTAACCGGCTCATGGGCTGTAAAAAAACTTCCTGTTTGTAAGAAGTTTCCAACGGCCCCTTCATGTGAACGAAGGTACTGTTCTTAATAGCAGCGGAAACCTTGCCGATATCGGCGCCATCGGCCAACTGGACATATATTTCTGTCGCATCCCAGCCCCATGCGGTCATGTCATTTTTCAGCCCCTGGTCGTTGGCGATCAGTAATGCCCAGGGAGCGATGAACAGGGTATTATAAAACTGTGAATTATGCGGCAGGTCTTCGTATACCCCGGAAACGGTGACGTTCATCCGGTTATCGATCTTCATTATTTTACCCATGGGGTCGGCCTCTCCGAAAATCGCTTTGGCAGCAGAGGCGGCCAGCAAAATCGAACCCGGATTGCTCAGGCCATCCCGGGAACCCTTTATCATTTTCAGCGCCAGCAGTTCCGGCGCCGCCTCCTCCATGAATTTTCCTTTCTCCGTCAACTTCTTATCACCAACGGAAAGAACATGATCCCGCAACCAGTACGATATAAGGACGTGTTTGAAAGCATGGCCATAGACGGTACGCAGTTCGTTCGCCAGGGGCTGGGGCATACCGCTACCAGTATAGACGGACCCGCTCAAATGCTCGTTTTGCATCACCCGCGCAATCCGGTCATAGTTCGGATTGTATTGGTCATAAGAGTATTCATCCCGGATCCACAGGCCGATCAGCAGCGCCACCGCCATCCCCACCGATAACCCAATGATATTGATGGAGGAATGCATTTTGTTCCCTGCCAGGTTTCGGAAGGCGAATTTGAAATAGTTTTTAAGCATGAGATCTTTTTTCGGTTATGCAGGGCTGATAATCCTTGGTGTCCGATGGTCCTTGGTGTCCCTAATGACCCTTTATCGTCCCAAAAAAATGCCGGTTTTCTAACTAGCTACCTATCAACAATTTACATTATTTTTCTCCCTCAACACCGTTCATTTTCGGACACCGGAGTGTTCAATTATGAAAAAAGACTTCTGCTGACAATCAGTTCATTAAGCCGGGATCGTATTTTTACTTAGTAGAAGCCCCTATAACTTCCCGGTTATGGATGTTATCTTTGCAGTAATACTTACAGCACTCCGTACATGAAAAACTCGAAACGTCCGCACCCACGGAATTTGTGCTGTACTACCTTCCCAATATTCCTATAATTACCTTATTGATCGTAATCCAAACCCTTCGGGTCGGCATTGTTTTACCCTAAAATTAAAACGATGTTGAAAACTCAACTATCTAAAGTAATTCTCTGGAATTCATTTTCTTTTGTTCCAGCTTTTTTTTCACCTGTCCAGAATGCTTCTCCTACCATTTCTTCTCCGAAAGAAGCAGCAGTGGTCAATCTGAAGACTTCCTTTGCCGCGCCGAAAGTAACCCTGAATAAGCGCGAACTGCAATTCGCGAAGAACTATATCAGGATGAACGCTGAAGACCTGGTTAACATCAAAAAAAGAAGCAAAATTCCTTTTACCATAATGGACTCGGTCTTTTCCCGGTATGAATTACCCGTCGAATTAAAATACCTCGCGGTGATCGAATCGGAATTAAAGCCGTCCGCTCTTTCAGGCGTCGGAGCCTTAGGGCCCTGGCAGTTGATGCCGGAGACGGCCCATGACCTGGGTTTGAAGATCACCCGTCACTATGACGAAAGGACCAGCTTTTACAAAAGCACCAGGGCT
Organism: Puia sp.; assembly: GCA_036394375.1. Lineage (GTDB taxonomy): Bacteria > Bacteroidota > Bacteroidia > Chitinophagales > Chitinophagaceae > Puia. The sequence goes on from DASWFF010000002.1 coordinate 24,738, forward strand.
GCCGCCCTCTATCTGAAGGATCTATATGGGCAATTCGGTGATTGGTTACTGGTACTTGCAGCATATAATGGCGGACCAAAACCCGTGCTGACAGCGATCCGTAAATCAGGCAGCAGGAATTTCTGGGTCCTCCAGAATTATCTCCCCCTTGAAACAAGACTGCATGTTAAAAGATTTATAGCCACCCATTATTATTTCGAAGGGCAGGGCAGTATAACCACTTTAACAAAGGCTGAAAACATTGAGTACGCTAAATCTGTAAATGCATTTGCAATTTTCCACTCCGTTGCGGAAGCTTCTAAAACAGGTAAGACTTCCCGGCAGAATGAAAAGGCTGGCACAAAGGAAAAATCGCAAAAAGAGCGATATAACAGGCTGATGAAAGAGTCGGAAGAATCTTTACAGAAAGCCGGTAAGCTGATTGCAGCATAAGCAAGCAGCAGACAGGCATATTTCATTCCATATTGAAATATTACTCCCCAAAGGGGAGTAATATTGATCATGCAAACAGCTCTATTCCGGCATTCGGACATCGCAGATCCCTATGGATTCTATACTACCATGCTGACCAGGAGCCCCCTTTTCCGGGACAAGGACAGCGGGGCCTGGATCATTTATGATTATGCGCATTGCAAACAGCTCCTTCATGACGAGAAGGCACAAATACCGGAGCAGGCGCCCAAAGACCTGGAGTTGATGAATGTCTATTCCCTTCGCCTGATCCGGAACCTGGTCCGGCTAAGGAACCCCTCCGATCATGTACTGGCAAGGCTGGTCACATTGAAATTATTTGAAACGAAGGTATCGGTCTCCATCACCGGAATACTGGAACAACTGCTCCCCTCCCGAAAGCAACCGGCCAATCAGTTTATCACCGTCGATCAACCTCACATTCCCGGCGATCAGCTTATCACCGTCGACTGGATGGCCGCCGTCGGCAGCAAGCTGCCCATCCTTATCTTAGCGGAAAGTTTCGGCTTCTCCCCAACAGATACCGGCCGTATCCTCGCCACGATCGGGGACCTGGTCAAAATTATGTCGCCAGCCAAAACGCCTGATCAGATTAGGGCCCTCAATCAAGTAGTCGAAGAAATTTATCTGCTTACCGAGCGGCACCTGGTTAATAAAGGGATCCCCGAAATGATCATAGAAAAAATCCCTTCCTTTATCCCTTTCGATAAAGATCGTATCCCTGTTATCTGTGTAAGCAACCTGGTGGGCCTGTTCATCCAAAGCTACGATGCAGGAAGAGGCATCCTCGGTAACTCCCTCCTGCAACTATCGCTGCAGGGTGATCTTTCCAAATTACAGGCCGGCAACAGGGATTATATAGCGGCGGCCGTCCTGGAGACTTTACGGTATGATCCCCCGGTGCACAATACCCGTAGAATATTGACGGAAGATATCTTCATCGATCATACCAAACTGGAAAAAGGCCAACTCGTCGTATTGATGCTGGCTGCCGCTAACAGGGACGCCAGACGATTCACCCACCCCGGCATTTTCGATCCCTACCGGGATAACAATCACGAAGGGCTGACATTCGGGAGCGGCACTCATGAATGCATGGCCCGCCATTTCTCCGCTCATATGGCCACTGAAGCCCTCCGTTATCTTTTCCAGGCTCATCCCAACACTAAATTACTCGCTCGCCCCAGCTATGAACCTCTGGTGAATGTCCGTATCCCCCGGGAAATGTTGATCCGCCTTTAATGTAGGGTCACCGGTCCCGGCAACCCCGCTTCCGGCAGCTTCCCACCTTCTCTTTTTTAAACTCAGAATAGAACTTATAAATTTTCTCACCCGGATCAAGTAATTTTAATTTCTCAATATTTAGGGGCATTATTAATTATTAGGTTTATATGACTGGACGATTACAAACCAGAGGCAAACAAAAGACTAAAGAGTATCCTTACCAGAATCTTTCTTTGGTAAATATGCCAGGAGAAATATGGAAGCCTGTGGAAGACTATGAGGATTACTATCAAGTATCTAATCTGGGGCGCATTAAAGCGCTTGTTAGATACATAGAATTTGACATTCCAGGACGTCATACTGTTGGCTATTGGAGAAATGAAAAGATCCTGAAGCAAGGGAAGAAAAAAATGTGGAATAATACGGTGAAAGAATATGCGTATGCCCTTAGCGTAACTTTTTGTGTAGCTCAACAAATGGATAGTCATTCTGTCTCAAGATTGGTTTATCATACCTTTATTGACAAAATTGATTTTAAAAGAGATGAGCAATATGTTATTCATATAAACGGAGATCACTTCAATAACCGGGCAAATAATCTTCAGTTGTCAGACAGGTCTGACATAGGTAAACAATCTTATAAAAAAAAGAGGGCACAGAGTGTATTTAAAGGGATGGATTTGACTCCCTTTCTTGCCAAAAGGAGTGAAAGTCAACACAAGGTTATAACACAATATGATCTGAAAGGAAACAGGCTAATGGTATATGACAGCGTAAAAGCTGCTTCAGACGCAACCAAGATATACAGCAGCAATATTTCCGTGGCGGCAAAGGGAAAGAAACTGGATATGGGCGGCTATATTTGGCGATATGGCAGCGGCCCCCTTAAAATAGATGTGTCGGAGTACCATAAATCCAAACAGGCTATAAAGCAGAAGATGTGTAAAGTTGTATCCCAGTATGATATGCAGGGAAAAAGGCTTAATGTCTTCCAATCCATTGCGGAAGCGGCTAAGAGCAATAACATCATAGCTTCAACTATCAATTATGCCGTTACCGGACGATATTCCACTGCGGGAGGATTTATTTGGCAATATGGCGAGGGTGATAAAAAGATTGATATGAGTGGATATAGAACAAGAATTCAAAAAATGAAATTAGCACATGCTAAACCAGTGGCTCGATATACGGTAAAGGGGAAAAGTAAAAAAGTGTATGAAAGTATTGCGGATGCGGCCCGTGATATGTGTTGCTCCGATGATTCTATCAGCCTGTGGGCAAGGAATCCCGACAAAGTATTCCGAGGGTACAAATGGAGATTCATTTAAGATCAAAGACCTCATCGGCTGGATTGACCTGAATCTGCACCCCTGATCGTCACCGGCCCCAGCAACCCCGCCTCCAGCAACTTCCCATCCAACGGATAAGGCGCCGTCGTCCGGGTACCCCTTTTATTTTCCGGCCGGAGATGATCTCCCATCAGGCGGTTGGCCCAGGTATTGGTCACTTCGATATTCAAAACATTGTTGCCTTGCTTGATAGCGCTGGTGATCTCCACCCGGTAAGGCGGCGTCCAGGCTACCCCGCAGTCCACCCCATTCAATACCACACGTGCGATATTGGCTACATGCCCCAGGTCCAGCCATAACCTCCCCTGTCTATGGTCCGGGCCGGCCTGCTCCGAAGCAACTGGCTTAAATACAAAGTCCTGCGTATAAACAGCCGTTCCCGAATAATAGCGGATGGAAGAATCGCTATTCCTGCTCCAGTCCTGCAAAGAATCAAATTGCACCGCCGCCGCCGGGCCTCCTGCTACCGTATCGAAACGCAGCGTCCAGGGAGCATTCAGCGTTTGTATCGTAGGAAGATCGATATTGTCGGCAAGAGCATTTTCATCACCGGAGTCCCCCGCATTTTCACCCATATTATACCGGCGGCTGCCTGCCTGATCAGCCGAAAGAACAAAGACCGGCTTGCGGAATACAATAAAAAGCGAGCCATTGGCCTCCAGGCCGACAGGTATGACCGTACGGGCGCCATGCTGGCTCCATTGATCCGGTTTCGTGATCTCCCCGGTCACTGCATTCCATAATTCCGGCTCTCGTCCCGATACCCGCAGGGAGAGGTTGATGATCCGGTTCCTGTTCAGTTGATTCGATATAAAATAAATATCCAGTCCGGGTCCCGTTCGATGCGTATAGGCCAATCCGGCAGCTTTCTTGAGAGCAGGAATGATAATCTCCGAGGCCGTATCGTTTGACGAGGCGGCATTGGCCCACCGGTAATCGGACTCCAGGGCGATGAGATCTTTCTCCAACCTGATACTATCGAAGCTGGTAGCCCGGAAAGGGCCTTTGATCACCCGCCCCTTTCCAATATTGCTCCCCCCACCCAGTTGGTCAGCATCGCCCCCTTTATTGGTCAGCAAAGTCGCCCCATCCTGCACCAATTGCAATAGCTTCTCCGCCACCTTCGCAGGCAGGAGGGAAGGATCAGGGGAAAGAGGATGCGCTCCCGGTAATACCAACACGGAATATCGCCCTCCCCCCGGCAACACGATCTGCCCTTTGTCCACTGTTGCCAGGCGTATTAACACATCGGGATTCAAACAATCATAAGCATACCCATGCAGGGGATCGATCCAATCCTCCGGATCCTCCCCTTTATTCATCCCTCTCTTTGCTTTCCGCGCTACAACCTCCTTGCCAAAAAGCCCCGGCAGGGTGGACACCAGCCGGTCCGGTAAGATGGAACGACAAGGGATCTCCTTCCCGGTTAAAACAGCAATATCCGCTACCGGCCTTCCCTGCTGTAACAACCATTGGCAACGCTGCGTATAATCTATCCAGGCTTTTGCCGGTTTCCACCAAGTCTGGTCCCTTTGGAAATAAAGCCCTACCCCATCCTGCATCATACCCGGACGCCGGTCCATCCGGGGATTATGTGTAAAGACAGGGAATACCAGCCTGTTAATACCCAGCGCATAGTTCCTGTCCTGCAGCGTTTTCAACATACCCGGATATTCATCCCAGGTCATTTTCAACTCCCTAAAACCTTCCGCCTGCACCACCGGTTTGCCATAAATATGTGCTTCGGAGATGGCATCCAGCGCAGCACCCATAGAGATATCCGCCATTCTGCTACTGGTATCCAGGACAAATTGCAGGCCCAGCCGACCCGCCTCCTGCCTGGCAAAGCGCATCAGAGATTTATTGACGCCCCCCTTGACTGGCATAAGATAAACCCCGCCGATACCCTCTTCCTTCATAGCCTCCAGGTCGGCCCGGATCCCCTCCTTCGATACGCTGGCCGGCGTCCAGTACCAGGAGACCCAGGGCTTGGCAGAAGCGGGCGGATGTAAAAATGATTTTTCCAGCATAGCCTTCTCCTGCCCATACCCGGGCCCGACCATCATCCCCGCCAGGAATAATAGCGCCCCTACTTTCATATAGTTTGCTCTCGGCATACCCTAAAGTTAGGGTTATCAAATTAATTGGCTTGCCGATAGTTAACAAAATATTCCCCCTCCCCTCACCCTCTTGCTAAGAAGGTAATCTGACGCCGCCACCGGCGCTGGAGGTATAGGCCGCTTCTACGCAGGCCATGGTATAGATACAGTCTTCCACTGAATTATCCGGGCGGGGGATCCCGCCTTCCGCGGCGATCATCATTTGCGCCATCGTGCCGATAAAAGCATGGGGGAACCAGCTCCCCGTTATATCCAGCGTTTTCCACGCAGGCGCCCGTCCTTTTTCCAGGATCACATATTCGCAGCTGTCCGGAACGCCCGTCGGATAATCGATCAGCGAGCCCATTTTGACCTTGACGGCGCCGAAAGTGCCCTCGAATTTGATATAGGACTGCTGATGACGTAAGCCGAATTCATGGTTGTGGTTGGTGAGAATATTTGCCCGGACCCTTTCTCCATAATCCAGGATCATGCTGGTACGAACGGATGCCAGCCCGGGACTTCCCGGATGCGGTATCGTCCGGGCATAAATGCTTTCGGGATTCCCCAGAAAAGAACGTACCAGGTCGAGATAGTGAATACTATGATAGACGATTTCCACCCGGGGAGTGGAATACAGGAATTTCCAGAGATGCCAGGGAGTATGTACATTGACGTTAACCTCGATATCGCAAACTTCGCCGATAAGGCCTTGCCGGATGATATCCCGGGCCGCATTGACGAAGGGAGCATACCTCAATTGGAAATTGACGCCCGCCGTCATTTGCCTGGAGCGCGTCAGTTCAAGGATCTCCTTAGCCATCGCATAATCATTGCCCATCGGCTTCTGCATCAGGACGACAGCCCCCTGCGGTAATTGCTGCAACACGGAAAGGATCTCCGAACCAGGCACGGCCACATCGAAGACCACGTTCCCGGGCGAGCGGGACAGCATATCTTCCAGGCTATAATATACCAGGGGAATATCGAATTTTTGGGCAGTCTGCAATGCCTTTTCCCGATCCGGATCATAGATCCCCGCAACCCGGAAGCCGGCGATCCTGTACGCCGGCAAATGCGCATCATTGACGATCCCCCCGGCCCCGATCAAGAAGATCGGCAGAGGGTTCTGTGGCATAGCGCAGCTCGTTTCTATTATCATAGTTCAACCTCCCTCCATGTTGTTCATAGATCCGTTCCCTTACTATTGCTCCCACCAGCTCGTCTGCGGAAGAGGAGCGCCCAGGACCACAGGCTCTCCGATCATAGGCGTGGCCAGCGTAATACCACTTCCCGCCACCGCTTTCACCACCCGTTGGATGGGTTCATTCCAGGGATGAAGAGCCAGCGTGAACTTCGCCCAATGGACGGGCAAAAGAACTTTTGCCCGAAGGTCTTTGGCAGCCATCACCGTCTGTTCGGGTAACATATGAATATAAGGCCAGTTCTTTCCATATTGCCCCGCCTCCAGGATCGCCAGATCGAAAGGTCCATACAAATCCCCGATCTTCTTAAAATGCTCTTCATACCCGCTGTCCCCTCCCAAAAAAAGGGTATAGCCGGCTATTTTCAGGACAAAAGAGGACCAGAGTGTACCGCCCCTTTTCGTTCCACGCCCCGAGAAATGCCGGGAGGGCGTCGCAGTAAGGGTAGCCCTGCCGGTGGTCGCCCCATTGCCGTCCGTTCCAGCCTGGCCAGTCATCGCTCCCGGCTTACCAGCAGTCAGGCCCGGCGCCTCCGGGATGGCCGCCGTTTCCCACCAGTCCAGCTCCGTGATCTTCTCCGGAGGAATGCCCCAAAATTCCAGGTGGGCGCCTACGCCCAGGGAAGTATAAAAATGTTTGGCTGTAGGGGCCAATTGCAGGATCGTCTTATAGTCGAGATGGTCATAATGATCGTGCGTCAGCACCACCATATCTATTTCCGGCAGATCCTCCACTCCATATATATCCGCACCCGGGAAAGCTTTCGCAAAGAAGGACACCGGGGAGGCATTCCCGCTGAATACCGGGTCTACCAGGATCGAGAGCCCTTTTATCTTCAGCAGGTAGGAGGAATGTCCAAACCATACGATCGCCGGCATATCGGAAGACAAAGCCCGCAGGTCCGTCCGCACAGAAGGTACCGGGTTATTGGGCCGGGTGTTCACAGGCCTGTTCCGATACTCGCGCAGCATCTTAAAAATGGTAACGCCCTTCAAAGTCACCTCCGTAGGCACCGCATTCTGAAAATGATCCTTCCCATAGTTCGCCGATTGCTGTATCCTTTCCAAACGGCCCCCGGAGGGCGCTTTGCCAAAAACAGGTAATAGTGCCATGCCGGAAAAGAACAAACGATCCTGGATTTGGTTCAGTCCCGCGGCAAGGTCAACCGGCCCGCCCGATGTAAATCCGTTGAAAGCATGATAGAATCCGTTGAAAGTTACCCCCGGAAAGAATATTCTTTTTACTTTCATCCGGAATGGCTAAATATAACACGTTGACAAAGCTCCAATGGCTCATCTGGTCCGTCCTGACCATCATGTTCTTCTTTTATACCCTGGAGGCGGACCCGGTATCCTATGCCTTTGATTATGCCATCCATTCCACCCTGTCCTATGCGTTCATCATCTATGCCAATGCGCTTTGGCTGATCCCCCGCCTCTATCGCAAAAAAAAGTACCTGGCCTATACGGTCAGCGTACTCATCCTACTGGTGGCAGTCACCTATCTGCGGGTCACGAGCCAGGTCTATATATGGTTTCATTATATTATCGAAAAACCATTTCACCTGGAATTCCGGAATTACGTCTATGCCTTCATCATCAATACCCTGTTTTTTATCTTCAGCGTGGCCTTCCGTTTTACCCTGGATTTTTTCCAGATCAAACAACAACAGGAAAAACTGCTAAAACAGCATGCCGAGGCCCAGTTAAGCCTGCTGAAAGCACAGGTACAGCCCCATTTTCTTTTCAATACCCTGAATAATATTTACTTTGTCGCCCAACGGGAATCCCCCGTTACCGCCGACCTTATAGAAAAACTCAGTTCCATCATGCGTTATTTCCTGGAACAGGGGCCCAAACACGAAATAGCCCTGACGGCAGAACTGGACTTTATCCGCAACTACATAGAACTGGAGAAGATGAGAATGCGCTACCCCATAAAAACCGATATCGAACTCCCCGAAGACCTTTCGCTCATCAGGATCCCGCCTATGCTGCTGATCCCATTGGTAGAGAATGTCTTCAAACACGGCATCGACAAGCGGGAAGAGAATAACTATATCTCCATCCGGCTGCAACTCTCCGATCGCCTTGATTTTTCCGTCAGCAACCGGATCCGCCGGGATTCCGGCGGACACCCTAACGGAGCGGGCATTGGATTGAATAATTTATCGAAAAGACTTTCTATCCTCTACGGCGATAACTTTGTATTGGAAAGCGATCGTTCGCAGGATACCTATACCAGTAAACTCAACATCCCCTTATGACAAAATTAGATTGCCTCATCATAGACGACGAGCCTAACGCCGGGCAGTTACTGCAGGACTACATCGGCAAAGTCCCTTATCTGTCCCTGAAAGGGACCTGTTTTGATGCCCCGGAAGCATTGGAATTCCTCAGCCATTCACACGCAGACCTCCTGTTTTTGGATATCAACATGCCCGGCCTCAGCGGCATAGAGATGGTCAATATCCTGCCCAAAGAACAGAAAGTTATTTTCACCACCGCCTATTCAGAATATGCACTTAAAAGCTACGAATACAATGTAGTGGATTACCTGCTGAAGCCTATAACGTTTCAGCGTTTTATGATGGCGATCGCCAAAGCCACCGGCGGAATATCCGCCGCCCCGCACGGAGGACTGCCCCCTGCCCCGCAGGCAGCCGAAGAATACCTGTTCGTGAAATCAGACAAGCAGATGATCCGGATAAATTTCAGGGACATCCTCTATTTTGAAGCCCTGAAGGAATATATATGCGTCCATACGAAAAATCAAAAGGTTATAACCTACAAAAGGATGAAGGAACTGGCGGATCGGCTTCCCGCCCATTTTACCAGGATCCATAATTCCTATATCGTCAACGGGGACCATATCTCCAAAGTAGAAGGCAACTTTGTCCTTATCGACAACAAGAGCCTCCCCATCGGGATCTCTTACAAAGAATCCTTTGCCGCATTCATACAGCTCCGGGCGCTCTAACCCTCCGTCCGCGCCTCCTGGCCCTGCACGCCCTCCTGGTCCCGCAATCGCCCTCCGCTCCGCCCTAATCCTGTAGCAGCCACCTCTTGAACGAAGGGACTTTTAACTGACTGACAATGATAGGCTCCCGGGCATCCGGACTCAATACCAATTCCAGCTTCCCCCCTTTTACAGACCTGAACTTTACGACAGCATTGATATGTACCAGATATTTCTTGGTCACCCGGAAAAACGAAGGCGAATTGATCATCGACTCTATATCCTTTAAAGGTTTGTCGGCAATATATTTATAGTTGCTTTTCCGCTCTATCAGATAGGAGATCCCGTTCTCAATATAGAAATAGGCGATATCTTCCATCCTGAATACCAGGAACTCCCTTCCTTTTTTTGCAATGACCCTTTTGCCAGGGTCCGTCAACGACCCCTCATTATTTTCCTGGATCGTCTCATCATTCAGCAGCATGGTTAGCAATTTTTCAGGTGAACAGATAGTCTGATCAAGCACCTTAAATTTCTTAATCATACTCCTGTCCGAAAAATAATTTCAATGGATACGGATTCCTCTTCAACCCATTTTCCAGGTCCATCTTCTTTTAATTTAAGTTAACCCGCAAAAAATTCAACTTAACCGGATAGCTCCCTTTAACCGGTTGCCGATGCCAAAGAAAAACGGTTATTTTACCCATCGCTTCATCATTGAATCAAAAATGTCCAACTAAATGTCCGAACAAGCAACCAAAGACCCTCTTTTGTCACCAGCCGCAAAAACAATTTTTACGGCAACTTTTGTGGCCGGCACATTAGACATCCTCTCCGCCCTCATCCTGTATGGATTTGTTTTCTCCCGGGTGAGCGCCCAGGTTATCCTGCAAGCCATCGCCAGCGCGCTGCTGGGCAAGGTAGCCTTTGAAGGAGGAGCAGGAACAGACCTCCTGGGCCTTGGCATCCACTATAGCCTCAGTCTGGCATTTGCCAGCTTCTACTTTTTCCTGTTTCCTGTCATCCCCTTCCTGAAAAAAAACAGGATAGCCAGTGGATTGTTATATGGTTTATGCGTATGGATGGTGATGAACCTGGCCGTGCTGCCCCTCATTGGCTATTCCAAATTTGACTTTCGTTGGGTCAGCGCCCTGAGAGGAGCCCTCATCCTCATGTTCGCCCTGGGCCTTCCCATTTCCTTCATTGTAAGCAAATATTATTCAAAAATCCCACTCTCCCCTCATTCCCTCCTCTAACCCCTCTCCAACCTTAGTTGAACTTTTTTCAACCCATTCATTTGCAACCACTTAAAAAATCCCCAACTAAGCTCCCACAAAACACACCCCCTTCCCCCATTAAGAATCGATTATTTTTCCCACCGCTCACCCAAACACCGGCCGTCCATCTTAGTTTTGCAGCATGCGGGCAATGCTTATTCTCGGTATTCTTACAGGATCTTGCTTTTTAGGTCTTCCCCCCTACCCAGCCCCGGGCCCGGGACCCGCCCCGACCCATTCCTCAGCCGTCGATTCCAGCATCGCCTACTTCAGAAAAGAAGCCCCCCAATTTGCCAATAGCTGCGCGGCCCTGCGCTCAGCCATTCAAGCGATCGATTTTCAATCCCCCCGCTCCATAGCGGATGCCCGGCAGAAGCTCATCGATTGCCGGCTTCACTATAAAAGAATAGAATTTTTCCTGGAATATTTTTTCAAGAGCTCCTCCCGGATCTACAACAGCCCCCCCAAATATGAGCCAGAGGAACCGGATATGGAATACCAGTCGCCGGCGGGCTTACAGGTGATCGAATCCCTCTTATATGAGTACGAGGGCAGAACAGCCGGTCAAAAAGATGCCCGGCAAAAAGACGAGTTGATGCAACAAATAGCAGCAGTAGCCAGCTCCGCCGCCGACCTCCCCTCCCTTTTATATGACTTCCAGGCAGACGACCGGCAACTCCTGGAAAGCCTGCGGGTAGAATTGGTACGGATCATTACTTTGGGCATCACGGGCTACGATGCCCCTTCCCTGAAGAGCGGCCTCGCCGAATCCTGCGAGGCGTTGCAATCTATGCACCTCCAATTGCAGCCTTACCTGTCCCCCCGCGATCCGAGATCCGATAGTTTATTCGTCTTCCTCGACAAAGCCATCGCCCGACTCCGCAGCCATCCGGAATTCGATACCTTCGACCGGCTCTCTTTTTTAACGGAAGCAGCCCTCCCCCTCCAACGCCAGCTGAGCCTGTTCATCCGCGAGCAAAAACTGGAACTGAACACTAACAGCGTATTGAATTATGAAGCCGACAACCTTTTTAGCCCCAACGCCCTCATCGCGGAAAACTTTCCCCGGGAAGCTACAGGGAATGAGGGGGCCCTGCCGGGGGCATCAACCGATCTGCCGGAAGACGGCCGAAAATTGTTTTTCGACAAGAGCCTCTCCGGCAATGGCCAGCGAAGCTGCGCCTCCTGCCACAACCCCGAAAAAATGTTCACCGACCAGCTTCCGGCAAACAAGACCTTTGACGGACACGGCTCCCTGAAAAGGAATACCCCTACCCTTTTATACAGTGGCTTTCAATACCGGCAGTTTTGGGATGGGAAAGCGGGCACCCTGGAAGAGCAGGTAAAGGCCGTATTAAGAGATTCCCTGGAAATGAACGGAGCCCCCCGTAACACCCGGGAGACCGCACGCATCGCCGCCGCCCTCGCCGCCTATGTCCGGAGCCTGCATCCGCTCAATTCCCCCTTCGACCATTATATGGCGGGCGATAGCCGGGCCCTGAATCCCCGGCAAAAGAACGGGGCCAACCTCTTTATGGGCAAAGCACAATGCGCCACCTGCCATTTCATTCCCTTATTCAACGGGCTGATCCCGCCGGATTACAAACGGACCGAATTCGAAGTATTGGGCGCCACCCTCACGGACTCCTTCGACAAACCCATGCTCAGCCCGGACGAGGGACGATATGCCCTGTACCCCTTCGCCTTCTATAAAGGGGCTTTCAAAACCCCGACCGTACGCAACACGGCAGAAACCTACCCCTATATGCACAATGGCGCCTTTCGCAGCCTGGAAAAAGTGATGGAATTTTATAACAAAGGCGGAGGAGCAGGGCTGGGACTGAAGGTCCCCGCCCAAACCTTACCATCCACCCCCCTACATCTAACCGACCGGGAAATGCAGGATATCATTCTTTTCTTACAGGCGTTAACGGATTCCACCAGCCATAAATCTTAACCTTGCCGTAATATGCCTCTCCCTATTTTTGGCTATGTATAAATCAGTAGCGCTCGTCCTTATTTTAGGAACTCTCTCGCATTTTTCCAATGCCCAGAAACGCCCCATTCCTCCATCCCATGTCAACCTCCTGCGGGGCCCCTATCTGCAGGTAGCTACCTCCAACAGCATGGTCATACGCTGGAGGACGGACGTCCTGGTGAAAGGAGTGGTGTATTACGGCAGTTCCCCGGAACAGTTGGACAAGACGGCCACCGATTCCATGCAAGTCACCGAACATAAAGTAAAATTGACCGGACTGGAGCCCCGGGCCCGATATTATTATTCGATCGGTTCCCGGCAGGATACCCTGCAGGGCGGTCCGGATAATTATTTTGTCACCCTGCCTACACCCGGAACAGAAGCGCTCTACCGGATAGCCGCCGTAGGGGATTGCGGTAATAATTCAGTCAACCAGCGCAATGTGCGGGACCAGCTTACCCGCTACCTGGGCGACAACTACCTCGACGCCTGGATCTTGCTGGGCGATAACTCTTATACCTACGGAAGGGATGCCGAATTCCAATCCAATTTTTTCAATATCTATAAAGATACCCTGCTGAAAAAATATCCCATGTTCCCCTCCCCCGGTAATCATGATTACAATGACGACAAGACGGCAGAGGACACCCATGATATCGCCTATTACCAGATCTTTTCGATGCCCGTCAACGGAGAAGCCGGCGGCCTCCCCTCTCATAATCCCGCTTACTATTCCTTCGATCTGGGCAATATCCATTTTCTCTCCCTGGACTCCTATGGCAGGGAAGACGGCAAAAAAATGTACGATACCACGGGAGCACAGGCAGAATGGGTCAAAAAAGACCTGGAAGCCAATCAAAACAAAGGATGGGTAATCGCCTTCTGGCACCATCCTCCCTATACGATGGGATCTCATAATTCGGACCATACGGAAGAACTGACGCATATCCGGGAAAATTTTATCCGGATCCTGGAACGTTATGGCGTCGACCTGGTCTTATGCGGCCATAGCCACGACTACGAACGATCCAAATTGATGAAAGGTCATTACGGATCGGAAGCCAGCTTCAATCCCGCCATAAACCTCGTCAGCACCTCTTCAGGCCTGTACGACGGAAGCCCCAACTCCTGTCCTTATGTCAAGGATTCTGCCAACGGATACCAGGGCACCGTATATGTAGTGAGCGGCTCAGCCGGACAACTGGGCGGGGAGCAGACTGACTTTCCCCACAAAGCCCTGCCTTATTCCGACGCCACGCACGGAGGAGCCGGGATGCTGGAGATCCAGGGCAACCGCCTGGACTGGAAATGGGTCTGCGCCGATGGAGTCATCCGCGACCATTTCACCATGGTGAAACAAACCGGCCAGCGGCATACCCTTTCTATCAAAAAAGGAGAGAGCGCCACACTCACCGCGTCTTTCACCGGCGATTATCATTGGAGCGCCGGTAACGCCAACAGCAAAAGCATAACGGTACATCCGTCTTCGACAACCGTTTATACCGTAAAAGACAGCTTAAACTGCCTCAAAGATATCTGGGAGGTGAAAGTTAGCCGGTAGGAAATAGAAGGTGGACGTTGCATATATGAGATTTCTTGCGTTCTTTCGCAGGAGACCATTAACCCCTTATATATGAAACCCACCCCCGGACATCTTCTTTATGTTCTCTTATTTCGGCTTTCTGACTATATCAAAGAAAAAACATACCAATTATTCCGGTACCGGGTCATCCTCGTCAGCGTACTCCTGTTTGTCGCCCCCATCTGGATGCTGGACCAGGGACAGGACCTGCTGATCAATAGCAATTCCAGCGACGAAGGCGTACTCCTCTTCGTAGGAGTGGTATGCATTGCCGCCTTCCTGAACTGGTACCTGGCCAAGCTATTCTTTGAAAAAAAATACGTCCCCCCTGTCTGCCCGATGGACGAACCGATATTAGCCGACCCGCTGCAACAGACCGCCGAGAAAAAAGTATCCCGCTTTCTCGGAGTAGCGACCCTCCTCTTACCGGCCGTTGCCATCCTGAATGCCCGGCAGGCCATCAACAGTTCATCATGGATGGATTTCCTCCCTTCAGGTTGGTGGCTAGTGGGCCTGTTGTCCCTGTTTTTTGTCCTGATCAAACTGGACCTCGCCAGGTATTGCCCCAAAAGCCGAACCTTTATTTTTTCCACCCTGGCGATCCTGGGAGGGATCATTCCGGGAGCCATCCGCCTTTTTATCATCAAAGGAGAAAGTAATACCCCCGATAGCCTTATCTACCTCTTCTGGCAACTGATCCTTTTATCTTTCGCTTTTTTCATTTTTGTGAGCGTACGGTCTCGTATTTTTGGGGCCGGAAGCTGGCTGGGAGGCAAGATCGGCTGGCCCATCCTGCTATCGGCCGGTACCCTGGCCATTCTTTTTATCCTGCTTAATATTTTCCCCCTATCGATCCTCGCACTGGATTGCAACTACCTGAGCCTCCCCGTTCTTCTCTCAGGCATTATTTTCTATATTTTGCTCTTCACCTTGCTGATCCGGGTAAGCCTCTGGAAAAAGATCAACTTTGTACTGCTGATCTTTGTAACAGGCCTGATCATATCCCTCAGCGCCCATAACGATTATCATGCAGTGAAATTAAAGAACGGGGCATCCCTGCCCAAACCCCCGGAATTAGAGACGTATTTCAAACAATGGCTGCTGCAAAGAAAAGACGAGATCGACCGGGAACCGGATAGCTTTCCCGTATTCCTTGTCAACACCTACGGGGGAGGAATACGGGCCGCAGCATTCACCAACATGGTCTTCTCTTACCTCGACTCCTGCATGATCGCCAACCGGAAAGATCATAAGGGATTTGAACATTTTGTATTTTCCGTCTCCGGGGCATCCGGAGGAACGGTCGGATCAGCCCTGCAATGCGCCTACCGGTCACAACACCTCGACAGCAATAGCAAAGCCTATGCGCTGGACTTTTTTCAGCGCTTCTACCGTCATGACTTCCTGACGCCTGTATTGAGTAATATGCTGGGAGCCGATGCCTGGGCCTCCGTTACCAGCTTCCATTTATGGAAAGACCGTTCGGAGATCCAGGAGAATCTGTGGGAAGGCTTTGGTCAGCGCGAGCTGCACCTGGAGCTGGGACAGGAATTCAATGCTTTATGGGACACCAGTCTCCATAACCGGGCGCGCTATGAAGTACCCTTGCTATTTTCCAATACCCTGAACGTAGATGATGGACTGAAAGGGATCTGCGCTCCCGTTACATTGGCCCCCGCCGATTTCCCGGCAACCATTTTTATTACCCAACCCCTTTCCCTGATCACAGGCGCCTTCCTCAGCGCCAGGTTTCCTTTTATCAGCCCCAGCGGCAAGATGGGACCCGGTTATCATTTTATGGATGGCGGAGGCAAGGATAATTCCGGGGCCTCTACTTCGGAAGCTATTTTTGTTGCCCTGGCACGGTTTGCCTGCCACGAAAAGGACATTCCCCGGGATTCGGTCTTTTCCCGCCTGATGCGAAAGGTCCGTTTTCATTTTGTCTCCATTACCAATAGCCCTTATTATAACCCCGATAGCCGGCAAAAAGTGTCCAACCATTTCGAACCCGTCAGCCCCCTCGTAGGGATGGTGAACAGTGGCATCTATGGCAATGCAAGGGCGGCCGATAATACGCTCCAATTCCGTTATTCCTCTGACTCTGTCCAGTTCCAGGGCATCCATTCCGATTATTGTTCCGTCTGGATCACAGGCTCCAGCATCCCGGATAGTAAAGGGAATCCCTATACGCCGATCCTTCCCTTGGGATGGCAGATCTCGGCGCCTTCCTTACAAAGGCTGCGGCAGTCTTTCGATGCTGATAAACTACGGAGTTATAATGCGATCGGCATCCCGAAGATCCTGAAGATCCTCCGACCCCAATCATTTTAAAAATTATTTGAATTTTACAAATAACCGATTGATTGCCACAAACAGCAACCCGCTTTTGCCCGCTATCTTTGCAGTATAAAAAACAATACACGATGGAACAGAAAAATAAAATAGCTCTCGTCACCGGCGGCAGTCGCGGGCTGGGCAAAGACATGGCTTTACGCCTTGCAGAAAGAGGAATCGATGTCATCCTCACATACAATAGCCAGGTGCAGGATGCACAAGGCGTAGTAGCGCAGATACAGCAGGGCGGGCAAAAAGCCGCAACACTCCAACTCAATACCGGCGATATAAAAAGCTTTGGTTCTTTTGCCACGCAACTGCAAGATGTTTTGCACAATACATTCGATGCTACCCATTTCGATTATCTTGTTAATAACGCAGGCATTGGCGGATATGCTCCCATTGCTGACGTAAGCGAAGACATGTTTGATGAACTGCTGAACATCCATTTTAAAGGGGTTTACTTCTTAACGCAAAAAATGCTGCCGCTTATGAACGATGGCGGGGGCATCGTTAATGTATCTTCCGGCCTCACCCGTATCTCAGTGCCCGGTTCTTCCGTTTATGCCTCTATGAAGGGAGCAATGGAGGTATTCACCCGTTACCTGGCCAAAGAATTGGGCGTACGGGGTATAAGGGCAAACACCATAGCCCCCGGAGCCATATTGACGGATTTTGGCGGAGGGCGTCTTAGAAACGATGAACAGCTAAAACAGTTTATAAGCAATGTAACCGCGTTGGGCAGACCAGGTGTGGCAGAAGATATTGGCGGTGTGGTTGCTTTCTTATGTACAGAAGAAGCGCGTTGGGTCAATGGACAGCGTATAGAGATATCTGGCGGTATGTTCGTGTAACAATTCTGCCCGATGGGCCTTCCGCCTGAATATTATATTTTAACTTTGCAAGACAAGATGATTACCCATTCCTCACTGGATGACTTTTATCAAAGGAACGGAGCCCCGCTTCCTGAAGGCATCGCCCGTGAAATCGGCCATTTTAATGTATTCGAAAGTGAAAAGCTATTTGACAAAAAAACCGGCACGCGCATGATGCCTTATAGCAGACGTGCGTATTACAAGATCGGCTGGCTGAGGGGTAAAAGCAGGGCTGAATATGCAGATAAAGTGATAGATGTTCAGGAAAATGCCTTGCTGTTTGCAACACCAAAAATCCCGTACCACTGGTTGCCCGGGGACAGCAACCAAACCGGCATGTTTTGCATCTTTACGAAAAATGCACAAAGAGCTGGGCGCTGATTATAAATACAAATATGACCTGCTGCGCAACCTGGTGCTGGAGCTTATTCACTACGGTCAAAAGCTGCAGCCCTTGTCGGCGCTCAGCGCTGCTCTGAACGCTTCTGAACGAATATCTTCCCTGTTCATTGAACTGCTGGAACGGCAGTTTCCACTCGAGTCTTCTCATCAAAGGCTAAGCTTGCGTACGCCTAAAGACTATGCAGACCGCTTAGCCGTGCATGTCAATCATCTCAACAAAGTGCTAAAAGAAGTGACCGGCAGCACCACCACCGAAATCATCAGCAAAAGATTAATACAAGAAGCTAAGATTCTGCTGAAGGGAACGCACTGGAGCGTATCAGAAATTGCCTATACTTTAGGTTTTGATGATCTGGCACATTTTTCCAATTACTTTAAAAAACAGACCACTTTAACACCTTTAACATTCCGATCCTAATATTCACTCGCTTATCATCCACTTCCAGGCGGCCTTCACTCCCACATGAATCCCTTCAATGTCCATTTCTTCCTCTTCATCGACAGCTATTATCCAGCCTTCTTTCACTTGGCAATATTGGCAAGCTTTTATCAATCCCCTCAATTCCCGCTCCCGGGTAAGTGAGTCCGCAAGCGACCAGCAAACCTGAACAGGCAACGGAGTTCCTCCTTCGACATATACTATAAAATCACATTCAGACAATTATTGTCGCTCAAATAACGACAATTTTAATAAAATCGAGGTTTTAAAAACGACAATACGTCCGGCAAAGGTCAGCCATTTTTGCAGAATCTTTTGAAAATTCAATCCAACCATCTGATTTTACAAAGTTAACTTTGCAAAATCAGCTTTACTATTATGGCCTCCAAATCCGACAACGCCGTCGTCCATGACCTCCGCGACCTGATCACTAGACTGTATAGGCGGTTACACAAAGAGATCAGCAACCCGGAACAAATGTCCTTTGCCGAGCAGAATGTGCTTTATCAACTGACGCTCAAAGAACAACTACTCCCTTCGGAACTTTTCGTCCAGTTGAATATATCCTCACAATATATGTCGCAGGTGCTCAACCGGCTCGAAGATATAAAATACATCTCCAGAACCCCATCTCCCTCCGACAAACGAAAAACCCTGGTATCTTTAACGAAGAGCGGGAAAATAAAAATACGCGACAGCAGGAAGGAGCGCGAGCAATGGCTGGCCGATCTGATCACCCAAAACTACAGCGCCGAAGACAAGGTCCTCATCAAAAAATCCATTGACCTGCTCAGCATCCTGCCTGAGAAATAACCCAAGCATAGTTTATGCAACAAAAAATATCGATCCGGCCAATGTCTATTCACATCCCCGATGAGAATATCGACGACCTCCACCGCCGGCTTGAACAGAGCCGATAGCCGGCGCCTGTCGCCGGCTCAGACTGGGCCGACGGCACCGACGGTGAATACCTGCGGGATCTCGCCGGGTACTGGCTGTCAACCTATAACTGGAGGGACCGGGAAACCAGGCTTAACCGTTTCGGGCACTTCACCGCGGACATAGAGGATGCTCAAATCCACTTCATCCGCGCCGCCGGTGAAGGGTCAAGTCCCATACCGTTGCTATTGATGCAAGGCTGGCCCAGCAGTTTTGTACAAATGCAGAAGATCATTCCACTCCTCACCAGGCAGCGTACCGACGGAACGCCGAGCTTCGATGTCATCGCGGCCTCCATGCCAGGCTACCCCTTTACCCGATTCCCCAACCGGCCAGGCATGAGCTTCGCCCGGATTGCCGACCTCCTGACAAGATTAATGGTCGAGGGCCCGGCATCATGATCACGGTAGGTACCTGAACACGGCCGGAAGGCGCCCGAAATAGTCGCCGATGACATACGGCAATTTTTCCGCGACGAAATTCTCCTAAAGGAATGCTAGGCAGGCATCCGTTTCGGGCGGGATATAACCCAATAGCCGGCACATTAATACGATCTGTCCCTTGTGATGGAACTCATGTGTCACGACATTCGTGAAGAGCTGCAGCGGGGTGGCGTTTCTTGGCAGCGCCCGGGGCTCAGGCACGCCATTGATCGGCACATTCAGGCTGTTGCCGAATTTTCCCAGGAAAGCAGTCACGACCTCATCTACCCGCCCGTAAAGCCGGCGGATCAGCGGCATGGTGATAACCCCTTCGTCCTTTAACGACCCGACCGGTTGCTGCAAAGCAAAATAGACCAGCCAGTCGAAATAACAGTGGGCATTGTGTTCCAGCAGATCGCGGATGGTCTTGTTGTCATAGGCTGGGACCGGCGTGTTGAGATCTTCCCCGATCGAGGTTTCGACAAAGCTCAGAACGGCCTCCCGCGAGCATTGTACCAAGGCATATTGTTGTTGCAAGATCATCTTAACAATTTTTAAGTTCCGGCGAAGAATTGATTAAAGCGTCTTTTTTAGGATTTAATTCCTTAAATACCAGTCTAATCAAAAATATTAGTTTTAATTCGTTGATTTCGTGCCTCTTAATCTATGCCTGGAGCCCCCCGGTCTCAAAACCGGTAATGCTTCACCACCTGGATCGTATTACTATTATAATCCGGCCCCGGTATAACATCAGCAGGATAAGTCGTATTAAACCCATTGACGACCGGCAGGCCCAGGGAACGATCGACGAGCGTAAGATCCAGGGGCGACGCTGGCGGGATCTCCAGCATAAAATCAAAGCCTTCTTTGCCCAACCCCTTATAGCTAAAAACGCGATACCCCTCCGTTCGGCTGGTTGTTGCCAGCGCCTCTTTCCCATCCACCACGATCCGGTGAACAGGAGAGGAATCTGAAAATATCATTTGCACGGCAAGGACGCCGGCTCTCGCCTGGCAATGGAACCAGACCTTTCGTTGGCCATTCTCCAGGGTATCTTTTTGCAGGCTGAGCACGGGTGCAGGAATATCCAGTAATGGCGCATCATTGATCAGCGCCGGGTCAAACCATTTAGGAACATTCGCTACGCCTTTTTTAGTGAAAAAGGACCGGTTCCAGTTGTCCATAGCCTCAAAATCCGAAGTCCAGTAAGCCTTCCCTTTATCCGCATCCACCAGGTAACGGAGATTCGTTTGTAAAGGATGTTTCTCCGTATATCCTGACTTTATATGAGCGACCACCAGGGAGATTAAAAAGCAGGCGAAGGCCCCGCCCGGGATAAGCCAACGATGGGTCTTAAATACTCCGGAGAAAAGAGGCAATAATAATCCTAAGAATAAGCCCAGTAAGATCAGTACCGCAGAAGACTGATCGCTTAACCCAAAAGCCGTAAAAGTTAAATAAATGACCGGAGACAACAGCAGGATAGCCGGTACCAAAAACACTATATTTAAGACACCCGTCGACCAGGGCCGCTCGCTATCATCGAGCTTTTTCTTATAAAGGAGGAGATGACCGACCAATAAAGAAATCAGCGGGAAACAGAGGAAATAGATGGCGGTCGGAGCCACCACATACAGGAGGTCCGTAGCGATGATCTCCACCAGCAGGATGCTCCCCAGTAGGGAGGACAGGTTGAATTTCCGCAGGATCCACTGATAGATCAGGCTAAAAATAGTCACCCCCAATGCTGCCATTGCAAAAAAGTAATAGTAGATGTTGTAGGAATTATGTCCATAAAAATGATCGTACAAGGGATAAGCCGCCCATACTACCCGTAGAAGAAAATGATTGAGCCCGTACAGAATGACAAGGGTGACCGGGAAAATAAGGATTCCCCAGATAAATCCCCTGACCCCGATTTTTTCCGCACGAATGCCTGTTATCACGTAAGCAATCAGCAACCCGTTGGCCAGGATCAGGAAAAAGAGGTTCCAGGAGGCAGGATACCGGACCAGCCAGTCGCCCAGTACATTGAAATAAGTAGCATCGGCTCTTTTCGTCTCCCTGATATGGCTATCGCCCAGGTACTTTACCAGGCTTACCATATTATCGCCATCCTCCTGAAAGGTATTGCGGTCCAGGTTCTCCGGCCTGTCCGTCATACTGTGATAATTGACGGCCCCTTCAATAAAGGCATTGTTCAGACCGGCGATCCCTGCCGCTTTGAATACCGTATAGTCCGTACTATTGGGAAGATTCCTATACACCTCGTAATTCAGGGAATTCGCATAGGGATGAGCCGCGGACCGGGAATACATGCTGATCACCCATCCATTGCCCGGATTGGTCTCGAACATATGGATGATCCCCGAATTTCCCCGGCCTTCGAAATTAAGGACCACTCCCACTTCTTTCAGGATCGGACTGTTCTGTACGAACCCATGGGCCCCCAGCAATCCGTCTTCTTCCCCGTCGGTGAACAGGAACACCACATCGTTCTTCAAGGGCTTGGAAAACTTCAGCACCCGGGCGGTCTCCAGCATCGCCGCCACCCCGGCCCCGTCATCTCCTGCCCCCACCGCATTGGGCTGCGAGTCATAATGGGCTACCACCAATACCACCTTACTGTTATCCTGTCCTTTTATTCTTGCGATGATATTATAGACATTCCCTGCCAGGGCACTACGCCCACGGGTTACCATAGCCGTCGTATGCTGAATCTCCACCGGCATTCCCAACTCCCTGCAGGTAGTTTCGATATAGGTGCGTACACGCACATTTTCAGGGGTGCCAATAGAATGGGGCGCCCGGGCGATTTCCTGAAGATGGCTATAAGCCCGGTTGACCGAAAAGGTGGTATCCGTAGTCGTGGTTTTCTCCGAAGAAGGAGTCGTCGCCAGCCGGATAGAAAGAAAAGTTATCAGAATAAGAGCCAGGAATAAGATAAGGCCTGATTTATGGAGCATGAACGTTGATTTTGGACGGGAGTGAATATTTTACCCGCGCTTAAGATAGTAAAAGTTTTCCCAACGGTCGCTACCGTCGCCCTTTCTTTATCCAGTTATTTTATAGGGGGCGTGAGCGTATTCAGCAATGGAACGGCAACGCCCATGATAGCAATCATGGGCGTCACATCGGTAGCGGGAGCGCTGACCTTATATTTATTTCACCCCCAGTAACTCTACTTCGAATATCAGCGTGCTGTTCGGGCCTATCTGGGCGCTCACCTGCCTGTCCCCATATCCTAAGTGAGGAGGGATAAAAAAACGCCATTTACTGCCGGTAGGCATTAATTGCAGCCCTTCCGTCCATCCCTTTATAACCGCATTCAGCGGGAAGGTAGCAGGCTGACCACGTTTGACCGAGCTGTCGAATACAGTGCCATCGATCAGCGTGCCATGATAGTGGCAGGTGACATTATTGGTAGCCAGCGGCTTGACGCCGGTCCCCTCTGTAATTACTTCATACTGCAACCCGCTAGGCAAGGCCGTCACTCCGGGCTTGTCCTTATTAACGGCCAGAAAATCTTCTCCGGCTTTTAAATTGGCCGCAGCTTTTTCATTCTTCAACTGAAATAACTTATCTGTTATACCCATATATTTTTTTTCAAAAATAAGACAATTTCCCCACCCTCAGCGCCCCCGGATTGCCAGGGCCATTCTACCCACGGGAATCATTTTTGATTCACAGGCGTTTCAA
Organism: Puia sp.; assembly: GCA_036394375.1. GTDB lineage: Bacteria > Bacteroidota > Bacteroidia > Chitinophagales > Chitinophagaceae > Puia. The sequence goes on from DASWFF010000002.1 coordinate 47,991, forward strand.
TGATCAAAAAATGCGCCTCCGTCTCACAGGAAATGGTAATCTCATTCGTGTCCCAGACGCCTAATGCATCTCTTTCCGGCACAGCCGTATCGTTGACCCTGATCCGCCCTTCCATCCCGAAAATAAAAAGGCACTTATTGACAGGGTTAAAAGTATAAGACAGCTTTTTACCGGCTTCGAAATAACCCAGGGAAAGCCGGGCATTCTGGTTGATCCAGCAATGCCCCTGCCCCTCCTCATTCGATACGATGACCTTGAGCTCATTCTTTCTTTTCTCTTTCGGGAAATGGCGCAACTGATATCTCGGATCGATATTCTGCAATTTGGGCTGGATCCAGATCTGGAGAAAATTTACGTCCTCCTCCCCGATATTGTACTCCTCATGCCTTAGCCCGTTCCCGGCGCTCATGATCTGTACACCGCCTTCTTCGATCACCGTACTATAGCCCATCGTGTCTTTATGATTCATCTTCCCTTTAAGCAGCACGGAAATAATTTCCATATTCACATGCGGATGAATACCGAATCCTTTCCCCTTTTCTACATAGTCATCGTTAAAAGCCTGTAAAGTACCAAAAGCGCTTTTCAGCGGATGATAATAATCGCTGAAGCTAAAAACGAAATTACTTTTTAGCCACCCTATATCTTTTTTGCCTCTTTCGCCGGCAGGAAAATGTTGTATTTGCATAACTCAAATTAAACCATTTTCCCCGATTGACCTTATCTTTGTATTTTCATAAAATGGAAGACCTGGTCATTCGCGTCAACAAGATCGAAGAACTGCAGACTATTAACGATGTCTCCGCGCTCGATGAACTATTTCAAAGGGCGAAAAGAGTCCTGGTGGGCGGTGGCTCTGTTGCCCTGACAAGGGTCCAGCCTTCCGGAGAAGAATATAAATTCGAAGAATTCACCACCCTTCCGGACCTGGAGGAGTATAAAAAGAACGTATATAAATATTTAAAATAAACCCGGGGTCAATTCCTTTTTCATTCCAGGCCCAATTCCTTTTTCATGACATTTTTAGTAGCCTTATCAATCATTCGTTCCGGCAATAAGGATATTAAAAAGACCTGTACGGCATGAGGCCAATAAGGCATGATGCTTTTTTTGCCACAACCGACTATTCCTAAGACATGCCGGGCATAAGTTGCCGCACTGGGACGCATAAACGTAACCGGTTTGGTGTTGGAGCCCGTATTTACACTTCCCGTTATCAACGAAATCACTTCTATATTTTCCAATTCCCGGGCAAGGGAAATCGAAAAGGCATTATTGTAGGCTTTTGTCGCCGCATAAACAGCCAAATAGGGTGGCGGAAACAGACCGGCATAAGAAGCGACATTCAGGATGAGTGATTTTTTGTTGAGGTAGGGCAACAAACTTCGGGTAAGTTGTGAAGGGAAAGCCGTATTGAGCGTAATGGTTTTATCGATCTCGTCACTTGAAAACTTTGCCAGTTCATTGATCGGGCCAACGCCTGCATTGTTCACCAGAACTGTTATCGGCAAATCTTTGATTGCTGAAATATCCAACCGGCTGTTTTTACTTCCATCGTGCAAAAGACAAACCACTTTATTTTCAGGATGTTTTGTTTTGATTTCGGCTTCGACCAGCTTCAATTTAACAGGGTTTCTACCGTGTAGGATCACATTAAAATGATGGCTGGCAAGTTCCAGGGCGATGGCTTTTCCTATGCCATCGGTCGCCCCCGTTACCAACGCATAAGCATCCTCTAAAAGATATTTTCGGAGCGCCGATGGACGAATGTAGGTATAAATAAAATTTACCAGCCTGTACAAAATCCATCCTGAACATACTATTCCAATTGTTAGAATTACCCGGTTTCCCATCTCTTTCTTTTTATTCAAAAGTAGTGGGGATTAGATGGTCAGGAAATGGATAAACAGAGGCAGGTGTTGGACTATTTGCGGTAATTTAACCGGAATTGCAAGGGCGGCTGGCCCTGGGCCTTGGAAAAATAGCGGGTAAAGTACGCACGGTCGGCAAATCCCAAGCTATAAGCTATTTCTTTTACAGGTGCATCGGTAGCATAAAGTTGTCGTTTTGCTTCCATCATTATAGCCTGCTGTATCCAATAGCTTACCGCAAATCCGGTAGTGGTTTTTACCACTTCATTAAGATAAGAAGGGGACATATGCAATGCTGTGGCATAATCCGAGGTGCTTTTGAAAGTTTTATAACGCTGTAAAAGAAGCCTTTTAAATTGCAGGGTAATAATATTACTACGTGATAAAGGCAAATTATTGTTCTCTTTTTCTTTATAGGCAGAAGCAAACATTCCGATACAGGCGCTAATTAACGTATGGGTAACTTGTGGAACAAAGTTTAACTGGTTTCTATTTTTTTTAACCGAAGCCAATAATTTAATACACTCATTTAAAGAAACAGCTTCTTTTTCTGGTAGGGTCAGTGCCTCGTATTGGAAATAGGAATCTTCGAAAATTGACCTGAAATCTTCATTTACAAAATTAGTGTCTAAAATAATCAACCATGCCTCGGTATCGTTCCCGACAGCCACGCCATAATGTATTTGCCCTGGCAATATGCACAATACAGCACAATCAATTAGTTCAATTTCCTTAAAATCGACGATAACTTTACTTCTGCCTTTCTTTTGAAAAATAAACAGATAATGGTCATCTCTCCGGTGTGCTGATTTTTTATACAGCCTCTCATCGATGCTGGTTCCGGTTCCTATGAATTTATCGATGCTGATTTCCTGATCAGTTAGTTCCCTTAAAGAATGTACGTCTATTTTGCCCGATGCCATGTGAGGTTCTTTTCAGCGTTGCCGATAAAAAAGAGGCCGTCTCCTTGTTGAGACAGCGCATAAATATAAGGGGCCGTCTCGTTGAGGCGGCCCCCCTGACCTCTGCGGTCAGCAGATTATTTTTTGGAGTAACCCGGTTAAGCGAAATTAACCGAAGGTTTCCATGATTGATCTGTAGATTGCATGAATACCTCCTTTTCTTTGGTGAATATTAAAGTTACGGAAAAATCACGGCAGTTTCGCCACCAGTCGCTCAGGAAGTAATTTCAATATCCAATAAATTATTTTCCACTTAAAACCCGGAACGATCGTAAAACCATTACCCGCCCTTACAATAGCCCGGGCAATATAAGCAGGCTCCAGTATCAATGACTCAGGCAGATCCAGTCCTTTCGTCATCTTGGTCCGGATATAACCTGCCACAATTACATTCACCCGGATATTCCGGCTGAAAAGATACTGCCGGAGCCCCGCCAGGTATTGAGTAAACGCAGCCTTCGTACTTCCATAAATGAAATTGCTCTTCCGGCCCCTTACCCCCGAAAGCGAGGATAAGCCGACGATCCTCTCCAGGCGTTGGTTACCAAGGTCCATCGCTATGATATTCAGAATGGATACCGCCCCGCAATAATGCGTATTCATCATCCGGTAAGTACCGGGCCAATCCAGCAAAGCCGCTTCATTAACGATCTGCCAGCCTGCCGCATAGACCACGATATGCGGTTTTTCCGGCAGGCCATCATAGAATGCCTGATGTCCGCTAAAATCGATAGCATCGAAAGGAATGACCATAACCGGCTGTCCGGCCGTCGCAGACTGTTCCGGGCGGATCCTTTCGTCTGCGACAATAGACTGTGCTATAAATTCTTGCAACGCCTCCGTATTCCGGGAAGCAGCGATCACCCGGTAGCCTTGCCCGACATATAATTTAAGGGCTTCTTTGGCGACATCGGAATTAGCGCCCAGCAGGAGAACAATTTTAGGTGTGCCCATTAAATTTTAGGTGTGTCCATTAAGGCCTCGTTTTGATGATCGTCCCCTTATCCCCGGTAATAACCGCCTTATGCGCCATCTTATAAAACAACGAATGCTCCAGCACCCCGGGTATCATCCCTACCTCTTCATTTAACAGCTTCGCCTCGGGGAAAGGGGCGAACCGGCAATCGATCAGGAAATTGCCATTCCCGCTAATAGCCGCCCCATCCGTTTTATCGTTCATCCGGATCACCGGCACCGACCCTTCAAAAATTTCAGGGAGCCTGGCTAATACGAAAGAAAGCGCATCCGGGATCACCTCGATCACCAACGGGTATTTCCCATCCAATCGGTTGGCATATTTCGACTCGTCCCCGATAAGAATGAACTCACGGGCCATGGCAGCCACTATTTTTTCCCGCGTATGGATCCCCCCGCCGCTTTTCAACGCGTTCAATTCAGCATCGAACTGGTCACAACCATCGAAATACTGGTCGATATGCTGGGTAGCCCCCATCTCCTTCACCCGAAACCCCGATTTCTCCAATAGCAACCGGGTAGTGAAAGAGGAGGTCACGACGCTGATGGAAGCCGCCAAAGCCGCGTCTTCCTTTATGAAACCGACCAGGTGAGCGATCGTACTACCAGCGCCAAAGCCAACAGTGCTGCCAGGCTGGATCCATTGTACAGCAGCCCTTGCCGCTTCTTTCTTATAATCCTGCATAAATGATCAGTATAAATCTTAAGTGGTATGAATCCTCTCAGGCAAGCGGAACCATTCTTTGGCATAGGGCTTCAACATAGCGTTGGAAGCATCCGGCCCCCAGGTACCGGCAGGATAAAACTGCAATTGCCTGGCAGGATATTTTTTCCAGGCATCCAGGATGGGCATCACTACTTTCCAGGCGGCTTCCACCTGGTCTGCCCGCATAAATAAAGTGGCGTCACCGAGCAGGACGTCCAGCAGCAGGGCCTCATAAGCTTCCGGAACCCCTTCCGTATAAGCATCCTGGTACATGAAGTCCATTTCTACCGGCTGCAATTTCATCTGGAGCCCCGGAACCTTACTCTCGAACAGCAAACTTATCTCCAGTTCCGGCTGTATGCTCATGATAAGCCTGTTGGGTACAATATCATCCCGGAAGATCTTGTGAGGGGAATCTTTAAACTGTATCACGATTACCGAGGATTGCCGGGGCATCGATTTACCCGTACGGAGAAAGAACGGCACCCCCTGCCAACGTTCGTTATCAATAAAGAGCTTAAGCGCCGTAAATGTTTCGGTAGTGGATTCCGCGAGCACCTGCTCTTCCTTACGGTAGGCCGGCCTTGGTATATCGTTGATCTCGCCTGCGGCATATTGTCCACGCACCACGTTTTTAAATACCTGGGGCGTCGAATACGTCCTTACACTTTTCATCACTTTTGTCTTGGCGTCCCGGACAAACTCGGCGTTATAGGCGGTGGGACAGTCCATGGCAATAATGCAAAGCAACTGCATGAGGTGATTCTGGATCATATCCCGCAATGCGCCGCTGTTATCGTAGTAGCCGCCCCGTTTGCCGACCCCTACCTCTTCCGCCACGCTGATCTGGATGTGATCGATATACTTCTTATTCCACAGAGGTTCGAACACATAGTTGGCAAAACGAAAAGCCATGATATTCTGTACGGTTTCCTTACCCAGGTAATGATCGATGCGGAATATCTGTTTTTCGGCAAATCGTTTACCTAAGAACCGGTTGAGCTTTCTGGCAGTATTCAGGTCGGTGCCAAAAGGCTTTTCCACTATGATCCGGTCCAGCGCTTCCCGGTTGCAAAGTTTGTACTTATATAATGCTTCCGCAATGATCTCGATAAACTTAGGCGCCGTGGCAAAGTAAAACATGCGTATTGCCTTTTCCCCGGCCTGTTTCTCGAAAGCATCCAGTTTCCCTTTCAGATCGGTATAGGCCTCCACCTTCATGAAATCACCCTGTATATAAAAAAGCCGGCAAGCGAACTCACTCCATTTTGTCTTATCGGCAATCCCATTACGGCTGAATTCATTGATGCCCGAAAGAAGATCTTCCTTAAAGAGATCTTCATCCACCGCCAGAAAATCGACACAGTAAATCGAGAATACGGCAGGCAGGTGATTGCCGGTATATAAATTATACAGAGCCGGGATGAGTTTGCGTTTTGTAAGATCGCCTTTTGCGCCAAAAATAGTGATCGCTGCGGGATGAACTTTTCCTTGTTTCATATCAAACAAACTTAACAATTTAAAAGATATGTTCCTGTACTATATATTATCATTTATATATTATCATTCTGCAATATAGTGCAGCCGGGAAGGCAGGGAAATATGGATCGTATCCCCCTTTTCAATGTGGCGCTCTCCCGTTCTAACCGTTATATTATTCCCTAAAAACAAAACATCCAATTCATAATACCCTCCTAAAAAGATCACCTTATTCACGATCCCCTTAATAGTCGCAGCTCCCCTGGAGTTAACAGCCCCCCCGGAGTTAGCACCCTCCCCGGAATTTATTTTAAAATCCTCCGGTCGGAAAAACAGCCGCTGACCATTCATTCCGATCCCCAGCAACCGGAAGACAGCCGCAGCCTGTGCAGCGCCGATCACATTATATGCCCCGAACAATCCAGCCACATATTCGTTAACAGGTTGCCGGTAGATTTGTTCCGGCGCCCCCCGCTGAAGGATTTGCCCCTCTTTCATGACAAAAATTTCATCGGCCCAGGACAGCGTATCCAGCGGATCATGCGACACCAGTATAGCGGTGATCTTCAGCTTTTCGCCAATATCGTCGATGACGGATTTTAAAATCTCTTTATGAATAAGATCCAGGTTGGAATAAGGTTCATCCAATAGCAAAAGCCGGGGAGAAGTGATCAGCAACCTGGCCAGAGCGATCCGTTGCCGCTCCCCTCCTGATAACTGATCCGTTCTTCGCTTTAACAAATGGCCGATCTGACATACTTCATATAAAGCGCCGGCCTCTTCCTCCGACAACAGGTTCGCATATTCCAGCACCTCTTCTACCCTATAGGAATTACGCAACTCGTAATGTTGGGAAAGATAGGCTATGCCCGACTGCCCCGGTATCAAGCGCTCATAAGGACCCTTCACCCTCTCCCCTTCAAAAAAAACTTCTCCCCCATCAGGTTGCACCAATCCGCCAATAATTTTGAGGAGCATACTCTTGCCCGAACCGGACTCTCCGGCAATGGCGATCTTCCGGAATTTTTGCTGGACAAAGGAGGTTTCCTTTAATACCGCATTCCCTCCTTCTCCCTTACAGATCCCCGATACTTCTAGTAAATTCATTCCCTGGGCCCTTTTATCGCTAAAAATAGCAAATGACTCATTATCAACAAATTAAAAAAACATTAGTTTATCCTCCTCTACCACTTTCCGGTAATTATCTTTATTTGTCCGTTAACATAAGGGTTAGGCCTTAAAAGATTACTATTTTTTTTATATATTACCAGTCCTCCCTGTCGAATCCCGTCCAGGAAAAGCCAAATGAAGATCCTTCCCACTAGTATTGTTTTAAGTAATAGATTCATTGCTAACACCTTATACATTCCTTAGAACCCGACTTATGACCAGATGTTACCTTTTGTTTGCTTCCACTCTTCTTTACTCATCCCTCCTATACTCCCAGGACAAGATCTACCTGCAGAACAGCATTATCCAGGGTAAAATAACAGAAATAAGCGCTACAGAAATAAAATATCTCCCGTTGGAAAAGGCAGGCACGGCGCTCATGCTGCCCCTCAGCAAAGCATTGATCCTGATAAATGGCAAGGGCATGATCCTGGTTCCTGCCAAACAGGGATCAGAACAACAATCTATGAAAGATCTTGTTACCGGCTTCTTATCCCCGGACACCAACCGTATCCAAAAGGATCAGCTCTTCACCCTCCCCAGGAACAAAACAGAAGGCACGATCACCAAAGAAGATAAATACTTCATCTATCTGTCTGACGGAACAAAAGTCGATAAAAAGACCCTGGTAGCCATTATTTACCGGAACGGGCAATCGATGATCTATGGCCCTACGGATCAGGCAGCGGTGCTGTTCGGTACCTTCCAGCAGGAGTCCATTCAATCTCCCCCCCCCACCCCATCCATTACAGTCCCCGCCGTGACAACAACCACCACCCCCGATACCGCCGCCGTCGCGCAACCACCGGCCGCTGACAGCGCCAAAGCCCTGAACTTCGCCACATTGGCCCCCAACGTACCGAAAAAAGAATTCGAGGACAAGGCGGAAAAAAAGACCACTCAATTCACCGAATACCTCAAGATCCTCTGTGACAAAACAGCCAACTACGAAGAGATCAATAAGGCCATCGGCCAGGCCATCACCCTCTTTGTCAATGAAGGCGCAATGATAGAGACCTCTTCCAATAACCGCAACACCGTTTCCCGCATGAAGATCAGGGATTACCTCAATAAGGTCAAAAGGATACAATACGACAAGATCGAGATCGAATGGACCCATGTTCAATACGTCAGCGACCTCAAGCCCGGCCCCGATGGAAATTTTTATGGAGTCGTCAGTTTCGAACAGGAATTCAGGGGCTACCGCGACGGGAAACTGGTCTATAGCGACATAACCCGGAAGAACGCCACCGTAGTGCTGAAAACTTATCAGAAGAGTCTCGAAGGAACCACCAGGAGTATCTGGGACGTCCTATTATCCGATATAGGCGTCATCTCTACGAAATCATTATAATCCAATCAATCACTATGAGCTCTTTAATGCTAAAAACAGGCTGGGCATGTCTTCTTTTTTTGGTTTTCGATCAGGTGTCCGGACAGGTCTTTGTAAACAATGCAGGCGCCCGGGAGCGACATTTTGTATATGAGGTGAAGCAAATTGACGAGTTCTTTGAAAGATTCAATGATGAACCTAATTCCTTTATCCGGAGAGAATATGATTCCTATCATACAAAATTCAATCTCACCCGGGAACAATTGGTCAGAAGCCTTTTCAACTACGAAAGTCACACCTGGGACAGCACCCTGATCAATAAATTCGTGGGGACGGTGACCAATGCCAATAAGCCCCTGCTGCTGGATTTTTATGGGAATGGCTGGTTCGCCGAGGCCAACTGCAAATTTGAATACAATGCCACGGTCATTGAAATACCCATCATCCTCAGAATAGAGGCTGATGCCAATAAGAGAGCCAAGTGGATGGTCGCAGCCATCAAACACAATTCCATCAGGCAGGAAGTACAGGTGACGCTTGCAGCGGACGGTATGAAAAAAAATAAATTTATCAACCCTGCCAGTCATGCCAGCGGTTTCATCGAACTGGCAAGGGCTTTTGAAGACAAAGCGCATTTATCGGACTATTTCGAGGAGGGTTTTTTCAAAAGAGTCAATTCCATCGGGTTTTATAATGCGCTCCTGAAGAACCAGATCCGGTTCATTGCGGTAAAAGACATCAAATATCATTACCTGCAGGTGGACCAATGGATCTTTACCGTTGAGAACTTTCAGCGCAAAGCGTTGAATTCAGGTTGGTTGATCAACCAATTAAAAAGCACCACAGAATCGGAAAAAAAATTATATATAAAAAATTTACTCGAAGAATAGCCCGAATGCCCATTACCAAATTGCATTAACCCCTGTTTATGAAAATATCAACAATAGTCATCGTTCTTTTTCTCAGCGCTTGGTGCGCTCAGCAATCCATTGCTCAGGACTCCCTGTCTATCAGGGACGCCTCCGAGATCCGCCATAAGGCGGAATCCCTGATCAAAAAGGAACTCAATGAATTGTTGAATTCCCTTTCCAGCACCTCCTTCGAATCCACGGAAATCGAAGAGACCCTGCACTCTTCCTATTCGGGTACCCGAAACAAGATCTTCCGGGATTCCATGATCCTGGTAGAAGACGATATTAACCCGGCATTCAAAAGTTCCGGCCAGTCCAGGGAAGAAGTATTGGAAAAATATCTTAAGGATTTCGATCTGATGTATAAAAAAAGCGATACCGCTTCCATCGACTTCCAGAATATCCGTTGTTCCAGCATCAAAAAAAAGGACAATATCTATATCAAAGTCTATTTCAACTCCCTTTTTAAAAATAAGAACGCGATCAGCGACGCCCCCTATAGCCCAAACGACCGGGTGGCAGAGATCAAGGTAGACAAAGAAAGAAATCAATGGCAGCTATATATCGTCCGGCTTGCCTTTTTTGCCCCCTCCGATACGGTAAACGATGTCGTCAATAATGTTCCGCTAAAACATGAGATCAGCCAGCAAATACAACTATTGGCGGCTTCTCCCGACAGTGCAGCGGCTGCCATCAAACAGCAGAGCTTTGACGAGGAGATCGCGGAAAAGGAAACCAAAAGAATGATCGAACAGGAGAATTATGACCAGGCGCAATACAGAAAAATGATCAGCCAGGGCGATAAAGCCTATGAGAACAACGACTTCCCCAATTCTTTGAAGTTCTATAGCCAGGCCAGGGAACTAAGTCCCTATAACCCCGAGCCCGTCGTAAAGATCAAAAGGACCCGGGATGCCATGCAGCAATCCGCCATGAAGGCTACCGAGCTATCGAAGGAATTCATTGGCAAGGCCCAGTTGAAGGAGAAAAACCGCCAGTATAAAGAGGCGCTCGAAAACTACCAGCAAGCTTTCAAATATGACCCGACCATCGAAGCCAGCTATAAAACACATATCGTAGAACTCAACGTCCGGTATGGCAAATACGATGAACTGAACGAAAAATACCGCTCCGGCCTTTATAAGGAAGCGATCAAAGAATACACCGATGCCATAAAAGCCGATGATAAAAATTCCGATTACTATCTCGGAAGGGCCCGGTGCGAAGAAAAACTGGCGGATGGATCCCGAAGCCGCGCCAAGGTCCTGGACGACTACAACCGTGCCTGCGCGCTGGACCCCAACAACCTGGAAGCCCTGAAATACAGAGCGGAATACTACACCCATAACAATGATTACTTCAAAGCCCTGACCGATTACAAGATCTTTTTAACCATCGACAAGGAAAATATCGATATCTATGAGCGGAAAGCGGAACTGCATACCCTGCTGCAAAAAAATGACGATGCGATAGCAGACCTCGACGAGGCCCTGGCCATCAACCCCAAAGTCTCTCATGTCTATTATAGTAAAGGGCTTTTACTCTACCAGAAAAAAGACTACAAAGGAGCCAACGAGAATTTCACCACGACCCTGCGCATTGACGCCAACAATGCCCTCGCCTGGTATCACCGGGGTAAATGCCAGCTCGATTTCAATAATGTGGCCAATGCGGCGTCCGACTTTGAGAATGCCCGGAAAAATGGGATCGACAGCGACGATATCAAAAACATCCAGGTTTATGCGGAAGCTTTTTATCAGCGCGCGGTAGCGAAATTCAATAACAATAGAACGGATTCCGCGATCGTACTGGTCGATTATGCCATCTCCATCGATCCTTTCTCAAGCCTGTACCGGTTCAGCAGGGGCGAATATTATTATGCCCTGCAGAATAATAAGGAAGCCATCGTTTCCTACGACAAGGCCGTTCAATTGAATACCAACTATAATACAGCCTTCTACAAACGGGGACTGGCCTATTATAACCTTAAGGACTACCATCATGCCATCGATAACTTTACCAGTGTGCTGAATTTGAACAACCAGGACCTGATGGCGCAGAAAGGGAAAGCAGATGCTTATTTCTACCTGGATGACTATAACAATGCCGCCGGCAGTTATGAAGCCTGCCTGAAAACCAATGCCGCCCAGAAAAATGGGCTATCCCCCCTGGTGCTGGCAGAAATATACAATAGCCTGGGAAAATCCTATTTTGAGATGGCCGACCTTGAAAAGGCGCTGGCGGATTTTAAAAATGCCATACGCTACAATAAAGATCTCGCCGAAGCTTACTTTAACAGAGGGCACACCTATTACAAGACAGGACAGTTGTCTGGCGCCATCGAAGACCTGTCAAAGTCCCTCACTTTCGGGGAGCAGCATGCTCAATGGCATTATGTAGCAGGCAAAGCTTACCAGGATAAAAAAGATTATCCCAATGCGTCCGCTAATTACAGCAAATGTATAAAGCTGGACACCCTTTCTAAATTTCCGGATGCTATTTACAATGAAGGGCATTGTTATTACCTGGCACAAAATTATATGGCCGCGCTGCCGGTTTATTCCCGCTCCCTGTCTTTACAGCTCGACACGGCCGTCAGCTCCTTTGACATCGAAATGGGCAATGTCTACCTGAATACCGGCAAATACGATTCCGCCTATCTCTTTTATAATAAGACCTATCAGAAAGACAGCACCAATGGTCTGGCGGCTTATGGCATTGCAGCCACCCTCGTGCAAAAAGGAAAGAACGAGGAGTCGCTGACCTGGTTCGACAAATCTTTTCAGACCAAGGCGCTTGCCTACAGTGATATTAAAAAGGACAAGCTCATCGCCAATATTCGTGACGACAAAAAATTCAAGGCATTATTGAAAAAATATTACTGATCATGACTCTTACCGAAATCTATTATCTGCATGAAATAGGCGGAAAAAAGAACAATGAGGACTACATCTGGCCGGTGCCCGGCACGGCATCTCCGGATGATAAAATATTCATTGTTTGCGATGGGGTCGGAGGTTCGGAAAACGGGGAAATAGCCAGTAAAATAGTGGCGCAATCGGTGGGCACAGCCCTCTTAAAGACCGCTACGCTGGAAATAGACACCCCTTTTATCAACCGGTTGCTGAGCGATGCCCGGCAAAAATTAATCGATTATGCCCGGTTGCACCAGCTGAGCACCAATATGGCCACCACTTTCTCACTGCTGATCTTCCTCAATGAAAAAGCCTTCATATCCTGGTGCGGAGACAGTAGGGTATACCATATTCGCAAAGGAGAGATCCTGTTTAAGACAGACGACCACTCCCTGGTAAGCTCCCTGGTCAAAAGCGGTGAGATAACGCAGGAAGAAGCCCAGACCCACCCGCAGAAAAACATGCTCCTCAAAGCGGTCAATGCGGACGAGGCGGATCCCGAAGCCGATGGGCACTGGATCGATGAGGTGCTGGACGGCGATTATTTTATGCTCTGTACGGACGGCCTGCTGGAAAATATCGGCGACAGGGATATTAAGTTCCTGCTGGAGCAAAATGACCGGGGCTCGATCGACCTGGTACAATCCATTCAAAAGTTTTGTTACGATAAGACCAGGGATAATTACTCCATGTACCTGGTCAAGGTGAAGACGGAAGAGAAAAAGTCCCCTGCAAAAAAGAAAGGAACCATCGGCTGGCTGGTTATCCTGTTGATCCTGGTACTGGCAGCCGCCGCCTTTGCTATAAAAGAGAATTACTTCAGGCCCAAAAAAGTCATGAATGTAGTGATCCCTACGAATATCAATAAGGATTCTCTCGATAATGCCGACTCGCTGCTTCATGAGAACGCCGCCCTTCATGAGAAGGCCGCCCCCCCGGACTCTTTGCCTCACCGTCCAGATACACCCGTCGCAAAGATTATCCCTACCCCTGTTCCTAAAGCGGATAGCTCCGGCAAACCTGTAAAAACCATTACTAAAACGGATACTTCCGGAAGCCATATAAACTGATTCGACTATGCTACTCTTTTCCCGATATGAATACAATCCCCAGGCTGACCTGATCGGCAAGGGAGGATTGGCAAGGGTCTACAAAGCCCTGGATAAGGCCCTGAATATTACGCTGGCGCTTAAGATCTGGAAGACCGGCGGGGATCCCTCCGTTCCTTATATCCCGGTGGCTGACAGGCCAGGGTTGATCAGCCTGTCGCATCCCAATATCGTCCGCTACCTCGCTATCGAGGAAATGGAAAAGGAAGACGCTTTCGGAGAAGTGGAAAAGATACAGGTATGCGCCCTGGAATGGCTCGATGGAGGTTCGCTCACACAATACTATGCCTCCCCTAAAAATCCGGCCATCTTGCCCAAAACTCCCGCCCTGCTGGAAAAATTACTGCCCGGCCTGATCGATGGACTCTCCTACCTGCATAGGAGCGGAATGGCCCACCTGAATATCAAAGCCTCGAATATCCTGATAAAAGAGACCGCAGAAGGGCCTGTTGCAAAAATTGCTGACTTCGGGACTATTAAACACCCCGGCTTGGAGGGCAAGGCGGCTTATGATGCCGACTTCCAGTCATTGGGCGCCGTCTTTTATGAGCTACTCACCGGGCAGCAGCTCCTTTTGCCGGGAGAGGCCCTCCTTTTGCCAGGGGCAGCAGACAAGCTCCGGCAGTTACCGCAACCTTTCCGGGATCTCCTCTTCAACCAAAGTGCAGAACCGGCAGCAACCGCTCCATTGGCCCCCGCAGTGCCCATGCCCGCGCCTCCTCCCGCATCTTCCGACGACACCCAGGTGCTGATCCCGAAACCGAAGCCTGCACTGTCCCAAACCCTGCCAATCCCGTCTTCTTCCGATGACACCCAAATACTACCGGCAAAGCCAACTCCAGCCCCGGTCCAATCTGATGATACGCAGATTCTGAGCCCCAAGCCGAAGCCCGCCGCCTCCGACGACACCCAGCTATTAAGCCCAAAACCTAACCCGGTTTCAGCCGCCTCCGACGACACCCAAATTCTTCCCCCCCGAAAAGAAGAAACCCTGTCCCTCTTTTCCCGGTATGAATATAATCCAACTACGGGCCTCATCGGCAAAGGCGGTTTCTCACGGGTCTATAAAGCCTTTGACAAAAAACTCAACCGCTGGGTAGCGCTTAAAATCTATAAAGGAGGGGAATTCGGCGACCGTTACAGCGCCATTGCAGAAATACGAAGAGTGGTGAACCTGGATCATTCCAATATTTGCCGCTATCTCGATATCGAGGAAATTGAAAAAGAGAACTCCTTTGGCGAAAGAGAAGTTACCCAGATCTGTGTCATGGAGCTGCTGGATGGAGGCAATTTCGCGCAGTACTATAGCGCCAACAGGAACGACAAGACACTGAAGAAACTGCTGAACGATGTATTGAATGGTCTTTCCTATCTCCATAAGAACGGTATCATCCACCGGGATATCAAGCCGGCCAATATCCTCATCAAGGAGACCCTCGACGGCCCGGTAGCAAAGATCACCGATTTCGGCATCAGCAAGATCTCGGATTCCGTCAATAACAACAGCTCTTCCGCCCTGATCGTATCCATTCCTTATATGGCGCCGGAGCAATTGAATGTAAAAAAATACGGGGTCAACGAAAAGATATCCTACAACCTCGACCTCTGGTCCCTGGGGGTCACGATCTATGAGATCGTTACAGGCAAAGTCCTCTTTAAGAATAGCGACCAGGATAGCTCCGAACAGATCATGACCAATATAATGGCGCCGGAATTACCCGAGAAGATCCAGGAACTGTCCCAGCCATTCAGGGATATTGTGGCCCATTGTATTGTCAAAGATGCTAAAGACCGCGCCCAGAAAGCCGAGGAACTGATCGTGCTTTTGCATAGCAACTATGACACCGCTCCTGTCCCGCCGGTTTCCAATATCGGAAGTGTTTCCAATACCGGACGCGTATCCAATACCGGGGCCCTCTCCGAAAGCAAAACCAGCTCCGACACCAAAGCGGCCCCCAGGACAAAAGCTTCCTTCCTCGTTGACAACGAAAATGAGGAAACGGCTTCCGCCCGCAAAAAAAAGGTTCTACGTTTAAGCATTGTCTCGTTCGTAGTCATTTTTCTGGCCATCACCCTCTATTTTCTCACTAAAGGAAACAAAAAGGATGACTTGACGACCGGCCCTTTTAAAAAAGCAGATTCGACGGCAACGACGACATCGACGCCCCCGGTGAAAGTACCGGCACAAACACCGGCCAGTACCACCGGCAAGCCCGGCGCCACCAGCACGGAGACCCAGCCGTCCTCCCCGGCCAAAACCGATTCGTCCACTCCAAACCAGCAGCTCCCAGCCACACAACCGCCGGTCTCGAATCAGTCATCGGCGGCAGAAAGGAAGCCGAAGAAGTCCGCCGCCAATAATGAGGAACAGGGAGCCTCCTCCGCCAATAGCGGCAACCAGAAATATGTATTGATCCTGACCGCAACTCAAAGCTGCACGGTAAAGATCAACCAGCAAGACTACGGCAAATTAGAAGCCGGCAAATCGCTGAAAGTTTTCCTGGTACCGGGGACGTATGTACTACAGGCTACCAGCCTCAGCAATAGCGCCTCGGTCTATAATGGCAACCTCGAAGTATCGGAGAAGAACAGGAGCCAGGTAGGACAATATAAAATACCTCTTCCCTGATCCTTAAAGCTGGCGGTAATAATTCGGGGAAACTGAACAACTCTCTGCTTAGAAAAGCTTTCCTAATAGAAGAATTGCTCTAATACAATCTGACCGTCTTTTACTTCATATAACATTATCTCATCATATTTTATTCTTCCAAATCCTTTCACAGTAAAATCCACGCCCCGTCCTACCGAAAAATGATTGCCGCCTATAACGGGGTGGGTTGTATAAGTTCCATGAACCTCCTCAATCTTCTCCACAAAGTCCTTGCCTTTTTTTCGAACGGCAACTTTGCCTTCCGCATACCCAAGATACGGAGAATTTGGAGGGTCTATGCTCCTTACATTATCCGCAAAAAGCTCGTCCTGGATTTCAAACCACATTTCTTGCTGGGCAAGCTCGTCAAATCGTGCCGCAACTTCCTGAGTTGTCAGTGCTGTTTTTGTTTCTTTTATCATACAACTTTGATTTATTTTTAGTTAAACAAGAGTGATTACCGGTTTTTCAATTTCTCGAACTCCTGGGAACATCCGGAAGGCCCTTGCCTTCAGTTATCAATTTGAATAGACTTTCTTTTACATAAAAGCTCCATCCCTTTGTGCAATTATCGTAACATTCAATTTCGGGCACTAACCCTATGTGTGTGAAATCGATTTGTGTCGCATGGTCATGGGTCGAAACTTCCCACTTTATTTTAGTGTCTTTCCATTCTTTTTTGTCCGCAAGCCAATGAAGATGGCAGTCTATAACCTGCCAGGTGAATATTTTGTCGGCGACGACTTCGACCACTTTGAATGTCACAAATGTTTCCCCGAAATGAACGGTAAATACATCGCCGGGTTTTTGAGAATTTCCTTCAAAATTCTTTGCCCACCATTCCGAAACGCGGCTGATGCTTTCAAAAGCTCTTTTGGCATCTACGTTTGCAGTGATGCTTGAATGAAAATCTTGCTTTTCCATTTTATTTTAATTTACTGTTTAAAAGAGTCTCTAATTTCTTCAGCTTTGTCCCCCAGAATGCATCGAAGTAATTGATCCATTCCTGCAGCTCACGGAATCCATCTTGTTTGAGCGTGCAATGCCTTTCCCTGCCGATGTCCTGGATAGAAATAAACCCTGCGGTATACAGTATTTTTATATGCTTTGACACGGCAGGGCGGCTCATGTCAAAATTCTCCGCCAGATTGTTTATGGTCAGGCTGTCCTTCGAGAGTAATCGTAACATTTCCCTCCTGCTTGGGTCGGCAATTACCTGGAACGCATCAAGTGTTGGCTGTGCCATATTCTACATTTATAAGTCCGGCAATTTTTTGTATATTCTTAAGCCAGCCTTCGTTCATACCGGAGTAGATAGCAAAGTTCTCTATTTCCTTAAAGCCACTATGTTCGAGGGAAAGTTCTGTACCGTTATCTTTCGGATTCAATTTCCAGACAACAATGGAATCGAGCGTAATTTTTCCCTCCCCGGGCCCGCCTTTCCATGAATAGGAAAGCTTTTTGAAAGGCACGATTTCCAACACCTTACAATAACAAATTCCGTCGAAATCAAGACTCGGAATTGGCTTTGTCCTGAATTGGAAGTCAAACCCGACAATTGGTTGAAAATCATTTTCCATTAACCATAGCTTGATCAACTCGGCCTTCGTTAAATATTCCCAAACCACCTCCGGTGGATGAGAAAACATAAGTTTGTGATAAATGCTTTTTGTCATAATGAGTAACTTTAAAGTTACCCAAATATATGAGTAACTTTTGAGTTACGCAAATATTTTTTTCTTAACGGCCTTTTACCTGGCAATATTCCTCAATGGCATTCTGCGTGCGCTCGGGTTGATATTTTTGTATCCGGCCCTTATATCGGGCATAATATCCGTTTTCGGATTATCTTTATCCCAATGAAACACTTAATTACCCTTTTATCTTCGGGCTTGCTATTTTGGGGTACGGCCAATGCCCAGTTCTCGTTTGGCAAAATCGACTCTACCTTAAAAATAGGTAAAGCCGGTTACAAGGTAAATTGTAGAAACAAAAACGTCGACAAAAATGACGTAACAATCAAGCCAGTCGGATTTGAAAATGGAGCGAGAGAAATGAGCTTTGGTATAAGGGGACGTGTGGCCAAAGCAGAAATAGATGACCTTAATAACGATGGATTTCCCGACCTCGTGCTATATATCTATAGTGATTCCAATGCTGTATTTGGAACGGTCTATGCGTTTTTATCGGAAGCGAATAAATCCATTAATCCCTGTGCATTGCCTGACGTTATGCTGGACGGAAAGGTAAATACCGGCTATAAAGGCCATGACCAGTTTTCGCTAATGGAAAGCTACCTGCTGCAGAAATTTCCCATCTACAAAGCCGGGGATGATAAAGATAAGCCTACGGGAGGCACCAGGGCAATCCTATACCAACTGGGCCGGGACGCAGACGGCAAGTTTAAATTCAACATAGTTCGGTTCTATGATACCCGGTAAGCAGTAAAAAGTCTGAGGTCTACAGCAACCGGATTTTAATATTTCTCCATTCGCTGGAGCCGGGATGCTGCTGTAATGCAATTTTGCCCTTGGCTACTTTCGCAAAGTTACTGAACGCTTTGTTCTTGAATTTACTGTTGGCAACAAGGCTATTCCATTCTTCACTGCCTATTTGCCCATCATATGTTTTTATTCCATTGAGCCAGAAAGTGAGATGCCCTTTATTTTGTATCAGCCTGACCTGGTTCCATTCTCCAACAGGTTTAGGCTTGGAAACCGTCGCATCTCCGGCCATGTCATATAAACAGCCTGCGAGGTGATTTACCTTTTTATTGTCTTCCGCGTCTATATTATCTAATACCTGCATTTCCGGACCCGTTAAATAGGTTGCACTAAATTTTGGATCTTCCTGAACGTCAAAAATGATCCCGCTGTTTCCACCCTTTGAGATCTTCCATTCCAGGTTAAGCTCATAATTTTCGTACGCTGCATTCGTTACGATATCTCCCCCGCCGCTTTGGGGCTGGGATGGGTCAAAAATAATGGCACCCTCTTTTACCTGCCATTTTGATCCAACGGTATCTCTTAGATAGGTATGCCATCCCTGGGTTGTTTTACCGTCAAACAATAATTTCCAACCTTCCTTTTTTTCTTTTTTGGTAAGCGTATTGGGGGCTTGAGCCATTCCTGCACTACCTGATAGGACAAGTACTATAAAAACCAGTATCTTTTTCATTAATCCATTATTTTGGGAAATCGAAGTTAATGAAAATCTTACAGCGTTAATGAAAGTCTTCCGGTATATCCCATTGCTCCCGGACTTTTTCCAATTGCCCGAAAGCCTCATCCAATTTGGTGGATTCTTTGCGGATCGTTCGGGGCCGCAGGATTGCTTCCCGGAATCTACCCTGCAAGAATTGCATTATTGCGGACATTTGATGTATCGAAATCGTACGATTCAGCAAACAGTATTATTAACTAATCTAATGAATAACAATTAATTAGAAAATGGGCACTATATTGGCATCAATAGTCATTATTCAGATCATTCTCTTCTTACTCAATAAAATAGTTTGTAATGTTTAAGAACTATTTCAAAACTGCATGGCGCAATACACTGAACAACAAAGTTTACAGCACCCTGAATATCGTTGGCCTTGCGGCGGGAATGGCTGTGACTTTACTGATCGGTCTTTGGGTA
>DASWFF010000003.1:0-67458 GCA_036394375.1 Puia sp.
ATTTCCGCCCGCGATTCATTGGACGACCGGATTGCAGGACTGGATCTGGGAGCTGATGATTATCTCACCAAGCCTTTTCATTTATCCGAGCTCAATGCAAGAGTAAAAGCATTGATCCGTAGAAAATATGCAGAAGGCGCAAGCATATTGGAGCTGGGCATCCTGAAAGTGGATTTGCTGTCCCGGACCATTGTCGCCGCAGGTCAACAAATGTCTCTAAGCAAAATAGAATATGATTTACTATTGTTCCTGATGACTAATAAAAACCGCGTCGTCAGCAGACGGGCAATCGCAGAGCATATTTATGACGGGCCCTCCGAACAGGTTCCTTCATTCGATTTTGTATATTCCCATATCAAAAACCTGAAAAGGAAATTGAAAGAAAAAGGATGTAATGAAATTATTCAAACTGTTTATGGCTTAGGATATAAACTGTCGTTATGAGCAAATCCCTGCAGCAAAAGAATACCCGTTATTTTCTGATTTGGCTGCCTTTTGTTTTACTGGTCGGAACCTTATTATTTTATCTGATGTTGACCATGCATGTGCATCATATGCAGGAAAAGCAACTGGAGCTTAAGCAGAAAAATATTTTAAATGCCTTCCTTGCGAAGCCGGATTCCATAGCGATGCATATAATTGGAGAATATGATATTGTAAAGGGAAGCCCCATTCCTTCCGACAAGCTGCGTGGACCCAGAGATACCTCCATTTATTATACGGATAACAAAGAATGGGTTGCATTCGATATATGGACTAAACAATATACGGTAAAGGGGAACCCCTATCAATTGACCACATATATTTCTTCAAAAGAAATAACCCATCTGATCATTAAAGTTTTTATAGCGGAAATATTCATTTTTATTCTGCTGCTAAGTGCAATTGTTATTATCAACCGAAAAAGCTCGGGCCTGTTGTGGCGGCCATTCTATACTACTATGAAAAAAGTAAAAGAGTATGATATTAATAAAAACCAATCCCTTCGGTTGGATAAACAGACCGGGATTTCGGAGTTCGACCAATTGAACCAGGTACTGGCTAACCTGATCAATGATGTAAACCAGGCTTACAGTAATCAAAAACAATTTGTGGAGAACGCCTCCCATGAGTTGCAAACACCCCTGGCAATCATCCGGTCAAAATTAGACTTATTGATCGATACTCCGAATCTTACAGAAGAAACTGCCGGTTTACTGGCTGACATTACAGATGCCAATGATCGCCTAAGCCAACTGAATAAAAACTTACTCTTACTCACCAAAATCGATAACAATCAGTTTCCGGAACTGACGAGGATCAATATATCCGGTGTAATAGAAAAACTACTTATTTACTACCAGGCATATTATGATGAAAACCCACCCCTTATCAGTAAGTCGATCCAACGGGACATTTATTTGGTAGCCAATTCCTCATTAATGGAGATTCTTATTGGTAATCTTATTAATAACTCAATGGTACATAATATCCCTAATGGGTCTATCCATATTCAACTTAATAACAAGGAATTGATTATTGAAAATACAGGGCATTCCATCATCGGGGAAACAGACCAGCTATTTGAACGATTTAAAAAAGGAAGGGAGCAATCAAAAACCACCGGACTGGGGCTTTCTTTGGTAAAACAGATTTGCCACCTCTATCGGTTTGATTTACAATATAGCTATGCGGAAAATATACACCGGATCCGGGTGGGCTTTGAACAGGTTCAGGCATCCTAAATTCATCCTAAATTGGTTTTTAGCTTTGTTGACGATACGAAAGTCAACTTCTTTATGGATAATACCCGATCAATAGTAATTTTTATTTCCGTTACTTTCATTGCATTAACACAGGCTGCCAGCGCTCAAAAGCACAGCTTATCGATTAAAGAGGTATTAAATCGGGTGCCGTCAGGGCAGCCTCAGCTTCAGGCCTACCAGGAACAAACCAAAGCAGCCGGGTATACGATCGATCTTGCCAAAAACACCTTTGTGCCTAACCTGACAGCAAGTTACCAGGCTGGATACGCTACCTATAATAATATTACCGGCATGAGCTATTCCGGATTAATGATGCCCATTACCGGTCCTCCTTCTGCCAATAATACCTATGATCCGGTGCCGGGCACCGCCTTATCGGCCTTATTACAATGGACTCCCTTCACTTTCGGGCAGCGACAGGCAGATATAGAAAAGGCAACCGCCCAATTCAAGCTGGCTGGCAGCGCTTATGACAATGCCTTGTTCCGGCAACAATATGCAGGCATCGCCACTTACCTGGACCTGGTGTATCTCCAAAAGCTGCAGGGCAGCCAGCAGGCCAACATAGATCGTACCTTGGTAGATTTACAACAATCCCTGGTGCTGGCCAAAGAGGGGTTACGCCCCGGCCTCGATACCGTTCAATTCCAGTCGGTACTTGCCCAGGCTGAAATGGACCTGCTCTATACGCAGCGCCTTTACCAGTCCCAGGCCTTGGAGCTTTGCCGGTTGACCGGTCTGCCGGATGCGCCGGAGGACCTGATCCTTTCTGATACTTCGCTGGCCGAGCAATTGCCTCTTGCCCCGGATACCTCCGGTCTGTATAGCCAGAACCCGGATTATAAGGTTTCCCAGGCGCAGGTGGCGCTGAGTGCAGCCAATCTGAAAGGGATAGAGCGGGCCTGGCGTCCCCGGCTCGATATCTGGGCCAATGGGTATGCCCGTGGTTCGGGGGTGGAGGCCAATGGAACGATCGATAAAACAGCCGGTTGGTCTTTAACCCGGAACAACTATGGGGCAGGCGTTCAATTAAGCTTTCCTATTCTTCAATTCACCAAAGTAAATATCCAAAAGAAGCAATACCGTTCCCTGCTGAAAGCGGACGAATCGCAGCTATCGCAAGTTGCCATCAACCTGCAAAGGCAGGTAGAAACGGCCCGTGTTAATTACCGGCAAAATATGCTGATCGCCCGACAGGCGCCTGTTCAATCAAAGGCTGCCCGCTATGCCTACGAAGGGCTGAAGCTAAGCTATCAGAGCGGGCTGGTCGATTTTACCCGGCTCACCCAGGGACAATATCAATTATTAAATGCGGAGATGATGGAGGCCAATGCCTATTTACAGGTATGGAGATCCTTGCTGGACATCGGTGTGTCCAAAGGCAACCTCAACCTGTTCACCAATCAATTGAAATAATTACAGCCAACTATTATGAAGCTAATCGTTGCAGCACTGCGGCATCCCATAACAATCCTGGTAACGGTGATTGCCATTGTCTTTTTTTCGTACCTGGCCATCCGTAATACCAAAATAGACATCTTTCCCCGCCTCGGTCTGCCTACGGTATATGTGGCGCAACCTTATGGCGGTTTGTCACCGGAACAGATGGAAGGTTTTATCACCTCTTATTATGAGTATCATTTTCTCTACATCACAGGGGTAAAGGTTGTCGATTCCAAAAGCATCCAGGGAGCGGCGCTGATCAAGATAGAATTTAACGAAGGCACGGATATGAGCCAGGCCATGGCGGAAGTAGTAGGGTACGTAAACCGGGCCAGGGCCTTTATGCCTCCGGGTACGGTCCCGCCCTTCATCACCCGTTTTGATGCCGGCAGCGTTCCGGTAGGGCAACTGGTATTCAGATCCGATACCCGCTCCCTGGGAGAAATATCGGATCTTGCCTTATTCCGTGTACGTCCCATGTTTTCCACCTTGCCTGGCGTTTCCGCCCCGCCTCCCTTCGGCGGCAATCAAAAGACCGTCGTGGTAACGGTGGACCCGGAAAAATTGCGGGGATACAATCTTTCTCCGGACCAGGTGGTCCAGTCGATGGTCCGATTCAATTCCATTGCACCTGCGGGGGATGTAAGCATAGGAGACACTACCTACCTGACGCCGCAAAACAGCGTCATTGAAACCTTGCAGGATTTACAGAATATCCCTCTTCAGTTAAGCAGCGGTCCCGCCGTATATATCCGGGATATCGCCAGTGTGAGCATGGGAACGGACATTACGTCCAGCTATGTGCTCGTCAACGGA
Organism: Puia sp.; assembly: GCA_036394375.1. Classification (GTDB taxonomy): domain Bacteria; phylum Bacteroidota; class Bacteroidia; order Chitinophagales; family Chitinophagaceae; genus Puia. Next base: position 4,005 of record DASWFF010000003.1, read on the forward strand.
AAGCGTTCCGTATATATCCCGGTGACCAAACGGGCGGATGCCTCCACCTGGGATGTGGTGCAGAGAGTAAAAGCCGCCTTACCGGACATGCAGGCGGCCATCCCGCCGGATATCAAAGTATCCTATGAATTTGACCAGTCGGGCTATGTGATCAATTCCCTTAAGAGCCTGTTGTTTGAAGGCGGCTTAGGAGCGATCCTTACCGGCCTGATGGTGTTGCTTTTCCTGGGGGACCGGCGCAGCGCGCTGATCGTTATGATGACCATTCCCCTGGCCCTGCTTTCCGCAGCTACCTTGTTATATCTTACCGGGCAAACCATCAATATCATGACGCTGGGCGGCCTGGCGCTTTCGGTGGGCATCCTGGTGGATGAAGCGACGGTGACGATTGAAAATATACACCGGCATATGGAAACGGGCAAAGACAAGGCCCGGGCCATTGCAGATGCCTGTAAAGAGATCGCGGGGCCGAAATTGCTGATCCTGCTGAGTATCCTCGCCGTATTCGTACCGGCCATTTTCATGAATGGCATACCCCGGGCGATGTTCCTGCCCTTATCGCTGGCCGTGGGATTTGCCATGATCGCCTCTTTCCTGCTGTCCCAGACTTTCGTTCCCGTCGTATCCAACTGGATGCTGCCCCATCACGGGAAGAGCCGGGAAGAGCCGGAAAGGCAAAGCCGCTTTGACCGGTTAAAAGCCCGTTACGTCAGGGGCGGCCAGCGGTTCCAAAAAAATGATGGCGTCTTCACGGGTATTTTCTTGGTTGTTGCCATAGGATTGATCATTATGCTCTTTTCTTTCACCGGTACATCCTTGTTTCCCCGGACGGACAGCGGGCAGGCCCAGGTAAGGCTGCGTTTACCGGTAGGTACCCGCTTTGAGCGTACCGAAGATGCCACCCGCCAATTACTGTCGCTTACGGAGCGTATTGCCGGCAAGGGGAATGTAGAAATCACCTCTGCCTTCATCGGAACGCAACCCTCCAGTTACCCGGTTAACTTAATCCATTTATGGACCAGCGGCCCGAATGAGTCCGTTACCAGGATCAAACTTCGGCCCGGTGTGATCCCCATACAAAGTTTCCGGGATCGGCTCCGCGCGGCCGTTGCCAAAGAAATGCCCAGCGTTCGCCTTTCATTTGAGCCGGGTGATATCGTGGAACAGGTTCTCAACCTGGGGAGCACCAGCCCGGTAGAGATCGCCGTCGTCAACCGAAATCTGGAAGAAGGGAAAAAGACGGCGCAAAAATTATTACAAAAATTATCGGGTATCCCTGCCTTGCGCGACTTGCAAATAGCCACTCCGCTGGATTATCCCGCCATCAAACTGGATATAGACCGCATCCGGGCGGGTCAGTTGGGCATCTCCGGCACACAGGTAGCCAATTCTACGGTGGCCGCCACTTCCTCCAGCCGGTTTACCACTCCCAGCTATTGGCTGGATAAAACAACCGGGACAGCCTACCAGGTGCAGGTACAGTATCCCTCCTATCGTATGAACAGCACCACCCAACTGGAAGCGATACCGGTTTCTTCCGGAAATGGAGGAAACACGCATTACCTGAATGAACTGGCTACCTGGAAGCATACGACTGTTCCCGGGGAGTACGACCGGCTGAATCAGCAGCGCTATATTACCATTACCGCCAATATACAGCAGGACAATATGGGAGCGGTTTTCAACTCAGTGCGTCAGGCTATTGCCGATATGGGCAAATTGCCGAACGGGGCGAAAATACTCTTGCGTGGGCAACCGGAGCTGTTGCAGCAAACCTTGTTCAGTCTGCAATTCGGTTTGCTGGTGGCTGTCGTGGTAATCTTTCTGGCGATGGCCATCTATTTTCAATCCTTTCGCGTAGCGTTGGTGACCTTATCGGTCATACCCGCCGTCCTTGCCGGCTCGCTGTTCCTGCTCTTTATTACCGGTACTACTCTAAACATTCAATCCTATATGGGAACGATCATGGCGGTAGGGGTCGCCATTGCCAATGCGGTGTTATTTATCACCCATGCGGAGCATTCCAGGCGGTCGCGCGCAGCATTGCCTCATATGGAGGCGGCTGCCAACCGGTTGCGTCCTATCCTCATGACCAGCGCCGCCATGATCGCGGGTATGGTGCCCATGGCCCTGGGGCTTTCCGAAGGCGGCGACCAGACTGCTCCGCTGGGAATCGCCGTGATCGGAGGCCTGCTCTTTTCCGCCTTCGGGGTCTTATTTTTCCTGCCGCATGTGTACCAATGGCTGGCCGGAGGAAAGGAATATGCACCCGTATCGCTGGACCCTGATGATACAAACAGTAAAAACTATGACATCCAATAATATGCATCCCTCTATTAATATCAGATTCAGCATCAGATCCCTGGCCCCCTATGCTTTCGTGGCAATCCTTTCTGCTTGCGGCAGCAGTCCGACTCAGGACGCAAAAACGGCTTCCGCTGACAAGCCTGTGGCGGATACCGTTCCGGTGTTCCTATTAAAGGCCGATACTCTTAAAAAGACAGTGGAATTACCCGGGGAATTGATCCCCTATGAGCAGACAGACCTCTATGCCAAAGTATCGGGCTTCGTGCGAACCATGAAAGTGGATATCGGAGACCGCGTGCACAAAGGGCAGACCCTGGCCGTCATAGAGGCGCCGGAAGTGAATACGCAATTTGCGGAGGCGGAATCTTCCATCCAGGCGGCAAAATCGAAATGGACTGCCAGCAAGGACAACTATGACCGCCTGTTCAGGGCTTCCCAAAGCCCTTCCCCGGGTATCGTGGCGCCGGTGGACCTCGAACGCAGCCGTAACCAGATGATGGCCGACAGCGCTTCTTATGAAGCCGTCCGGAAACAGGCCCAGGCCTATAAACAGGTATCCGGCTACCTTACGATTACTGCACCTTTTGACGGGGTCATCACCGCCCGGAAGGCAGACCCGGGCGCTTTAGTGGGAGCCAATGCGATGCTGCTGACGGTACAATATAACAACACGCTGCGCCTGCGGGTAGCCGTCCCGGAAATGTATGTGGCGTCAGCGAGTACCGCCCGTAATGTCTGGTTCAGCGTCGATGCCTATCCTGAACAAACTTTTACCGGGGTGCTTACCCGCAAAACAGAAACGATCGATCCCTCTACCCGCACGGAACTCTGGGAGTTTGGGGTAGACAACAGTAAGCATTTACTAAAAGCCGGGGTTTTTGCTTTTGCAAAGATCAGCATTGAACGCAGCGGCCCTTCTTTTGTAATACCGGCCTCAGCCATAGCGACCACCCTCGAAAAAAAATTCGTCATTAAAGTAACACAGGGGAAGGCGGATTGGATAGATGTACGCCAGGGGATTACCACCGATTCGGGCGTGGAAGTATTCGGTAAACTGACCGCAGGAGATACCCTGCTGGTGAAAAGCACAGACGAACGGAAACCCGGTACTACCGCTTATTGGCGATTGCGATAAAAGAACGGTGATCGTTACAGCATATCCAGCGGATCCGGGTCGCTGAAATAAATATCGCTTATATAAACAGATGTAAGATCCAATATACGAGAGCCGCGAGCAGGGCGCTGACGGGGATGGTGAGTATCCAGGCCCAGATCAGGTTGATGGTCACCCCCCAGCGGACAGCGGAAAGACGTTTGGTAGCGCCTACTCCCACGATGGCCCCGGTAATGGTATGGGTAGTGCTCACCGGGATACCCAGGGATTGGGTAATGAAAAGGGTAATGGCGCCCGCCGTTTCCGCAGATACCCCCTCCAAAGGACTTACCTTGGTGATCCGGGTGCCCATGGTCTTTACGATCCGCCAGCCACCGCTCATCGTACCCAGGGCAATAGCGGTGAAGCAGGCCGCAGGCACCCAGTTGGGAATATGCCGGAGCGTGTCCAGGTCGCCATGCGCGATCATCGCCGCAGCAATAATGCCCAGGACCTTTTGCGCGTCATTGCTTCCATGCCCCAGGCTCAGCAGGGCGGAAGATAACAATTGCAGCCGGCGGAACCAGTTCTCGGCCCGGTAGGGATTACTCTTTTGGAACAGGTTCACGATCAGGATCGTGATGAGAAGCCCTACGATCGTGCCGATGAGGGGCGCCAGCACAATAAAAAGAAAGGTAGGGATCACATGGGCATAATTGATGACGGCATTTCCGTGAATAGTCCATCCTCCGGCATGCGCCAGGGCCGCCCCCACAAAGCCCCCCAGCAGCGTATGGGAGGAACTGGAAGGAATGCCGAACCACCAGGTCAGCAGGTTCCAGGTAATGGCGGCAATCAGTCCCGAAAAAATAACGGGTAACGTAATAAAATCCCGGTGGACAAAATTGGCGATGGTATTGCCGATCCTGAATTCCCCGATAAAGTATTTGAAAATGAAAAAGGCGGCAAAATTGAAGATCGCTGCCCATAATACAGCCTGAAAGGGAGTCAGGACTTTCGTTGATACAATGGTCGCGATCGAAATGGCGGCGTCATGAAATCCATTAATATAGTCAAAGATAAGGGCCAGTATAATAATGAGAATTAGAAATATCATTGTTTGTGCCCCTTCCTACGCGTATTTAATAATAATGGATTCAATGACATTGGTCGCATCTTCGCATTTGTCGGTAACGATCTCCATAACCTGGTAGATATCCCGCCGCTTGATCACTTCTTTGGCGTCCGGCTCCGTCTCGAACAAACGCTCAATGCTCTTGTCGAATACATCATCAGCCTGGTTTTCAATGCTGTTCACCCTCACCAATGCATCCGTGATCGTACGCATATCCCGCATATTCCGTAACTCCCTCACCGCCCCCCGGATATGATGAGCGCCCTGTTCGATCAGTTCCGCCATCTTTTGGATCCCCGGATCATTAGGATTGACTTTATAAAAATTGATCTTTTTGGCCGCCGCGTAGATATAATCACAGATATCATCCAGGGCGCTGGCCAGGTAATGAATATCCTCCCGGTCGAAGGGGGTAATGAAATTCCTGCCCAGCTCCGTAAAGATCCGGTGGGTGAACTCATCATTAATATGCTCTTGTATCTCCACCTGGGAGATCAGCGCCGCCCGTTTATCATAATCAGGCTCGCTCACTACCTCCTTTAATAACTCCCCCATCCTGGCCACGCCGTCTGCCACTTCCTCGAAGAGGGAATAGAAGACTTTGTCCTTAGGCATGAATAGTTGAATGATAGCATTAAAGCCACGCATGAAGAAAGTTTGAACAAAAATAGAGTTAATGTACCCGGGTAATCCATAAAGCCGTTTGGTAACAATTTCTTAACACAGAAACGTCAACAACGGCAAAAAAGAGCAGAGGTTTTTTAAGATAATTTTTTTTTGTGTTTTGTAATATATTATATTACAATCACTTAATTATTCTTCATTCCCTCGTTTATTGCCGTTTTGGAAAGTGTTAACATTAAGGTAACATTCCCTTAACATTGGGGTCATTGCATAGGTCTTGTTTTGCATCAGGATTTAAGACAGTACAACCACCGTTTTTTTAACCAACCAAGACTTTTTTATGAAACGTAGTATTTCATTGTCATTATTATTGATCATTATCTTATTTTGTTCGACCAGTTCTTTGAAAGCACAGTATTTATGGAATTCCGATTCAGCCTTCAAAGCCGGAGTTCCCAATTCCGGGAGGATCTGGGGTTATGTTTTTGGAGATTATTTCCATAAATCACATAGTGATTCCTTAAACCGGGGGGGCAACAACCAATACACCAATGTAAAAAAGGGCCAGGACGAATTTCAATTCCGCCGGATATACATCGGGTACGATTATAATATAGCCAAGAAATTTTCCGCAGAATTCCTTTTCGCCGCAGAAGATGATTTCACCAGCGGAGACCTTCTTCAGAACAATAAATTCACACCCTATATTAAATTTGCCAATCTACGCTGGCATGACTTCCTTTTTAATGGGAATGACCTCGTAGTCGGTTTGCAACCCACACCCGCCTTCCCGTACACGACCGAAAACCTGTTCTCCTATTCCCGGCCGGTAGAAAGGACCATTACAGATATACGCAGGACACCCTCCTTCGATTTTGGGGCCGGTCTGCAGGGCCGGTTCAATACTAAAGATAAATCAGTCGTCTATGGGTATGATTTCCTGGTTGCGAACGGGACCAGCGCCAAACCCCAGGCTTTGAATGGCACTCTATACAAATGGTTCTATGGAGACGCCTTTGTCGGTTTGCTTGATCACAGACTGATCCTTGACGCGTATGCGGATTACCAGAGACAGAACTGGGTTCCCGGAGTTCACGGACATTCTTCCCGTCAAATGCTCAAGGGGTCCATCGTCTGGGTCGACAAGAAGTTCACCGTCGGAGCAGAAGGATATATCAACAATTTGAAACAGGCTGAGGCAGGCACCACCGCTACCGGAAAGGATACGCTGGATGGACGGGCAACCGGTTTAAGTTTATATGCCCATGCGAGCATTATCGGCACCAAGCTCCGGGTTTTTGCAAGGTATGACTTCTATAATCCCAATACCAAATATGACAATGCTACCTATAGCAAATATGCCTCACTCTATACCATGAGCACTTCCTATGAACCTAATAACAAAGAAAGGTTCTTCTCCGCCGGCTTCGATTATTCTCCTGCTCCCAATGTTCATTTTATACCGAATATCTGGTATAATAGATATATGGGCCAGCAGGCTAATCTGACAGGATCTGCGGCTCATGATTATGACCTGGTCTATAGAGTGACCTTTTACTTTACTTTTGGAAAACTTTTCCAGAATCCGAGCTATTCTTATTATCCTTTTACTCATTAATTTGTTGTATTCGGAAAATAACCGGGGAAACCCTATTTAGTTTCTTAACTACCTTAAGTAATAAAAAATGAAATTAAATTCCTTTTCAATCAAGACTTCCTTAGCAGCAGGCGCATTGTTCGCAATAATCAGCACTAGCCTGGTCTCCTGCGGCGGCGGTGGCAGCACCTCCGGCTCCGACAGCACGGCTTCGGCAAAAGCTAATGATGACGATAATACCCTTATCGGCGCCGGCAGCTCTTTTGACAATCCCCTGTTCTCTAAAATGTTCTCTGAGTACAACAAGAGCAACGGCCTGAAAGTGAATTACCAGTCCGTAGGTTCCGGAGCCGGGATCTCCCAGCTGACCAATAAGACCGTTGATTTCGGAGCTTCCGATGCCCCGATGAACGGCAAACAGGATTCCGCTTTATCCGCTCCCGCCATTCATATTCCTGTTACGGCAGGCGCTGTGGTATTGAGCTACAACCTTCCTGAAGTAAAGGATACCCTGTTATTGTCCCCTGCAGTGCTGGCCGATATCTTTTTGGGCAAGATCACCAAATGGAACGATCCCAAGATCGCCGCCATCAACAAAACCGCCAAGCTTCCCGCTACGGCTATCGTGATCGCTCACCGTTCCGATGGTAGCGGTACCTCTAATATCTTCACGACTTATCTTTCCAAAGTAAGCGAAGAATGGAGCACCAAAGTAGGGAAAGGTTCTTCCGTCAACTGGCCCGTAGGCCTGGGTGGAAAAGGGAACGAAGGTGTTGCCGGCCTGATCAAACAAACTCCTGGCGCTATCGGGTACATCGAGCTGGCTTATGCCATCCAGAATACCATGGCCTATGCCAAAGTTCAGAACAAAGCCGGTAATTTCATTACCCCCAGCATCGCCAGCGTAACAGCCGCTGCGAATATCACCATTCCTCCGGATTCTAAAGTATCCCTCACCAATACGGAAGCAACTGATGGCTACCCCATCTCCGGTTTCTCCTGGGTGCTGATCTACAAAGAACAGAAGTATAACAACCGTTCTCAGGAAAGAGCTACTAAATTGCTGAAGCTGATCTCCTGGGTAATACATGACGGACAGCAGTTCAGCGGCGCATTGAACTATGCTCCCCTTTCTCCTGCTGCCGTTACCGTTGGAGACAATATCCTGAAATCCGCTACTTTTGATGGTAAGCCGATATTGCAATAGTGATGAAATGATCTAATTTTATGGATACATCTGTAGACAATGGTTCAATTACCCGCAGCGACCCACCGCTGCGGGTAATTAATTCTAAAACCCCGGAGCCGAGAGTGAAGACTACACAAAGGATCAGGCGCTCTTTCCGCCATATCCGCACCGAGAATGTTTTCAAACGTACACTGGTGATCATGGGTATTCTCATGGTCATCCTGGTATTGGGTATCTTACTGACATTGGTCGTGCAATCCCTTCCTTCCATCAAAGCATTAGGACCGAAATACCTTTGGGGCAGAGTATGGGATCCTGTACAGGATATTTATGGAGCCTGGCCCTTTTTACTGGGAACGCTGCTGAGTTCCTTCCTGGCCTTGCTCATTTCTATCCCCTTTTCCATTGCCGTGGCCATCTTTCTGGGCGAATATTATCCGAAAGGATGGTTGCCCAACCTGTTGAAGAACACGGTGGAACTGATCGCGGCCGTTCCCTCCGTTATCTATGGCTTCTGGGGACTGGCCGTGCTGGTGCCCATCGTACGTAACCTGGAATCCCATATCGGCGTTGAGCCGGTAGGCGTTGGTATTTTCAGCTCCTCCCTGATCCTGGCGGTAATGATCATTCCCTATGCCGCCTCCCTGGGCAGGTCCATGATACAAATGGTTCCCTCCCCTCTGAAGGAGGCTGCTTACGGATTGGGCGCCACCCGCTGGGAAGTGATCCGAAGCGTAGTCCTACCCTATACAAAATCCGGCCTCTTTGCCGGCATTCTTTTATCCCTGGGACGCGCACTGGGCGAGACCATGGCCGTCACCATGGTGATCGGTAATACGAGCGGCATTCCTAAAAATATCTTTGCACCGGGCAATACCATGGCCAGCGTGATCGCCAACGAGTTTACGGAAGCGGACAAGGCCGTATACCTCTCCGCGTTGATCGAACTGGGATTGGTGCTCTTCCTGGTCACCGTAGTTATTAATATGATAGGAAAGAGAATTATTGATCGCTTCACAAACGAATAATGTATGAATATCGGAAGTGTAAAATACAGGATCGGTAAGAGCTATGGCTTTCAGATACTGATCATTGTCCTCGCTTTTGCCTGCGTGATCCCCCTGATAGCCATACTTTTTTTCATCATAAAAGCTGGCATCACCAAAATAAACTGGCATTTTCTCGTTAACATTCCCAAGCCCGTAGGTGAAGTGGGCGGCGGTATCGCCAATGCATTGGTCGGCAGTATCATCATCATCGTCGTCGCCTCTGTGATCGCCGTGCCCATCGGTATCCTGGCAGGCATCTACCTCAGTGAGAACAGGAAGAGCCGCCTGGCCTACTGGTGCCGTCTCTCTGTGGATATCCTGCAGGGAGTTCCCTCCATCGTAATAGGCATCGTAGCTTATTTCTGGATGGTAAAGCCATTGGGAGGTTTCTCGGCCCTGTCCGGCAGCGTGGCCCTGGCTATCATGATGTTGCCCATCATCATTCGTTCCACCGAAGAGACCCTCAAACTGCTCCCGGATTCCCTGAAAGAAGCCGCTTATGCACTGGGAATGCCCTTTCACCGGGTGATCTTTAAAGTGATCGTACCGGTAGGGATCAGCGGTATCCTCTCCGGCATCATGCTTTCCATAGCAAGGATCACTGGTGAGACGGCCCCGCTTTTATTTACGGCATTCGGCAATCCTTACCTGTCCACCAACATCACCAAACCCATGCATAGCCTACCCTTATTGATATTCAACTATGCGACCAGCCCCTATAATGATTGGCACGATCTGGCATGGGGCGCCTCCCTGATATTATTGTTATGGGTATTATTCCTAAACATTTTTACAAAGCTGATAACCAGAAAATGGAAAGTACAATTATAAAAAGCAGGGATTTTAACGCTTCTTTTGGTAGCAATCATGTCGTTAAAAATGTAAACATAGATATCCCGAGAAACCAGGTCGTCGCCGTAATGGGCCCTTCCGGCTGTGGTAAAACGACCTACCTGCGCTGCATCAACCGCATGCATGAACTGATCCCGGGCGCTACTTCCAGCGGGGAAATGACCATCAATAACGAAAATATTTATGAAATGCATCCTATCTTCGTCCGACTCAAGATAGGAATGGTCTTTCAACGCCCCAATCCCTTCCCTAACCTGAGCATTTACGACAATGTCATCGCCGGTTATAAGCTTAACGGGATCAAATTGGCCAAGGCCGACAGGGACCGGATCGTAGAACATTCCCTCACCCGGGTCGCCCTCTGGAACGAAGTAAAGGACTCCCTCACTAAAAAAGGGTCTTTCCTCTCCGGTGGCCAGCAGCAAAGACTTTGCATTGCCCGGGCCGTCGCCATGGAGCCGGAAGTCCTGCTTTTCGATGAACCCACTTCGGCCCTCGACCCCATCTCCACCTCCACGGTAGAGGAACTGTTCCATGAACTGAAGACCAACTATACCCTGATCATCGTGACGCACAATATGCAGCAGGCCGCCAGGGTCAGCGATAAAACAGCTTTCTTCTATTTGGGAGAGCTGGTGGAATATGACGAGACCAAGACCATGTTCACCAATCCGAAAGATAACCGCACCCAGAACTATATCACCGGTCGCTTTAGTTAGAAGACGCTAAATAGCGCTAATTTTGAGCAACTAATTAACACCAACTATGGATTCCAAGCACTTTACATTATATTAGACTATGGCACAAATAGAAACAGAATTACAGCTTCTCAAGGTAGAAGTTATTAACATGTGGACCTTGGTAGATTCTCAGTTGAGCAAAGCCAGGCTCGCCTTCCTGAACTTCGACAAGGACCTGGCCCGGGAAGTGGTGCTGAAGGAGAAAAGGGTAAATGGCAGCGAATTGAAAATAGACCGGGACTGCGAGAATATTTTCGCCCTGTTCTGTCCCGTCGCCATCGACCTCCGCTTCCTCCTGGCAGTCCTGAAGATCAATTCCAACCTGGAAAGGACAGGAGATATCGCGGAAGGCATCGCTAAGTATATTATCGACGCAGAAGCTCCCTTTACCAATGAAATGCTGGAAGCCACCCGGATCCTGCCTATGTATGAAGAATCTGTCAATATGCTGCATGCCACGCAGACCGCTTTTGAAACGGAAGATACTATTCTGGCCCGCAGCGTGTTTAAAAAGGATGATTTCCTTGACAACGTTAATAAGGCTTCCAATAAGGTCTTGGAAAAACATCTGCTGAGTCACCCGGAAGACACCGCCCAGGCCCTGTGGATCCTGTCCATCATCCGTAAGCTGGAAAGAGTAGGGGACCAGTCGAAAAATATCGCCGAAGAGATCATTTTCTATCTCGAAGCCAAGGTCCTCAAACATAAGGGCAAGCACACATTGTGAATATCCTGTGTACAACCTCCTCTAATACACTACACGTTTAATATTAGCATAACCTTACAGTAAACTCCCCATAATACGGGGAGTTTACTTTTGTATCCGAATTAATCGGTTAGTCACCTGTTAATCGATGGTTTATATATGTAGAGTTGAATTTTCTCATGCAGAAGCCACTTCATTTCCATGATGGTGGCTCTTCTTTTTTGGCCGGCCCCCGACGCGAACCTCAAAGTCCCAGCGAGTGGCCAGGGCCGGCCGAAAAACCCTCGCGAAGCGAGGCAGACATGAGCGATCGCAGACGTCGCTTGCGACGTCTGAGGAAACTAAAAAGTCCAGACGACATCGTCAGAATTTAAGATGGGAATTAATTCAATTAAACACAAATTCCGGATAGAGCAGATCCAGGGCATTCTTCTTCTGCTCCGTACAATTGTGCATGAGATAACTTACAATGGATTCCGTAGAATGATCCAGGGAGAGACCCGGCCTCTTCTTTCGCTCCATCCATTGCCGGAATAATACAGGGAAATCGGCATTCAGCGCAGGGACGACAGGAACCCCCATTTTCTGCAGTGCAGCGCCATTACAGGCCTGCTCATATTGGCCGCGGATGGGGATCACCAGCAATTTTTTCCCGAGATACAGCGCCTCGGCCGGAGTCTCGAAACCCGCTCCCGTAATAATGGCCTTGCAATTGATAAGGCTTTTATTGAACGCATTTTTGTTGACGGGAATAAAGAGAATATTACCCTGCTGCAAAGGCTGTTTCACCTCTTTGGAGAATACCTGGAACCGGAAATCCTTCAGGGATTCGAGAACCTGCTTAACCGCAGCATCGCTGTAGGACGAAAGATAGACGGTGATATGCCCCTTATCCTGGGGCTCTGCCTGTAAGATCTCTTTTTTAATGACGGGAGGTAAGATGAAATCGTCATACTGTTTGAAATGCAGCCCAATATATTGTGTCGCCCGGGCATAGTTCCGCAGGATCCACTCCCCCATCACGTTTTTTTGCTCCGGCCTGGGGACCTTGGGAGAGACAAAGCTGGCCTGATGACCAAAGTTAACAGAAGCGACTTTCTTATAAGCGCAGGCCAGAGAAGTAATACTTTCAAAATCATTCAACACCAGGTCATATTTCTCTACCGGTAAATCCCGCACTTCCTTCATGATCCGCAGAGGAGCGAATCCCCGGGCGATCTTCCAGTAATCGAGCCCCCCCTTATCCGTGTAGAAGAGACTGAGGCCCTTGCTGCGATATTTTACGGTGCTGTCCAATTGCAGGCTGTTATTGGCGCCACTGAGAAAAAGGTCCACCTTCCCATAGCGCTCGAGAAAGGGAAGGAGCTCCATTGCCCGGCTGATGTGGCCGTTGCCGGTTGCCTGTACTGCGTAAAAGATCTTCATGACCTGGGTGTTATAGGTGGGGTTATTAGATAGCTGCTAAAGAATTAATGTAAAAATTGATCTCATCCGTCATCACATTCAGGGATGGCTTCATTTCGACCGTCTGCGTCGCCGGGAAATTCTTCTCGTCATATTCGAAAATGGTCCATTCATTCTGCTGGTATTCCAATGCCGTACAATGCTCCACCCAATCTCCCGAATTCAGGTAGGTCACCTTCCCGTCCTTGGTCTCCACTACCTTTTTCTGGGGCTGATGAATATGCCCGCAGATCACGTAGTCATATTTCTTCTCGATGGCCAGCTCCGCGGCTATTAATTCGAAATCATTGATCTTGCTCACGGCTTTATTCACGCCCGCCATCACCCGTTTGGAGATGGATACCCGTTCGCGGCCCAGGAATTTTAGGATGAAATTGATAAACCGGTTGAACCGGATCAGCAGGCTATAACCGCTGCTTCCCAGTTTGGCGAGTACCTTGGCTCCCCCTTTGGTGGTGTTGTCGAAGACATCTCCATGGAAGATCCAGGTCATCTTGTTGTCGATTTCCAATACCAGCTTATCCGTAAGCGTGAAATTCCCGATCTGTATATCCGCATACCGGCGCATCATCTCGTCGTGATTGCCGGTGATATAGAAGACCCGGGTGCCATTCGTGACAAATTGCAGGATTTCTTTGAGGACCATCATATGAGCGCCGGGAAAATAACGCTTCGAGAATTGCCAGCCATCGATGATATCCCCATTCAGGATGAGTATATTGGTAGTGATGCTTTTTAGGTAGTTGACTAGTTCTTTCGCCCGGCATCCGTATGTTCCGAGGTGAACATCGGACAGAACTACTACATCTACAGGTCGCTTTTCCATTATTGTGGTTTTCCAAAGTTCTATAACAGGTATTACGATAATTTTATCGCACTGTTAAGGAATTATGAGCTTTGCGTGAACGGAATGTTATCGGATGGCCGCCCGGTCGGCCACCTGATAACATTTAGTCATAATAATTTAGTAATTTGTCTTATAATCGGAACTAAGGGTCATCTACTTACTTTTGCACCTAATTAAGATTATGAGGCTCGCTACCACTCCCGAAGAACTGCTATGGAAGAATGTCCTCTCGGGCGACCATCGGTCGTTCAGTGAGCTTTTCGACCGTTACTGGGAGCCCTTCTTTCAATATGCGTATAAGATCCTTCAAAACAGGGAAGATACGGAGGAACTGGTGCAGGAGTTCTTTATCCACCTGTGGAATAAGCGGGAAGAACTCCCGGAATTGCAATCCGTCCCCTCCTATTTATTTACCGCTCTGAAAAACCGGCTTCTCAATCAGCTCGCTAAAAAAAAATACCGGGTGGCCAGCCTGGATTCGGTAAAGGAAAATGAGAGCCACCTTTCTGCCACGGAGAACCTGGAAAAGAAGAATACGGAAAAGGTCATTCGTTCCCTGGCCAAGTTATTGCCTGAAAAAATGCAACAGGCCTATATGCTTCACCAGTTCCGGGGCCTCAGTATTACGGAAATCGCCCTGGAGACAGGCAATTCCGAACAGACTATACGCAACCAGATCAATACCGCCGTCAAAAAACTAAGTGTTGTCTACAGGGACCGTATGCTCTCGCTTCTCCCTCTTTCCCTGTATTTTTTTCATTATTTTGGCTTTTGAATAGTTAAGCCCCTCTTTTTTTCTGTCTTTATACCAGAACGAGCATTCTGGCGGAAGGCCCAACCTAAATCAATGCATTTGAATCGCGAGGAACAAATCAGGCAATTACTGGAGAAATATGAGCAACAGGCGTGTACTCAGGAAGAGATCCGTCAATTGCATGAATGGCTGAATGAACTGGCAGGCGCGGGCAACCCGCTGGAGTTTACCGGCGCGAAGGATAAAGAGGCGTTAAAGAACAAGTTAAAGAGAGCCGTATTCTCCTCCCTCACCGTGCCGGATACGAGCGTTTCCGGTAAGGGCATTCCCGGACCAAAAGGGATAAGGCCCTGGATAAGATATGCATCCATGGCGGCGGCGGTCCTATTAGGTGTGTGGGGGGTAACCTGGCTGATAAAAGCGCCCGGCGGGATCACCCTCGCATCCGATCCGGGAAAGATCGAAAAAATGATCTTACCGGATGGCAGTACGGTCTGGCTTAACGATAACAGCGAGGTCGTTTATCACAGTGATTTTGCCCATCGGCGTAGCCTCGAACTTAAAAAAGGAGAAGTTTTCCTGGAGGTAAAGAAAGACCCGTCTCATCCGTTCACCCTTCAGACGCATGAACTGACTACGACGGTATTGGGCACTTCTTTTTCCGCGAAGATCATCGGCAGCACAGGTGTCATAAAAGTGTCCGTCGTCACAGGAAAAGTATCGGTCAGCAGGCAAAAAGACACGCTTGGCTTTTTATTACCGAACCAACGGATAAAATATGATAAGCGGTCCGGCCAATCGGGTATCGATTCCGTACTGTCCGGCGAAGCCAACGGGTGGATCGGAGGCGACCTCTTCCTGCAGAACGCTTCCCTGGGCGAAGTGATACAATGGCTGCAGGATCACTTTAAGGTTAAGATAAATATCGATAATAATAAACACCGGATAAATGCAGGTGAATATTATCTCCAGGCAAAAAGTGATATCCCTTTGCCCGAGGTATTAAAGATCCTTAACCTGCTTGGAACAAAGGACCATGTGAAATTCGAATTACAACACCAAACTATTATCATTCAGTAGTTAAATTCTAAAGCCCCCTTTTTATGAGACAATCTGCACAAAGATTGAAGGCAATCCGTTTGCTTTCACGGGTAAGTTTTGTGTTATTCCTGGCGGTATCCACCCTGCAGTCGATGGCGCAGGCGCCGGATCCGCTTAAAACGACTATCAGCATCGATGCCGATAAGCAACCCCTGGAGAAAGTATTGAAGGACATCGCCTCCGGCACGAAAATAAAATTTGCCTATGATGTGGAGGAAATAAAAAAATATACCATCACCCTGCGCGAAAAAAAGCAATTCACCCTGGAAGACCTGTTAAAGAAAGTATTGCAGCAGACTGACCTGGTGTACGAGAGTCATGCGCACACGATCGTGATCTTTAATAAAGAAGATGCTAAGCCTCTCTCACAGGATAGTAATGATCATTCCTTCAGTTTCGTCGCCTATAAGGCTCCGCAGGAGATAATCACCGGGACTGTAGTGGATGAAGATGGACCCTTGCAGAACGTAAATGTAACGATCAAGGGGACGACCATGGGCACACAGACGGATGAGAAAGGCGGTTTCAAACTGGAGTCGGATGGGAAAGAAGTTGCCGTTGTCGTTTCCTTTGTAGGCTATCAGGCCCGGCAGGTAACGGTTAAGGCCGGCGCCGCTAATATTATCCGCCTGGAAAAGGCTGAGACGGAGCTGAATAAAGTCGTCGTAGTCGGTTATGGTACGCAGAAGCGTACTGCCGTAACCGGCGCCGTAGCCGATGTAAAGCTGGATAAGCTTAGCTCCCGTTCGCTGAATAATGTGGCGGAAGCCCTGCAGGCGAAAGCCCCGGGGGTGTATGTGGAGAACCAGGGCGGTGACCCCACTTCCCCGCCGAACGTCTATATACGCGGCTTGGGTGGCATCAATGGAGAGTCGGTTTTATATGTTGTAGACGGATCTCTTGTTAACGGTACTCCCGTTATCAACCCCAATGAAATAGAATCCATCTCCGTGTTGAAGGATGCCAGCGCCGCTATTTATGGGGCAAGAGCTTCCGGCGGCGTTATTTTGATCACCACCAAAAAAGGAAAGTCGGGCGCCGCATTGGTCACCCTGGATGCTAAATTCGGCGCCCAGAAGGCCTGGCGGCTCCTGCAGCCGTTGAATGCCAAAGAATATTCGGACGTGGAGAACCTAGCCTATACTACGGCAGGTAAGACCGTTCCGAATGCCTTCAATGCCAGTATCTACCCGGACGGGCAGATCACCCGCACCAACTGGATGGATGATATTTTCCGGACCGGCGCCATACAGGATTATAATATAGGAGTGACGGGGGGGAATGAGAAATCGAAATACTTTATGGGCTTTGGCTACCGCAATCAACAGGGCATTTTGCTGAATACCTATTCCAAACGGTATACCTTCCGCCTGAATGCCGACAACCAGGTCAAATCCTGGCTGAGGATCGGGGAAAACCTCTCTTTTTCCAATACCAACGGCAATGGGGCCAATACGACTGATGATTACCAAGGCGCTCTCATCAGTGCCATCTTTTATCCGCCCAGCGTAGCACCCTACAATGCTGACGGCAGTTTCGCAGGAGTGCCCACCAATGTTTCCGGTTACGGAGATGTGATCAATCCCGTGGCCTACCTGAAAAGACTGGATTACAGCAATCCTGTCAATACCCTGGTAGCCAACCCCTATGCAGAGATCCGATTACTGCCGGGCCTTGTATTCCGCTCGAACTTCTCCTACACCAGCATGTTCAACTACGAAAAAGATTTTTCCACCCGGGTGCCGGAAGCAGGAAAGCCTTTTTTGAACAACCAATTGAACCAGTATGTCCAAAACTATACTAATATCCTGGCCGAACAGACGCTGACCTATAACAAGTCCTTTGGCTTGCATACCCTCAATGTTTTAGGCGGGTATGCTTACCAGCATAATAAAAGGGAATACCTGGATGTATACGTAACGAACTTTGACGATGAAAATCCTGCCTATCGTTATCTGCAAAACGGAGCGGGCATCTATCCGTCCACCAGCGGAAAGGACCAGTCTGCCCTGGTCTCCTTCTTCAGCCGGGTGAATTATGATTACAATGGAAAATATTTTGTTAGCCTTTTGGGGCGCAGGGACGGGTCTTCCCTGGTCGCCAGCCAAAACCGCTTTGAGAATTATGGATCGGTTTCCGGCGGCTGGATGCTAAGCAGGGAGGATTTTATGAAAGGGATCGACTGGCTGAGCCAATTAAAATTAAGAGCCAGTTATGGCATATTGGGCAACCTGGGTAGCCTGCCTGTCAACGCGGTCAGTCCTCTGTTGCAACAAACATCGATCTATCAGGGGCAGACCCCTACGCTGCTCAGCGGCTATGGCTCTGTCCTTCTCCCCAACCCGGACCTGAAATGGGCCAAGTCGAGGCAGACTAACCTGGGTGTGGACCTTGGTCTATTCCGGAACAGGGTGACCCTGACAGCCGACTATTTTGTGAAGAATACGGAGCGGATGATCATGAGAGTCGTTCCCCCCATCACCACCGGGGAGAGTGGCCAATGGGTGAATGGCGGCAGTGCAAGAGATAAGGGCATTGAGCTGGGGCTGAGCTACAACAGTAATCCCGCCAGAGCTTTCCAATATGGGGTCACCGCCTCTTTGACGGCGGTAAATGACAGACTGATCTCCCTGAGGAATGGGGATACGATCGAGTCCACCGGCAGCGGGATAAGAGGCGGGTTATCACCGGTGGTGATCAAGGTGGGACAGCCGATCTATTCTTATTATGCGATCCGGACGGCTGGATTATTCCAGTCACAGGCGCAGGTAAATAGTTACACCGGCAAGACCGGCAGCCTGATACAGCCCAATGCCAAGCCAGGGGATGTCAAATTCGTGGATGCCAACGGAGATGGAAAGATCGACAACAACGACCGGGTATCCGTAGGCAGCCCCTTCCCCAAGTTCAGCTATGGCTTCAGCTTTAACGCTTCCTATAAGGGGTTTGATCTGAATATATTCGCACAGGGAGTATACGGGAATAAATTATTCCATGCGTTGAGATATACTTCCATCAATGCGGGCAGCGGGGCCAATTATAATATGTTGAAAGAGGTTCTGAATGCCTGGACACCTACCCATACCAATACCTATATCCCCCGTATCAATGCCAGTGATGACAATGGCAATTTCGGGAATGTATCCGACTTCTATGTCGAGGACGGATCCTATGTGCGTATCAAGAATGCTACCCTGGGCTATACCCTGCCTGTACCGCTGACCAGCAAGCTAAAGGTGAACAGTATCCGCCTGTATGTCACCGCCAATAACCTGCTGACGATCACTAAATACACCGGCTTCGATCCGGAAGTCGGGATGAACCAGTATGGTATGGACGCAGGATTTTATCCGCAGGCAAGATCCTTTTTAGCAGGTTTGAGTGTGAATTTTTAATAATACTATCGAAATACTTATTATATGCAACAATTGATAAACAGATTAACCATAGGGGTCCTTGCCCTGTCCTGCCTCGGCGGTTGTACTAAAAAACTGGATATCACCCCGGAAGGATCGCCCTCCGCTACCGGCTTTTGGAAGACGCAGGCTGAAGCCATCCAGGGGGAAACTGCGATGTACGATCAGTTCGATCTCGAAGACTTTTACGGAAGAGGGTTCTGGTGGTTCATCAATGCCAGCGATGATATGGTGACCGGCCGTATCAAGGCCCAGGGGGATAATATCAAAAACTTTAATCCTTCTTTTATCGGAGGCTCTTATACGGAAAGTCAATGGTCTATGCGATATACGGCCATCCGGAGGGCCAATGACGTGATCTACAATGTGCCTAACATCACATCCATGGACGCCGCTGTGCAAAAAAGGATCCTGGGCGAAGCCTATTTCCTCTGCGGGGAGATGTATTTCCAGCTCGCCTCCAATTATGGAGACAACAGGGCCGGTGTTCCGATCGCCAATCGTGCCAATCCTTCCGATGCGACACAAATACCACGGGCGGCCAATGTAATGGTGAACTATGACTCGATCGTAAGCGATCTCAAAAAAGCGGCCGCACTGTTGCCTTATTTCGATACCTATACCTCGGACCTCTATGGACACCCTCATAAGACAGCCGCCTGGGCATTCCTGGCGAAGACCTATCTGTATAGGAAGGATTATGCCAATGCAGAGCTCTATGCCGACTCTGTCATTAACAGTGGCAAGCATGCCCTGCTGTCCAACTTCGCCGATGTATTCACCGTCGCCAACAACTGGGGCAAGGAATATGTCTGGTCCGCTTACAGTACGGCCTCCGGGCAGAGCGGCTGGGGCAGCATCCTGCCCGGGGTGATGTTGGAGCAGACAGGCTGGGGATTGTACAATGGATGGGGGTACTATATGCCCACCCAGGAATTATATAATGCATATAATGCGGCCGATACAAGAAGGGCAGCTACCATTTTAAAACCAGGTGATCCCCTGGTGTATTTTGGCAATGCAATGACCTATTCTTCCAGTAACAGCCGGAGCGGTTACCAGTTCAATAAATACATGGAGCCTTTTAAATATGCCAACCCGATCGGTACGTATGTGAGTCCCAACGGCAATCATCCCACTACGTCCTTATGCCTTCCCTTATTGCGTTATGCCGAAGTGCTGCTGATAGA
This sequence comes from Puia sp., assembly GCA_036394375.1. Classification (GTDB taxonomy): domain Bacteria; phylum Bacteroidota; class Bacteroidia; order Chitinophagales; family Chitinophagaceae; genus Puia. The sequence goes on from DASWFF010000003.1 coordinate 24,069, forward strand.
TGCGGAAGCGAAGATCATGCAGGGCAAGAACGGAGATGCTTCTATCAACCTGATCCGCAACAGGGCCGGGCTGGCTTCCGTGACCAATGCCGATATGACCGAATTGAAACTGCAGCGCAGACTGGAGCTGGCCGGCGAATGGTCCGACCGTCACCGTGACCTGGTCCGCTGGGGCGATGCACAGGCTGCCTATGCCCAGCCATTACACGGTTATTCGGGATCTGTGATATGGCCGGCCAGAACATTCGATCCCGTCGTAAATGCCGTATGGCCCGTGCCCCAGTCGGCCATCGATAACAGCGGCGGCGTTATTAAACAAAATGCAGGCTGGTAGGGAATCCCCAACCTTATATAAACAATTAAAAGCCGGTGTATCCATAGCCGGCTTTTTCTATCTAAGTTTGCTTTTTAAAACTTTCTATGCGCAAAATATTCGTTCCTCTTTTCACTTTTTGCCTGTATGCAGCAACGGCGCAACCGGTAAAATACACAATAGCCAATACGCATTCTCATAACGATTATGAACAACACACTCCTTTCTGGCTGGCTTACAACGAAGGCTTCGGGTCTATTGAAGCAGATATCTTTTTGGAAAATGGTAAATTGCTCGTCGGGCATGATACTTTGGAAATCAGGTCAGGGCGGACCCTCGAAGAGTTCTATGCCCGGACCCTGCTCTCCTGCGTCCGGAAAAATAACGGGTATCCCTTTGCTGATACCGCCCGGCAACTGCAAATGCTGATCGATATCAAGACAGATTCTGTGGCCACGCTGGACACCCTGATCGGTCTCCTGAAAAGATATCCCCTGCTGATCGATAACCCTTCTATAAAATGGGTGATAACAGGCAACCGGCCGGACCCCTTGCGATGGGCTTCTTATCCTTCCTTTATTTGGTTTGACGGCATATTATACCGGAACTATAACCGGGAAGCCCTCTCCCGGATAGTCATGATGAGCGACGATTTTAAATATTATTCCCATTGGAATGGTAAGAGTGAAATCCCGGTCGATGACCGCCGGAGACTGGAAGAAGCTGTTACTAAATCGCACCGCCTGGGCAAGCCTGTCCGGTTTTGGGATGCCCCGGATTTTATCAATGCCTGGAACCAGCTTATGAAGCTCCAGGTCGATTATATCAATACAGACCATATTCATGAAATGGGTGATTTCTTAAAAAGACAGCCTGCCGTTGGTCTTTAAAATTGGATTAAAAAACATCATGAGCGGGGTTCCCGGCACAGGGGAAGGCATTTTTATCTATCTTGGCCGGGCGAACCAAAGAAAGCCTGCTATATGAACGAAGAACTCATCTTGCTGCTGGGAGATAAGATCAAGACAAAGAGGACATTGAAGAATATCACCCTGGAGCAATTGGCCACCAAAGTCGGCGTCAGTAAAGGACTGATCTCCCAGATCGAGAACAACCGTACCGTTCCCTCCCTTCCCGTGTTATTCAATATTATCCATTCCCTGGACGAGGACCTTAAGACCTTTTTCGAGGACATGCACGACAGCTTTACTAATAATAAAGTGCTCATCATCCGGAAGGGACAGGAGAAGATGTTCGAAAAAGAGCCGGTAAAAGGATTCTCCTATAAGCGTATCCTCACCAGGAGCGTCGTCTCCCAGGCAACGGATGTCGTTCTGCTGGAATTAAAGAAGAAGGCCTCCCGTAAACAAATGATACAGACTGATGCCTTCGAATGTAAATATGTACTGAAAGGCAGCGTGGAGTACCAGATCGAAAAGGAAATCTTCATCCTCGATGCCGGCGATACTCTTTTCTTCGACGGCCGCGCCAAACACCGGTTGAAAAATATCGGGGATACAGAGGCCTTGATCCTCGTCATCTACCTGTTCTGATCTGACTGCAGCGTCTTCCAAATCCCTGCCGGGAACAACGACGTCTTCCAGACCGTCTTAACTTCCGTTCTCCTTACAAAATGGAATAATCAGCTATCGGCCAATGCTTTGCCGATTTTATAAATACTTAACATTAGTTTAGTCTTTGTAAACTGTTAACATTTCCTTAAATTAGCGATAACCTTTGGGTCACACAGCCCTGATAATTTCGCGTCATAAATTTTCCCGGTTCTTCTCAATCAAAAATCTACTGTATATGAGTAAAAGACTTTCCCTTTACATAAGGGTCTTGCTGGCGGCTTTTCTATTGCCGCTCTTTTCCCTCGCCCAGAAAGCTATCACAGGGCATGTAGTTTCCAAATCAGATCAATCCCCTATACCGGGCGCCACGGTAACGATCAAGGGGGCCCATTTCGGGACCTCTACTGCCGTAGATGGCAGTTTTTCCATTAAGGCTAAAGAAGGGGATGTACTGGTGATCTCCGGCATCGGCGTGGTTAAACAGGAGCAGCCCGTGAATGCGGCCGATCTCACGATCGCGGTGGCGGCAGATGCCCGGGAGCTGAACCAGGTGGTGGTTACAGCAACGGGTATCAAAAAGGAAGCAAAACGCCTGGGCTATGCTATCCAGACCATCGATGCTTCTACCCTGACGACAGCCCGGGAGGCAGATCCGGTCAACTCCTTAAAAGGCAATGCGGCAGGGCTTACCATCAATATCAATTCGGAGATCGGCCATTCTCCGGATGTGATCATGCGTGGAGAGAATGCTGCAAACGACCGGCCTATGTTCGTGGTAGACGGGGTTCCCATCAGTTCCGATACCTATAATATCAATCCGGATGATATTGAGACCTTTACGGTGTTGAAAGGACCGAATGCAGCTGCCTTATATGGTTTCCAGGGAAAGAATGGTGCGATCATTATTTCTACCAAAAAGGGAACCAAAGACAAAAGAGGATTGGTGGTGAACTTCAATTCCAGCACCCAAATGAATAAAGGGTTTATCGCCCTGCCCAAATACAACGATGAATACGGTCCTGGCGATAACGGTCAATATGCTTATGGCGGTGGTGGTTCCAGCCCGGCTTCTTACTTTGGTACCGGGGCAATTGGCGTTGGAAATAATGACTATGATTATGATGTCTGGGGCCCGCAATTCAGGGGTCAATTGCTGCCACAATATGATGGGGCTTATGATCCAACTAAAACATATATCACGACTTATGCCGATGGAAGCAAGTACAGCGGCCACGTCGCACCGACACCGTGGTTGGCCAGGGGTAAAGATAACCTGAAAAATTTCATACAAACCGGCCTGCTTTCCTCCAATAGCCTTTCCGTAAGTTCCTCTTCTGAAAAAACCGACATCCGGCTTTCTATTGGAAATACCTACCAGAAAGGGATTGTTCCCAACACGCAACTGAATAACGGCAATTTTACGGGCAGCGTCGTTCAGCGATTCAATGATAAATTGAGCCTGACAGCCTATTTTAACTACAGCAGGCAGTCATCGCCCAATGTGCCCGATGTTAACTACGGCCCCAACAGTATCATCTACAACATGATCATTTGGGGTGGTGCGGACTGGAGCGTAAAGGATCCTAATATCCGCAATTACTGGCAGCCGGGTAAAGTAGGGATTCAGCAAAATTATGAAGAATACTACCGGTATAATAACCCCTGGTTTATGTCGTATGAATGGTTGAGAGGCCATTACCAGAATAACACCTATGGTTATTTGTCCCTGAACTACAAACTAAATCAAAGTCTTGATTTTCAGTTCAGGCCGAGTCTTACGACCTATGACATGCTCAACTCGGAAAAATTGCCTTATTCCGCGGACGTTTATGGAAGAGAGCTCCGCCAGGGTGATTACCGGGAAGACAGAAGATCCTTATTCGAATCGAATGAGGATCTCCAGGTCAGGTATCACCGGAATTCATTATTGGGATTCCTGGATCTGGCGGCAGTGGGCGGAGCAACGGCCAGGAATTTTAGCTTCAGTTCCGACTTCCAATCTACCAACTACCTGAATGTTCCGGGAGTCTATTCTTTCTCCAACTCACAGGGTGCGCTGACAGGCAGCAGCTTTCATTCAAGCATGCTGGTAATGAGCGCGTATTACTCGGTGGATCTTGGATACAAATCTTATCTAACGGCCAACATTACCGGCCGCGTGGATAAATCCTCCAGTCTGCCAGCTAATACCAATAGTTATTATTATCCTTCTTTCAACCTGGCTTCTGTGGTTTCGGAATACGTTCATTTGCCCAAAGTCATTTCTTTCTTCAAAATCAGAGGATCTTATGCAGCCAGTAAGAGCGGGGGAACCAGTGCGATGTTCTCTCCGGATGTAAGAGCTACCCCGGCTGGTAATTATGGTTATACCTGGAACTCTCCGTACAATGGGCCCAACTACCAGTTTTCGCAATCCTATGCTTTAAGCCCGACCTATAGCGGTCAGAATAGTGCGCGTTATTCTGATCAGACGGTCAATCCCTCCATTAACACCGCAGATAGGAAAGCGATCGAGTTCGGAGCGGATATCCGTTTCCTGAATAACAAAATAGGCCTGGATGTGACCCGCTATCATTATAAAAATACCGGTATCATTAACCAAGGCACTTCTTCCGCTTCCGGTTATTCCTCTTACCTCACCAATGGGGATAGCTATACCAATGATGGATGGGAAGCCACGCTGAATGCCCGCCCGATTACAAACGCGCGTGGATTCAGCTGGAATGTGACTGCCAACTTCTCTACCTATGTCAAAAAATGGACAAATTATATTTCCAACCCGAATAATTACGAAAAAAATGGTCAGCGGGTGGATTTGGTTTATGGGAATGCTTTTGTCAGAACTCCCGATGGCAAAATGGTGATCGATCAAACCTCCGGGCTTTATAGCCGTATTTCGGACCTGGGCTCTTCCGCAAAAAAAATATATGGGCACGCTGATCCTGACTGGCAATGGGGTATCGTAAATAACTTAAGTTATAAAAACTTTTCCATACGTTTCCAATTCGATGGTATGGTAGGCGGTGTAATGGAAGATTATGTGAGAAAGAAAACATTACAGGGCGGTCGTCATATCGAGAGCGCTACGGGTGCCTTGGGTGCAGCAAGGCCTTCTGACGAAGCGAATGTGGCAGCCTATACCGGCCAAGGGGTTAACCTGACCGGGGGGGCCATCAACCTGGATCCCATTACCGGGCAAATTACGAATATGAAGAGCCTGACCGAGATTCAAAATACGACGAAGAGCCAGGTTCAACCTTTTGTAACCCGTATCTCTTCCATTCCTGATCTGGATATCATTAAAAAGACCTACGCTAAATTAAGAGAAGTGGTGCTGACTTATAATCTGCCGGAAAGCGTATTGGGCAAGAAATCCTTCATCCAGAAAGCTAGCTTTTCATTGGTGGGCAGAAATTTATTATACTTCTTCCCCAACCGGTACAAAGATGTGGATGTGGATCAATACACCCAGGATTCTGGCTCCGGATTACAAACACCCACTACCCGCAGTTATGGTTTTAACATAAATCTTTCCTTCTAAACCCATAAAGCAACAAATAATATGAAACAGATAAAATATATATTCTTTCTCATTGCGGGTGCCTGGCTGATGACTTCCTGTAATAAACAAATTACAGAAAAGCAAACGGACCCCAATAATCCGGTAAGTGTCCCTCCCAACCTGGTCTTGGGAACCATATTAACCGATATATCCGGCACGGGAAGCGCCGGCGCGCTGAGCGCTACCGGTTCTTCCGAAGGAGTAAATTCCTGGGACGGCGCTCATCGCTGGAACCAGTACCATTGCAGTAATTATGACTATTATGATAACAATATCTATGCCTGGACCGATGGCAGCTTTGATCCCTACCTGGTGTTGAAGAATGTGGTTCAAATGGAAAAAGAAGTGACTTCACGGGGCGTAAGCGCCGTCAACCCTTATGAGGCAGTCGGAAGATTTGTCCGCGCCTATTATTACTACAACCTGACTTCTTTATTTGGGGACGTACCCCAAACGCAGGCTTTGGAAGCGCCGGCCAATTCGACGCCTTCTTACACGCCACAAGAGCAGGTATTTAATTATGTTCTGAATCAGTTGGATACTGCCAATACTGATCTGACTGCACTCATCGCCAAGAGTGATGCTTCCTTATCCGCTACACAGGACATCTATTATGGGGGAGATCTCACCAAATGGCAAAAACTGGTTAATTCCTTTAAACTGCGAGTATTGGTTAGTCTTAGCACCAAGGCCTCGGATGCCACGCTGAATGTTCCGGCACAATTTGCCAACCTTCTCGGTAATCCTTCCAAGTACCCGATCTTTACCAGCCAGGACGATGATTGCGCCTTTAGATACAATCCCGGAGGCGCCAATACGTTCAGCACTTACCCTTTCAACCCCAGCAACTTTGGCTCCGTTGCGGCCCGTTTTAACATGGCTAAGACCTATGTGAGCGCGCTTACCACCCTGAATGACCCCCGTGCTTTTATTACCAGTGAACCCGCCTGGGCGCTTGTAGGAAGTGATCCTAATCCATGTCAATATAAGTATTTCGCAGGAGCCAGCACCGGCGAGCCTCTTTCTACTATGTATGGCAACGCGAATGCCGGCTTATATTCTTTTATCAACCGGCATAGGTATTACTCTAATTTCACCGGCGAGCCGAATGTATTGGTAGGATATAAAGAAATGTGCTTCAATATTGCAGAAGGGATCGCCCGCGGCTGGGCTCCCGGTAATGCCGAAACCTGGTATAAGACAGGCCTCACGGCTTCCATGGCCTTCTATGGCATCGATGTAACGAAAACAAGCTTTACCGCCTACTTTCTGCCCCCGGGCAACAGTTCTATTACGCAGATAGTGTCTTATCCTTTTACATTTGATTTTACTGCTTACTATGCACAGCCTTCCGTACAATTTTCTTCTACTCCTGCCACCGCCATTAACCAGATAGTGCTGCAGAAGTATATCGGATCCTTCCAGAATTCAGGTTACGAAGGATATTACAATTGGCGCAGGACAGGCGTGCCTGCCTTTCAAGGAGGCAGCGGCGTAGGGAATAATGGGATCGTTCCCATCAGATGGGCCTACCCGACCACTGAGCAGACCGTGAATGCAACCAACTGGAAAGCGACTTTGACGAACCAGGGATTTAGCGCCGACGATCTGAATCAGAAGATGTGGTTGATAAAGTAATACCCTTCCCTACATAAATAATGGCGGAACCTTTCCAGGTTTCGCCATTTTAAATTTCACCATCCATCCGCCCACCTGGCGGGAATTGCCCGCCCCGATCCGCCTACCCGTCAATCTTAAGTATTATTTAATAGGAACCGGCTCCATCCTTAACACATTTTCAATACCTTTTCAGGAATATTATAAAAATTCACCATCATGACCAGCGAACAAGCCAGAAAGATAACGGACGAGATCTTTGAACTGTATGAAAATCACGGAGGAGCGGAATATGCCGGCGAGAAAGTCTCCCAACTGGAACATATGGTGCAGGCCGCCCAGCTGGCGGAAGAGCAGGGACATGACGAAGAGGTGATCCTGGCCGCTTTCCTGCATGATATCGGCCATATCAGCGAGGCGGCAAAAGGAGACAATGAGATGGATGGCTTCGGCATCAAAGATCACGAGGAGATCGGCGCTGAATTCCTGCGGGAGAAAGGCTTCTCTAAAAAGGTCGCCCGCCTCGTCGAATCCCATGTGGAAGCAAAAAGATACCTCACCCGCAGAGACCCTGCCTACTATGCGCAATTGTCGGACGCCAGTAAAAAGACCCTCGAATACCAGGGAGGACCGATGACGGAAGAAGAAGCCGATGCCTTCGAGAAATATCCCCTCTTCGACCTGATCATTAAAATGCGCAAATGGGACGAGGAAGCGAAAATAGAGCACAAGCCCCTGCCCGATCTGCAACATTACCGGAAAATGATGCTTCATCACCTCATCAACATAAACACTCCCCGATAAATGAAAAGAATCCAATTAGTCGTTTTTGATATTGCAGGCACCACCGTGCGGGATAAAGGCAACGTGGCCGAAGCCTTCATTACAGCTTTTCATGAACACGGATTTGAAATACCGGCGGAAGAAGTAAAAAAAGTAATGGGTTTCCGCAAAATGGATGCCATCGTCCTCCTCCTCGATAAATTTGCCCCGGCACAGAAAGACGACGGAGTGCTGATCGACGCGATACACACCCGTTTTATAGCTAATATGATCTCCTTTTATATGAATGACGAAGAGTTAGCCCCTCTTCCTTATGCGCAGGAAGTCTTTGTCCGCCTGAAGCAGCGAGGCGTAAAAGTAGCCCTCAATACAGGCTTCACCCGGGCCATCACGGATACTATATTGCATCGGCTCCGGTGGGATGATCGGAATGAAAATATTGACAAAGTAATCTGTAGCGACGAAGTGCCCCAGGGACGCCCCCACCCGGATATGATCAATACTCTCATCGCAGCTCTCGGCATTTCCTCTCCGGAGAATGTCCTGAAAGTAGGCGATACGGAAGTGGATGTGAAAGAAGGAAGAAATGCAGGCTGCGGGAAAGTGGTCAGCGTCACCACGGGCGCCTATACCCGCGACCAGCTGGCGTGCTATCAGCCGGACGCTATTATTGACGACCTGCTGGAACTAATCCCCATTATCGAAAAGGCCTAAACGTAAAAGGAAGCTTATGCCCCCTGCACCCATGCCACCGCCTCCCATTCCCTCTGCACCCGGCAGCCCGCCGGTGGCAAAGGCGTCAAGCCTCCGCACCCGGCTGCAGCAGTCTCCTGCCTGGGTATTCATACTTTACGTGTCCCTCACTTCCTTCGTAGTCTATACCTGTATGTATGGATTCCGCAAGCCTTTCACCGCCGCCTCTTTCAATGGGGTCCACCTCTTCGGGATCTCCTACAAGGTAGTGCTGGTCATCTCACAGGTACTGGGCTATATGCTTAGCAAATTCTATGGGATCCGCTTCATCGCTATGATGCAGCCGTCCAAAAGGGCCGGGTTCATTATCAAACTGATCCTCACGGCCTGGGCCTCCCTGCTCTTGTTCGCCCTGGTGCCCGCGCCTTATAATTTTATTTTTATGTTCATTAACGGACTGCCGTTGGGCATGGTCTGGGGACTGGTATTCGGCTTCCTGGAAGGAAGACGGGTCACCGAACTGATGGGCGCCATCCTGGCTACCAGCTTTATCTTTGCCTCCGGCCTGGCTAAGACCGTGGGCAAATGGCTGATGCTGGATGCCGGGATCAGTGAGTGGTGGATGCCTTTTGCCGCCGGCGCCATGTTTGTGGGGCCCTTGCTCATCAGCACCTGGCTGTTAAACCAGACCCCACCCCCGACCCCGGAAGATATTGCCCAACGGACCATCCGCCGGCCAATGGAAAAAGAAGAACGGAAGGCCTTTCTGCAACGGTTTGGCTTTGCCCTGATCCCCGTCGTCATAGCCTATGTGATGCTGACCATCCTTCGGGATTTCACGGAAGACTTCGCTAATGAATTATGGACGGAGACCGGCTATCAGAACAATGCAGACGTTTTTGCCAGGACCAGCACCATCGTTTCCCTGATCGTACTGGCCGTGATCGGAGGCTTCTTTCTCATTAAAAATAACTATAGGGCCTTCCAGCTGAACAATATTATTATCATAGGGGGATTTGCCCTGGCCGCTACAACGACCCTGGCTTATCACCTCCATTGGATCTCTCCCGTGATCTGGATCACCGGCGCCTCTGCCGGACTTTATTTTGGGTATATTCCCTATAACTGCTTTTATTTCGAGCGAATGCTGGCTGCCTACAAAGTACCCGGCAATGTAGGTTTTCTCATTTATATTGCCGACGCATTCGGATATCTGGGAACGGTAGTTGTTTTGCTGGTGAAAGAATTTGTAAAGATCAAATACAGCTGGGTCGATTTTTTTACCGGTATGTTCTATATTTCTGCGGCAGCGGGTATTGTATTAGTCTTGTGTGGGTCCGTACTCTACGATAAAATTTACAAAAGAAACCATTAATAAGGAAAAGTATGCAATCGCGATCGGCTATCGTTATAGGAGCAGGCATTGTTGGACTGGCTACGGCAAGGGCCCTGGCGCTCCGGGGATTTTCGGTAAAAGTATTCGAGCGTTCGGAAAGGGCCGTAGGGGCCTCCATCCGGAATTTCGGAATGATCTGGCCGATCGGCCAGACGGAAGGGAAAATGTATGAAAGGGCCATCCGCAGCCGGGATATATGGAAAGAGCTCTCGCCAAAGGCGAATTTTTGGAGCGAGCCCGCCGGAAGCCTCCACCTGGCCTACCATCCCGACGAATGGCAGGTGCTGCAGGAGTTATACGAATCCTTTCACAAAGAAGGGAGACCGGTAGAACTGCTGGATAAGTCGGCCGTGGCCGGCAAATCGGCCTCCGCTGTCACCGAGGGTCTGTTAGGCGGCCTCTACAGCCGGGATGAATGGATCGTCGATCCCCGGGAAGCCATCGCCGCCCTGCCCGGCTGGCTGTCCGAACAACTCCAGGTGGAATTCTACTGGGGTAAATGCGTCTCCTATATCTCCGACCAGGTAGTGTATATCGGAAATGAGGAAGAATATGAGGCGGACCTGATCTTTATCTGCAATGGAGCCGATTTCGAAACCCTCTACCCGGAAAATTTTGCGCAGCTCCCCGTCACTAAATGCAAATTGCAAATGATGCGCCTGGTATCCCAGCCCGAAGACTGGCGCATCGGTCCCGCTCTCTGCGGAGGACTTTCCCTCACCCATTATCATAGCTTTAAGGCCGCTGCCTCTCTGCCACAGTTGAAACAACGCTATGCGGAAGAAATGAGCGCTTACCTGGAATGGGGTATCCATGTCATGGTATCGCAGAACGGGAAAGGAGAGCTGACCGTCGGAGACTCCCATGAATATGGTCTCACCCACGATCCCTTCGACAAGGACTTCATCAATAAAATGATCCTCGATTATCTCCGGAAATTCGCCCGGTTTAAAGACTGGTCGGTCGCCGAGACCTGGAATGGCATCTACACCAAACTTACGGACGGCGAAGCCGACCTCTTCTTCACTCCTGAACCCTATGTATACGTGATCAATGGAGTAGGGGGGGCGGGCATGACCCTGTCTTTTGGACTCGCTGAAGAATTAGTGGCCGGATTGTAATAAATTTGCAGGATTATAGTTATTTCATAAGTGTACCATCCGCGGATATGAATAAATTAAAATCCATATTTGTTGCCAATCGCTATTTTTTTGCCGGCTATCTCTTTTTCTTCCTGGTAGGGCTGGTATTCCTGCTGACCAATGGGAAAGCAGCTACCTTTCTCTATCTTAATCCCTATCATCGTACGGACCTGGACGCCTTTTTCATCTGTTTGACGTATTTGGGCGACGGTCTTTTTTCCATTGGGGTTTTCCTCCTCTTATTATTTATGCGGCGTTATTCCCAGGCCATCCAGTTGATGGTCGCTTTCCTGGTATCGGCCCTGTTGGCCCAGGTCCTAAAGAATCTTTTCTCTATGCCCCGCCCGAAAGAATTCTTTGCTCCCGGCCAATATCCCTATTTCATCAACGGGGTCACCCTTACCGGTTTTAGCAGTTTTCCCTCCGGACATACCACTTCGATATTTGCACTCGCGACCCTGCTGGCCCTGTTCGAGAAAAACAAGAAAGGGAATATCGGCTACCTCCTCGGGGCCGTTGCGGTAGGGTATTCCCGGATCTACCTGGGACAACATTTCCTCGGGGACGTGCTGGTAGGTTCTTTTATCGGAGCATCCCTGGCCGTTCTCGTCCATTGGCTATTCTCCGAAAAATTTCATTCATTGCCGGGCTTTGCGTAGGTTTGCGATCAATTTTTTCGTGATATCTTAATATTTTGATGTCTTATGATCGATGGTAAAAAACTGGTGATCGTGCTTCCGGCTTATAATGCAGAGCTTACCCTCCGTAAGACCTATGCGGAAATCCCCTTTGATATTGTAGACGAAGTGGTGCTGGTCGATGACAATAGCAGTGACCGGACGGTGGCCGTGGGGCGTGAATTAGGCATTAACCATATTATTAAGCATGATGTCAACAGGGGTTATGGCGGCAATCAGAAAAGCTGCTATCACAAAGCCCTGGAGCTGGGCGGCGATATCGTCATCATGCTCCACCCGGACTACCAGTATACCCCTAAGCTCATCCCCTCCATGGCCTACCTGATCGCCAATGATGTTTACCAGGTCGTGCTGGGCTCCCGCACATTGGGGAAAGGCGCCCTTCACGGGGGAATGCCTTTATATAAATATTTTTTCAACAGGGTGCTCACTTTTTTTGAAAATGTCATGCTGCGGCAAAAACTGGCCGAATACCACACCGGTTACCGGGCTTTTTCCCGGGAGATCCTGCAGCGGATCAATTATGACATCAACTCCGAAGACTTCGTGTTCGACAACCAGATGCTCTCACAGATCATCTACCTGGGCTACGAGATCGCAGAGATCACCTGTCCGACCCGCTATTTCGAAGAGGCTTCCAGCATTAATTTCCGTCGTAGCGTAGTATATGGATTGGGGGTCGTCAAGGTTTCCCTCGTCCACCGCCTTTGTAAATGGGGGGTTATGAAAAGGGAAATGTATAAACCGCTGAAGTAATAGTTTGTTTTAATCGATCACTCTTTTAATCGTTCCAGGGTCATGCGTTTAAATAAAATTACCACCATCCTTTTGATCGCCGTCCTCGCCGCCCTCTTCCTTATCCCCTTTCTGGGACGGGTGCACTTATTCGATTGGGATGAGATCAACTTTGCCGAATGTTCCAGGGAAATGATCAAAATGGACGACTATACAAGGGTATATGTCGATTTCAAGCCCTTCTGGGAAAAACCTCCGATGTTCTTCTGGATGCAGAGCACCGCCATGAAGCTATTTGGCGTCACGGAATTCGCTTCCCGCTTCCCCAATGCCCTCTGCGGCATCGTCACCCTGATCGTGGTCTTTTGCTGCGGCAGAAGGATCTATGATACCCGTTTCGGGATGCTCTGGGCCCTGGCCTACGGAGGATCCCTTTTCCCGAATATGTATTTCAAGTCGGGGATCATTGACCCCTGGTTCAACCTCTTCACCTTCCTCTCTCTCTATTATTTTATCTTATATCACTGGAAAAGGAATGGTTTTGATAAAGAAGGATTGCAGAGACCCCCGATCTATTATGTGTTATGGTCGGGTATCTTTATGGGCCTGGCCATCCTTACCAAAGGACAGGTAGCTTTGATGGTCTTTTTGCTGGTCCTGGGCGTTTACCTGATCTACAACCGGTTCAAATTCTATTTCAGCTGGGGACATGCCGGGATATTTCTGCTCGTAGCTCTTTTGGTGACGTCTACCTGGTACGGATACGAAACCTATAAGAGAGGGCCCTGGTTCATCAATGAATTCCTGAAATATCAATATCGTCTTTTTACCACGCATGATGCCGACCAGGCTGGCTTTTTCGGGTATCATTTTGTCGTGCTGCTCGTCGGATGTTTTCCTGCTTCCGTCCTGGCTATCCCTTCTTTCTTCCGGTCGGATTACAGCAGCCGGTACGATAAAGATTTCAAAAAATGGATGCTCTTCCTTTTCTGGGTTGTGCTCATTCTATTCACGATCGTTCAGTCCCGTATCATCCATTATTCATCCATGGCCTGGTTCCCTCTTACTTTCCTGGCCGCTTATTCCTTATACAAATGGCAGAACAAGGCAGCAGCATATAAAAAATACGTAGGGGTATTTATCGGCATTCTGGGCGGCCTCATTTCCCTGCTGCTGCTGGGTGTTGCCTTCATCGGGCTGAATGTTAAAAAACTCGCTCCTTATGTCGAAGACACCTTCGCCCGGGGGAATATGGAAGCCGAAGTGCACTGGTCCGGTTGGGAAGGCATCGTCGGCCTGTTAATGATCGTTACCCTTATATTGGGGATAAGGAAATTAAATAAAAGGGAATTTAATGCCGCAGCCTGGACCCTGTTTGGAGGAACGGCCATCGTCATCTTTTTGGCTTCCGCCATTATCGTCCCCAAAGTAGAAAGATACTCCCAGGGAGCGGCCATCGATTTCTTCATCGAAAGACAGGGGGAAAACTGTTATGTGCATACGCTGGGATATAAAAGCTATGGGGACCTCTTCTATACTCAAAAGGAGCGGCCCACCAACCTCAATTCCTATGATGAACAATGGCTCCTTACCGGCAATATCGATAAACCCGTCTATTTTGTCACGAAAGTAGACCGGGCAGATAAATACAAATACCCTGAGTTAAAGGAGCTCTACCGAAAGAATGGTTTCGTATTCCTGAAACGCGAAGTGCCGGTTGCAGCCCCGCGCTGATCCCGATCGTCGGTGTCATGCTGATCCGCGACCGCTGTCGTCTGCCCTGATCCCGCTTATTTCTTCTTTCCGCCGGAAAAGAACCGCAGCACGCTGCTGATCACCTTGTCATTGGCGCCCAGTTTCCCTTTGATCGCCGTATATATCGACACGAGCGCATTATCCAGCCGCACGAGCAACTTATTGCTGCCGTCCCCGGGTCTTGCCTGGTAGTAGGTGGCCCTGCGATAAGGGTTCGTTTCGACGGTGTAATAATAGAGCGCGATGGATCTCCGGTAGGTGCCCTCCGGACAGGTCATCGGTTCTGGATGACCGTGGAAGGAGTCGGCATCCGTATTGAAAATAACACAGCGGTTATAGACCGGCAGGACACTCTCTTCACAGGCTTTCAACTTCTTGTCCCATAGCTCCAGTTTGCCGCCCCACTCCTCTTTCCAGTCCTTGTTCAGATAGACCAGCACATTCACTCTTCTTTGCCAGTTGCGTTGGTGGGGATGCACGGTAAAATCGGCGTGGATATTCAGAAAGCCTCCGCGGGTAGACTGGTGGATACCCCCACCTTCCAGCCCATCGTCTTTCTGCAGCCCTTTGATACCGGTGATGGCGCTGAGCCATTCCAGGAAAGCGGGAGAATTTAATTCGTTGATGGTGCCCTTGATGGTCTCTGGCAGCAGGTCGATCTTGTTCAACCCCCGCTTGTCCTCATTATAGTGCTTATAGTTGATCCAGCCGTCTGTTTCATTCAATTTATTGAATTCTGTAATACAGGCGTCGAGGACTTCGGGATTCAGAAAGTTTTCCAGTACAATATGGGGGTAAGGTGGAGTTTCCTGGTATTTTTTGCTTAATTCGCTCGAATGGCTATTCCATTTGCTGTAGTCGAAAATTTGGGTATTGGTTGGCACTTTTTGGATTTTTATAGGGGCAAAGGTAGCATAAAAATAGTTTCAAGCTTCAAGCGGCGGGCTTCAAGCCAGACCTGGCTAACAGCTAGTCCCTCCGCGACTCCAGGGTAAACCCGATGGTCGTTCCCACATCCGGCGTGCTCCGGACATGGATGGACTGCCCATGCGCCTCGATAATATGCTTACAGATCGCCAGCCCCAGTCCCGTTCCTCCCTTGTCCCGGCTCCTGGCGGCATCCGTACGGTAAAAGCGTTCGAATATCCGTAAAAGATGCTCCTCCTCGATACCGCTCCCATCGTCACTGATCTCTATTAACACGTTCTTCTCATCGATCTTATAGAAACTGGCGACGATAGTTCCCCCCGGCTTTCCATACTTGGTAGCATTTTCCACGAGGTTGATCAGCACCATCCGGATCTTCTCTTTATCAGCAAAAACGGTAATGGGGGATTCGCAGCCCTTCTTAATGGAGGTCCGGATATTCTTCTTATGCGTCTTAATGGAAAGGGACTCGAAGATCTCTTTTGTCAGGTCCTGGATAATGAAATTCTGCTTGTACAGCAGCTGCTCGCCCCGTTCCAGCGTGGAGATCTCATCCAGGTCATTCATCAGGTTTACCAGCCTGTCCACATTCCTAGCGGCATTCTCCAGGAATTTTACCCGGTGGACCACATCTTCCATCGCTCCGTTCAGCAAAGTATCCACATACCCCTGTATGGCGAATATGGGCGTTTTAAATTCATGGGCCAGGTTTTGCAGGAACTCTTTGCGGTAAGCCTCGTTCTTCTTCAGCAATTCGATCTCCTCGTTCCTCTTTTCCCCCCACTTTTCCACGTCTTCCCGGACCTCGTCAATACTCTTCTGCGGCAGGATATATTTGAAATAGACCTCTTCTTTTTTGGTGGCCTTGGTCTGGTGGATAAGTTTGTAGATCAGCTTGATCTTCCGGTAAATGAATTTCTCCAGGGTGAACTGGATCAGTCCGTAGCTGCCTGAAAAAATGATGAGAAGGGAAGCCGCGCCTACGATCAGGTTACCCGTTAAAAAGTAGATGCCCGCTGAAATAGGCAGCGCCAGCAGGCTGGCCGTCAGCGCAGACAGTTGCTTGGGAGATAAATTCTTGGTGGAAGGCATGAGTAAAATTACAAATTGAACTTATAACCCACTCCTTTTACCGTCGTGATACAATCCAGTCCTAATTTCTGACGGATCTTACGGATATGGACATCGATGGTGCGGTCACCTACAATCACCTCATTTCCCCATACCTGGTTCAGGATCTCATTTCGCAGGAATACCCTCCCTGGCCGGGAAGCCAGCAGGTACAATAATTCGAATTCCTTTTTAGCCAGCGTGACATCCTTTCCGTCCACCGTAACTTCAAACTTAGCGGGATCGATGGTCAGGTTCTCTACTTTTAACACCTTATCCTCCGGTTCTTTATTCACCCGGCGGAAAAGGGCATTTACCCGGCTTATAAGGACCTTGGGACTGATGGGTTTGGTGACATAATCGTCGGCGCCCGTCTCCAGTCCCCTGACATGCGAACCCTCATCACTAAGGGCCGTAAGGAATATGATCAGGGTCTCTTTAAAAACGGGCTGGGACCTCAATATTTCACAGACTTCCACCCCGTTCTTTTTAGGCATCATGATATCCAGAATGATCAGGTCGGGGCGAACGATCTTGGCCTTGCCGATCGCTTCGTCGCCATCCTTGGCTGTGATGACCTCATAACCTTCTTTTGTAAGGTTGTATTGAATGATTTCCAATATATCAGGCTCGTCATCAGCTATCAGTATCTTCTTTCCTTTGGATTCCATTTTAACTAAAAATTTACGCAAACCTACTGGAAATAAAGCTTTGAGCGGGATTCCCCCAGCTTAGTTCACAATTTTTTAATATAGAAATAACACAGAATCTGAGCCGGATTACCTGATTTTTACCAAATTTATAGGTTTGGTCCCCTCAATTTAAGGCTTCTTTCCCTGATCCTTACCATATTATTGGTAGCTTTAATCCTGCTTGGTAGTATTTTTGCATAAATCTTGTAGCTGAGTCTACCCATTATGAATACATTTTTACGATCCATTCTGAGTTTTACAACGTTGTCACTGTTTCTGATGACTTTTACTGTAAAAGGAAGGGCCCAGACGAGCGCTTATCCTTACAAAGTGGCTCAGGACCGTATGTTATGGCATGATAATGTGGATAAAGAACAACAACGGCTGGTGATCCTGGGCGGCGGCAAATACGATAGCGTGATCCGGCTGTCAAAGGATGAAACCGTCAATTACGAGGTCACTGACGCCCTGGTCCGGCAAGTAGATGAAATACAGCAGCAGATTGAATTTGACTCCACCCTGAACACCAATAACAAGAAGAAATATCTCCGGGCCCTGGAATTCCTCCTTCGGGGGTTTCATCAGGCTTATGATGGCAAAGAGATACAGCCCGCCGCTGCCCCCCTCCTGGTAGCCTCTTTCGAAAAAGCGATGGCGCTGGATAAAAAGGGGCAAAGCATAGAGCCCGTCATCACCAGTACCCCTTATGAAGTGGGAAAGATCCTGGTGGAATGCTTCCTGTACCCTTCGGAAAACAGCGGTGTAAAAGCCTCCCGTCTTTACCTGACGAGAAGATATTGTGAAATGCACCCCGGGTTGATCCTGAACTACCTACGCGTCCACCCGGACCTGCCCTTTGCGGACAGCCTCATCATTATCGCAGGCCACCATGATATCCGCCAGTTATACGACTATGCAGCCGCCAACAATGACCTGGGCGTCCATATCCGGAATAGTAAGGACTCCCTGGTCCATACCGTGGCCCTGTTGGCCAATAATAAGAGCGGACAATTGTACTTACCCTTCCTGGACAACCTGGTCAAAGGGCGCATCACCCTTGATGAGATCGATAAGGTAAAGACGGATGAGCTGAGCTATTTCCGGCTGTTGGTAAGGACAAGATTGGACTATGTGGAGCGAATATTGCCTCCACAGCGAGATACCCCATTGGAAATGAACGCTTTGAAGAACATGCTGGCCAAAAAGAGCAAGGAGGTCTTCGTACAGGAGATCAATGCGCTCCACACCGTGGAAAATCCCGCTATCCGGTTTAAGATCCTGGATCCCCTCACCCCGGCCGAACTCTATTACCTGATCGTTTTGAGCGAAGATGAGATCTACACTTCCAGCTACCTGGGCGTATATGACAGGATCTTCCAGCGAATGCCCAATCCCTACGGAGATAGCCTGCTGATGCAGGTCCATGGAGATTATTTCCGCAAATTCATAAAAATGGCGGCCGCTTATAACAAACTGGACCATTTCCTGGGTACGATGGACAAGCAGAATGCCGGGACGGTCATGAAATCCTTTATCATCCACCTGGAAAAGGCCAATGAAGAAGAGGCCGTGGACGTAGCGGACTCTTATAGCAGCATCTATGAAAAAAATCCGGCGCTGGCCAGGTTCATCCTGGGAGAAGTGAGAATGAACTATGACAAGAATGTGGCGGCCGGCAATAAAAAGGGGACCATTATTTATAACCTCCTCCAGACCTTATTTGAATCGGCCGATACGGCCAATAAGGCGGACCTCTCGGTCAAACTGGGCATCCCCCCCATCTATACCGTGGATTACAACTCCCTGGCAGACGACAGCGGCCGGGTGATCCAGCAGGTATTCTTTTATGGGGACAAGGACAAGGATGGTCAGAATTCCTTTCTCAATTTCATGGCCCTGTTCCGGCCTAAGCCGAAGATGAAGCCCGAATGGAAGATCACGGAGAACCCCCAATGGGTCACCATTGCCTCCACAAAGGGAAAACCTGTCCTCATTTTCGCCAATAAACCACTGTTGGGGGACGATGACCCGGACGCCAAAGCCCAGAAAGCCCTGAGCGATTACCTGTATGACCGTCACCTGAAACCTACCGTTGTCATCCACCGGGGGCATAGCTATCACGTAAAATATACGATCGAACAAATGCCGGCGACAGCCCGCATCGTGGTATTGGGCTCCTGCGGAGGCTACAATAACCTGAGCGAAGTGCTGAAGATCAACGAAGATGCACATATTATATCCTCCAAGCAGGTGGGGACTAAGACGGTGAACGAGCCCATTTTGCAGGCGATCAATAATACCCTGCAGGCAGGTAAAGACATCGAATGGCTCCCCATGTGGAAGGAATTGAACACCCGCTTTCAGAATGACCCGGCTGCCAAAGAGAAATTCGACGATTATATCCCTCCTTATAAAAATCTTGGCGCCATCTTTATCAAGGCCTATCGGAAAGCGATGGATGCGGATCAATAATCCTTGTACCTTTGTACCTAAGACGCTGGAAGCACACACATTTTATGGCGGAAGAGACAAAGAAAAAGAAGATATTCGATTTTAGTTTGCTGAGAAGGGTATTTCACTATGCGGCTCCTTACAAAAGCCGCTTGTATACATCCGTAACGCTTTCTATCCTGCTGGCCGTACTATCTCCCCTGCGGCCTTTTCTGATACAGGTCACCATTAATGACTATATCCGCAAAGGAGCGTCCCCCGACCTCTCTCTCAAACAAAAAATGGAGATGCTGGTGATCAGCATCACCCTCCTGCAGATCGTATTTTTATTGATCGAGACCATAGCCCGCTTTTATTTCTCTTTCATTACGGCCTGGCTGGGCCAGACAGTGGTGAAAGACCTGCGGGTGGCCGTCTATAAAAAAATATTGGGACTCAACCTTTCCCAGTTCGACAAGACACCCATCGGCACGCTCACCACCCGCACGATCAATGATATCGAAGCGATTAACGATATTTTCTCGGATGGACTGATCCCCATTATTGCCGACCTGCTTTCCATCGTTTCCGTCCTGCTGTTCATGTTCCTGGTGGACTGGCGGCTGACCCTGATCTGCCTGGCGCCCTTTCCCCTGCTGATCCTGGCTACCTGGTTATTCAAAGAATCCGTCAATAAGTCTTTTATCCGGGTGCG
Organism: Puia sp.; assembly: GCA_036394375.1. GTDB lineage: Bacteria > Bacteroidota > Bacteroidia > Chitinophagales > Chitinophagaceae > Puia. The sequence goes on from DASWFF010000003.1 coordinate 44,211, forward strand.
GAATGCCGTGGCGGCCCTCAATGCCTTCGTACAGGAACATATCACCGGTATGCAGATCGTACAGGCTTTTTCAGCGGAAAAGCGAGAATCCGCTAAATTTAATAAGATCAATAAAGAGCACCGCAACGCGAATATCAACGCAATCTTTGCCTACTCGGTCTTCTTCCCCCTGGTAGAGATCATCCTGGCGGTATCCACCGGGTTATTGGTCTGGTGGGGCGCCCGGCAGGTATTGCATTTACCCGCCGATCAGGCAAATGAACTGAGTGGCAAGATCATCGCCTTCTTTTTGTATCTCAACCTCCTGTTCCGCCCCCTGCGGGTGATAGCGGATAAGTTCAACGTGTTGCAGATGGGCATGGTGGCCAGCGAAAGAGTTTTCCGGGTACTGGATAATGACGATACCATTAAGACGGAAGGGGCTTATGCTCCGGGTAAGATAAAGGGAAAAATAGAGTTCGATAAAGTGAGTTTCGCTTATACGGAGCAGCGTTATGTGCTGAAGAATATTTCTTTCACGGTGCAGCCCGGGCAGACGGTGGCCATCGTAGGACATACCGGCAGCGGAAAAACTTCGATCATCAGCCTGATCAATCGCCTGTACCATATCCAGCAGGGGGCCATCCGCATCGACGACGTCCGGATCGAGGAATACAAACTGGATGAGCTGAGAAAAAATATCGGCATCGTATTGCAGGACGTCTTTTTATTCTCCGGCTCGGTAAAGGACAATATCACCTTGCGCAATGAGGAGATCCCGGAGGAAAAAGTAATCGAAGCGGCCAAGCTGATCGGCATGCATGATTTTATCACCAGCCTGCCGGGCGGGTATCACTACAATGTTATGGAAAGAGGCAGCTCCCTGTCGCTGGGCCAAAGACAATTGCTGTCTTTTATCCGGGCTTTATTATACGATCCTTCCATACTCATACTGGACGAAGCGACCTCTTCGGTAGATACGGAATCGGAACTGCTCATCCAGGAGGCAATCGACAAACTGATCGCCGGCCGAAGCTCCATCGTGATCGCTCACCGGCTCTCCACCATCCGGAAAGCTAACCAGATCATCGTGCTGGATAAAGGCGAGATCAAAGAGATCGGCACGCATGAACAACTGCTGGCCCAGGGTGGTTTTTATGCTAAATTGCATGAGATGCAGTTCCAAGAAGCACCACGGGTGCTTCAGCCGAAGGCTCATCATTAGACCCGATCACCGGACGGTTCACCGTTCCGGCGATCGCTCAGACGGATGCCGACGGATGTCCGGGAACTGGAACGAATCCGCAGCCTGACCGAAAGAGAATAGATTGAATGCAGATCTGCATCCCCCTTTTTTTTAATCTTATTTTCATATTTTGACCCTCCCCCCGTATCTTTGCGCCAAATTTCAGGGAAGACATGGTATCCAGAAGCTTCAAATCTTTATTGGTCGCGGCTTTCAGCCTAAGTATCTTATTTTTTTCAACTGTGTCAAGAGCGCAGGATCCGGCTCCGAAACTAAACCCTTCCAAGATCATCCTGGAACACGTCGGGGATGGCCACGAATTTCACTTTTTTACGATCGGCAAGAAGCCAGTCACCCTCCCTTTACCGGTGATCCTCTATTCGCCCGTAAAAGGCTGGTCTGTCTTCATGTCCTCTCGTTTTGAGCATGGTGAACAGGCTTATGATGGCTATCGCCTGATGGAAGACAATTATATCGAAGAGCACAAGCTGGATGACAAAATATATAAAGGGGGGAAGATCTTCGCGGTGAACGATGCCGGAGTACCGGATGCCGGAATTAAAGTATACGACTTATCACTGACCCGTAATGCCGTACAGGTGCTGATCTCCGTTCTCCTGCTCATCTGGATCATGAACAGCGTCGCTGGCAAATATGCTAAAGGACAGGGAGTTACGACGGCTCCTACCGGCTTTCAGAACGCCCTGGAGCCCGTCATTACCTTTGTCCGGGATGAAGTCGGCAAATCCAACCTGGGTAGCCGCTACCTCAAATACATGCCATTCCTGCTTACCGTCTTCTTCTTCATCCTGATCAATAACCTGATTGGCCTGGTCCCCGGGACGGCCAATGTAACAGGCAATATCGCCTTTACGGCAGTATTGGGCATCATATCCTTCATTGTGATCCTTTTCAGTACGAACAAGCATTATTGGGGACATATCGCCAATCCGCCCGTTCCCCTCGGTGTTAAGCCGATCATGATCCCCGTAGAAATAATGGGCATCTTTACCAAACCCTTCGCCCTGATCATCCGTCTTTTTGCCAACATGATCTCCGGACATATTATTATTCTGAGCTTTATCATCCTGATATTTATTTTTGGCGCCATGAACACGGCCCTGGGATGGGGAACTTCGCCCTTTTTCGTAATTCTGGCGATTTTCATTTACCTGATCGAAATATTAGTCGCGTTTATACAGGCATTCATCTTTGCTAACCTCACGGCCGTATTCATCGGCCAGGCTTTCGAAGGAAGCCACGATGATCATGAGGATGGGCATGGCGATTCCATAGTAATCTAAAGTCTTTTTTAATTATAAAACCAAGTATCATGACGTTGATGACCATTTTGTTAGATGCTGTACAGCCTGGTTATGGTGCAATAGGCGCAGGTCTTGCCGCTGTGGGTGCCGGTATCGGTATCGGACAGATCGGTAAAGGAGCCGTTGAAGCCATTGCCCGCCAGCCGGAAGCTTCGAACGACATTCGTGCCAACATGATCCTGGCCGCGGCGCTGGTTGAAGGGGTTGCCCTTCTGGCTGCTGTAGCAGGTCTTCTTGCTGTGTTCCACTAAGAGACGGCAGACAGGCACGTAAAAATCGTACTGCATCCGACGCACAGGGCCGAGGATGCAGTATTTTCGCCTCAGGCACAACGGCCGAGGGCCCATTTAACTAACAATACCGACACCGATCTTAAAAGATAGTACTGACTATGGATTTATTAACGCCCGACTTAGGCTTGTTCCTCTGGAACCTACTGGCTTTCCTCATCCTGTTCTTTATCTTGAAAAAGACAGCCTGGAAGCCGATCCTGAAATCCCTGGGTGACAGGGAAAAGAGCATTGCCGACTCCCTCACCACTGCCGAAAAGGTAAAGGCTGAAATGGCCCAGTTGAAGAGCGAGAACGAAGCCCTGCTCGCCAAAGCCCGTGAAGAGAGAGCGCTGTTGCTGAAAGAAGCCAGGGATACAAAAGACAAGATCATCAACGAAGCAAAAGATCAGGCTAAAGTGGAAGCCGGTAAGATCATCGCAGACGCCCGCGTTGCTATCGAACAGCAGAAAATGGCAGCCCTGACGGACGTGAAGAACCAGGTAGGCACCCTCGTGGTCGAAGTAGCGGAGAAAATATTGCGCCGGGAACTGGGCAATAAAGCCGAACAGGAGAATTATATCCGCCAATTGTCGAACGAAGTGAAATTGAACTAACTATGCCTAACCCTCGTTTAGCAGGAAGATATGCCAAGTCCCTTTTAGATCTTGCGATTGAAAGAGGACAACTGGACGCCGTATATGGAGATATGCAATACCTCGATGCCGCCATCAAAAGCAGCAGAGAATTAGTGGTCCTCTTAAAAAGCCCCATCGTCAAGGCCGATAAGAAAGGTAAGATCGTAGAGGCCATCACCGCCGGAAAGATCAGCGTGATGACAGCCACTTTCAACAAACTGCTGTTGACGAAAGGCCGCGAATTCTACCTGCCGGAGATCGTATCCGCTTTTATAGCCCAGTATAAGGAATATAAAGGCATTCACACGGTCAAATTGACGACCGCCATTCCCGTAAGCGAAGAATTGAAACAGGAACTCCTGGAAAAGATCAGGGTCGGGAAAAATATGCAGCATCTTGAATTGAACACGGAAGTGAATGAAGCCCTCATTGGAGGATACGTGCTGGAAATAGGAGATGAGCTGGTGGACGCCAGCGTCGCCTTCGACCTGCATAATATAAAGAAGCAGTTCCAGAATAATGATTTCGTGTATAAGATAAGATAATCGGCACAACGGTACATTAACGGCACATTATTAAACAGACAATTAACTAACAAAGTATAACTATGGCAGAGATCAAACCAGATGAAATTTCAGCGATATTGCGCCAGCAATTGAGCAACTTCGATGTTTCCGCTCAGCTGGAAGAAGTGGGTACCGTGTTGCAGGTCGGTGACGGGATCGCCCGTGTATACGGCCTGAGCAGTGTGAGCAGCGGCGAACTGGTGGAATTTGAAAATGGCGTAAGAGCTATCGCGCTTAACCTGGAAGAAGATAATGTAGGGGTGGTATTGATGGGGGATAGCGGCGATATTAAAGAAGGAGCAAAAGTACGCCGTACCGGCAAGATCGCCTCTATCAACGTAGGGGAGGGAATGCTGGGCCGCGTTGTAAATACATTGGGTGAGCCGATCGACGGTAAAGGCCCCATTACCGGTGAGAAATATGAAATGCCCCTGGAGCGTAAAGCGCCGGGTGTAATTTTCAGGGAACCGGTAAAAGAACCCCTGCAGACAGGTATCAAAGCTATCGATGCGATGATCCCTATCGGCCGTGGACAACGTGAGCTGATCATCGGCGACCGTCAGACCGGTAAGACGGCTATCGCCATCGATACGATCATCAACCAGAAGGAATTCTATAAAGCAGGGAAACCTGTATTTTGTATTTATGTCGCTATCGGGCAGAAAGCCTCCACCGTTGCCGGTGTGATGCAGACCCTCGCCGAGAATGGCGCGTTGGAGTACACTGTAATTGTAGCTGCATCGGCTTCCGATCCCGCTCCTTTACAGTTCTATGCTCCTTTCGCCGGCGCTGCTATCGGTGAATTCTTCCGCGATACCGGACGTCCTGCCCTGATCATCTATGATGATCTTTCCAAACAGGCGGTGGCTTACCGGGAAGTATCCCTGCTGCTGCGCCGCCCCCCGGGCCGCGAAGCTTATCCCGGTGACGTATTCTATCTTCACAGCCGCCTGCTGGAACGCGCTGCAAAGGTCATCGCTGATGACGGCGTAGCGAAGAACATGAACGACCTGCCCGAGTCTATCAAACACCTGGTGAAAGGCGGCGGTTCGCTGACAGCATTGCCGATTATCGAAACACAAGCCGGTGACGTTAGCGCCTATATCCCTACCAACGTGATCTCGATCACAGACGGTCAGATCTTTTTGGAAGGTAATCTTTTCAACTCCGGTATCCGTCCCGCGATCAACGTAGGTATCTCCGTTAGCCGTGTGGGTGGTAACGCACAGATCAAGTCCATGAAGAAAGTGGCTGGTACGCTGAAACTGGACCAGGCGTTATACCGTGAGATGGAAGCCTTCTCTAAGTTCGGTGGAGACCTGGATGCTGCTACCAAACTGGTAATTGACAAAGGCGCCCGTAACGTGGAAATATTAAAGCAACCCCAATACTCTCCCTACTCGGTAGAAAAACAGGTAGCGATCATCTACCTGGGTACACAGGGTTTGCTGAGACAGGTGGCTGTCCGGAAAGTAAAAGAGTTCGAAGAGCATTTCCTGCTGGAAATGGAAAATAAACTCCCGGACCTGCTGGCCGAATTCAAAAAAGGCAACCTGCCCGATGATGGGATTAAGAAAATGGTCGAGCTGGCAAATGGCCTGATCCCTCAATACAAATAGACGTCACGGGGACGACGTTATACAAATAGACGCGACGAAAGTCTCTATAAAATAAAAAAACCACTTCGATCATTCGGAGTGGTTTTTTATTTTTTCAGCGCTCACCCGCACTTGGTTCCGCATTAATTCTCTTCAAAAAAATAAGGATAAACACTTGCACAATTAGAAAAAATTGGCAATCTTTACACCGTCATCACGACACACCCTCCAAGTTCCCGAAAAACAAATCCATCAGTTTTTATTCCAATCGTCTTTTTCCTTCTGTTTATCCGTACGAAAAACAAAGTACTTGTTGTATTTCCGGCTGCCGGTAACCAGTCTTTGTTTTCGAGCTATAAAACTATATATGAAACAATTATATCCGTACTATTATTCGTCATCTTCCCCGTTTTCAATCCATAATCTATTCAGTTTACAGCAGTAGTAGCCCTCTTCCTTTCAGGGGGAGGCCGCTCCTTGGGCGCAACCGTAAGAATCAGCTTAAATTAATTATATATAAGAATTTAGTTTTAAAGGGTACGATCAACAACCGCCGGGCTTTTCTAAGCCTGGCTTTTTTTTGCCGAAAGTCCCCCTTTAGGGGGCAGGGGTAAAAATTCTTTGCATTTAATTTGGTTTATAAAATAAACTACTTTAGTTTAGTGATAAATTTATGAGAAATGAAGTTTTTCGTTTTAATAGCTGCCCTTATCTTATTCACCGGATGGCTTAACGCCCAGACCCTGGTATCCGGTACTGTCAAAGATACCAAAGGCCATCCCGTCCGGGGAGCCAGCATCACCATCAAAGACTCCTATGATGGCGCTGTCTCCGACTCCATCGGAGCCTTCCACTTTTCAGCCTCCGAAAAAGGACAATTTACCATCACCGTCACCAATATAGGGTACAGCTCTTTTGAACAATCCATTACTTTGGGATCGGCCCCCATCATCCTTAACCCTGTCATAAAAGAACAGTTGAGCGAACTAAAGGCCGTCACCATCACCGCCGGCTCTTTTACCGCCGGAGACGCTAAAAGAGGCGCCGTATTAAGCTCTCTGGACGTGGCCACTACCGCCGGCTCCAATGCCGATATCACCGCGGCGCTGAAGACACTGCCCGGCGCACAACAGATAGGCGAACAGGAAGGGCTCTTTGTCCGGGGCGGCGCCGGCTATGAAGCCAAACAATATATCGATGGCGCCCTGGTCAACAACCCTTATTATACCAGCGTGCCGGATATCGCCACCCGGGGCCGGTTTTCCCCCTTCCTGTTCAAAGGCACCGTATTCAGCACCGGCGGCTACTCAGCGCTCTATGGTCAGGCTCTGTCCTCCGTTGTATTACTGGAGTCCATCGACCTGCCGGAGAAATCCGAAGTAGACGCCACCCTCTCCCCGATCATAGCAGGGGTCGGCACCCAGCAGTTGGCAAAAAATAAAAAATCTTCATGGGGGGTGAACTATGATTATGTCAACGTGGGATTATACTTCAAAGCAGTCAAGCAAACTCCGGATTATTTCAAAATGCCCCAGTTCCATAACGCAGACTTCAATTTCCGGGCAAAAACCAAGAGTGGCGGGATGATCAAATACTACACCACCTTCGCGTATAACGACCTGGGACTAAGAAGGCAGGACATCGATAGCCTCAACATGAAAGATGCTTTCTCCCTGACGAACCATAACTGGTATAATAACCTCAGCTGGAGGGAATACCTGAGCAATGGCTGGAAAATGAACCTGGTCGCCAGCTACAGCACCAACCTGGACAACCTGGGCCAGCAGGTCCAGAATGCCTTCAACCAACCCAAAGCCTTTAACGATACCGTTTTCTGGATGAATGCTAAAAGCTTCGGCGTAGACAACAGGCAGGATCTGTCACAGGCAAAAGCCGTATTCGACAAGAAACTGGGCGGCATCAGCTATATCCGGTTCGGTACCGAATACTGGTACTCCTATAATACCCAGAAATATAATTCATTGCCTTACATCGATACGCTTTATAAATTCAGGGATCATTATAATGCCGTATTCGTCGAGTCCGATATATTCCTGACCAATGAACTGGCTGCCAAACTGGGCCTCCGCTATGAACATTCTTCCGTGATCAAAAAATCCGACCTGGCTCCGAGGGTATCTCTCGCCTACAAAACAGGACAGGATGCCCAGGTATCTGTGGCTTACGGCATCTTCTACCAGAAACCCGAGAATAGCCAGCTCTTTTATACGACCAACGTAGGCTTCACCAAGGCGACCCACTATATTATCAACTATCAGAAGATGTCGAAAGACAGGATCTTCCGTATCGAAGCGTATTATAAAAAATACGAAGACCTCATCAAGACGGTGCCGATCAACTACTATTATTCCGCCTTTAATAACAGCGGCAGCGGATATGCCAAAGGGATCGAGCTTTTCTGGAGAGATAAGAAAACCATCAAGGATTTTGATTACTGGATCAGCTACTCCTACCTGGATACCAAACGCAACTACCTGAACTATACCGAACAGCTGATGCCCAGTTTTGCCGCGACCCATACGGCCTCCCTGGTAATGAAAAAGTTTTTTACCAAGATCAAGTCGGGCGTCAACCTCACTTATAGCTATGCAACCGGAAGACCCTTTTATAACTTCATGCTGAACGGCACTAAATACAACCTGGCCGAACAGGGCAAAACAAAAGACTATAATAGCCTTAACTTCAGCGCGGAATATGTTCCCAGCATCGGCAAGCCCAAAGCAAAGACCTTCGTTGTTCTTTTTGCCAGCGTGAGTAATGTATTGGGCTATAATGCAGTATATGGATACAATTTCTCCTATAGCGGCCAGTACCGGCAGCCTGTCACCCCGCCGGCTAACCGTTTTTACTTTATCGGCTGCTTCCTGAGCTGGGGCGTCGACCGTTCACAGGATGCGATCAACAATAATCTATAAACCTCCCGAAAAAATCAAAACCATAATTTTAAATTTTAAAAAAGAACACCATGCAAAAAATGATCCTTGCGCTTGCTCTCCTGGTCACCCTGGAAGTCAGCGCCCAAACAGACAAATACATACAGGTAATGCAAAAGAATATCGCATTACTGGATTCTGCCAAGAGCATTGACGAGCTCCAAAGCCTGGCAGGTACCTTCGACCGGATCGGCGATGCGGAAAAGACAAAATGGTTACCCTACTATTATGCAGCCCTGGCCCAGACCTGGGTTGGCTGGAATCCCGCCACCCAGGACAAGGATGCCAACTCGGCAAAGATCAATGCCTTCCTGGCCAAAGCCGAAGCCATCGAAAAGAATGCTGAACTATACGCCGTAGAAAATATGTCCGCCACCCAGCAGATGCTGGTTGATCCGCAGACCCGTTGGATGACTAACGGTAAAGACGCCGGTATCGCTCTCCAGAAAGGCCTGCAGGCAGATCCGAATAATCCCCGTTTGTACTACCTGCAGGGCATGAGCCTGCTGGGCACTCCCGCGCAATTCGGCGGCGGGAAAGACAAGGCCAAGCCCGCGTTTGAAAAGTCACTGGCGCTCTACAAATCCGCTCAACCTCAGCCCCTCTATCCCACCTGGGGTCAGAAACAAGCGGAGGATGGACTGGCCCAGTGCAAGTAACGAAATTGTGGGAAGCCTGTGCAAAACAAAGGCGCCGGAGGCGTCTTGTCCGCCAATTGGCGGACCATTATCAGACTTTTTCCTGAGATGGGTTATATTCGCAAAACTCATCTCAGGAAAAAAAAGTATAGGCTCTTGTCTTTTATTGTTTTGACCTCATTTTTGTACTATGGATAATAACTCAGAAGAAAACTTTTCGCCGGAAGAAAGTTTGCAGTTCATCCAGACGATGATCGACAACGCAAAGGACTCCGTCGCCGATAAAAGTTTTTATTTCCTGCTTTGGGGATGGCTGGTGTTCATCGGCGCCCTTCTTCAGTACACACTGAAAGTCATCGTTCGCACGGAAGCCCATCCCATCGCCTGGAATATTATGTTCCTGGGATTTATTATTTCCATTTTTCACGGAGTGCGGGAGAAAGGCAGAAAAGTGAAGACCTATGTGGATGAAACGCTTCGTAATATCTGGACCTGCATCGTCATCATCCAGCTATTGATCGTGTTTATCTTTATGCGCAGGGGCGGTTGGGAAAATTGTTACACCATTTTCATTCTTTTGTATTCGATCGGGTGTTTTCTTACCGGCAGGACCCTGAAATTCCCGCCCCTGGTATGGGGCGCTGTCGCCTGCTGGGGCCTGGCAATCATTTGTACCTTTGCCGACTATGATACGAATATACTGTTGATGGCGGCGGCCATCCTGGTGAGCTATATTATACCGGGTTACCTGCTTCGGAAGGAACACAAAAAACAACATGTTTAAAGACCTCAACCCCATATTGCATTCTCAATTGAGACTGGCCGTAGTCTCCATCCTGATCAGCGTGAAAGAGGCGGAATTCACCTACCTCCGGGAAAAGACCAATGCTACGGCCGGCAACCTCAGCGTCCAGATCAATAAGCTGAAGGAGGTGGGTTATATCGATGTGGCTAAACAGTTCAAGGACAACTATCCTCAGACCGTCTGCAAGATCACTCCCCAGGGAGTCCTGGCCTTCGAAGAATATGTAAAGGATCTGCAGTCTTATTTGAATATAAAAAAGTGAGTGATCATTTCCGGAAGGAAATGATCACTCACTTTTTTAGCTTTTAGACAGCTTCATCGTCAGCCGCTCATTGCTGTTGATGATTACTTCCAGCTGGTACATGCCGGGCTGAAGCTGATCGGTACCCTCGATGTTATACATATTGGCGCCATTCTCTCCCATGGCCGTCTTTTTGATGAGTTCGCTGCCATTGACATCCGATACTTTCATCACCACGAAAGATTTTTCTTTCAACTGCACATTCACCTGGATATCATTGACGCCCGGATCAGGAGTAACGCTCACCGCCGTTACATTCTTGCTGCCATACATCCGTACGATCAATACTTTCGAATAAGTCACCCGGTTAGCTGCATCCACCTGCCGGAGCCGGTAATACAGGTCATTCCTGCGGGCCATTCCTTCGTGCACTTTATCGGTGAAGGCATATTCCTGCAGAGGGGCAGTGGCGCCCGCCTTTACTTCCCCTACCTTTTCAAAATTGTTGCCGTCCAGGCTTCTTTCTACCTCGAAACGATCGCTATGGTTGTCGGCCGCCGTATTCCAGTTGATATCCACGGCATTTTTCCGGTACAGGGCCTGGAAGCTCATGAGCGTATTTCTGGAGGAGAAACGGATGGTGGCGGTCGTCGTGATCGAACACAGGGCAGGATAGCCATTATCACAGATCTTATAAGCGAAGTGTGTGGAAGAACCCGTAAACCCTTCTTTCGGAGTAAAAGTGAACTCTCCGTTCTTTTGCAGCTCCACTCTGCCATCGGGCGACTCTTCCAGCAAATAGGCCGTCAGCGTCTCATGATTCGGGTCATAATCATTATTCAATACATTTCCGCTGGCGGTATGGGATGCGCTGCCGGTAAATTTATCACGCAGGGCTACGGGGGCCGTATTGCAGGTGGATTGATAATGAGCCGAGGCGCCAATGGCCAATTGGTCAATGGCAATCCTTTCGTTTCCGCCGATGCCCTGGTAATTGATATATAATTTATACGGACCGGCTGCAGGAACCGGTAAAGACTTCTGGTATTTATAAATGCTGGTATTATCGGAGCCCGTCAGTTCCAGGCTGTCCAGTAAGAACAGGGGCTTGTCATTGGCGTCTGCCGCATAGATCTTGATCCACCGGCGGTCATTGACGGGCTGGTTGAACTTATAGATAAAAGAAAGGGACGTGCTGCCCTGGATATCCAGTAAAGGCGTATAGATGCCCGTCCTCTCCGTAGCGCTGGCGCCGGTACCGGAGACCATCGCCCCATCGCCTTCCATATTAGGCGCCCAGCCATTGCGGTTGACATCGAAATCAGAAAAAAACCAGCAATTCCCCTGGAGAAATCCCTTTACTTCCGTGAGCCGGAGGCCTGAGCGGGAATTGAAATTATCGGCGGTTTCCGCTGATAGGGATTGCCAACCGAGAGCGAGGACGGAAGTCAGCAAAATGGAGAATAAGTTCCTTTTCATCTTTGTAATTTTCAGAAGGTGAATAATTTTCGCCTCAGGGCGTAATAGTTGTTTAAAAAACGAGGCGATTCAAAGGAAGGAACTATGATAAATACGATTGAAATACGACAGATTGTACAAAAAACTAATGCGACCGGTTCTTTGTTTTTCGAGGGGATAGTTGTTTTAGTCGGTCTTCGGGATTTGGCGGCAAGGAGTTTTATCTTACCTATGTGGAGTTGTCAAAGGATGCGAAGCCAAAGATAGAGAAGACATTCTGTTTTTGCAAGCCTTTGGATAAAAATTCCTTCTTTTGAGGATGGTTACTGCCAACTATCAGGCAGTATTTTTGTAAAGCACACTGATAGTCAATCATATGTCGGCGTAACCGGGCGGAGCCCGTTCATATAACGATAAAGGAGGGTAAACAAGCATGTCTACGATCATACAGGTGAGAGCATTGAGTAAACGCTTCAGGGAGCTACAGGCCGTGGATTCCCTTTCCTTTTCCGTTCAGGAAGCCGATATATATGGTTTTCTGGGGCAGAATGGAGCCGGCAAGTCGACCACGATCCGGATGCTGCTGACCCTGGTCGCTCCCACTTCCGGCGAGATAGAGATATTCGGGATGAACCTCCGGACCCACCGCCGGGAGATCCTTCGCCGGGTTGGAGCCGTTATCGAGAGGCCCGACCTTTATAAATATCTCACCGCTTACGAGAACCTCTCCCTGTTTGCGCGGATGAGCGGGATCAGCCCCTCCTCCCGGTTATTAATGGAACAACTGGAACAGGTGGGGCTGGTTGAAAGGGCCCATAGTAAGGTAAAGACCTTTTCCCAGGGAATGAAACAACGCCTGGGCATCGCCGTCGCCCTGGTACATAATCCCGACCTGGTTATCCTGGATGAGCCTACCAATGGCCTCGATCCCCAGGGCATCGCAGATATCCGCAACCTGATCCTTCACCTGAGCGCCCACCTGAAAAAGACCCTGCTCGTTTCCTCCCACCTCCTCAGTGAAATGGAACTGATTGCCAACAGGATGTTGATCATCGATAAAGGAAAGAAGATCGTGGAAGGAGCCGCCGCTGAATTATTCGATCCCGCACAGACCCTTGTTGAGCTGGATACCACCGACCCTTCCTTTACCGCAGAAAAGATCGGCCTTTCAGTGTGGCAACCCCTGTTGCAGGAACGACAGGGCGGGAAATTTATATTGAAAATGGACCGATCCCGGATCCCGGCTTTCACGCAGGACCTGGTACAGCAGGGGGTACAGATTCTCGCTATCCGCCCCCGGCATTCCCTGGAAGATTATTTTTTATCATTGACAACCGCCAACCAGCATGTGGAAGCTTTTACAAATTGAACTGTTCAAAATATTCAGGCGTCCCCGCACCTATATCCCGTTCGCGGCGATCGCCGCCATGGTCCTCATCATCCAGCTGGGATTGAAATTCGATGGCAGATCTTACCTGGAGCTGATGATGAGCAGCCTTTCCGACTCCTTCTATATACCCTATAACATGATTATGAATGGCTACCTGGTGGCCTTTGTCATCCTCAATACCCTGCTCATCCAGGTACCCCTGCTGGTAGCCCTGGTGGCCGGGGACACCGTGGCCGGAGAAGCCAATATGGGAACCCTGCGCCTCCTGGTCACCCGGCCTTTCAGCCGGACACAGCTGATGCTGGTCAAATTCGGGGCCTCCGTCATTTATACCGTTCTCTTACTGGTATGGATGGCCATACTGGCCTTATTTTTAAGCATGCTTCTTTTCGGCACCAACGATATGCTCATCGCCCGTAACAACGTAATGGAACAGATCCGGGCTTCCGACGTATTATGGCGTTATATCGCTGCTTTCGGATATGCGACCGTGGCCCTGAGTACCGTAGCCGCCCTCGCCTTCCTGCTCTCGGTCTTTGCAGAGAACTCCATCGGCCCCATCGTCTCCACCATCAGCATTGTGATCGTACTCACCATTTTATCGGAGATGCGCATACCTTTGTATGACAATACCGTCAAGCCCTGGTTGTTCACCTCTCATATGCTGGCCTGGAAAGGGTTTTTCTACTCCCGGTCGAATGGCGAAGGGGCTGCGATTCCGGGCACGGTGGAGAACCTGCCCGCCATCCTGCGCAGTCTGGGTGTCTTACTGGCATATATCGTCGCCTTCGTAACGGCAGCCATATGGATCTTTAAAAAGAAGGATATCCTGAGCTAAAAAACAGCAAATCGACCACCATGGAAAATTTTCTCCGCCCCAAAGATTTCGGCTTTCTTTATACCACCTTCTTTCTGCTCCTGGCCGTCCTGCTGCCACCTTCGGGCGTTTATGCCCAGGACGCTGCCGCCCTCCTGCAAAAAGTAAGGGGCCGGCTCGACCAGGTGAATGATTACCAGGCCTCCGGGTTGATGAAGACGAACGTACCCTTTCTGAAAGTTCCCGAAGCCCAGGTGACCGTCTATTTCAAAAAACCAGACAAGCTGAAGATAAAAAATGAAAAGGGGATCTCTTTGGTACCGAAAGGCGCCGTGACCATCAGCCTTAACAATTTACTCAAAGGAGGGTATACCACCTTGGATGCAGGAACGGATACCGCCGACGGCCATAAAGTAAAAGTGATTAAATTAATACCCCAGGACGAGAATGCCGACCTGGTCTTATCCACCCTCTATATCGACGAGACACGCCTGCTGATCCTGAAAGCCCGGACCACTACCCGCGAGAACGGCACCTATGAAGTGGAAATGAGCTACGGAAAATATATCGCCTACGCCTTGCCGGATAAAGTGATCTTCACCTTCAATACGAAGAATTACAAACTTCCCAAAGGAATTACGTTCGATTACGATGATGGCTCCGTAAAAAAGCAGGAAACATCCGCCGGCACGAAAGGGAAAGTAGAGCTTAGCTATAGTTCCTATATCATTAATAAGGGCGTGCCCGATGGGGTCTTTCAATAATGTATTCGCCGGATTCCTGCGGAAGGATAGGGATTATCATTACCCCCTATTTCCTTCGATCTTCTCATCCTCCGCATTCCCCAGTACGACAGACCCCATCTTTTTCATGGGATTGCTCCGGTTATCCTCATATTCCCGGCGGTTGCGGATAATATCGAGGCAGGTATAGATCGAGGTGATGAAAGAACTGGGGTCCGCCTTATTCTTTCCGGCGATATCGAAAGCCGTCCCATGGTCCGGAGAGGTCCTCACCATGGGAAGACCCGCCGTATAATTCACCCCTTCGCCGATAGCCAGGGATTTAAAGGGGATCAGCCCTTGGTCATGATACATGGCCAGCACCGCATCGAATTTCGATTGCTGATTGCGGGCAAAAAAAGCATCTGCGCTATAAGGACCGAAGACCAGCATATTATGTTTGGCGTCTTTAATGGCCGGCTTGATGATCTCTTCGTCTTCTTTCCCGATCAGGCCTTCGTCTCCTGCATGAGGATTCAATCCCAGCACGGCGATCTTCGGCTTATCGATCCCAAAGTCCCTCATGAGGCTGTCCCTTAAAATAGTCAGCTTGGATAAGATCGCCTCCCTGGTAATATGTTGGGCGATTTCCCTGACAGGCACGTGCTCGGTGACCAGGCCCACCCGGAAATTCTCTGACACCATCAGCATCAGCACATCCTTCATCCCGAACGCATGCTTCAGGAATGGGGTATGCCCCGTGAAATTAAAAGAAGGGGATTGTGTATTCTTTTTATGGATAGGAGCGGTCACCAACCCCTGGATCTTTCGGTCTTTCAGGGCTTCCACGGCCGCTACCAGGGATTTGACGGCATAACTTCCCCCGAGATCCGTCAGTTGTCCCGGCTGGATCGCCAGCTCTTCCTCCCAGCAATTATAAATATTGATCTGTTTATGGGCGATACGGGAAAAATCTTTGGCGCTTTGATAAGCAAAATTGATCTCCGGCACAGCCTTGCGATAGAAATTGATCAGCTTGTTCGACCCGAATATGATAGGGGTGCATAACTCCAGGATCCGGTGGTCGGAGAAGGTCTTGATGATCAACTCGGTCCCGATCCCATTCAGGTCGCCGACGGTAATTCCTATAACGGGTCTTTGCTGTTGAAGGCTCATGAGCTTATTTTTCAGGCATGAAGGTAGTAAAAGTCCCTTACTTTTGCTCTACGCATGTATACCCTCAAGAAATCCCTCGGCCAGCACTTTCTGCGGGACGAAAATATCTCCCGCAAAATAGTGGCGACCGTCCTTGACACTCCTGCCTTTAAAGAGACGGGAGATGCTCCCCCTTTAGGGGATTCCCCCTCCGGGCAACTGAGCGAAAGCGAAAGTTGCGAACGAGTTCTGAACAGTGTTCAGAACGAAGTTCCGGGGGTGAGGGTGCTGGAAGTAGGCCCGGGGGCAGGCGCCCTGACAAAATACCTGCTGGAAATAGAAGGGCTCGATTTTAAGGCGGTAGAGCTGGATGAGGAAAAAGTGCTCTATCTGAAGAAGACCTGGCCTGTTCTGCAGGATAAGATCCTGCACGAGAGTATCCTGGATATTGACAAACCCTTCGAAGGAAAGTTCACCGTCGTCGGCAATTTTCCCTACAATATCTCCTCCCAGATCCTTTTCAAAATGCTGGACTGGAGGGACTCGCTGGACAGTATGACAGGCATGTTCCAGAAAGAAGTGGCGCAACGGGTGGCGGCAAAAGAAGGAAATAAAGTATATGGAGTGCTGAGCGTGCTCATCCAGGCTTTTTTCGAAGTGAAATACCTGTTTGAGGTAAGCGAGCAATGCTTCCAGCCTCCTCCTAAGGTCAAAAGCGCCGTAATACTCCTTTTGCCAAGGGCGACCCCCCTGAAATGCCGGGATGAAAAAAGTTTTTTCCTCCTGGTAAAAACGGCATTTAACCAGCGAAGGAAGACCCTCCGGAATGCGGTAAGAGGCCTTTTTGACCCTCTCGTACTGCAAGACCCCCTCTTCGGTCAAAGAGCGGAGCAGTTATCGGTGGATGATTTTGCTCAATTGACCTGGAAGATGCGGTAATCGTAGACACCATAAAATAAAAGACCAATACGAACTTGAACGGCGAAGCCCTCATGAACACCATTAAAAGACGAATATGACCGTGAATAATAAAGTCATTATTACAGCAAAGACACATGAATACCTGTCAGAAAGATTAACGCAGAAAGGGTATACCGTTCAATACTCGCCTAAGATCACCTATGAAGAGCTCTCGGAGAGCCTTGGAGAAGTGGAAGGGCTGATCGTAACGACCCGCCTGAAGATCGACAGGACTATCCTGGATAAAGCCCCTGCGCTGAGATGGATCGGCCGCCTGGGTAGCGGAATGGAACTTATCGACACGGTCTACGCGGAGTCAAAAGGCATCCGCTGCATCAGTAGTCCCGAAGGCAACAGGAATGCCGTAGGAGAGCATATCCTGGGAATGTTGCTCAACCTGATGAATAAGATCGCCGTCAGCAACCAGGAAATAAAGGAAGGCAAATGGATCCGGGATGCCAACAGGGGCACCGAGCTCACCGGCAGGACCGTAGGCATAGTAGGTTTCGGGAATGCAGGCGGCGCTTTTGCCAAACTCCTCTCCTCCTTCGATGTTACCATCCTCGCATACGATAAATACCAGTTCGGCTTTGCAAAAGGCAACGTACGGGAAGCTTCTCTGGAACAGCTGGCCCGTTATGCCGATGTGATAAGTTTTCACGTGCCGCTCACGGAAGAGACCTTCCATATGGCCGGAGATGCCTTTTTCGACTCCCTGGAGAGAAAGCCCTGGTTCATCAATGCCTCAAGGGGAAAGGTCCACGACACCGGCGCCCTGATCCGGGCCCTGGAAAAGGGAAAAATAGCCGGGGCCGCCCTGGACGTACTGGAGAACGAGCAGCTGGAGACCTATTCCGACAGCCAGCGGGAGCAGCTGAAGGGACTCCTGGACCGCCCGGACGTCCTGATTACGCCCCATATCGCAGGGTATAGCCACGAGGCGTTCTTCAAAATGGCTAAGGTGATATTGGATAAATTAGGCATTTAAGCCCCAAATACCCGGATTGTATTATTTTTTTTATCTTTGCAGTAATATAATAGTGCAACGCTTTGGATGTCTTCTGAGGCGTTGTATTTTTTTTCTTTGTTGTAAGTAAACCCAAAGGAGGGATTATGAGTGGTTTTACCTATTTTACTAAAGAGTCCTTGGAACAATTAAAAGCCGAACTGCAACGCTTGAAAGCAGTGGAAAGACCGGCTGCTTCCAGGGCCATTGCGGAAGCCCGCGAAAAAGGCGATCTCCGGGAGAATGCAGAATACGACGCGGCGAAAGAGGCGCAAGGCCTCCTGGAAGCCAAGATCCAAAAACTGGACAGCGACCTCGCCAACGCCCGCGTCATGGATGAAGCCACCATCGATACCAGTAAGGTCTCCATCCTGACAAAAGTCACCGTCACCAACCTGACCAATAAAAAACAAATGACCTATCACCTGGTGTCGGAAAAAGAGGCTGACCTCAAGCTGGGGAAAATATCCGTCACCTCTCCCATCGGCAAAGGCTTGCTGGGCAAGCAGGTTGGCGAAACAGCCGAAGTACAGGTGCCGGCCGGCGTCCTGACGTTCAAAGTGGAAAATATAACGGTATGACCCTTTTCTCAAAGATCATATCAGGGGAAATTCCTGCTTACAAAATTGCAGAGAACGATCAGTTCTTTGCATTCCTGGATATATTCCCGCTCCGCGAAGGGCATACGCTGGTCGTGCCGAAAATGGAAATAGATAAATTTTTCGACGTACCGGACTCGTACCTGGCCAACCTCCTGCTATTTGCCAAACCCATCGCCCATGCCATCGAAGCGGCCTTCGATTGCAATCGCTGCGGCCTGGCCGTCATCGGTCTGGAAGTACCGCATGCTCATCTGCACCTGGTACCGCTGGATCAGGCCGATGACCTGAATTTTACCCGGCACAAACTCAAATTGAGCCCGGAACAATTAAAAGCAGCACAGGAAAAAATACGGCGACACCTGCCCTGACGGGTTCATATTACGGGCTCATATTAGTTAAAGACACCATGATAGCAGGACTGGGAATCGATCTGATAGAAATTGAACGGGTAGCCTCCAGCATCCGTAAAGAAGCAGGCTTCCGGGAACTCGTGTTCTCAAAAAAAGAGATCGATTATTGTGAGGGGAAGACTCATAAATTCCAGCATTATGCCGCCCGTTTTGCAGCAAAAGAAGCTTTTTTTAAAGCCGCAGGAACGGGATGGATGGGAGGCACGGCTTTTAATGAAGTGGAAGTCTCCAACGACGATAAAGGGAAGCCGGAACTGATCCTGCTGGGTGAGACTAAAAAGTCCATGGACTCATGGGGAATCATCAAAATTTCCCTTTCTTTGTCCCATCTTGCAACAGTAGCGTCCGCTGTAGTAATTATAGAAAAGCAATCATGAGCCTTATAGAAGCAGCCTATCCCGGCACCGATGGAATACCTCTTACGCAGGCACAACAACTGCAGCAATTAGTAGGGTATCTCAAAGAACATTCTCCTTTTTACCGCGAACTATTCGCCCAACATGCCATAGACCCTGACGGCATCAAAACACCTGCAGACCTTTCCATCCTGCCCACCACCAGCAAGGAAGACCTGCAGCGGCGCAATGGGGATTTTTTATGCGTGCCCAGGGAAAAGATCATTGAATACGCCTCTACCTCCGGGACATTAGGCAGCCCGGTCACCATCGCACTTACAGAAAATGATCTGAACCGCCTGGCCTATAATGAATATAATTCCTTTAAATGCGCCGACGGAGCGCCGGACGATATCTACCAGCTGATGCTCACCCTGGACCGGCAGTTCATGGCCGGGATCGCCTATTATTCAGGCCTGCGCAAGCTGGGCGCCGGCATCATCCGGCTGGGACCCGGCGTCCCCTCCCTCCAATGGGAAACGATCCAGCGGCTTAAACCGACGGCCATCGTCGCCGTTCCTTCTTTTATTCTTAAACTCATTCAGTTTGCTAAAGAATACAAGATCGATTTAAATAATTCTTCCGTTAAGAAAGCCATCTGCATTGGAGAGAACATACGCAACACCGATTTCTCCCTGAATATTCTCGGAAAAAAAATTAAAGAAGGCTGGGACCTCCATCTATACTCGACCTACGCCTCCACGGAGATGCAGACGGCTTTTACCGAATGCAGCGAAGGACAGGGAGGCCACCTGCAACCCGAACTGCTGATCGTGGAATTACTGGATGAAGACAACCGGCCCGTAGCGCCCAATATCCCCGGCGAGGTCACTATCACTACCCTGGGAGTAGAAGGAATGCCCCTGTTGCGTTATAAGACAGGAGATATCTGTATGTACTATGACCAGCCATGTGCCTGCGGCCGGAAAAGCCTACGTCTGTCGCCTATCATCGGCCGGAAAAAACAAATGATCAAGTTCAAAGGCACGACCCTCTATCCTCCCGCATTGTTCGACCTGCTCAATGAAATGGAGGAGGTCCTCGATTTCGTGGTGGAAGTCTATTCCAATGAAGTGGGCCTCGACGAAGTGTTACTTCACCTCCTGCCCGCAGACCCTAGCGAAGCATGCGACCACCGGATAAGAGCCTATTTGCAGGCCAGGCTGCGCGTAAGCCCCCATATTACCTATGTCAGCCCGGAAGAGATACAAAAAATGCATTTCCCCGAATCAAGCAGAAAAATTGTCAAATTTGTGGATCGAAGGAGTTGAGGAAAGTTAAAAACAGGGACAACTCCGAAAGGACGTAACTTTGCAAAAGCTGTGATAGTGGAAAGCTTTTTATACTATATTTATTTGATTATTAACACTTTATATAAATAAAATAAGTCCCATGATACCTGTCGGACAAGACATGCTCTCTTTAGAACAGTTTTCGGATATATTATACAAGAAAAAGACCGTTGCCCTCACCGAGTCCGCTTTAGACAACATCGATGCTAATTTTCGTTTTCTGCAGGAATTCTCCTCCGATAAGCTGATCTACGGGATCAATACCGGCTTCGGGCCCATGGCGCAATATAGGGTGAAAGAAGAAAACCTCTTACAACTTCAGTACAATCTCATTCGAAGCCATAGCTCAGGCAGCGGCCGCCTTTTACCCACCTTCTTAACGAAGGCATTGATGATCGCCCGCCTGAACAGCCTGATGCAGGGATATTCCGGCGTACACCCCGAAGTCGTGGAGTTGCTAAGAGACCTGATCAATAAGAACATCTGCCCCTGCATTTACGAACATGGCGGAGTAGGCGCCAGCGGCGACCTGGTACAATTAGCTCATTTGGCGCTGGTATTGATCGGAGAGGGAGAAGTGATCTTTGAAGAGCAGGTTCATCCCACTAAAGAAATATTCGACCGGCTCAAAATTAAGCCTCTTTCGATCCATGTCCGGGAAGGACTGGCCATTTTGAACGGCACTTCGGCCATGACCGGGATCGGGATCGTAAATATTATCCAGGCCCAGAAACTATTGAGATGGTCTGTGATCCTGTCGGCATTGACCAATGAGATCGTAGAGGCATTCGACGATCACTACTCTTACGAGTTAAATGTGGTCAAACATCATAAAGGACAGAACAGAGTCGCCGCCATGATGCGGGAAATCCTGAAAGACAGTAAAATGATCCGTAGCCGCTCCGAACATTTATACCATCCGGGTAAACTGGAACAGGAAAAGTATGAAGATAAGGTTCAGGAATATTATTCGCTGCGCTGTATCACCCAGGTATTGGGGCCCATTTACGATACGATCAGCCACGCTGAAAAAGTATTGGTGGAGGAGTTGAATTCCGTGAATGACAACCCCGTCATCGATCACGTCAACCAGAATGTCTTCCATGGCGGCAATTTCCATGGAGACTATGTTTCCCTGGAAATGGATAAATTGAAGATTGCCATCACTAAATTATCCATGCTCTCCGAAAGACAGCTGAACTACCTCCTGAATGAAAAACTCAATCAAAAGTTCCCGCCTTTCGTAAACCTGGGCGTATTGGGATTGAACTTCGGTATGCAGGGCGTTCAGTTCACCGCTGTTTCTACCGTAGCGGAAAACCAAACCTTGTCCTTTCCCATGTATGTTCACAGCATCCCCAACAACAACGATAACCAGGACATCGTCAGCATGGGTTGCAACGCAGCCCTGATGACCAAAAAGGTGATCGATAACTCGTTTGAGGTTCTGAGCATCCAGCTGATGACCATCCTGCAGGCAATCGATTACCTGGATTGCGCTTCCAGGCTGGCTGCCAGCACCCGGTCCCTCTACAGCGAGGTTCGTCAACTATCCCCGAAATTTATCGAGGATACCCCTAAATACAAAGACATTGAAAAGGTCCGGAATTTTTTAGAGGTCACAGACCCGGCTTTTTCATTCAAGGCTTTGGCTGCTTCTTAGACCACCCTTTGCCGGAAATAAGCTAAATCTCGAAAAACGCATACTGGCGCATTTGAATAATATGCTACCACAAGAAGATATTCAGCCTTTAATACCACAAAGACCGCCCTTTGTGATGATCAGTAAATTGCTCTACTGCGATGAGAGCGTTACCCGTACGGCATTTCGGGTTAGCGAAGAAAATATTTTTGTGGAAAAGGGGTTGTTTCGCGAACCCGGCTTAATAGAGAATATCGCCCAGACTGCCGCCGCCAGGGCCGGTTATATGGCCAGGATGGCCAACCTGCCTGTACAGGTGGGATACATCGGCGCCGTTAAGAACCTGGAGATAGCCGGTTTGCCAAAGACAGGAGATGAAATAATAACGGAAATAAAGATAAAAGACCAGGTTTTCGATGTTACCATCATTTCCGGAACAATATGGTGCAGGGAGGTAGTGATAGCACAATGCGAAATGAAAATATTTATCAGACCATCATGAGAAATGCGGACGTTTTCATTGCTTCGGATAATATTTACTCCCCGCTGGGGGTAACGACTGCCGTAAATTTTTCGGAGCTTACAAAAGGCATTTCCGGAATACGGCAGCATGATGATCCCGCGATGTCCGCCCAACCCTTTTATGCCGCGCTTTTTGAAAAGAGGGATGGGTTTATGAAGGATGATTCCCGGACTTCCGGGGCCTATACCCGATTCGAAGAGCTGCTGATGGCCTCTATTGCCGACGCCCTGCGCAATAGCGGCATTGACCCTGCCGATAAGAAGACGGTGCTGATCCTCTCTTCTACCAAAGGGAATATCAGTTTGCTGGAAACCGCAGTGAACGAATCCCCGGCCGGCAGTCGTCGCGACCTGGCCGGCCCTGTCCCTGAACCATTGAAAGAACGGATTGCCCTGCACACTTCCGCCAGACTGCTCGCTGAATATTTTGGGTTCAGCAATCCTCCGATAGTGGCCTCTAATGCCTGTATTTCTGGGATAATGGCCATCCTGACAGGCTTTCGGCTGATCCGGTCCGGCCAATACGAAAATGCCGTCATCGCCGGAGCCGACGTCATTTCAAACTTCGTATTGTCAGGCTTCCAGTCATTTCAGGCCATCAGCTCCCGGCCTTGCAGA
>DASWFF010000004.1:0-51324 GCA_036394375.1 Puia sp.
GACACCGGAGGGCCGGCCCTTTTATGGGGGCACCTATTTCCCTCCCCGTCCCGTACACGACCGTTCTTCCTGGACAGACGTGCTGGCTGCGATAGCCACTTCCTTCCGGGAAAAAAGAGACCAGATAGAACAGCAGGCGCAGAGCCTTACCCAGCATGTGGCAGGGGCCAACTCCTTCGGGATCAGCGCTGCGCCGGGGATTGCTGCTTTTGCCAACGCTCCGGACTCCGGTATCTTTAATAAGGATACCCTCCGGCAGATCTACGAACATCTGATGGGGACAGCCGATAAAAAACAGGGCGGCTTCGGCGGAGCCCCTAAATTTCCCCAGACCTTTTCCATTCAATACCTTCTCCATTATTATCATTTTACCCGGGAAGAGCCGGCTTTACAGCAGGCATGCCTCAGCCTGGACAAAATGATAGAGGGAGGGATCTACGATCAGATAGGAGGGGGATTTGCACGCTATTCTACAGATAATGAGTGGCTGGCGCCGCATTTTGAAAAAATGCTGTACGACAATGCCCTGCTGGTGATCGTTCTGAGCGAGGCTTACCAGTTGACGAAGAAAGAGAGGTACCGGGAAGTTATTCAGGAGACAATGGACTTCATTCACAGGGAGTTATCAGATGGCCAGGGAGGGTTTTATGCGGCCCTGGATGCCGATAGCGAAGGAGAGGAAGGTAAATATTATGTATGGGACAAGGCCGAAATAGACGCCCTCCTGGGAGAGGACGCCGCCCTGTTCTGTTCCCGTTACGGGGTCACCCCAGAAGGCAACTGGGAGGGGAAAAATATCCTCACCCGCACCTTCCCGGCCGCCGGATCCGCCTCCGCCCATTCCTCCGGAAAGACGGAACTCTCCCCCGCCGAAGCGGAAAGTCCCACTACCCCCGCCGAAGCGGAAAAGCTGGCTAATGCCCGCAGCCGGCTCCTGGAATACCGGTCCCGGCGGATCTGCCCCGCCCTCGACGATAAGGTCCTGCTGGGCTGGAATGCCCTGATGAATATAGCCTGCTCGAAGGCATATGGCGCCCTCGGAATAGAAGAATATAAAGACCGGGCCATCGCCAATATGAACTTTTGCTGGGAGCGTCTGAAAGGCAAAGAGTTATATTTTTTTTATCACTCATATAAGGCGGGCCAGGCAAAATATCCTGCCTTCCTGGACGATTATGCCGGGGTGATCGCCGCCCTTTTACAATTGCAGGAAATTACAGGAGATACCGGCTATCTGCTTAAGGCAAAGGAAGTTATGGAATTTGTACTCCGGAACTTCAGCGAGGAGGGAACAGGCTTTTTCTTTTTCACTCACCAGGATCAAAAAGACCTGATCGTCCGGAAAAAGGAAATTTATGACGGAGCGATCCCTTCCGGAAATTCGCTGATGGCCTTTAATTTGGCATATATGTCCATTATATTTAATGAACCGGACTGGATGGCCCGGGCT
The DNA here is from genome assembly GCA_036394375.1 of Puia sp. Classification (GTDB taxonomy): domain Bacteria; phylum Bacteroidota; class Bacteroidia; order Chitinophagales; family Chitinophagaceae; genus Puia. The sequence continues at coordinate 1,451 of DASWFF010000004.1, forward strand.
ACCCATATGGCAGCCTCCCTCCAGCGGCCCGTAACCAGTTACCCCGGCTCTTTTGGAATATGGGCAACCCTGTATCAGGCTATTGCGTATATAATCCCAGAGATCGTACTTACCGGCAAGCGGCCTGAAAATGCCCGGAAGGAGTTACTCCAGCAGTTAATTCCCTACCGGGTTTTCCAATCCGCCAAAGAAGAAAATACCCATTTCCCCTTATTGTCCGAGCGACCCGTTGAAGACTTTCCCCTATTTTTCCTATGTAAAAATTACGCATGTCAACTTCCTGTAAATGAAGTGAATACGCTTATCCGGGTCCTCGAAAATGTGCAAAAGTTTAGCGGTTGAATAATACAATAAGTTGGCTACGGCCTGCGTTATTGTAATTAGCGTCTTGAACCAGAGCATCGGTTTAAACGTAGGTTCACGAATGGCGAGGCCCCATCCGTCCTATGTAAAAGACATTTAATATCCGGATGAAAGCTTTGACTTTCGAAAAATTAATTTTAAACTTGTAGCGAGATGTTGTCAAAAGATTTTTTTTGCCCAATACCCTTTAAAATTATGAAAATGAAAAACCTATCCACACTGACGGCCCTGTCCGCCCTACTATTTGTCGTGGCCGGCTGTAAATTAGGTGGCAAATCCGGCAAAGGATTACCTGATGATGGCCAGTTGCATGGCGCGGCTCCTGCAGGTGCTTACAATCTCTCGAAGCCCCCCGGAATGGTCTATATCCCACCCGGCACCTTCCACATGGGCCCCAGTGATGAAGACATGAATTTCGCCTACACGGCACGTAACCGCCAAACTTCTATCAGTGGTTTCTGGATGGATGCTACGGAAATCACCAATAATGAATACCGCCAGTTTACCAACTGGGTAAGGGATTCTATCGCGGCCAACCTGATGCAATACGGAAAAGACGTTGACGGCCGTTTCCAGATCGACTGGAAAAAAGCCCAGACCATCAAGTGGGGCGATAAAGCGACTATCGAAAAACTCAATACGCTGATCGTAGAACCCGATAACCGTATTTTCGGGAAAAAAGAGATCGATCCGACCAAACTGCTCTACCATTCCGAAACATTCGACCTGAAAGAGGCGGCTGCAAAGCAGAATCAAGGCAAGCCCCGCGGACAGTTTATCCGGAAAAAAGACGTACCCGTTTATCCGGATACCCTCGTCTGGATCCGTGATTTCAGCTATTCTTATAATGAGCCGATGACCAAACGTTACTATTCCCACCCTGCTTTCGGTAACTACCCGGTAGTAGGGGTGAACTGGAACCAGGCTACCGTCTTCTGCGAATGGAGGACCCATTACCTGAATGCCAGCCTGGAAAAACAGAAAAAAGCAACGGAATCGGATTTCCGCCTGCCCACCGAATCCGAGTGGGAATATGCATCAAGAGGCGGACGCTCCCAATCTATGTTCCCCTGGGGTAACTATTACCTGAGAAATAAAAAAGGCTGCCTGCTCGCTAACTTCAAACCCGGACGTGGTAATTACCCGGAAGACGGCGGATTCTATACGGTGCGCGCCGATGCCTACTGGCCTAATGATTTCGGCCTCTATTGCATGGCTGGTAACGTAGCAGAATGGACCTCTTCCTTCTATTATGAAGGTTCTTACAACTTCCAGCACGACATGAACCCCGATATTCGCTGGAATGCGAAGGATTCCGATCCTCCCCGTATGAAGCGTAAGGTGATCCGTGGAGGAAGCTGGAAAGACGTAGGCTATTTCCTGCAGACCAGCACCCGTACTTATGAGTACCAGGATACCGCCAAATCATACATCGGGTTCCGTTGCGTGATCGATTTACCCCCTACATTAACTAATAACCGCCACTAATACACTGCATTGAGAGATACGGCTGACTTTTTTCAAAAAAGCCGTATCTCTTTTTATAATCAGCAACAAAATTTTTTTTCGAAATAATCGTTTTTGACTCGTAGAATAGCTTACAAAAATCAACAGGAACTCTTTTTCAATTTTCCAAACCCTTTTAAATCCCCTTTCAAAACAATTTAAAATTTTAACTATGAGCGCTGGTGTATCAAAATCTACCGAAAGACTTGTAAACATTATAGTGTGCGTTGGTGCTGCCGTTGTAATCTTCGGGGCCTTGCAAAAGATCCTGCATACTAAACTGGCTGACTTCTTCCTGACGGCCGGCCTGCTGACGGAAGCCCTGATTTTCATTGTGTATGCCTTTTTACCCCCTCCCGGCGGCGAAATGCATGCCCTGGTAGAAGCGCTGCCAAAGTTGGCCAGCGGTCCCAGCGGTAACCCCGCCCTGGAAAAAATGGACAAAATGTTACAGGAAGCAGATATCACCCCTGCTAACCTGGGCCGCCTGAGCGAAGGGTTTAAAAAATTCGGCACCACCGTTGAAAAGATCAGCGATGTGTCCGGAGCCCTGGCCGCTACTACCGAATATACTACCAAGACTAAAGAAGCTTCTGTGGCCCTGGATAGCATGAAAGGCGCTTACCAGAATGCTACCAATACCATCTCCAGCTTCAATGCGGCTGCAGAAGGCACCAAACAATTCCACACGCAGGTACAGGTATTGACCAAGAACCTCGGTTCCCTCAATGCTATCTATGAGCTGGAATTGCAGGATACCAATAACCACCTGAAAGCTATGAACAGCTTCTATGGCAACCTGGTAAAGGCTTCCGAGACCATGCAAGGCAGTGTATCCGACGCTAAGAAGACACAGGAACAGATAGCCCTGCTAGCGAAGAACCTGGGCAACCTGAACCATGTATATGGTAATATGCTGAGCGCCATGCAAGGCCGTCAGGCATAAAAAAGCAGCGGACCACAGTTCCGACCAGTGCCCGTTTTGTCCGGACCGTTTGAAACACTTATGAAAAACTAAATTTTGTTATAAATAATTCAATTCACTAACCCATGTCTTTACCTAAAGAACCGCGGCAAAAGATGATCAATATGATGTATTTGGTGCTTACAGCCCTGCTGGCACTGAATGTATCGGTGGAGGTATTGAACGCTTTTAAGACCGTGAATACCAGTATAGAAAAATCCAATGTGGTTGTCGACCAGAAGAATGCCATCACCTACAAGGCATTCGATGACAATCTGCATGACCCTCAGACAGCGGCCAAAGCGCAGGTATGGGCTCCTAAGGCCGCAGAGGTGAAGAAACTCTCCTCCGACCTTACTACCTATATCGAAGACCTGAAAGGGCAATTGATCGATGCGTCTAACCCCCAGATGAAAGACGGAGTAAAGGACTTCACCATGGGGAACCTCGATGCTGCCACCCACTTATTCGATACCAAGGGCGAAGGCCCCGTATTATACGCAAAACTCAATAAATTCAAGACCGATCTGCTGGATGTCATCGATCCTTCTCATTATCCTGACCAGCCGGATAAGATAAAGGAAGAGATGAAGGCCGCAAAAGTGGAGTTCGCAAAGGACCTGCCCCTGGATCTCAGCGTCCCTAAATCAGAATCAGGGAATGCGTCCACCGGTAATATTCCTAAGGACTGGACCATTAACTACTTCCACATGACGCCGACCATTGCGGCGCTGACTATCCTGAGCAAATTCCAGAGCGATATCAAGAATTCCGAATCGCATATCGTTGACTATCTGCACAAGAAGATCGGGGAAGTCAAAGTGGTGTTCGATAAATTCGAACCCCTGGTCGGTACCAACGCTACCTACCTGATGCCCGGTGATGAACTGGACGTAACGGCCGGTATCGGCGCCTTCAGCGACGCTGCCAAGCCCACCGTATATGTCAACGGAGCCGTGCAGCCGCTCGGTCCCGATGGAACAGCCCTGTATAAAACAAAAGTAAGCTCCACCGGAACGATAAATGTGAAAATAGAATACACCAAGCCCGATGGCACCAAGGACGTTATCAATAAGACGATCCCTTATACAGTCGGTCAGCCTTCAGGAGCCTCTATCTTCCTGGAAAAAATGAACGTACTCTATGTGGGTGAAGAAAACCCGCTCACGATCTCCGGCGGTAGCGTCGGTAATGAAAAAGTATCTGTCAGCTTCCCGGGCGGTAATATCTCCAAGGTCGGTGGTGACAAGTACATCGCCAAGCCAACTGCTCCCGGTCTGGCCAAGATCGTGGTTAATTCAGCCGGAAAGATCGCCGAATTCCCCATGAGGGTGAAATTCCTGCCGGATCCCTCCGGGTTCGTAGGCTCCAAAAAAGGAGGAGCTATCTCTGCCGCTGAATTTAGAGCGATCGGCGGCCTGCAGGCCAAATTGGAAAACTCCGATTTTGAATCCCCTTTCCGGGTCGTAAGCTATAAACTGGCTGCTATCGGAGGCAATGTCCCCCAATATATGGAAGCGACTAATGAGGGCACCCGTTGGAATGGAGGCGCCGCGAACATCGTGTCGAAAGCTTCACCAGGCACCAACATCTTTTTTGATGCGATCCGCGTCGTAGGCCGTGATGGAAGGACCAGAGAACTTCCTCCCATGGTATTTAGCTTGAAATAATATAAGATCTGTCCCGGGTAATTTATCCGGGACAGACTTTTCTGAACTTTTATATAAGATTTTTAAAACAAGAGAAGATGAAAAAGCATTTTATCAGATTATGCTTGCTGGCGACGGTGCTCGCATTAGCAGTAGGAACCCTGGACGCACAGACCAAGCGCCCTGCTAAAAAGAGAGCGGTAGCCGGCAAAAAGAAGAACGTCAGTAAGAACGCCGGGGCCAGCGCAGTCGTCGCTCCTGCCAAAGACACGACGGCCAAACCCGTTGCTATCCTGGAAGCGGATATCAAACTGGATACCCCCCGTAAATCCCTGAGAAATGACGCCATCATCGAGCGTAATCTGGTAAAAGATCGGACTCCCCTGGCCTACGAGCATATCCGTGAGGATGACGCCGTATATCGCCAGCGGGTATGGAGAGAATTGGACGTTCATGAAAAAATGAACCTGGCCTTTGTATACAAAGCCACTGAAGACAACGGCAGCCAACGTTTCATCAATATCCTGCTCAATGGCATCAAGAGCGGGCAGATCACGGCCTTCGACGCCAACGTCGATGACCGCTTCACCACACCCATGACCTTCAAACAGATTGCAGAAGGCCTGGTCGCCAAACCCAAGATCATCCAAGTGCCGGACATGGTACAGGATCCGGATGGATCGAAGGGCCTGATGCGGGACACGCTGATCCAAGAAGACTTCAATCCAGAAGCCGTCGAAAGATACCAGATCAAGGAAGAGTGGGTATTCGATAAGGAATCTTCCCGTCTCCACGTCCGTATCCTGGGCATCGCTCCCGAAAAGACCATTCTTAATCCCGATGGATCCTTCAGAGCGGTAACGCCGATCTTCTGGGTGTACTACCCCGACCTGCGCCCCATGCTCGCTAAATACGAAGCCTACAATGGGAAGAACTATGGAGCCCGTATGAGCTGGGAAGAATTATTCGAAAGCCGGATGTTCTCCAGCCGTATCGTAAAATCGACTATTGATAACCCCGGCGATCAATTCGTATCCAATTATATCAGAGACCCGATCCTTCAGTTACTGGAAGGAGAAAATATCAAGGAAAAAATCTTTAATTACGAGCAGGATCTATGGTCGTATTAAACTAAAAATAACTTTTCAGGAAAGGGGTATCGTATTTTTACGATACCCCTTTCCTTTTGGGGTATGCCTGCACTACTTCCCGGGGTATATTTTAAATAACTTCTTAAAAATTAACTAGTTATTATGCAATATTTTTTTTAGAAAATACCCAAAAGCGGGTATTGTCAAATAAAAAGGTTTCCCTATTTTTACACTGGTTTTTCATAGGATATTGGATTTTAAAAACGGGGCTGGATGTCTATCCGGGCCCCTTTTTTTTTCGCCTCAGGGGCCGTGTAAACGGCGAAGCCCTCACTGAGTCCATTGAAAAGACGTAATGGTTCGAAGTAAATTTGCCCCTTGCGGCGAAAAAAAAAGTCTAATGATGGGCCTTCGGCCAATGGACCACGGGTCCATTTCTGTTTTTATGTCTTCAAGACTTTTTATGCCTCCAGGACCGTATATTTCCTATACCCTAATCCGCTGCTTTCATTTCTCCCGGTTGTCCGTCCTCTCCTGTTTGCTCATTTCCGGTCTGGCCGGTTTTATTCTCTTCCTCCGCTCTTCCCGTTTCTTCGTTGCCTCTCGTAAAATGCGCCCATACCAGCTTCGCCTTGGCAGGCCCGATCACCGCCGCCAGTTCCCCTTCAGTCAATTGCTTTATTTTATTTACCGAACGGAATTCCTTCAATAGAAGATCCGCCGTGCGCTGTCCGATACCCTGGACCTTCTCCAATTCATTTACAAAAGTGCCTTTACTCCTTTTCTGCCGGTGAAAAGTAATGCCAAAACGATGCACCTCATCCCGGATCCGCCGGATAAGCTTAAGGCTATCGCTGTTATAAGGTAATTTGATAGATTCCGTATCCCCCGGAAAGAAGATCTCTTCTTCATTCTTAGCCAGCCCTACAACAGTAAGCATGCCTGTAAGACCCAGGTCCGTAATACTTTCCATCGCCGAGCTTAATTGCCCCTTCCCCCCATCGATGATCACCAGCTGCGGCAGAGATTGCTGCTCCTCCAGCAGCCGCCGGTATCTCCGGTGCACGACCTCCTTCATCGTGGCGAAATCATTGATCCCCTGCACCGTCTTCACATTATAATGGCGATAATCCTTTTTACTCTCCACCCCGTCCCGAAAGCATACCATCGCCGACACCGGGAAGCTACCCTGGAAATTGGAATTATCAAAACACTCGATATGCACCGGCAACTCGGATAATTGCAGGTCCTCCATCAGCTGGTACAACACTTTCTTTCTTTCGTCCAGGGTCTTCCCCTCCAATTGCAGGATCTTTTTCCTTCGGAGCTCTTCCCGGAAATAACCGACATTCTTTTCAGACAGCTCCAGCAATTTCTTTTTATCACCTCCCCTGGGCACCGTGATCAGAATGCCTTCCTCAGGATATTCTATTGTGAAAGGAAGGATGATCTCCCGGGACAAACTGTTAAAAGTCTCCCGCAACCGGGCTACGCCGAAGGCAAGGATCTCTTCATCCGACTCCTCCAGGTGCGTCTCTACCTCGGTCGTATGTGTCTGCACGATTGTGCCATTCTCCACCATCAGGTAATTGATATAAGCGGATTCTCCGTCCCTCGCTATCGAGAACACATCCGCATGGCTGAGATGCCTGCTTACAATGACCGACTTCGACTCATAGGTCTCCAGGTGTTCGATCTTTTTACGAATGATCTCCGCTTTTTCAAAATCCATTTTTTCCGCCAGCTCCCTCATCTCTTTCTTATAGTCCTGGATCAGGGGTCCCAGGTTCCCTTTCAGGATATTCTTCAGCTGCACCAACCCTTCCCGGTAATCCTCCGGCGTCTGCAATCCCTGGCAGGGACCTTTGCAATTCCCCAGGTGATATTCCAGGCATACTTTGAACTTACCCTTGCGGATATTACTTTCCGTGAGATTGAGCTGGCAGGTCCGTAACTGGATATTCCCCTTCACAAAATCCAGCAACTCCCGCACCTTGCCGACCGACGTAAAAGGACCCAGGTATTCGGATCCGTCGTTGATCTTACGCCGGGTAAGGAATACACGGGGGAAGGGCTCGTTCTTTACAACAATATAAGGATAGCTCTTATCATCCTTCAGGTTGATATTAAATCGCGGCTGATATTGCTTGATCAGGGAATTTTCCAGTAAGAAGGCGTCCTGCTCCGAATTCACGATGGTGAACTCGATGCGCCGGATCCGCTGCACCAGTTCATGGGTCTTATAGGTGGTAAAAGTTTTGGTGAAATAAGAGCTCACTCTTTTGCGGAGGCTCTTGGCCTTTCCTACATAGATCAATTCGCTCTTCTCGTCGAAATATTTGTAAATACCCGGATCCACAGGGATCGTATGGGCAATATGACTGAACTGTTCCTGGGTCATGTACGCTTTATTCAGAATGATCGTTACCCGGGCTCAACCCGGTAGTGAACAAGGAAGTTATTCCCAAACCACTTTTAACTGGTTCTCAAGAGGGGGCTGTCCGGGCAGCCTGAGACTGGTAAAGATCTGGAAGCTACGGCCCGTCTGCCAGAACATCTTTTTAGTTACAGTGGTATCGCCGGCCGGATAGATCTTTTCCAGGTAAATACTTTTTACCTTATCCATTCCGGCTCCGGGAGCGGCAAGCACGTCCACCCGCTGCAGGGACAGCGCTTTATTCCGGGTCGAGTAAGTGAAACTAAGATACCCGGTCGTCTTGTCCATGAAAGAGCTCTCCGTAAAATCCTTTGAAAAAGAAGCTGCATCCAGCTCCGGCGTGAGGAACTCCTTCGACAGCCGGTTGAACTCCCCCTGCTGGATAAAGGCGGAATCCGCCCGGTTGTTCCGGATGGTATATTTCAGGATAGCCAGCGGGGTGGAGTCCACATAACTGATCTCAGCACGGAGATAGTCCGCTACCGGAAGAAAAGAGGTTCCCGTCGAATCTTCTTTTTGTACAGGAGGAGTTGAGGGGGTAGTACAGGCGCTTCCTAAGAGCAAACTACTCGCGAAGCTACCTGCGAGAAAAAAAGCGGAAAAATTCTTCATATCGCAAAATTACGCCTTATTTCAACTCCTTGACCAGGCCGATCCTGAAACCAAATCCTTTCAGATTTTCATGAATGGGATATTGGTTGTTATAAGTGGAAAGCAGCTGGTAGCGGAATTCCGGTCCGATCTGCCAGCGTACGCCATTGCGGAATTTATAGGAAAGAAAAGTCTCTATACCGCCGTTTACATTCCATCTCCTGAACAGGGATGGCTCCTTGGTATAATTGGTATAATCCGTCGTTAGCAGGTAGGAATTCGTGTTGAGCAGGTACGTGGGTTGAATAGTGGCCGCCACATTCAACTGCAACCGCTCATTCCCCAGTACTCTCAGCTCAAAGCCGAGCGGAGCCGATAGCTGATAATAATCATTGTTCAGGCTCTCCACCTTCTTGCCTCCGAAATTACGGATGCTGGAATAGGCCGTGATGGAATCCAGGTAATATCCATAATAAGAGTTTAAGGCAATGGTAGCCTGTTGCGGGCTGGAAGAATAAGCCTTGATCTTATACCGGCTGAAATTGAATTGTAAGCCCGCTTTGAGGGTCAGGTTGCGCGTTACCCGGTACAGGAGACTGCCACCCACCTCTAATCCCAGAGCCGGTGTATGGTCGACATATTTCTTGGCATCCCCTATATGTGTTAAAGATACCGGCACATTCTGTACGATGGATTTGGGAGGAGCGAAGTCCCCGCCCGATAAGGTCCGGTAATTGACGGTAGGCGAAAGATAAAGCTGCAGGAATTTCCTTCCTGTTTTAGCAGCGGAAGACAGATTGTATACTGCATAATCCTGAAGCCAGTTGACCCTTTGCTGATCGATGGCCTCGGTCAGCAGGGTGGGAGAAGGCTTGACGGCCTGTGCAGCAGAGTCCGTAAGGGTTTCAGCATTGGCCGCCGGCTCTGGAACAGACCGGGTCACAGCCAGGCTGTTTTTGGAAGGGGCGTTATTCCTGGCCATCCGGACTACCCGGCCATCCCCCCTGCCGTTGACGATTATCTCCATATGCTCTTTCTCGGCAGCGGTCAGGTCCGTATATTCTTTCTCGTTATCTGCTGCGCCTTTCTCTTCCCCTATTATATTTATTACATTGCCGTTAACACCCCGGGCGGCAATGACAGACAGGGCCGGCGTCGTGGATGGCAAATGGACGGCATGGCTCAATATCTCGGAAAGATCCGGCTGCCTGATCACGGGATCGCTGATCGTAATGGTAATTTCTTTGTAAGGCTGCCGATCGGAAGATTCATCCGTGGCGGCATTATTATGCCGGCCTGCTACAACGGCCGGGCCGGGGCGAAGCGTGGAAAAAGAAGTGGAAGGCAAAGACTCCTCGGTAGCTTTGGAAGGAGCGCTGCTGGCTGCCGTGTTAAGCGCCAGGGATTTTTTAGCGAGGCCGGGACGGCCCGCGGGGGCAATTAATTCCTTACCGGCAAAAAACAGGATACCTGTTATCAAAAGGGACATGCTGCCGATAAACCATCTTCTCTTAGTGTGCAAAGAACCATGAATACCCTTCCATACTTTCTCAGAAGGGTACATTTTATACTGCTCTGTCTTTTCCCTGATCAGTTGTTCAAATTCATCACTATAGAAGTTGCTCTCCTTCATTTTCAATCAGTTTTTGGAATGTTTTCATAGTTTGGATTTATATTATCGGATCGCAAAAAGCCATGCTGTCTTTTCCCTCGGCTTCGGGAGGATCTTCTTCCTGATCAGGATATCCTCCAGCATTTGTTTAGCCCTGGTATATTGCGAACGACTTGTACTCTCTTCAATGTCCAGCATTTCTGCAATTTCTTTATGAGAATATCCTTCGATCGCATAGAGGTTGAGTACCGTACGATAACCGATCGGTAAGATGCGGATGCATTCTACGATCTGTTTGGCCTGTACGATAGACGGAACACTCTCCTCCCGCACCTGGACGCCATGTGCATGAACGATATCCAGGCTCTCGTTGAAACGCTTGTTCTTTTTAAGATTGTTGATGCAGGTATGAACGATGATTCTCCTGATCCAACCTTCGAAGGCGCCTTTGTTCAGAAAAGTGTGCATCTGCGAAAAAACTTTTATGAACCCTTCCTGCAACATATCCTCTGCATCTTCTCTGTTGTGGGCAAACCGGTAACAGACGGCCAGCATTTTAGGACTGTACCTGTTGTACAATTCCCGCTGGGCAGCCGCCTCATTTTTTAAACAGCCTTGTAAAATGGCTTCTTCGGTCATAACATTAACCGGATTGGTTGCCCTGTAATTTAGACAATTTTTATGACGTAAAGCTGCGTTGCTAATAAAAAAAGAAGCTGTTTTCAGCTTCTTTTCTACCTACTATTTTTCCGGTGGAAACTCTTATATCAGCACATCCCCGGTCATCTCTTTCGGGATAGCTACCCCCATCATGGTCAGAATGGTCGGGGCCAGATCCCCCAGTTTTCCGGGCCGCACCGTTCCTTTCCACTCCTTATCGATGATAAAAAAGGGCACCAGGTTCAGGCTATGGGCCGTATTCGGGCTGCCGTCCTCATTGACCATATAATCCGCATTGCCATGGTCTGCCGTGAGAAATACGGTGTATCCATTGCCCAGGGCGGCTTTTACCACCCTTTCCACGCATCGGTCCACGGTTTCCGCCGCCCGGATCACCGCCTCCCAAACCCCTGTATGTCCTACCATATCCGTATTGGCAAAATTCAGACAGATAAAATCGGACGACTGGCTTTCGATCTCCGGAATAATAGCATCCGTCAGCTCATGGGCGCTCATTTCCGGTCGCAGGTCATAGGTGGCCACTTTGGGAGAAGGCACCATGATCCTTTTCTCTCCTTCGAAAGGCACTTCCCGGCCCCCGCTGAAGAAGAAGCTGACATGCGGATACTTCTCCGTTTCAGCGATCCGGATCTGTTTAAGCCCTTGACCGGCAACGATCTCCCCTAAGGTATTCTTCAGGTCGTCATTTTCGAAGATCACCCGGATCCCTTTGAAACTCTGGTCGTATTGGGTCATCGTCGTATAATCCAGGGATAATTTTTTCATTCCCTGCTCCGGAATATCCGTTTGGGTCAGCACCTGGGTGATCTCCCGGCAACGGTCCGTACGGAAGTTGAAGCAGAAGACCGAATCCCCGTCTTTTATCGTGGCCAGCGGCTGCTGGTCTTCCGCAACGATCACCGTAGGCTTTATGAACTCATCCGTCAGCCCCGCCGCATAGGAGTCTTTCACCGCCGCAAGGGCATCGGTAGCTTTGGCGCCGGTCCCGTTCACCAGCGCATCATAGGCCAGTCGTACCCTTTCCCAGCGCTTGTCCCGGTCCATCGCATAATAACGGCCGCTTACCGTGGCGATCCTGCCGGTGCCGCCCTTAGTCAGGTGCTCCTGCAGTTCCCGGATAAATCCAAGGCCGCTCTTCGGGTCCGTGTCACGCCCGTCCGTAAAAGCATGTATATACACCTGTTCCAGCCCTTCCTGCTTACAGGCGTCGACGATGGCTTTCAGATGATTCACATGGGAGTGTACGCCCCCATCGCTCACCAGCCCCAGCAAATGCATCGGCCTTCCATTCTTTTTGGCCGCATGAATAGCTTCCAGCAATAGCTCATTCCGGGCAAAAAGGCCTTCCCGGATAGCTACGTTGATCCGTTGCAGTTCCTGGTAGACGATCCTGCCGGCGCCCAGGTTCAGGTGGCCTACCTCGGAATTGCCCATCTGGCCATCCGGCAGGCCCACCGCCTCTCCGCAAGTCACCAGGGTGGTGTTAGGGTAGGTCTTATATAAGGAGCTGACAAAAGGGACTCGGGCATTTTGGATCGCATCCGAAGACTTTTGCTTTCCCAGGCCCCACCCGTCCATAATGACCAGGATTACTTTCTTTTTTGACATAAAAAACAGCAGTTTAGACTTAATAAAAGAGCGCCACCGGCGCTCTGGGCGATGAAAAATTTGCGGGCCAAAGGTAGTAAGAATACCCTGTTAATGGTATTTTTCCCCGGAGAAGACAGTTTGGCATATTTTTGGGACTATACCCTAAAGACTAATATTCTATCTATTATGAAAAGCATTCTCGGATTAGCGGTTCTTACTTTTTCGCTCGTCCTTGTTTCATTCCGCCCTTCTTCTTCTTACAGCATCGACGATATAGCGGGTGCTATGCGTTCCGGGAACGTGGGCCAGTTGTCCCGGTACCTGGACACCCGGGTTGATATCTCTCTTCCGGAAAAAAGCGACACCTACAGTAAGAGTCAGGCGGAAATGATTATCCGGGACTTCTTTACTACCAATGTAGTACAGAACTTCCTGGTTAAGCATAAAGGAGAGAATGGTGGCTCCGAATTTTGTGTAGGCGTCCTGCAGACCCGCAACGGCGATTACCGGACTACCCTCTTTATCAAACAAAAAGGCGAAAAACAATTATTACAGGAGATCAGATTTCAGCCCGCTCAGTAAGCCCCCCCCTTTCGTATATTTGCGTCATGTCCAATTTCGACGAACAGTTGCAAACCCTGATAGAATCCGCTCTGCGGGAAGATATTGGAGATGGCGATCATTCCAGCTTGTCCTGCATCCCCCCCGATGCACGGGGAAAGGCTGTCCTGAAGATCAAACAGGAAGGCATCCTGGCCGGAATGGAGATCGCTGAAAAAATTCTCCGGATAAAAGAACCAACCGCATCCTTTACCCCCTTCAAGCATGATGGCGACTCCATGAAAGACGGAGAAACGGCTTTTGAAACAGAAGCGACCGTCCATACTATCCTGGCTTGCGAACGGCTTATCCTTAATTGTATGCAGCGCATGAGCGGCATTGCCACCCTCACCCGCCAATATGTTGACAAACTGCAGAAATTCCGCACGCGGGTCCTGGATACCCGTAAGACCACTCCCAACTTTCGCCTCCTGGAAAAAGATGCCGTCCGGATCGGCGGAGGGATCAACCACCGCTTCGGACTCTATGATATGATCATGCTGAAAGATAATCATATCGATTATGCCGGCAGCCTGGAAAAAGCTATCGAAAAGGCAGGCGCCTACCGGAAAAACTTCAAACCACACCTGAAGATCGAAGTGGAGACCCGTAATATCGAAGAAGTACAACGTGTACTGGCCGTCGGCGGGGTCGACCGCATCATGCTGGATAACTTCACCCCGCGACAGATCTCCAAAGCCCTTGCCCTGATCGACGAGCGCTTTGAAACGGAGGCCAGCGGCGGGATCAACCTTTCCAACGTGGAGGACTATGCCCGGACAGGAGTGGATTACGTGAGTATCGGCGCCCTGATCCACCAGGCCAGAAGCCTGGACCTTAGCTTGAAAGCTTTATTTTAATACTCCCCGGGGATGAGCTCCCCCCGGAACAAGGAAAATCATCAACTATGAGCAAGAAGAAACTAAATGACAATGGGATCGTCTACTCTACCGACCCGGAATTTAAACTGGAAGAAGATGCCCCTATGCAGGAGACCCCTCCGGCCAAACAACAAAAGTTAAGGGTAAGACTGGATACGAAGCAAAGGGCCGGGAAGGCAGTGACCCTGGTAGAGGGATTCGACGGCAGAGAAGAGGACCGGGAAGAACTGGGAAAAAAATTAAAAACGTTTTGTGGTACCGGAGGCTCCGTAAAAGATGGACTGATCATCGTTCAAGGCGATCAACGGGACAAACTGCTGCAATGGCTATTAAAGAACGGATATACTTCGGCTAAGCGGGCAGGGTGATCCCCGCCAACCTATTCGCTTAGCCGCATACTTTTCCGCTACTGCCCCTGCGCCAGCGAATAAGCTTTCTTTCCTCCCCACATATTCAGCAACTCGGAAGAGCAGATCTTAAAATCTCCGCTCAGGCTGACATATAACCCCAGCACATCCTGCTGATTCAAAGGAGATCCGTCGATGCTTTCAAAACGGACATTATACTGGTTCACCAGGTTCGTATACACCGACCCGGTAGGCCATACCTGGGTTCCCCTGTTGCTGATATTGATAAGATTGAATTTTACCCCTGCATGCCGCTGACATTTTTTAGCGATGTTCTCCGGCTGTTCCGAACTCTCGATGAACAGATCCACCCCGACGATATATTCTTTTTGGGTCTCCTCGGTGACCATCATCTCATTTTTGGACAGTTTGAAGGAAGTAGGAGTGGGAGTCATATTGGGCAGCAAAGGCTTGGCGCCCTGGACCGGGACCTTGCCGAAATTGCCGATAATAGCCTCTGCAAATTGTGTGGTATTCAGGGACGGCGTGTTCTTATCCCCAAAGTCACCCGTATGTATTTTCTGTTCGAGGGTAAATAACAGGGCATTTTCAATGATGGCGGCATTCTCCATAAAGCCCAGGTGCCTAAGCATGGCGATCCCGCTCAGCAGTAAAGCCGTTGGATTGGCAATATTCTTCCCGGCGATATCCGGAGCCGTCCCATGCACTGCTTCGAAAATAGCGATATGGTCCCCGATATTGGCGGAAGGCGCAAATCCCAGTCCTCCGACCAGACCGGCACAGAGGTCCGATATGATGTCTCCCTGCAGATTGGTCAGCACGACCACGTCGAACTCCTGCGGTCTCACCACCAGCTTCATAGCCAGGTCATCCACGATGATATCGTCCGCTTTCAGCTCAGGATATTCTTTCGCCACCTCCATAAAGCATTCGAGGAAGAGGCCATCCGTCAGCTTCATGATATTGGCCTTATGTCCGCAGGTGATGCGTCTGGCGCCATTTTTCTTGGCCATTTCGAAGGCATATTTGATCACCTGCAAACTTCCGGGACGGGTGATAAAGCGACGGCTTAACGCCACATCCTGGGTCAGCATATGCTCGATGCCGCCATAGGTATCTTCAATGTTCTCCCGCACAATCGTGATATCGATAGGGATGCCCGCTTTTGAAAAAACAGTGTCTACGCCATGCAGGGTCTGGAAAACCCTTTTATTGGCATAGGTGTTCCAGGTCTTGCGCGCAGTGACGTTCACACTCTTCACCCCCTTGCCCTTGGGGGTCTCCATCGGCCCTTTGAATAAGATCCCCAGCTCCTCGATCGTGTGTTGGGCCTCCGGCGTCATCCCATTGGAAAATCCTTTGTCAAATACCCATTTACCCATATCCACAAACTCGTATTCCAGGGGCACCTTGCCTATTTTGAATATACTGAGTACGGCATCCATGATCTCCGGGCCAATTCCATCTCCTTTAGCTACTGCGATCTTCATATCTCAAATCTTTATATTTATGTAAAAACCAATTTTTGAGCCTAAACGTATATCCTCTGGTAGTATTTTTAAAAGATCGGGCAAAATTAGGGTAGATTTGGCATTAGGGTATTAAATTGTGAAACATTACTTTTAATGCCTGCCGATTTTGATTAATTTTAGAAAAATTTGATTAGATGGCAAACAAGATCTCAGAAGGGGTGGAGGTGAGCGTCGAGACCTTTTATCAGCCGGATTATTCTAATCCTATATCCGGTGAATATATGTTTGCCTATCGCATTACCATCGAGAATCATAATAATTTCTCTGTCAAACTTCATCGCCGTCACTGGCATATCTTCGACAGCAATGGAAGTTCCCGCGAAGTAGAAGGGGAAGGCGTGGTAGGAGTGCAGCCCATCCTCAATCCCGGAGAAAGATATCAATATGTCAGCGGTTGCAACCTTCGCACCGAGATGGGAAAAATGTACGGCTCCTACACGATGGAAAATCTCAACAACAAGAAAAACTTCGAGGTCAACATCCCCATTTTCGAAATGATCGTGCCTTTTAAGATGAACTGATTTCGCCTTTTCGGCCAGAACCAGGACCAGGCTCCGGGTTTCCGACCAGGACTAAGACCCGATCATTTCATCGACCGGCTTATCCGGCTTTGTCCCCGCCTTATAAAGGGCATATCCCATCACCGCGAAGAACGCCAGTCCTAACAGATAATAACCCGTCTCACTCAGGGCGCCTGTCAGCCATTTTTCCAGGTTTACCTGTTTTAAGAGATGAACGATCTTATCCGGTATATTCAGAAAAGCGAAGATCACCCCCATTAAAGCTCCTCCCGCAACCAGTCCCGTAGCGAACAGGTTTCCCTTTTCCAGGTCCTCTTCCCCTTCTCTGGCGGCAAAACCTCTTTTCTTCTTCACCCGGTCCGTCAGACCGCGGATAGCGCCTCCGATAAAAATAGGCAGGGTCGTGGAAATGGGCAGGTAGACGCCAATGGCGAAACTGAGGGCCCTTACCCCGCATAATTCCATCACCAGGGCCAGGGCTGCTCCGGCCAGCACGAAATTCCAGTCCAGGTTCCTGGAGAGAATACCCTTGATCAAAGTGGCCATTAAGGTGGCCTGCGGAGCGTTGTACTGACTGCCGATCGCATGGGTTATGCCTTTGGCCGCCATCTCCGAACTGGGAATATCCAGCACTTTTATCGTGAGCCCGACGGCAATAGAGGAGACGATGACGCCGATGAAAAGGGCCAGCTGCTGGTAGCGGGGAGTCGCTCCTACCAGGTATCCGGTCTTCAGATCCTGGGAAGTGCCGCCTGCATTGGAAGCCGCAATACAGACCATGCCTCCCACCACCAGGGCCATCGGCTCATATACTTTCCCTCCCCAGCCCACTGCCAAAAAAATCAGGCAGGTGCCCATCACGGTAGCGATCGTCATACCGGAAACAGGGCTATTGGAAGAACCGATGATCCCCACGATCCGGGAAGCCACCGTTACGAAGAAGGCGCCGAACACCAGGATCAGCAATCCGATCAGCAGCCGGTTGAAAAAAGAATCTCCCGGGATGATGGTCAGGAAACCGATCAGCACTACCAATGCCAGGCTGCCGAACCCGACCACTTTAATGCTCAGGTCACGCTCCGTCCTTAACACCGCGCCCTGCCCCTTTTCTTTTACGGCGCCGATGCTTTCCTTAAAGGAGGAGACAATGGTAGGAATTGTTTTTATCAGGGTGATCAATCCCCCCATGGCCACCGCGCCCGCACCGATCTGCCGTATATAGGCACGGTAAATGGCGGAGGCCGGGTCGGCAAATGTTCTGCTGACGGGGTCCCATCCCCCGTATCCGCCCGCTGTTCCGATATCCTTCAGGAACCCCAGCTTCACCTGTTGCAGGGCGATATTTACCGGGTCGATCAGGGAGGCCAGCAAAGGTTGCAGGACCAGCCAGCTCAACACGCTGCCCGCTACCAGGATCCCGGCGATCTTAGGGCCAATGATATACCCTACACCCATATACTCGGGTGTGATATCGGCCGATATTTGAGCGGAAGGGAAAATTTTATTCAACCCCTTATACTTCACGGTATCGAAGAGGGGAGTCTCGGCAACGATCTTGAACATCTTCTGCAGCAGGGCATATACAAAGGCGAAGCCCAGTCCCTGGAAGGCAGTGCGGGCGAATTCACCGCCCTTTTCCCCGGCTTTCAGCACAGAAGCGCAGGCAGTCCCTTCCGGATACGGCAGGGTCTCATGCTCCTTGACGATCAGCGAACGGCGCAAAGGGATCATTAGCAAAGTGCCCAGCATGCCGCCGAAAATGGCCAGTATAAAAATTACGGCGTAATTAAAAAAGCTGCCGGAGTCTGCGGAGGAGAGAAAAAGGAAACCGGGTAATGTGAACACCACCCCGGCAGCAATACTTTCACTGGCGCTGCCCGTGGTCTGTATGATATTGTTTTCGAGAATAGTAGTCTTGAACAATTTCCTGCCTATTGTGATGGCCAGCACCGCGATGGGGATCGAGGCCGAGACGGTCAGCCCTGCTTTCAGCGCTAAATACACGGTAGAAGCTCCGAAGAGGATCCCGAAAATGCTGCCCATCAGCAATGCTTTGAAGGTAAACTCCTTCATTTGCGTTTCAGGACTAACAAAGGGTTGAAATTTTTTCTCAGCCATACGGGTGGTTTAGTAGTTTATGGTTTACTTCGGAACGGCGAAGCCACTGGCCGTCCGGTTTATGCTTCTCCTGTTTTATCGCGCATGATCTGGTTCAGCGAGCCGACGCGGCTGTAGATCAGGATGCCTCCGATAACGGCCGCAAGGAACCAGATGATAAAATAAATCCTCTTATCCGGGAATTTATCCCAGGAACTCGTCATCAGCCCGGCAACCTTGCTGCCCAGGGACATCGTCAGGAACCATCCCCCCATCAGCAGGGAGGTCAGGCGAGCCGGCGCCAGTTTGGATACCAGGGATAACCCGATCGGACTGCAGCAGATCTCTGCAGCGGTCACGACAAAATAGGTACCCCACAACCACCCCGGAGAGACCTTATATTGATAGATAGAAGATACCGACAGCACGGCAAACAGCATTACCAGGGAAGAAAGCCCGGAAAGGAACAACGCGATGCCAAACTTCGAAGCCGTCGTAGGCTCCTTTCCCTTTTTCCGGAGGTAGCTGAACAACGCCACTAAGAGAGGCGTCAGGGTGACGATGAAAAAGGGACCGATGCTCTCGAATATCTCTGTATTGACCAGTTTTACCTCCTGCCCGGCCGGAGGCCAGCTCTCCTTAGGAACATTTAGGAAGTAGGGATCGGGTCCAATGGTCGTGGCTATCCGTCCGCTATCGCCCATGACCGGCACCAAAAAGGCATCGACCCGGGTGACTTCCCTCGGATTCGTATTCACCTTTTGCATCATCCCCAGCCAATCCACTCCTTTTTCGACCACCGGTGAGGAGATGGTCCGGTCTGTATGCTCCTCGGCCCAGAGGGTATAGGCCGTGAAATTCTGGTAGTAGATAGCCCAGAAAATAACGGAGACGGCAAAAATGAACAGCAAAGCGCCGATCCCTTTTTTATCTTCTCCCCGGGCCTTTACCCACAGGGAGACAAAAAAGGCGATCACCGGCACACAGGCAAAAACAAAGGCGTCACTGGCGGCGCTGCCCATGATCGTTGTATGAAACAGCTTGCCGGGCAGTACATAGCCGATCCCGGCGGCTACCAGACCGGGAACAAAAACATATAATAGTATTTGTGTTAAGGACATGTCCTCTTTATGCGGCTCCCTACGGATATCCCCTATACGCACCTGCTTTACATTCAGCCCAAAATTGATCAGTCCGATGATCATGCCTACGCCCGCCGCGCCAAAAGCAAAACCCCACCCATATTTATTCCGCAAGTAAGCCGCCGCAAAATTGCAGACCAGCGCTCCTATATTGATGCCCATGTAAAAGATATTATAGGCATTGTCCTTTAATGGTTTCAGATCCTCCCTATTGTAAATATTACCCAGCAAAGTGCTGATATTGGGCTTGAAGAACCCGTTGCCGACAATGATCAGCCCCAGGGAGATATACATGGCCATATTCCCCGGCAATGTCAGCCCCAGGTACCCCGCCGCCAACAGGCTGCCCCCGATGAAAATGGATTTGACATAACCCAGGTAACGGTCTGCGATCATCCCCCCGATAAAAAGAGGAAGCCAGATCAGGGCGAGAAAAGTGCCGGTGACATCGGCAGCGGTGCTCTTGGAGAATCCCTTCCCATCCTTCAGGTACAACAGCAGAATGCCGGCAAGGAGGTAATAAGCAAAGCGTTCCCACATTTCTGTTAAAAAGAGTACATATAGGGCTTTCGGATGTCGGCCGGGCCTGGTAGTGGGTTGGCTCATGCTTTTTAAAAATTAGCACCTAAAATACAGATAAATCCCTATAAGCCGGCAAATTCCACTTCGCCTGACCGAATCGGGTTTCCATCCATCCCCGCCTGCCGTCCATCCTTTCTCCCCTGCCTTCCACCCTGTTATTTATCCTGCGATCCCCCTTTACAGGACGCCGTATAAAATTCTTTTTCAGAATGTGCTTACGAATTTCGAATTTCGGGTCCGTAATTTACACCCATGAATATTTTATTGTTAGGCTCAGGTGGCAGAGAACATGCTCTGGCATGGAAACTTATTCAGAGTCCTCTTTGCTCGGGACTTTTTATCGCCCCCGGTAATGCAGGCACCGCACAATGCGGCACCAACGTAGATCTCTCCTCCACGGATTTCGACGGGCTCAAAAAACTCTGCCTGAAAGAAAAAATTGGAATGGTGGTCGTAGGCCCGGAGGAACCCCTGGTCAAAGGCATCGCCGACTTTTTCGCCGCCGACGCCGCCTTGCAGGAGATCCCCGTCATTGGCCCTTCCGCAAAAGGCGCTTTACTGGAAGGCAGTAAGGCCTTCTCCAAAAAATTCATGGACCGCCATCATATCCCGACGGCGGCTTATCGCGAGTTCAATACCGGCAATTATGCAGAAGGAGTCGCGTATTTACAGCAGCATTCCCTTCCCATCGTGTTAAAGGCGGACGGACTCGCGGCCGGCAAAGGGGTCGTAATTTGTCAGAATCATATCGAAGCCATCGCCGAATTCGAGCTGATGCTGCAGGGGAACAAGTTTGGCGAAGCCGGCAGTAAAGTAGTCGTCGAGGAGTTCCTGACCGGGATCGAACTCTCCGTCTTTGTATTAACGGACGGCAAACATTATGTGATCCTGCCGGAAGCAAAAGATTACAAGCGGGTAGGCGAAGGGGACAAAGGACCCAATACCGGGGGGATGGGCGCCATAAGCCCCGTGCCCTTTGCCGACGAATCCTTCATGCGCAAAATAACGGAACGGATCATCGTGCCTACCGTCGAAGGTCTTTCCAAAGAGAATATCGAATACAGGGGCTTCATCTTTGTGGGAGTGATCAAAGTGGGGGAAGACCCCTTTGTGATTGAATACAATTGCAGGCTGGGCGATCCGGAGACGGAAGTGGTAATGCCCAGGCTGAAGAACGACCTGCTTGAATTGTTCCTGGCAACGGCGCAGCAGCGACTGGACCAGGTGACTATCGAAAAAGACGAACGCACCGCCTGTACCATCGTGGCGGTGAGCGGCGGATACCCCGGCAGTTATGAGAAAGGCTTACCTATCACAGGACTGGATACCGCCTGGCCGGCAGACAGCCTGGTCTTTCATGCCGGGACCAGATTGCAGAAGGAGACCATCGTAACCAGCGGAGGACGGGTGCTTTGCGTCACCTCCTTCGCTGAGACGGTCTATGAAGCTGTCGATAAATCCAGGGATGTACTGGAAAACATTAATTTCGACGGGATTTATTACAGACGCGATATCGGATATGAATTCCTGTAAACAACAGATCCTACCCTAAAATTACGAATATGGTCCATTATAGCGATTACCTGCAATTGGATAAGATATTGAATGCACAAGACCCGGAGAGTGATAAGCTGGGGCAGCCGGCTCATGATGAAATGCTGTTCATCGTCATTCACCAGGCCTATGAATTGTGGTTTAAGCAACTGCTGTTTGAGACAGGATCCGTCATCGGAATCATGCAGCAGCCTGCACTGAATGATAACTCGCCGGAACTGCAGACCGTCGTTCATCGCCTCTCCCGCTGTGCAACGATCCTGAAAGTACTGGTCCACCAGATAGACATCATGGAGACCATGACCCCGATGGATTTCCTGGATTTCCGGGACAAGCTCCGTCCCGCCTCAGGTTTTCAGAGCTGGCAATTCAAATTGCTGGAGGCCAGGCTGGGACTAAAGTACGAGCATCGTTTCGGCCAGCAATACTATGTGTCGCAACTGAGACAACCGGAGGTCGATATCATAAAGACGGCGGAAAAGGAGCTCTCCCTGCTGGAGTTGGTGAACAGCTGGCTGGAAAGAATGCCCTTTTTGGCCTCCGAAGGAGATTCGTTCTGGGCAGACTACCGCCTTCGCTACCAGCAAAGTTTAGCCGATCCTGAAAAAGCCAACCTGGCATCCTTCGATACGATCTTCTTCAATGCTGCCGGCCCTCACGCTGCAAAACCCGACATAGAAGGGTCGCCGCCGGTTCCGCCCCCTTCCCGTTCCCTCTCCCCCGCCGCTTGCCGGGCTGCCTTATTCATCATGTTATACCGGGGATATCCCCTTCTGCAACTGCCCTTCCAGGTACTCCATCAGCTGCTGGAGATCGATGAACAATTGAGCACCTGGCGGTACAGGCATATGAGCATGGTACATCGTACGATCGGTACCCGTATCGGGACAGGAGGCAGCACCGGAAAGGATTACCTGAGTTCAGCCCTCGATAGGCACCACCTGTTTAAAGAGATCGCCGGACTCACCAGCTTCCTGATCGAACGGAGAAGACTGCCTGAACTGAGCCTGGAAATGGAAAGACAATTGGGCTTTAGTGGACCACAGGTCCACCCCCCGAAGGGGCATCATTAGACCCGAATGCCAAACGGTTCATCCGTTTCGGCATTCGCTGGACCGCACCGCAGGCGCGAACCACAGCTGACCACGGTCAGCTGCGCAAAACAATTTGCTTCCGTGAATACGAGAGGCGTCGTTTTGTCGTTCTCTTAGAGAACTGTTTTTTGTAAGGGAACGTGCAGTTACAAAAAAAAAATTTGGCAGTTAAAGTTTTGTGGAAAATAATCCATCAAATCAAGGGTTTCACCTTGTTAATTCAAATTATTTCCTTCAATTTTGCTGACATTAATAAGTGGACCATTGGTTCGCTGGCCGAAAATCATCCGAACTTCAAAAATCTGACCTTTATATAAAATGGGATTATTCAATTTCCTTACGCAAGAAATAGCCATGGACCTGGGTACCGCGAATACCCTAATCATACATAACGACGAAATAGTGGTGAATGAACCGAGCATCGTAGCCCTCGATCGTAACAACCCGAAAACTGTGCTGGCAGTAGGCAAACGAGCGCTGATGATGCATGAAAAGACACATGAAAGCATCCGCACCGTCCGCCCTCTTAAAGATGGCGTTATCGCAGATTTCAACGCAGCCGAGCTGATGATCCGGGAGATGATCAAGATGATCTACCCTAAAAAGCCGCTTTTCCCCCCCAGCTGGCGAATGATGATCTGCATACCTTCCAGTATCACCGAAGTAGAAAAAAGAGCCGTCCGGGATAGCGCCGAGCAGGCCGGCGCCAAAGAAGTATACCTGATCCATGAACCAATGGCAGCCGCTCTGGGTATCGGAATTGACGTGGAAGAGCCCGTTGGTAATATGATCATCGATATTGGCGGTGGTACGACAGGGATCACGGTCATAGCCCTGGCCGGTATCGTCTGCGATCAGTCGATCCGTATCGCAGGGGATGAATTCACAGCAGATATCATGGAGGCCCTCCGCCGCTATCATAGCTTATTGATCGGAGAAAGAACGGCCGAACAAATTAAAATACAGATCGGCGCCGCCCTGAAAGACCTTGACAATCCTCCGGATGATATCCCGGTCAATGGACGTGACCTGGTAACAGGTATCCCCAAACAGATCATGGTAAGCTACCAGGAAATCGCCGAAGCCCTGGATAAAAGCATTTTTAAGATCGAAGAAGCCATTTTAAAAGCCCTGGAAACCACCCCGCCGGAACTGGCAGGGGATATTTATCGCCGTGGCTTATACCTCACCGGAGGAGGAGCCCTGCTCCGGGGATTGGACAAACGGCTCAGTCAGAAGATCAAATTACCCGTGCATATCGCCGATGACCCCTTGAAGAGCGTAGTGCGCGGCACCGGTATTGCCCTGAAGAACTATGACAGGTATCCGTTTGTAATGAGATAGTTGAGGCTAACCAACGCAACCATCAAAAGTTAAGATCCAACATTTAAAATTCCAAACCGGTGCGTAACGTTTTTCTCTTCATCAGAAGGCATTTTAACTTCCTCTTCTTCCTGGTGTTGCAGATGATAGCCCTGTCCTTCCTTTTCCGCTACAATAAGTTCCATGAAGCTGCCTTTATGAACGTCAGCACCGAGATCACCGGCAGGATCAATGAAAAATACAATGGCATAGAATACTACTTTCAGCTGAAAAAGACCAATGAATCGCTGGTCCGGGAAAATCTTCGCCTTCGCCAGCAGCTGAAAGAAAATTACGAAGCGCCGGATTCAGCCAGAAGATTGATCCATGACACCATAAAGGTCGATTCAGGAAAATCTATCCTGAAATACAATGTCATGGAGGCTAAAGTGGTCAACAATACCACTGCTTCCCAGACTAATTATCTTACGATTCACCGGGGATTTGCCCAACAGGTCCGGCCTAACATGGGCGTCATCGGCCCCCAGGGCATCGTAGGGACGGTTGTGAACGTAAGCGAGAATTTTGCTACGGTGATGAGCCTCCTGCATCGCCAGTACAAGGCAGTGGTCAGACTGAAAAATGGCGGAGAAAGAGGCACCATCGAATGGGACGGACTAAGCCCCCTCTTTGTCACCTTGAAGGATATCCCCAAAAGCGCCAAAGTGGACAAAGGCGATACGGTGCTTACCAGCCAGATCTCTTCCAAGTTTCCCGCGGATATCATGGTTGGGACCGTGTTCGAGATCGTGCCGGATAATACGAGTAATTTTTATACCCTAAAGATCCGGCCAGCCACCAATTTTTTTAATATTGAATATGTGTATGTCATTGATAATATGCAGGCTGACGAGCAAAAACGATTAGAGGACTCTACCAGTAAAAAAGTACAATGAGCGAATTGCTGAAAAATACGATCCGGTTCATATTGTTTATCCTGGTACAGGTATTCATTCTTTTTAAAATGCCTCCGCTGCACCGGTTTATCACTCCCTACCTGTATTTCCTGTTTATTCTCTGGCTCCCTTTTAGCTTATCAAGAGCTTCTCTGACCCTGATCGGGTTTATTTTTGGATTGAGCCTGGATTATTTCAGTAAAACCCCCGGTTTGCATGCCGCCGCCTGTACCCTGATCGCTTACGTCAGACCTTTTGTCATCGGGTTGCTTATATCCCAGGAAGGCGCCGATAAGAACTATATTTCCCCTTCCTTTGTTAGTATGGGATGGGCTCCTTATGCAACGTATGTGATCGTTTTGACGCTACTTCATCATACCTGGCTCGTATTACTGGAATGGATGAATTTCGGTTCCTTTGTGTATTTCTTAGGGAAAGTGGTCGCCTCAACAGCCGTCAGCTTATTACTCATTTTATTGACAGAATTGTTATTTTACCGGAAACAAAAATTCAGGACGAATACAATCTGACAGCAATATTTTATCTTTTACGCGTTAATTACCAGTACTTCGTAAATTGTAGGTAGTACCTTTTGTATGTCTGTATTCAATCAATCCCGTAGCAATATCATCCGCCTCATTTTCGCGGTCATGTTCCTGGTCATCGCAGCCCGATTGTTTCAACTGCAGATCATTTCCCGAAAATATAAACAACAGGCACAGGAAAATGCTCTTTTCCGCAAGAGCATCTATCCTACCCGGGGTATCATCTATGACCGGAAAGGAAGAGCCATCCTTAATAATACCATCCTCTATGACCTGATGGTCACCCCCTCCCAGGTAAAGAATATCGATACCACCTATTTCTGCCAGCTGCTGGGCATCGATACCGCCGAATTCCGGAGCAGGGTCCTGGACGCAAAATATAAGAATGGCCCTTTTCGTCCCACTATTTTCGAAGATCTGCTTACCCCGGACATGTATGCCCGGCTCGAGGAAAATATGTGGAAATTCCCCGGTTTCAACCTGCAGGAACGTCCGGTAAGGGTCTATCCTTTCAACGTCGCCGCCCATATCATGGGCTACGTTGGAGAAGTGGATTCAGCCATCCTCAGGCGATCCAATAATTTCTACCAGCTGGGAGACTATGTGGGCCGCAGCGGTCTGGAACAATACTACGAGAAAGAGCTGATGGGTCAGCGGGGGATCGAATTCTGGCTCAAGGACAATAAGAACAGGCTGGTAGGACATTACCAGGATAAGACCCTGGATACTCCCGCCATTGCAGGAAAGAACCTGCATACCTACATGGATATCGAGTTGCAGCAACTGGCCGAGAAATTATTGACGGGCAAGACAGGCGCCGTCGTGGCAATAGAACCTTCTACCGGAGGGATCCTGGCCATGGCCTCCGGCCCCAGCTATGACCCTAACTCGCTGACCGGCCCGGACAAACAGTCCAACTATGCCAAACTGGCCCTGGACGTATCCGGCCCCCTGCTGAACAGGGCCATTAAAGGACAATATGCTCCGGGTTCGACCTACAAGCCGGTAGGGGCCCTGATCGGGTTAGATGAAGGAGTGATCACGCCCGCCAGTGGTATTCAGTGCCTGGGGCTTTATTACGGTTGCACCAAGACCTATAAATGCGATGAGAAAATTCCCGGGCATGCCAATAACCTGCGCCTCGCCATTGCCCACTCCTGTAACTCCTTTTTTTATAACACCTTTCGCCTGGAGCTGGACAATCCCGCCTATCATAGCTCCCGTACCGGCCTGACGAAATGGAAAGAGTATGTCAACGCCTTTGGCATGGGACATCGTGTCGGAGTCGACCTTCCCAGCGAAGACGGGGGTAATATTCCCGATACGGCTGCTTAC
The DNA here is from genome assembly GCA_036394375.1 of Puia sp. GTDB lineage: Bacteria > Bacteroidota > Bacteroidia > Chitinophagales > Chitinophagaceae > Puia. Next base: position 28,444 of record DASWFF010000004.1, read on the forward strand.
GACAAGGAATACAACCATTCCTGGAACTCCTGCACCATGGTGACGATGGGTATCGGACAGGATAAAATGACGCTGACGCCCCTGCAGATGGCCAATGCCATGTGCATCGTGGCTAATAAAGGATACTATTATACGCCCCATTTCATGCAGAGTGTCGAGGGCAGCCGGGATGAGGATACGCTGCTGCATCGCTTTCAGCAGCGGCACAATCCTGTCACCCATATCTCCGAGGCCGACTATGAGGTAGTGCATAATGGCATGCAGGATGTGATCGAGATCGGAACAGGCCGTCCGGCCAGGATTCCCGGTATCAATATGTGCGGCAAGACGGGTACTGCGGAGAACAAACTGGTCATCGACAACCGGGTCGTAAAATTGCATAACCACTCCCTTTTCGTTTGCTTCGCTCCCCGTGAAAACCCGAAGATCGTCGTGGCCGTCATCGTGGAGAATGGAGGATATGGAGGCGCACAGGCTGCCCCTATCGCGTCCCTGATGGTGGAAAAATACCTGCGGGATACGCTGAGCGCTGCACGGATCCAGGATGTGAACAGGATTTCAGGAGTGAACCTCATGCCCAAATACCTGGTGCGGCGGCAGTTTAAAGACGATTCCATCCGGGCCGCCACCTGGGCTAAGCAAGGCAGGGACAGCACCCGCTGGCTGAAATATCAGACGCCCTCTTTCCGGGCGATGATGCTGGATACCTCGGATAACTCCAATAGCCCGCTGTATCAGAATATCAAAAGGATGCAGGTAATTAAACTCCCCTGGCTGGAGAAGCCGAAAGCTCCTCCGGCCTCCGCTCCGTCTGTTCCTGCACAGAAACCGGATTCCAACCAGGGAACAGGGACCCCGGCGCCCCCGGTACCAAAGCCGGTGACCCGGAAAAAAGATTCAACGGCCATCGATAGCCCGGACCGCAAGCCGGCTTCGGGACAAAGGCCGATCCGGAAAAAGGATTCGGCGGCCATGGATGGCCCGGCCCATAAATCGCCTCCGCCGACCGATATTCCTCCAAAAAAAGATTCCACCCCGAAATAATATGAACACAAGAAACGCTACTATATCAAAAGGTGTAGACTGGTCACTTGTGTGGATCTGGTTCACCCTCTGCGCCATCGGCGTTACCAGCATTTTTGCAGCTTCCTGGCATGACGGAGATAATATCGTGCAGGGTTTTATTTCGCTGAAAACGGATTATAGCCGCCAGTTACTTTTCTTTATCATAGCCGGTATCGCAGGCACTTTTATCCTGCTGACCGACAGTAAATTTTTTACAGCCACCGCTAACCTGGGTTATGCCTTCGGTATCTTCCTTTTATTACTGGTATTCCCCTTTCACTCCCGCGTAAAGGGAACAGAGTCCATTATAAGGTTTGGATCCGCGTTTCAGCTACAGCCGGCCGATCTTTGTAAGATCTTTGTAAACCTCGCCCTGGCGAAGTATCTGTCCCGGGTGGAGACCAATTTCACCCGCCCCCGTTCCCATCTCATCGCAGCCGTCATAGCGCTGGCGCCGGCCATGCTCAGCATCATGCAGAAAGAGACGGGCCTGGCCCTGGTCTATTTTTCTTTTTTCCTGGTGATGTTCCGGGAAGGGCTGCCCCCTTCGGTCCTGATCATCGGCTTTTCCTTTGCGGTCCTGGTGGTAGCGACCTTATTGCTGGAACCCAATACCCTGGCCATTATACTTACGGCCGTGGCCCTGCTGGCCATTTATATCCTGCGCAGACCGATCAAGCGGAGCCGGTCCCTTCTTTTTCTCATCGTGGGCATCTGGTTCGTTTGCGTAGGGGTGCAGCGTTTTGTCGTGCCCTTTGCCTTCGATCACGTCTTCCAGCCCTACCAGGTGAAGCGTATCTATGACGCTATCGGAAAGGATTATGTACCCAAGGACCAGGCCACGGAAGCCGTGCTGGAAAATGAACAGAAGAGCAGTAAGAAAAAAGATAATAATTATAACGTAAAGCAAAGTAAGATCGCCATCGGCAGCGGAGGCCTTATCGGAAAGGGCCTGCTGAAGGGAACACAGACCCGCTATGATTTTGTGCCGGAACAAAAGACCGATTTTATCTTCTGTACGATCGGGGAAGGCTTTGGCTTTACCGGCAGTATTATTTTCCTGGGGATCTATGTGCTGTTGCTGATGCGTATCGTGACGGTGGCGGAGCGACAGCGAAGCGTATTCAGCCGCTGTTATGCATATGGCGTGGCCAGCGTGCTTTTCTTCCATATCACCATTAACGTGTGTATGACCATCGGGCTGGCGCCCGTGATCGGGATCCCCCTGCCCTTTATCAGTTATGGAGGCACCTCCCTGCTGACCTTCAGCATCATGTTATTTATCATGATACGTTTGGATGCAGACAGGCAGATGGTGCTGCGGTAATCCGTAAATTTGCCCCATGAAGATCATTCCATTGTCCGAAGGCGCCTTCACCATCGATAAGACCAAATTATTCGTTCCCTTTGATACGGAAAAGGACGATCTGCAGGAACGCTCGCGGGGCAGCCTGCTGGTGGAAGTCCAGCCTTTTGCAGTAGTCACGGCGGAAGATATTTTAGTGCTGGATACAGGACTGGGATTTGAAAAACAGGGAGTCCTGCAGATCCATCAGAATCTCCTGAACGCCGGGATCGACCCCTCCAAAGTGACCAAGGTATTGATGAGCCATCTTCATAAAGATCACGCCGGCGGGATGAGCCGGGAGCGGGGCGGGCAGCCGGGGCCGGCCGGGGGCGTCAGCGCAGCATCAGGCGCCGGCGGCAGAGAGCTGGCCTTCCCCCATGCTACTTATTATATTCAGCGCAGAGAGCTGGAATATGCTTTTGAAAAAGGCCCGACCTCCTATAGGGTAGAAGAGCTTGCCGGCCTGGAAAGCTCGCCGCAGGTCGTTTTCCTGGACGGCAACGGGGTGCTGGACGGGTATATCAAATATGAGGTGACAGGTGCCCATTGTCCTTACCACCAGGTATTTTGGATCGTGGACGGCGGGGAAAAGGTCTTTTTCGGCGGCGATGTCGCCCCCCAGCTACAGCAGATGAAGAGCCGCTTCGTGGCGAAATATGATTATGATGGAAAGAAAGCAATGGAATTGAGGCAGGAATGGTGGCAGAAAGGTAAGGAAGAAGCCTGGACCTTTCTCTTTTATCACGACGTAAAGACTCCGTTATATATTCCCTGAGGGAGAATATTCTTCCCCTCCCGGGGGCTTGGGGCCGAACAAAAAAAAGGCCTGCCCTGGAAAGAGCCGGCCGTTGCTAACCTATGAAAAACACCAGGTTCAAATATCGTTAATTGAATACCCGCAGATGAAATTAATCGGTCAATAAGCAAAATCTCAGGGTCTATTGTCCGCTCCCAAAAGGCCTTGGCTGCGTTTGTCTTCTTTGCATTTCCTTCTGAACGAAGGCTCCGAAATCTTTTTCAGCGCGAAAGAATTGATTGACCTTGTCGGGGGACAAGGCCTTGGAAAATTCGACGCTGTATCTTTTCTTGATGTTCAGGATGGATTCTTCCAGCGTGATCTCATTTTTATGCTCTCTATAAGCTACGTGCGCCTGGCGGATCTCGGTGGCATATTGGTTATATATAGGCCAGAATAGTTGCGCTTCCTCAGGGGACAGGTTCAGTCTTTTAGTAATAAAAGCAGCTTTCATAGCCTCCAGGACGCTTCCGGGTTGCCTTTGCTGGCTTCCGCCCGGCTGGCCTCCGCCTGACTGGGCTATACCCGGCAGGACCAACCAACCCAGCACTATAAATACGGAAATTAACTTTTTCATTTTATTCTAGTTCGTGGCGGGGTCTTTTATAGCCCCATGCTCGTCCATGTATTGCTTCAATTCAGTGTCCGGGATATCTCCAAACATATTTTTTATATCACTGTCCGTAATATCCAGCGATGCAGTGCTGTTGGTAACCGCATCGGCCACGGGGACATTATGATTGTCAAGATAACTCTCGATCTCCTGGTCACTTACATTGGACAAGCTCGTATTAAGATCGATGGTTCCAGCCCCACTTCCGGAATGGTGTAGCTTCAACCATCCCCCCGACAGGATCAAACCGGTCATTACTGCAGCGGCCGCATATTTCCACCAATTTTTTCTACCTCCGATGGAGATCACCCTGGCGGCGGGGACCGGCTTTTTTACCTTGGTCAGCACCGTATCGGAAAAGGACTCAAAATAGCCTTTCGGCGCCTGATAGACCTGTTTATCTTTCAGGCCGGCCAGCAGGGGAGATAGATTCTCCGCTTCGGCATGCCCGGACAAAAGCCCGATATTCGCAGCCACCGTTCCTGATAATTCATCGAAATATCCCTGGGGGACTTCGAAAGGCATTTTCTTATCGATCCGGCTCAGTAAAGGAGATAGCAGGGCCAGCTCTTCCCGGGGGCTTTGGTCAGGCTCCCCCACACCCTGGCCGGCTTTTATCCGGCTCATCAATTTCCCGGCAAATCCTTCGAAATAACCTTCCGGAACAGAATAAACAGGTGCGGAGCTGCCTGCTCCCAGGAACTCCGGTATCCTGATATCGTCCGGCGACAACCCCGGCTCCCGGTCATTGCCCGACCAATCCGTTTCCCCGGCGGCGTCCAATCCAAGCTTCGGGAGGGTCTCCCCGGCCCTGACCCGGTCTAACACCTTGCCGGCCAGGCCTTCAAAATACCCGTCCGGCAATCCATACGGAGTCACCCGGCTGATAGTAGCGACAAAGCCGCTGATCAGCCTCAACTCCTCTGATATGTTTTTATTGCCTTCCATACACTTATTTCAGACCCTCTTTGCTTTCCAAAGTTTAATGATTGACGATATAATCCTCTATTTTTTTAACAGCATGATGATAAGACGCCTTCAAAGCTCCCTCTGAAGTCTCGAGCACCCGGCTCATCTCTTCGTAAGGCATTTCGTCATAATACCGTAGACTAAATACAACTCTTTGTTTTTCAGGAAGTTGCTGAATGGCTACCTGTAGCTTCCATTCCAGCTTATTGGGGTCAAAATGCTTGTCTGCCACTATCTTATTACTAAGCCCGGATTCCATCTCACTAAGGGGGAGGGTCGACTTCTTTTTTTGCTGCTCGAGGAAGCTGAGGCATTCATTAGTGGCTACCCGGTACAGCCAGGTATATAATTGGGAGTCTTCCCGGAAGTTTTCCAATCCATTCCACATACGTATGAAGACATTTTGCAATACATCGTTGGCATCCTCATGCTCCACGACCATGCGACGCACATGCCAATACAGCTTCTCCTGATATTTTTTTATAATAGCAGTAAAAGCCTTCTCTTTGGTGCCAGGGTCCCTGAATTGAATTAACAATTCGGTATCATGGATAGTCACACCCATAAGGTTAGCGATTTTGTGTAGTACCGATTGAATAGGTCAGAACCTTCGACCCCCGCCGGGCGCTCAAGTTTAAATAGCGTAAAACTAAATATCACTTATTTTTTCTGGCTATAACTTTCTCTGCTGCGGCTACAATATCAGGGGTATCCAATCCATATTTCTTTAAGAGATCCGTAGGGGTGCCACTCTCGCCAAAAGTATCCTTAGTGCCTACGTATTCGATGGGGATCGGGAGATTTTTGGCGGCTGTCTGTGCAATAGCGTCGCCCAATCCGCCGATAATATTATGCTCCTCGGCCGTAACAGCGCAACGGGTCTTTTGGATGGAGGCAATGATAGCTGCCGTATCGAGGGGCTTGATCGTATGAATATTGATCACTTCCACCGAAATACCTTTCTCCTGGAGGATCTTTCCGGCCTCGATGGCCTTCCATACCAGGTGACCGCAGGCGAAGATCGAGACATCCGTACCTTCCGAGAAGACCTGGGCCTTACCAATCTCGAACTTAAGGTTCTCCGTAAAGATCGGCCATACGGGGCGGCCAAAACGAAGGTAGACCGGTCCTGCATAATCGGCAATGGCCATTGTGGCAGCCTTGGTCTGGGCATAATCACAGGGAACGATGACTGTCATGCCGGGCAACATCTTCATCAGGCCGATATCTTCCAGGATCTGGTGCGTAGCTCCGTCCTCACCCAGGGTGACGCCTGCATGCGAAGCGCAGATCTTTACATTTTTGCCGGAATAGGCGACGGACTGCCGGATCTGGTCGTATACCCGGCCGGTGGAGAAGTTGGCGAAGGTGGTGGTATAAGGGATCTTGCCTCCGATGGTCAGTCCTGCGGCGATGCCGATCATATTGGCTTCCGCAATACCGCATTGTACAAATCTTTCGGGGAATTCCTTGATAAATTGATTCAGTTTCATGGAGCCTAACAGGTCCGCCGTCAGCGCGACAATATTCGGGTTTTTCCGGGCTGCTTCTGCAATTCCATCTCCAAAACCGCTACGGGTGTCCTTCTGGCCGGTTACTACTATCTCTTTTAACATGAATCAAGGATTAGAATGAATTAAAATAGATTTTCGGGACGATAGATCCCGGATTTGGTGGTGCAAAGTAAAGGAGAAGTTTCCAGTTTTTATCAGTTCAGTTCCGAGAATTTTCCATTATAGAATTTCTCATCGGTCTTGAGCTTCTGCTCCCATTTCCAGGCCGTGGACATCATGTCCTCCAGGTTATACTGGAGCTGCCATCCCAATTGCTTTCTGGCAAGGTCATTGTTGGCGTAAATAGCGATCACATCCCCCGACCGGCGGGGACCGATCTGGTAGTTCAGCTTGACGGAACTTACTTTTTCAAAAGCTTTGATCGCTTCCAGCACAGTCACCCCATCCCCCGTTCCCAGGTTATAGACCTCGCACTTTTTGCTGATCTTCTTATCCAGCATGTATTGCAGCGACAGGGTATGCGCATGTGCAATGTCACATACATGAATAAAATCGCGTATGCAGGACCCGTCCCGGGTAGGATAGTCATCCCCATACACGGTTAGCATAGGCAATTTGCCGATAGCCGTTTGAGTAATGGCAGGCACCAGGTTGGCCGGACGGCCAATGGGCATTTCCCCGATCAGGATGCTGGGATGAGCGCCAACCGGGTTGAAATAGCGTAATAAAATACATTTTGTATGAGTAGCTGCTTTCGAGAACTCGTTGATGATCTGTTCTCCCATCTGTTTGGTATATCCGTAAGGAGATTCGGCAGGCTTGGGCGGCGTCATTTCCGTCACAGGAATTTCATCCGGATTGCCATATACCGTACAGGAAGAAGAAAAGACGAAATGAGGGATCTCGAACTCCTGTACACATTTCAACAGGTTGATCAGGGATAAGAGGTTGTTCTCGAAATACATCAGGGGTTGCTCCACGGATTCACCGACGGCTTTGTAAGCCGCAAAGTGAATGATGCCTGCTATATTCTCATTTTCCTGGAAAATGGCAAAAGTGTCATCATAATTACAAAGGTCTACCTTGTAATTTTTTATTTTTTTGCCGGTGATCCTTTCCGCGCCTTCCAGTATTCTCGGGGAAGAGCGGACATTATTGTCAACACATATAACTTCGAATCCATTCGTGATCAGATCTACGATCGTATGTGAGCCTATATAGCCACAACCGCCGGTAACAAGGATTTTTTGCATAGTCGCTGATTATAGAATATAAAATTAGTATTAGTTGGTATTAATTACTTTTATCAGGTATTGTCCATAGCCGCTCTTTAGCAAAGGCTGAGCCATTTTTTCCACTTGTCTTTTGTCAATGAAGCCTTTCCGGTAAGCGATCTCCTCGATACAGGCGATCTTGATGTCCTGCCTTTGCTCGATCACCTGGACAAATTGCGATGCCTGCATGAGCGAATCGAAGGTCCCCGTATCCAGCCAGGCCGTGCCACGGTCCAGGATCGACACTTTCAATTTACCTCTTTTCAGATATTCTTTGTTTACGTCCGTGATCTCATATTCTCCCCTGGGAGAAGGTTTCAGGCTCCTGGAAATGTCTACCACTTCGTTATCATAGAAATAGAGGCCCGGTACCGCATAATTGCTCTTGGGAACGGCCGGCTTTTCCTCGATGGAAATAGCTTTCATATTCCCGTCGAACTCTACGACGCCATAACGCTCGGGGTCGCTTACGTGGTAAGCATACACGATACCGCCATCCGGATTGTTATTTTTTTCCAGTTGCTTGCCCAGCCCGGCGCCATAAAATATATTGTCCCCCAGCACCAGGGCTACCGGGTCCTCGCCTATGAAATCGGCCCCTATTACAAAAGCCTGCGCCAGCCCATTGGGCAGGGGTTGTTCGGCATAAGAGAATTGCAGCCCCAGCTGAGAGCCGTCTCCGAATAATTTTTTAAACAGCGGGAGATCATGGGGCGTCGAAATGATCAATATTTCACGGATCCCTGCCAGCATAAGCGTAGACAGGGGATAATAGATCATAGGCTTATCATAAACCGGCATAATCTGCTTGCTGATGGCATAGGTGATGGGATGCAGACGCGTTCCGGATCCCCCGGCCAGGATAATTCCCTTCATATATAGACTCCAATTGGTTAAAATACCCCCTAAAATAGTAAAGATAGGCTAACCCGCCCCAATAAAACGCTGGAAGCGTTTTGTCCGACGGACAGACATTAGCCATATGCCGGAAATGCACTAAGTTTACTTCGAATCATAATGTCTTTTTCAATGGACTCAGTGAAACGCAGTTCGACAGGTTCCTTTGAAAATCAATTATCATCGCCTGTCAAATCGCTTCGCTAGTTCCAGAAGCGCATTTCCGGCATATTTACCGGATGAGGCTGACGATAAAATAAACGATGGCGGCCAGCAGGGCGCTGACAGGAATCGTCAGTATCCAGGCCCAAAGCAGGTTGATGGTCACTCCCCAACGGACGGCGGACAACCTTTTGGTAGCGCCTACTCCGATGATCGAGCCGGTGATCGTATGGGTAGTACTGACAGGTATGCCCAATTTGTCTGACAGGAACAAGGTCAGAGCGCCTGCGGTCTCCGCACTTACTCCTTCCAGCGGAGTGACTTTCGTGATCCTGGTGCCCATGGTCTTTACGATCTTCCATCCCCCGCTCATAGTTCCCAGGGCGATCGCTGTAAAGCTGGCTACCGGCACCCACATATGGGTATCGATAAATTGTTTAAAAGATAAATCATGCCCCCTGGATTTTTCATACCAGATCATGGCCGCTCCGATGATCCCCATTACTTTCTGGGCGTCATTGCTGCCATGTCCCAGGCTCAGCAGGGCGGAAGATACCAGCTGCAACCGGCGGAACCAGTTGTCCGCCCGGTACGGATTGGCCCGACGGCAAATATTGATAATGAGTATGGAAATAAAAAAGCCTATGACCATACCGATCAAAGGAGCCAGGAAAATGAACAGGAAAGTAGGGATCACCTTACCATAATTGATAACAGCTACCCCATGCCGGCTCAAAGCCCCCGCATGCGCTAGCGCCGCGCCCATAAATCCCCCCAATAAGGTATGGGAAGAACTGGAGGGAATGCCGAACCACCAGGTGAGCAGGTTCCAGCAGATAGCAGCGATCAGACCGGAAAAAATGACTTCCAGGGTGATAAAATCCTTATTCACCGAACTGGCGATCGTATTGCCGATCTTGAATTCTTTAAGGACATACCGGGCTATAAAGAAAGCGGCAAAATTCCATAATGCTGCCCATACAACTGCCTGAAAAGGAGTTAAGACTTTGGTAGAGACGATAGTTGCGATAGAATTGGCTGCATCGTGGAATCCATTAATATAATCGAACACAAGGGCCAGAATGATAATGACGACCAAAAAACTCATAGAGTTGGTTTAAGCTTACAGCTATTGTATTCTCACGCGTATTTAATAATAATGGATTCTATTACGTTTGCGGCGTCTTCGCACTTGTCCGTAACGATCTCCATGACCTGGTAGATCTCTCTTTTTTTGATCACTTCCTTGGCATCCGGCTCTGTTTCGAACAGGCGCTCGATGCTGAGGTCGAATATGTCGTCAGCCTGGTTTTCGATACTGTTTACCTTTACCAGCGCATCCGTGATCTTGCGCATATCCCGCATATTACGCAGCTCTTTTACCGCGATCTGGATCTGGGCGGCTCCCTGCTCGATCAGATCGGCCATTTTCTGGATACCGCTGTCGTTGGGATTGACCTTGTAAAAATTGATCTTTTTGGCCGTAGCGTAGATATAATCGCAGATATCATCCAGGGAACTGGCCAGGTAATGGATGTCCTCCCGGTCGAAGGGCGTGATGAAGTTCCGTCCCAATTCAGTGAATATCCGGTGTGTAAGATCATCATTGACATGCTCCTGGTCTTCTACCTGCGAAATAATAGCAGCTCTTTTGTCAAAATCGGGTTCTCCTACCACCTCTTTCATCAGCTTACCCATTTTCGCCACTCCATCGGCTACTTCTTCGAATAAGGAATAGAATACCCGGTCCTTGGGCGTGAAGAGTTGAATGAACGAATTGAACGCCATGCACAAAAATTTGGGCAAAAATAGGGCTATTCGTGCGGATTGCCGGTCATTTTTCCAGGTATAGTTTATCGGCAGGGATCAATTGTTTGGGTGTTCCCGGCCCTTTGTAAAGGGCGTCCAGCCAGAAACCTCCTTGCGCATTGTAGTATTCCACCCGGATCGCATGCCTCCCCGGCGATAACAGGACAGTCCCCGATCGCTCGGTTACCCCATGGTCCCCGTCATTATTGACGACTGCCGCCCCATCTATGAATAATTTGCTCCCGTCATCCGACCGGGTATAAAAAGTATACTCTCCTGCCTGATCTGTTTGCAGCCAGCCTTCCCACAAGGCTGCAAAGGTGGAAGAGTCCTTGCCCAGAAAAGAGAGGATCTGGTCCCTGTCCAGGTTAAATTCATACCCATTCCATTCATGGGTGGGGGGAAGAGAGGCAAATACGGGCAAATGATTCCAGCCCGGGATGCCGGGATAGAACTTCGCTTTCAGGCCATGCCCCTTTCCGGAAGAGACCAGCCGGTAGTAGGCCTGGACAGCAGGACTTTCATTGCCGGCGGCATCGATAGATAAGGCTGTGACGACCGTAGTCTTGTCCAGAACAAATGGATGGGCATACAGGGATGACGATGCCGTAGGCCGGGACCCGTCTGTCGTATAATAGGTCCGGCTTCCCTCCGCAATGGCGCGCAGGCTCACCGTGGCGGAAGAATCTATATACAGGCCCCCTGCCTGCCGGTATAAATACCGGTCGGGATAAAACCGGGGACCGGGGATAAGTCCCTTGCCCAGATAGAGGTTAGCGGGTTCTCTGAACCCTGTAAAAGCGCTCTTCACCGGTCGCCCTGTCCAGGCATAAGGCGGAACGATATGCAAGGCAAAGGCGATCGTAGCGGCCAGATCATAGGTATACACCTGCTGCTGCACTTTATACCCCTTTTTAATGCCTTTCCCGTTCAGGATCATGCAGATCTCCGCCTCTTCCACCGTGGCGCCCCCATGCCCATACCCCACCCCGCCATGGTCGGCTGTGACGATGAAGAGGGTAGAAGAGGCGATCCCGGCGGCCCGTACGGCGGCAACCACTTGCCCGATCAGGGAGTCGGCTTTTGATACCGCCTGGTAATAGGCCGGCGTGCCATGCCCCTGCTCATGCCCGGCATCGTCTACAAAGTCCAGGTGCATAAAGGCAAAATCAGGTTTCTTCGCTTTTATATACGCCGAAAAAGCATCCGCCGTGGAAGGCCCGTCCGGTTCGTTCCTGTCATAATTCACCGCTTTCTTTTCAAAGAGACGTCCAAAGCCTTCCCATTGATAAACGGCTCCTATCTCCGCCTGCGGCCTGCTGCGGCGTATCCAGCCGAAAATAGTAGGGAAGATGCCTTCCTCGTCGCTTACGATCGGAGGTAAACTATATTCCTGCCGGCCCCAGTCATTATCGGTAATGCCATGTAATTCCGTTCCCCCGCCCATGATCATAGACGCCCAGTTGGGACTGCTGGAAGAAGGCAACACGGTTCGCACATTCCATTTCACCGCCCCTTCTTCAATCAGCCGGTGCATGACGGGTGTAGACGCGCTGCGTATCCCATCGGGACTCATTCCGTCTACCCCTACTATGATCACATGTTCGATGCCTGCCGGCGAAAGACCCGAAGACCGGGCGCCTGCCAGTGAGTGGCCCGAAGCCGTCCCTCCCCCCTGCGCATAGGACATATCAAAGCCGGCCAGGAGAGCAAAAAAGAGAAGGGTCTTCTGCATGGGGTTCGTTGTTTTAGCTATTTCTTCTGCAAATGAAGGTTTTTTCTCCTGCAAATGCAGGTTTTATTTACTGCCCGCCAGCTGGGCCGTGGAGACAATGGGCGCAACAGGCGCCCCGGACGAAGGCTTGGCCAACAGAGGGGCTGCCGAAGGGAAACGGATCGGCTCACCCGGCGGATGTCCCGCTCCGGAGGGATCTCCCATCAACAAAGCGATCGTCGCCGCCAGTTGTTTCTGATATACCTGCCCCCGGGTCTTTAGCTCGCCTTCCGGAAGGATATCCGGGCCCATCATTGCCACCCAGATCTGCCCCGAGCCATTTGCCCAAAATCCATGCGTAGTCCACTTACGGGTCTTCCACCCCCTTCCATGATCCGTAGTGATCAGCAAAGTAGTGCTGTCTTTATAATAAGGATCGGTTTGAATAGTATACCATAGTTCGGCGATCATCTGGTCTATATGATTAGCATGCTGCAGATACAGGTCATACCTGGCCGCGTGAGCGCATTCATCCGTCTCTCCCAGTCCAAGGTATAGGACGGAAGGATGATGCCGGTCGATATATTCCCGGGCGCTCAGATAAGTAAGAAGATCATAGCGGGTTTTGGACGGGGGCATCGTCCCTTCCACGCTGTCGATCATCCCGGCCGTCGTGTCATTCTCCTCATTCAGCTTTTCATAACCGCTATTGATCGGCAACCCGCTGCGCGTCTTGTTCAGGATATAGGGAAAGACGTTCCAGGAAGTAAAGACGGCGACTTTACCATGATAGGCCGGAATATCATTGAGGTATTCCAATACATTGATGTTCTTGTTGTTGATGGGCAGGTTGGGACTGGTCGCATCGGTATGCCCGGTAAAGATCTCATTATAACCCGGATAAGAGATCTTCAGGAAATTCTTCACATTGACCTTATTGTCAAAACGGCGGTTGCCATATAGCTGCCCTCTTTCCGCAATGGTATTCCAGAAGAAAGGCATGAGCCGGCGCCGGCGTAGTTCAGGAGTGGAATCCCAATAAAGCTGCCGGGTCAGCGTGGTGTCCTTTACATAATTCTCATTGGCGATGAGCGAAGGGTCGGCCCCTGAAAAAATCTCCTGCCATCTGAATCCATCGATGGTGATGATAAACAAATGCCGTGTTTTTGTTTGGGCGACGGCGTCTGAAAAAGTCAGTAGGACCGCCAGTAAAGGTAGAAGGAGGAATTTCATTTTAATGGGTTTGCCAAAGTTAAACCGGTTATATGACCCTATGTTTATCACAACATTAACTTAACATTATTCCTCACGGCATCATTCAGAATCTCCACAGAATAGGGATAGGATTTGTTCATGGTTTTTTAACTAAATCATAATCTTTTGGCAACCTTTCTGTAAAATAAAGAGTATAGTTTTATACGACACAAATTGTGATATATGACATTGCTAAAATGGCTGGAGCATATTGACAAGATCTTATTCGTGCTTATTAACCACGATTCGGATCATTCCATCCTGGATAAAGTGATGCCCGTATTGCGGGATCCGATTACCTGGATACCCTTCTATGTCTTTATGTTGTATTATGCCATTCGTAAGCGCAAGAGCCAGGCCTGGGCCTTCATCCTGTTGAGCGTGCTGACGGTCGCGATTACGGACAGTCTGACTGCTCAATTACTCAAGCCTATGTTCGGCCGGCTCCGTCCCTGCTATGATCCTGAATTGTCTTCCGTCCTAAGAGGACTGGTGGATTGCGGCGGTTTGTATTCCATGCCTTCCAACCATGCCGCCAACCATTTTGGATTAGCGGCTTTCTGGTATTTCTCCATAAAGAAGATGAACGGTAAAAAATGGAAAGGACTATGGGTATGGGCGGCGGCCATCTGTTATGCGCAGATCTATGTGGGTAAACACTATCCCTTTGATATTCTCGTGGGTTCTATCGTGGGCTTTATAACGGGATTGGGTATGTCCAGGATCTTCGCGTACTGGGAGAGCAGGCAGGGTGATCGTCGTAACGCCTTTACCCACCTGTTCAAAAAGTCTCCTGAAAAGCCCGTTGAAATATAGGCCGGCCTCGCCCGGCTGAACAAGGCCCATAGGCCTTGTTCACTGACAATTAGACGTGTTCCTGCAAAGAATACATTTCAACTAATTCTTTGCAGGAATTCATTATATCTTTACCCGTGATGACCGAACCTCATAGTTACTCCTGGGAAAGCTGGTTACAAAAATGGTTTGTACGGCTCCTGATACCCGCTATCCTGGTGAATGCCGGGGGATTATTGATACCTATCCTGGAACCTGACGGCGCACTCTATGCCACTATTGCAAAGACGATCGCCCGTACAGGGGATTTTATCAATCTTCGGGTGGAAGGGAAAGACTGGCTGGACAAACCTCATTTCCCTTTTTGGATGGCCGCGCTGAGTTTCCGCCTCTTCGGCACGAATGGGTTTGCTTATAAATTTCCGGCGCTCCTGTTCTGGGGAATGGGCGCCTGGTATACCTACCGGTTGGCCTTGTCCATCTATGGCAAGCCCACAGCTCAACTGGCGACCCTCCTCTATGTTTCCGCCGCGCACCTGGTGATCTCCAATAATGATGTCCGGGCCGAACCTTATCTTACCGGCCTGGTCATCGGATCCGTCTTTCATTTTTACAAGGCATCCCGGGTTCCCGCGGCGTATGGCGTGCCTGCCGGAAAGGGGGCTGGCTGGAATTTGGCGCCTGGCTGGCACCTGGTGGCAGGTTCTTTTCTCGCTGCCTGCGCCGTCATGACGAAAGGTCCCTTTGTATTGATCACGATCTCCGCCGGCCTGATCCTTGACTGGATCCTGGGAAAAGAATGGGCCCAGTTCCGGAATATACGCTGGTGGATCGCCCTGTTGCTGGTCGCCCTCTTTATTACCCCTGAGCTGTATTGCCTGTACATCCAGTTCGACCTTCACCCGGAGAAAGTGATCTTCGGTCATACGGGCGTGTCAGGGATCCGGTTTTTCTTTTGGGATAGTCAGTTCGGCCGTTTCTTCAATACAGGCCCTATAAAAGGCAGCGGTGATCCGCTCTTCTATTTCCATACTCTTTTATGGGCTTTCCTGCCCTGGTCTTTATTGTTATATGCGGCCGTAGTGCAAAAAGGCAGGAAGGTCAGTAGCCGTTCTATCCCGGGCGATGCCATCTGCCTGGGCGCAGCCGTTGCAAGTTTTATCGTATTCTCTCTTTCCCGTTTTCAGCTGCCCCATTATCTCAATATATTATTCCCTTTTTTCTCCATACTGACGGCGGGCTACCTGTACCAGCTCCACCGGAGGAAGACACAAAAGATCATCGTCATCATCCAGCAGGTGATCACCATCCTTCTTCCATTACTGCTGCTTTTTCTCAGTTGGCTTTTTCACTTCAGGGGCTGGCCTTTTATGGTAGTTCTTATCGGAGGCCTTTCCATCCTTGCCTTCCGGATCTTCCGGGGCAGCGATCTGCCGGCCGTGACGGCACGGAGTTTTTGGTCGGCTCTCCTGGCCTATACGTTTGTAAATTTTTGCCTGTACCCGGCCATACTCCGATACCAGGCAGGAACCGAAGCGGGAAATTACCTTAGCAGCCGGCAGGGCTCAACGCCGGTTAACTCCGGCAATAACACAGCCGCTGATCCCGATAGCAGAGCGCTGGTAACGCAACCAGTCGTATACATGCCGGAGGAGACACCCTCGAATTATTCCTTTGAGTTCTACTCCCGGCTACCCGTCCAACGGGTACCCATTGACAGCCTGCCCCGGACGCGGCAGGATCAACTGCTCTTCATTCCGTCGGCTTTCTCAGACAGCCTGGTGAAAAAAGGCTTCCGGGTAGAGGACATACAGCATTTTCCCAATTTTCATATCAGCCAGCTGACAGGAGAATTCCTGAATGACAGAACAAGATCGTCGACCCTGGAAGACTATTCCCTGGTCAGGATCCATACGGGCGAATAAATCAGCTTTTGCTCACGACAGGGCCTGATCGATTAACGGACCGAAATCGATATTTTTTACCAGCGCATCGGGCAGGCCATAACGTTGTTGAATATAAGCGGGCTCATTATAACTAAGCCACACTTTGCCTTCTTCATCCTGCCAGGCAATAGCTTTTAAAGGAAGATCGAGGGCCGACAGCGGGACCGCGGACATGATAGGAGTGCCTGCCCTGGGATTGCCAAAGAGAAGAAATTCGACAGGCGATAATTTCAGTCCCACTTTTTGCGCTTCCGCCTGCTGGTCGATACGGGAAAAAATGGTAATACCTTTTGCCTCCAATGCTTTTTGCAGCCGGTCGATCGATTCCTTTACGGAATAGCTACTTTGTTTACTGGTGATTCCATTGGGTAAGAGGGGGGGCGGTAGCGGCATGGCTAATTGTTTTACAGGGCTAAGTTACGTCACAATGAAGAGACTCCCCCTTGCAACCCCGGAGGGCCATGGTCCCTGATTTTCAATGTTCGTCTGCGCTGGGCCCGTAACTACCAGGGATCGGAATATCCAGCAGCCGGAGGAATACTCCTAACTGGGCCCGGTGATGTACGATCTGGCAATAGGTCATGCGGATGATCTCTCCTTTGCTCGCCACCTGGTATACCTGGTCGCCTGCCCGTAATGTCCAGTCTTCCAACAACTTCTCTTCAGTAACCTTTAGAAGGTGCTCCCTGCCGTCTGCCAAAGACCTTTCAAAATAATCCATCAATTCCCCCGTATTATTCACGGTCACCTGGCTATAAGGATTTTTGGCAAAATCGAGTTCATCGGTCGTCACCACCATGGCCACCCAGGCTGGCAATTCGGCTACATGAGTGGCTAATCGCTGAAGGGTCATGCTTTTCTGATGCGGCTGCCAGTCAAACTGATCGGTAGGGATCCGTTCCAGCATTTTACGGGTGGTGGTTGCTTCCTGGTCGAGCTCCTTTAAGAGCATTTGAATCGTTGACATAAATGGTAGTTTTTGTTGTTGATTCAAAGGAACGACCGGATAGTGACAGCCTTATGTCAGCAGGGAATTGATATTAAAAAAGGGGCAAAAACCTCCTTCCTGGGGGGTAAAACGGCAAAACTTAACATTCCATGCGTTATTTTAATATTAATTTTAGGTTATCATATTATTACTAAAAAACACTTTTTCGTATGAATCAACAAGAAACAGCCACTCCGGCAGCACCCTCCAAAAAGAAACAGGTCCGCAAGGAGATTGTAGAAAAGCTGACAGGAGCCCTGGCCGACTATAAACAGGAATTGGGGGAAAAGAAACTGGCTACCCATGTAAAGGAGATCAGTAAACTGATCAGCCGCGACCTGCTGAAGTCCGGTAAGAAGCAACAAGAGAAAATAAAAAAGACAGCGCCCCAAAAGGCGAATAAAAAATCAGTTAAAAAATAACTCAACTGATTAACCTTCTGCGCCTCCGTCCCGGAAATTTCCGGGACGGTCTCTTTTTAAGGAAGTCCGGAAATGATTTTACGCTCCGTTAACATTTAATGAGTGATTTTTGTCTGCTAAAACGAATCATCATGGCCACCTTTGGAGAATTAAATCCCGACACTTATTACCTGATCCAGGTAGATGCAGAGTCAGATATCGAACTGGTATCGGTCATCTTTCAGACGAAAGAGACCGTATTGCTCCGCAGCTTCCTTCCCCAGACCGAAGATTTTTTCAAATACCTGGATGAACCTGTCTTCAAGCTGATTGAAGAGCTGGACGAAGAGACCGCTGAAAAATTTGTGAACCTGTACCAGGAACAGGAAGGGGAAGAAGAATACGAAGAGTAATAAAAAGCCGGTCAGCCTCTTTGCTTCCCGGAAGGAAGAGAAAGATTGACCGGCTTTACTTTTATTTAATGGTTAGGCCCTCTTTCATCTCGTCGGTTGCATTGGCGATCACTTCCTCCCCGGCCCGCACATCCCCCAGGATCTCGATCCGGTTATCGCTTTCATTACCCGTAGTGACATCTACCTTGACGGTCTTGCCATCCCGTACGACGAATACATACTTTCTTTCCGTGGAAGTGATCACAGCGGACTTGGGAACAGATAATGCATGAGGATTCCCTTTTGAATCGAACAATACATCGGCATACATGCCGGGCGCAAGCGCCTCGTCCTTATTAGCGACGTCCAGCTCCACTCTTTCCGAGCGGTATTGCATATTGATGTTCATGGATTTTCGGCTGATAGGTCCGGTCATCCTTTTGCCGGGGAAAGCGCTCAGGTAAAAGGATACGGTATCATTACTGCGCATAGTCGCAGCAATACTTTCCGGGATATCCACCTGTAATCGTAAATGATCGACTTCCTTCAGCTCCAGCATGGGTTTAGCGTCCTTTCCCTCCGCGCTCACCAGGGCGCCGGGATGCACGTTCCGTTGGGTGATGACACCGGTAAAAGGAGCTGTTACTTTAAGATAAGAGACCATGGTCAGCTGCATTTGCCAGTTAGCCTTTTCCGCATTGCTCAACGCACTGTCAGCTTCTGTTTTTGCTTTGGCGGAGGCGAGGTCCATCGGGGAAATCGCACCCCGTGTCCGGGCAGCCTGCCGGAGTCTTTCGTAATTGTCCCTGCTGATCGTATAGTCCGAGACCGTACGGGCGTATTTCTCTTTTGCCTGGATCGTAGCCTGTTCTAATTCAGGTGCATTCAATACCATTAAGAGCTGACCCTTGTGCACATGGGAACCAATATCTACCAACACGGAGGTCACATAGCCGTTCACCTTTGGAAAGATGCTTACTTCCTGGTAAGCCGCCAGCTGGGCGGGCAATTTTATGATTTGCCGTACGCTCTGCTGCTCCGCCTGGGCTAACTCATAATGCGGCTTGACTTCAGCAGCAGGTTGTTTTTCCTTAGCCTTCGGATCCGAACAGCCGTATAAAAATCCGGCAGACAGTAACATGATTAAAAAGAATTGCTTGTTCATATTATATTATTTAGAGGAGTCATCTGGTAATAAGGAGACAGAATTAAAGGATGTCGCTTGCTGGATCCATCCATAGACCAGCGGTACGATGAACAACGCCGCGAGCGTGGAGGCGATCAATCCGCCTATTACGGCCCGCCCCAGGGGAGCGGACTGATCACCCGCTTCACCAAGCCCGCTGGCCATAGGTATCATACCGGCGATCATGGCGAGACTGGTCATCAGGATAGGCCGTAGCCGTACACTCGCCGCTACTATGGCCGCCTTGAACGGATCTTTGTACTCCAGTCGCAGCTGCTCCGCATTCGTGACGATCAGGATGGCATTGGCAACGGATACCCCCACCGACATGATAATACCCATATAGGATTGCAGGTTCAGGGTGGCGCCGGTGGCCAGCAGCAACAGCATCGCGCCCAGCAATACGGCCGGAACGGTAGCCAGTACCGAGATGGACAATCCGAAAGACTGATAATTGGCTGCCAGTAAGAGCAGGATCACCACGATGGCTGCCAGCAGGCCGCTCTGCAGGGAGCCCATCGTTTCTGTCAGCAGGGAAGACATCCCCCTTACTTCCGGGACGAGGCCGGTAGGAGGCGTTCCCATGTCATCGACGGCCTTCTGAACGGCGGCCGTTGCCGCACCCAGATCTTTTTTATAGATGTTGGCGCTGACAGTGACGAACCGGCGGGGACCGCTCCGGTCATATTCACCCGGTAAGGTGTCGATCCGGAAAGTAGCCACATCCGATAATACGGGCCGCATCTGTCCTTTTACCAGGGAGACGGACTGCAATTGCCCCATGGAGTTCATGATATATTCCGGCACCTGGATCTGGGACTGATAGGTATAAGCTGACCGCTCGTCCAGCCAGAGATTTTTATTGGTGTAACGGCTGGAGGATGTGACGTCTGTGATACTCTTAGAGATATTGTCCATGCTAAGGCCCATCAGGGCCAGCTTGTTCCTGTCGACGGTAATATTGACCGTAGGAAAATTCAGCGGCTGCGCTATCTGTACGTCCCGTAGAAAAGCAATGGCCTTCATTTTTTCCGTCAGCTTCAGCGCATAGTTTTTGATATCGCCCATATTCTTCCCGGCGACCCTCACCTCGATGGGAGTGGAAGCTCCCTGCGCCATGATCTTTTCGGTCAGCTCGATCGGCTCGAAAGAGATCTTTATATTCCCGTAATGCTGCAGGATATTTTTGCGTAATTCTTCTTTGAGATCTTCCATCTTCACTTTATAGTTTTCGTCCAGGTTGACCTGCACTACCGCCTCGTGCGTGCCGCTGTTGAAAATATACAGGTTGCTGGTCCCGAAATTGCTGGGCACCAGCCCTACATAGGCGGAAGAAATGGCTACCTGATGATGGACGGTGGAATCAATGATATTGAGGACGCCCTGTGTCGTTTTTTCGGTCACTTCCAGCCGGGTCCCGTCCGGCTCCCGGATCCTCAATTGCAGCTGCCCATTATTGGTCTTAGGAAGCAGGTCCTTTCCGATAATCATATAACAAACGGCTGCAGCGCCGAATGCTAGGATAAAATAGACCGACACGATCAGCTTTCTCCGGGGCATCCATTTTTCCAGCCGGGAAGCCAGCCCCTTCTTGATACGCTGGAAAAAACCATTTTCTTCGCGGTGGGCGGTTTCCTGTACATTGTGCTCATCGATCTCGCCGATTTCTTTTTCGCTGAGGGCCAGCCCGGCATGCGCATGCACCCCGGTATGATGATACTGGAATAGTTCCGCCTTCAGTAACCATACTGAAATGACCGGCACCAGGGTTTGGGCGGCGACAAAACTGACGATCATGGCAAAGGCGATGGATAAGGACAAGGGAAGGAACATGGCTTTCGGTACGCCCGACATGACAAAAGCCGGCGCAAATACGGCCAGTATACACAGCAGGATCAGCAACAGAGGAAAGGATATTTCCGAACAGGCGTCCAGTACCGCCTGCTTTTTATTCTTCCCCATCTCCAGGTGCTGGTGAATATTCTCGATGGTCACCGTCGCCTGGTCCACCAGGATACCGATGGCGAGGGACAACCCGCTGAGAGTCATGATATTCACTGTCTGCCCGGCCAGCTTTAGAAAGAACACCCCGCTCAGCACCGCGACGGGAATGGTGATGATCACGACCAGGCTGCTGCGCCAGTCACGGAGGAATAGTAATACCATCAGGCCTGTTAAGATAGCGCCGAGAATACCCTCCGTCATCAGGCTCTTCGCCGAATTGATCACGAAGACCGACTGGTCGAACTCATAGCTGATCTCCACATCGTCGGGCAGCAGGCTCTTCATTTCCGGGATCCGCTGGCGCAGGGTCTGCACCACTTCCCAGGTGGACGCATCCGCCGTCTTGACGACAGGAATATACACGGACCTTTTGCCGTTCACCAACGCATAATCCACGGTAATATCCGCTCCATCCGCTACCTTGGCCACGTCCCGTACATAGATGGAAGTGGCCCCGTTGCTTTTGATGGGAATATCCTCGAAATGCTGGACCTTGGGCTCCAGGGAGTTAATACTCGTGACATACATGATACTGTCCACACGAAGATTGCCCGATGGGGTGATGGCATTGTTCTGCGCGATCGCCTGCACGACCTCATCGGCGGATAGATTGTACATGCGGAGCTTCTCCGGGTTGACATTGATCAATACCGACCGGGCATTGGAGCCGAAAGGCGGCGGCGCCGACAGTCCGGGCACCGTGGCGAATAAGGGGCGCACCCGGGTGAGGGCCAGGTCGAAGATCTCCTTCAACGGCCGGGTCTTGCTGCTGAACACCAATTCTCCTACCGGCAGGGAAGAGGCGTCGAAGCGGACCACCTGGGGCGGAAGGGCGCCCGGCGGGAAAAAGGCCGCCGTACGATTTACCTGCAAGGCCACCTGCGCCGAAGCTTCCGCCATATCCGTGCCTTCATAAAAAGTCAGTTTAATAAGAGATAATCCCTGTATATTCTTGCTCTCGATATTTTTAATCCCGTTGACATACAGGAACTGGTCCTGCATACGCGTTGCGAAAAAGCCTTCCATTTGCTGAGCGGACATCCCGCCATACTGCTCGATCACATAAATAGTGGGCGCATTCAACTTGGGAAATATGTCGATGGGTATCGTTCGGATAGCCATTACCGAGAACAACAAAAGACCTATGAAAAGGACCAATATGGTTATAGGCCTCTTTAAAGCTGTTCGTACCATTATAATTAGATTAATATTATTTGATAGATTGAATGAATAGATCCAGGTTGCCGGACGAGGCAGACTTATCCAGGTTGGCCAGTAGCCAGTCGCTTAAGGTCTGTACATAGTCCGATTGGGACCGGTAGAGCACAAAGGAAGCATTGGTAAGATCGACCAGGTTGATGATGCCTGCCTTATATTGGGCTGTCTTCTGGTCGTAGGCATCCTGTGCCGCGCCTATCTGTATAGGGATCTCTGCCAGGTCTTTCATGGCCGTCCGGATACCCTCCTCTGCCTTATTCCCTACATTTTGTAAGGACAATTGCTGTTGCTGCAGGCCATAGTCACTGGCAAGCGTGTTATTCCGGGCGATCGCTTCCTTGTCCTTCCGGTGTACCATATTAAAGAGGTTATATTCCAACGTAAGCCCCCCCATATAATTAGCCCGCTGATAGCCAAGACCAGTAGCCGCGGATTTAAAATTGTTCTGGTAATCGATGCTCGACCCTCTCGCCCAGGCAACGCCTGTCAGAAGGATTTTGGGCAGGTAACTTTTTTTCACCAGGTCTTCTGTCTGC
>DASWFF010000005.1:0-36462 GCA_036394375.1 Puia sp.
AATCAGCTACAACATTGATCTCCTCCCCTCTACTCTACCCGGCTTACCGCTCGGTCTGTAACCTTAATAACAGGATGATGATCACACGGGTGATCATCATCCTGTTCATTTTCAACAAGGACTCCTATGACTGATCTGGCAGCTGCGAAGCAGCATTCCGCCCCTTCTACCGGACAGGGATATGGATTCAACCTCCGTGTTACCGGTGGCTTCTTCCGTTCCATCCTCTCCCTGAACAAATCTTTTTTCGATCACCGTAAGACGGGGGACCTCATTGCCCGCCTCAATGATACTCAGCGCATTCAGCAGGCCGCCAGTTATATTCTGGGAGAAATGACCATCCAATGCCTCCTGCTGCTGGTCATCCTCTGCCTGTTATTTATATACTCCTGGCCCATCACCGTCTTTTGCCTGGTGATGGTGCCCGTTATAGCCGGGGTTGTGAAATTTTTTGAAGGCGGGATTATCCGGGGACAACGCTCCGTCATGGTGGCGCACGCGCAAAATGAAAGCAATTACGTGGACAGCATCAGAGGCATCCACACGATCAAGGCCATGAACCGGGAATCCCTTTTTGCCGGGATCGCCGCTAATTTTTTTTTATCCTTACAAAATTCGGTAATGCAACTGGGAAAGATCAGGATCCGCTTTAATGTACTGCTGGAAATTATCACCGCCCTCTTTTTACTGACCGTCATCGGTTGGGCAGCCCTGGACACCTGGAACGGCTCCCTGCGTACCGGGCAAATGATCGCCATTCTCCAACTGGCTGGAATACTCATGCAGACGGTCGTCCTGGCGGCCCTCACCAATCTCCAGGTACAGGAAGCCGCCGTAGCCCTGGACCGGATGTATGAATTCACCATCCTGGAGCCGGAATATGACCCCGTACAACAGGCCCTGGCAGCAGGGGAGGAGCCCCTCCGTTTTGAACGGCTATCGTTGGAAAAATTAGAATTCCGGTTTCCCGGAAAGAAACTACTGCTGAAGGATATTTCACTGGAACTGAAAAGAGGAGAGATCATTGCCCTCTCCGGGGAAAGTGGTCAGGGCAAAAGCACCCTGCTGCAGGTCTTACAGAAATTCTATCCCTATGACGGAGGCTCCATTTGGATCAACAACGAGGAATTGCAGATCCTCGGCACCCCTGCCTGGAGAAAGGTGATCGGGGTCGTTCCCCAGGATATCACCGTATTCAGTGGCACCCTCCTCGCCAATATATGTCTGGACCCCGGTACCGAAAACATAGAGAAGGTTCGTCAATTCTGTCATTTATACGGCTTCGACCGGTTCTTTGAAAGTTTGCCCCAGTCTTATGCTACCCTCCTGGGGGAAGGCGGTGTCGCCCTGTCTGGCGGGCAGAAGCAATTGCTGGCCCTGGCCCGCTGCCTCTATGCCGGCCCGCAGCTGATATTGCTGGACGAACCTACCGCTGCCATGGACGCCGCCACAGAGCATTTCGTGATCACTATCCTGCAAAAGCTCCGGCAACAGGCAGGCCTGCTGATCATCTCTCATAAGGACTCCCTGACAGAGATCGCCGACCGGGTCTACCTGCTGGAGAAAGGGGCCTCCTACCAGATACCCCGCTCCGCCAGCTTTTCCATGGCCAACTAGTACCGGCCCGATCCGTCGCAGGTTCTTCCTCTTCCGGTTCCCCAATTTGGCGTAATTTCGCCCTGCGATGGAAAAAGAACACCACTATACCACCTCCCTCACCTGGACAGGTAATAAAGGAGAAGGCACCACTCATTACAGGGCCTACGACAGAGATCATAGGATACAGGTCAAAGGCAAACCGGATATTGCCGGCTCCTCAGACCCCTCCTTCAGGGGATCCCCATCGAGACACAATCCCGAAGAATTATTCCTGTCCTCGATCTCTTCCTGTCACATGCTCTGGTACCTGCATCTTTGCTCCGTCAACAAGATCGTAGTGATGGACTACCAGGACGAGGCCCGGGGAATTATGATGGAGCGGCCCGACGGTAGCGGCTATTTTAAAGAAGTGACCCTTCACCCTGTCGTTACCCTCACCGACAGCGCGATGATCGGTAAGGCAACGGATTTGCATCACGAAGCGAATAAAATGTGCTTTATCGCGAACTCCTGCAATTTCCCTATCAGACATGAGCCGGGCTTCCGTATAGTGTCCGTGGCTTAGTATACCCGTAAGAGTATCTTCCCCCTGTGCTCACTACTCTCCATCAGGCGCTGCGCCGCAGCCGCCTCTTCCAGCGGCAGCACTTTATAGATGATGGGCTTCACCGCCCCCCTTGCAATCAACGGCCAGACATTCCTTTCCACCTCCGCCGCCAGGGCCGCTTTAAAACCAGTGTCCCGCGGCTTCAACATACTTCCCGTCAGCACCAGGCGCTTACGCATGATCTCAGCGATGTTGACCGTAGACTCATTCCCCCGCATGGCATTGATGAACACGATCCGCCCTTCCTCCCGGAGCAGCCGGATATTCTTCGGCGTGAAATCTCCCCCTGTCATATCCAGGATCACATCGATTCCCACCCCCCGCAGCTTCTCTTCAAAATCCTCCGTTTTATAATTGACGGCTTTTTTAGCGCCCAGCGACTCGCACCACCGGCATTTCTCCTCCGTACCCGCCGTGACATAAATATCGATCCCCAGCGCCGTAGCCAGCTGAATGGCCGTAACCCCAATGCCGCTGCTGCCCCCATGGACCAACAGGTTCTCTCCGGCACGCAGACGGGCCGTCTGGAAGACATTCGCCCACACCGTAAAAATAGTCTCCGGCAAGGCGGCAGCTTCCTCCAGACCCATTCCCTCCGGCAGCGGCAGACATTGCCCCTCCGGAACCGCTATGTACTGCGCATACCCCCCACCGGTCACCAGTGCACAGACGGCATCCCCCGGCTTCCAACGCTTCACCCCCGGTCCGCAGGCTTCTATATGGCCCGATACTTCGAGCCCGGGGATCTCGCCCCCCTCGTCGCTCTCTTTTTTCCCATAAGCGTGCGAGCTGCGGCTATAGATATCGCTACGATTCAGCCCGGCAGCCTTTATTTTTATCAGGACTTCTCCGGCAGCAGGAACCGGAGTAGCTATTTCGCGCAGCTCCAGCACTTCCGGCCCTCCCTTTTTCGTGATCAGGATTGCTTTCATAACCCTGAAGTTACGGCTCCTCCAAAATATGATGGCGAACCGCCAACTTTTATTACATTTATCTGACTTATGAAAAGAGCAACCTGTCGCGACCTGGGTATTTTATTGGGGATCATCCTTATTCTCTTTTGCCCTCTTTTTTATACGCATTATTTTTATACAGATGAGATCATCCAGCTGAGGAACTTCCGCAAAGGCGGCCACTTCCACATGTTTGCCATACAGGGCCGTTATATCACCGATATTCTTTTCCAAACCCTTTTCAGCTCCATCGATACCATCCGGCAGATCACCCGGCTGCACCTGTTCTCCTTATTGGGATGGATGGCCTGTATCCCGGTCTGGTATACCATCTTTACCAGGGTTAGCCGGCAGGAAGAGCTTCCCCGCCTGCTTCCCTTCTTTACGGTGCTCTACCTGATCGCCTGTCCTCCCTTTTGCATCTATGTTAGCTGGGCCTCCTGCATGGAACTGTTTATCGCCAATACCAGCGGATTGATGGCGGGGTATGCCCTCTATTCGCAAATGAAATATCTGCCCATTCCTGGAAGTACACAGAAAAGAATGGAATTGCCAGCACGGGCAATCGGCGGGACCTTATTATTCGGGGTGATCTCCCTGTTCACCTATCAGAATGGGTTCGGTTGCTTCCTCCTGCCTTTTCTGCTGCATGTAATTTCAAAAAAAGAATGGTCCCGCACTATTACAGCGGCACTCGGCCTGTATTTCTTTACCTACCTGTTGTATTATGTCCTATTCCGGTGGCAAATACAACTCTGGCACATCAACGCCGCTGCAAGGACTGGTTTCTCCACGGACCCGCTCAGTAAAATAGGTTTTTTCTTTAGCAGGCCCCTGGCAGCTGCCTTCCGTTTTACCTGGATTGTCAGGGAGAACAGTCAGGTAGGAGAGTGGGTCTATGTGTCCATCCTGGTGGCCTGGCTCCTGTTGAACTTTTTCATCCTGCGGCCCCGTTCTTTCTCTTTCCGCCTGCGCTACGGGGTGGGCCTCTTTGTTTTCCTGGGACTGATCTATCTCCCTTCATTAGTCGTCAAAGAGGATTATGCTTCCAGCAGAACCCTTTTGGCCCTGGACATGGCCGTATTCCTCTTAGTGTTTACCACTCTCCTGGAAACCATGCGGACAGAAAGATATCAATTGATCATGGCCGGTTTGCTGGGGATCTTTTTTGTCGCCAATGCCTGGTATAATTTCCGGTACCAGTTCTTGGCGCCCGTCAAAAAAGAATATGACCTGGTAAGAAATTATATAGAGACGCAGGTTCATCCGGGCATCACGAATGTAGCGTTTATACGCCCTCCCCAACAACTGTTTCAGGACCAGTACGGCATCCACATATCCTGGGATGAATTCGGAGTGCCTTCCACTTATCCGGAATGGGTGCCCGAAGCTTTTGTCCGGCAGGTCGTATGGGAGAAGACAGGCAGCCGGGCGGCAGCAGATAGCCTGGTGATCGTTAATTGGCCGGATGAACAGCATTATGTGGTTTCAAGACCGGCGCCTGACCCTCATACCCTCACAATAGATGTGGAAAAAATTATGCGATAATAGTTGCATCTTGCAGTATGCCAGGAAGAAAATTGCCGTTACGGATACAATTTGCTTATGCAGCAGGAATGATGGGTTGGAGTATCCTTACCAATATCGTGATCGTGATGCTGCCGTATTATTATCTCCCTCCATCGAATGCCGGCCTGACTCCCCTGGTGCCCCAGCTCTTACTCCTGGGGGTTGTTAATATTCTCTCCCTGATCGCAGCATCCGGCCGGCTCATTGACGCCGTATACGATCCCTTTATCGCTTCCCTCAGCGATAAAAGCGTTAACCCGAAAGGACGCCGCATCCCCTTCATGAAAAGAGCCGTCCTGCCGGCCGCCTTTTTTTGCTTTCTCACTTTTTATCCCCCGGCAAAAGGAGAAAGCACTCACAATGCCTGGTGGCTCACGGGGTCTCTGATCCTGTTCTTTGTATCGGCGACTACTTATATCATTCCCTATAATGCCCTTTTGCCTGAAATGACGGATACGGCGGCGGAAAAAGTTAAACTTTCTTCTTTTCAACAGGTAGGCTTTGTTCTGGGCATCATCGTTTCAGCCCTGGTCAATAATTATGCCGACGCAGTACAGTCCGTCTTTCATATCCGCGACCGGGATACAGCCATCCAGCTTACGGTCGCGGGCCTCTGCGCCCTGGCAGCCCTGATCATGCTGATACCGGTGTTCAGCATCGACGAAAAAAAATATTCCAACGGTAAGCCCTCCCATCTTCCCCTGTGGCCGGCGATCCGTAAGACCTTCGGCAACGCCAACTTTAAATATTACCTCATCTCGGATTTTTCTTATTACATGGCCCTGAGCATCATCTCCAGCGGGCTCCTGTATTTTGTCACCGTATTACTCGGTTTGCCCGAATCGGAAGGAGGAGTATTGATGGGCGTAATGGTGCTCGTTTCCCTGGTCTTCTATCCCCTGATCAACTTTTTGGCGGCCCGCTGGGGCAAGAAGCCGGTGGTGTTGATCTCCTTTGCCCTGCTGAGCCTGATCTTTATCTCCATTTATTTTCTGGGTAAATTTCCTGCCTCTCCCAACACCCAGATCTATACGCTGGTGATTGGTGCTGCTTTTCCCCTGGCCTCGCTGGGCATCCTCCCGAATGCGATACTGGCGGAGATCGCACAACTGGATGCAGAGAAGACAGGAGAGAACAGGGAAGGAATGTTCTTTGCCGTGAAATATCTCTTCGTGAAGATGGGACAGACCCTGGGCATCGCCCTGTTTGCTTTTCTCACCATCTATGGGAAGGATCCCGGACACGACCAGGGCCTCCGCCTGAACGGTCTCTGCGGATTCGTCCTCTGCGTGCTGGCCCTGCTCTTCTTCAGCCGCTTCCGCGAACATAGATCTGATCTCCGGAAGCATGAAACATCACGTTAAATGGTGGTTAGAGAGACTTCACACGCTCTCGGTTTCTTCGGCTATTACGAGTTGTTCCTCTGCCCGTATAACACGGAGATGGCTTTTCGTGGGGGGGTATGTCTTTCTGAGCCGGATGATACGAAGAGCGTGCATCGCCCGCATGAGCGGCCAGGTCGGGTCCACTTCAAACCATTTCTTGGCGAAGTTGGGGTCATTGGGCCGCTTGTGATGATTATTCTGGAATAGTTCCCCCATCATCAGGAAGTCAAGAGGCAGACTATTCTTGCTGTGATCATGATTGTCGAAATTGGAATAACCGTATTTGTGTCCGCACCAGTTGACGATAGCACCGTGGATGGGACCCATAAAATAATGGATCGGCAACAGCAGGTACATCCACCAATGCGTGGCAAAAGCAACATAAAAAGCAGTATACCCTACGGCAAAAGCGATCCGCGTGACCCAGAGATCACTGATCCGGTCGATGATGGGCCAGGTGGGATAGTTACCCCGGAAAGCAGGCTCCGGCTCTTTTTTATACAGGAGATAATCCATGTAGATATTCTTCGTCTCCATGGTCATATGCCAGACATCCTTAAAAAAATGGGGGGAGTGGGGGTCCTTTTCCGTATCGCTGTACGCATGATGCATGCGGTGCAGAATAGCATAGGCCCGGGGGTTCAGAAAAGACGAGCCCTGGGTAATGAAAGTAAAGCTGTAAAAGAATCTCTCCCAGAACTTATTCATCTTGAACATCTTATGAGAACTATATCGATGCAGGAAGAATGTTTGCGCAAACAGGGACAGGAACCAATGACACACGAAGAACACTAAAATAGCCATACTGTATGAGAATAAAATAGACCTTTAAACCGGCAAAATTAGGTTGTTTTCCGGTGAAATAGCTAAATTAATTTTATGTAAAGTATTGACAGTCAAAAATAAGAGAACCCCGCTCCTGGCCTGGTTTTCAGCAGTTTCCATCACAGTCCGCCCTTATCCCCAAAGCCCGCAAATCCATTCCGGACTAATTTTTGCGGAGACGCTATTTTTTTTAGCAATATTCGAATAATGGATATCTTTGTACTGTCACTTGACTCTTTATAAGAATCAAAAATTCTTACTGCGATACTTCGTCATGGTGTCGGATCAAAAAAACGGCATATAGGCCACCGGTGGCCTTGTGTCAAGTTTTTCGGGGCTGTAAAATCCCCGTTTTTTACTCCATGAGTAGTAAAAGAAAGCCCAGCGATACGCTGGGCAAAATCATCAGAATTCTGGTGATAGTCAAGTTGATCATTACCATCTTTCATTTACTGAAGTGATGGTCAAAGGCCGGGATTCACAGTCTCGGCCTTTTGTTACAATACAAAGCTACAAAAAATCGAGATTCTTGCTCAAGTTTCTTTGAAACTAACTTTCTACTACATCTCTGTGATAAAAGCCCTAAGGGCGTCGCCACGCCCTTAGAAACTGTAAAATCCCGTTTTATGTTATGAACCAAAAAAAAAGCCCAACATAGTCTGGTACAACCATCAGAAAGAGTTCTATTGATTAATAACTTAGTTGGTAAATCAAAAATACGAAACTCAACTTTATTGGTAAAAAATTTCTTTTCAAAGCACCTCCTTTTTCTCCGCTGCCGGAATACCCCCCTTCCGCCCCCTCCATTCCATCACCAACGCCCCCGCCAGCAGCAACACCAGGATCACACCCGCAATCCTTTGCACCTGCTGGCCGATATAATAGGAGGCAGGATGAAAGACCATCCTGATCGTATGCTTCCCCGCCGGCACCGATACCCCCCTCAGCACATAATTCGTCCGAACGATCGGCAACTCTTTTGCCCCGCTGGCTCCAATCACCGCCTCCCCGCTCGTTCCGACCGCCGCATCCACATCCACATCATCCAGGTAAGCCTTCCACCCCCGGTCATAAAAGACCTCGCTGAACACAGCAAACTGCGGAGTCTTTGATTCAGTCCGGTAAAGGCATATATCATTATCATTCCGGCTCAGCAGAATACGAGCCCCGCTATCCGGCTGCGGATCGACTGACACTTCTTTCCGGTCCTTCTCCAGCACAAGAGCCGAATCCTTCGTATCGAACCCCGTCAGCGCATTCATCATCCCCCGGGCATCGGGTTCAAATCGTAGGCCGTGGACAAACCAGGCTGCCCCCAGGGCTGACTCATTCGTTAATACCGTATCCCCGCCCTGGGCACCCTGTTGAATAATATATCGGGTATTCAGCATATCGATCACCGGCATACAGTGCGGGTAATGCTCTAACTGGTGGTCGATCAGATCCTGGTAGATACTTAGTTTGGCTGCATTATACCCGCCGATCGAATGATGCCACCAAGCCGTACCTGCCCCATAGGTCAGTGTGGTACCAAGCCCCTGCCGCAGATCCAGCACCCGGTAATAGCCCGTATCCTGCAGGACCTGCTTGTCGGCAGCCGAAGCGACAGGACTGGCCGGCGCCTCTGCCTCGCCCTTATAATTATCGCTGTTCAGATATTGTACGTCAACCCCCATTATATCGATGAAGGTAAGAATACCCACCAATCCTATAAAGAGCCATGGACGCATCTTTCTTTTTATATACAACCCCGTCACCAACATCGCCGCCGCAATAAATAAAAAAGAACGCTCCGCACTCTGTAAGAACAACGCCTGACGATCCTCCCGCAGCCCATTGGTAAAGGACCGTACATACTGCACCGCGTCACTTCCCGCCGCACTCCACCGCTGCTGCAGCTGCCGCTCTTCCGACATCGTATAGTCGAAATTGGCATATAGCAACAGGAGTACCGCAAATACACCGGCTACCAGGTACAATCCTTTCTTATAATTCTTCCAAAGGGCCTCTTGGTCTTGTTCCGCTGTCATGTTTCCCTCAGTAGTGGCTTGTCCCGCCGTCGTTGCCCATATCTTCTGCAGCGTCAGCATCGCCAGCATACCAAGCAGGAACACCGGTATCACCATGATCACACTGGGGGCCCTGAATTTATTATACATAGGGAGCACCTTTAGCAAGATCCCGTTGAAGGAGGGAAAATAACCACCCCAGCTCATCAGGATCGCCAGCAGACAGGTCGCCGCTATCCACCATTTATGCTTGTTGTCCAATATAAAGAGACCCAACAGGGCCAGCGCACAGATGATAGCCCCCGCATAAGCAGGGCCCGCCGTCCCTCCGATACCACCCCAATAGAAACTTACATAACCCTGTACCTGTATTTGCTGTGCCAGCTGGGGGGGCATCGCCTGCAATGCCTGGATCGCTTTGGAATTTTCTTCCGATAATTCAGCGTCACTACCCCCAAAGATCTTCGGCGCCAGTAAAGTAAAAGGTTCACTTTTATACATGCTGTAGCTAAAGGCATAATTCTGGCTCAGGCCGTTTTGGGAAACCATACTGCCCGTCTCCGCCAATTCACTGCCACCCCGGATCGTCGCTTTGGCAAAGTCTGCGGTGGTGAAAACCAGCACGGCATTGCTCAATACCCCGATCAGCCCGCAGGCGGTGGCCAGCGATCCCGCGATCAGCAGATGCTTATAGTCCTTTTGACGGACCCAGCGGATACAATAGCCGATTGTCAGCGCAGCTGCAATAAGGAGACCGTAATAAAAGATCTGCATATGATTGACGGCGACAAACAGCGCCGTGCAAAGGGCCGTTAAGGCACCCCCCCGCCAATACTTTTTTTCATAGATGAGCAGCAACCCGCCAATAAATGCCGGCAGAAGGGCGATGGATTGCATCTTCGTATCATGCCCCACGGCAATGATCACCGGATTATAGGTAGCATAGGCATAGGCCAGGCCCCCGATGATCCCGATATAGGGGTTTACCCGCAATACCTGCGTTAGAAAATAAAAGCACAGACAGGCCAGGAAGAAAAAATTGGCAGGTTTCTTTAAATGCAAGGTGAGGGCATCGTACAGGAAATACTGAGGGGCAAAAGCCTCCGCATCCATCGCGATCTGGTAAGCCGGCATGCCGCTGAACATCCCGTTGGTCCACAAAGGGAAATGACCATGCTTCTCCTTGTATTGGAAGGAGTTCTGCGCCATGGCCTTCCATTGCGTCACATCTTCCTGTACCAATACCTTATCCTGGAAAGCCGGCCGGCAGTATATAACGGCTACCGATACAAAAACGGCCATCGCCAATACATGCGGAATGAGATTCCGTACCCATTTTTTAGTCATACCCTACAATATTAATAAAAACCGGCAAACCGGCCTCCGGCTTAACAAACCCCCATTCCTGTTATCCGATCACCCCTGCGTACACCCGCTTATTAATCTTTTTATCTTAAATTTATTGTATGAGAATTCCGAAAAAATGGCTCGGCAACACTACCTTCCGGGGTATCCTTAGCGACATTGGCTTTCGTTTCAATAATCACATGGATGAATCCGAATTCGAGCCCTGGTTCCAGTACAAGATAGGACCTTATGAAAAGGGATATACTTTGTATTTCCCTAAGCAACCGAACAAGCAGCGGTATAAGAACGGTATTTTCCTCAAAATGAAGGAATACAGTGGCAGTGACCTCACGCATTTCCTGGATTACCATTATGCCGCTTACCCGGATAAAAAGGGATTCGTCCGTTTCCTGCGGTACGAAATTTTGGAAAAACTAAAATTAGACATATCCAAACCCTATCGGCTAAACCTAGAGGGAGCCTTCGAATGGGTGAAAGAAAAGGAAGAAGAAGCGCGCATGGCGAATCACGCACCCACTAGCGGCCTTCCGGAAGCCGTTAGCCTGACGAACGGTCTGTCCAATGATGACCAGGCCGTTGACTCCTCCCTGCCAGCTTATCAAAAGAAGATTTTTTCAAAGATAGAGGCAGATATGAATGACCTAACCCGATCCTATTCCGGCAAAATAGTGCTGAACAATAAACACCATACGGAAAAACTGATCCAGGTATTGATCCTCATAGGTGACCTCAAAGTTCCCGGAAAAAAAGCCGAGCAGTTATTTCAACACTTTTCCGCGATGGATTTAGCTGCCATCCTGCGCCAGGTGGAAGAGTTCGGCGATCAAAGGACCAATACCCTCCAGTTAAAAATCTCCGCCGCCAAAAACGACCTCGATCTGAATGATCCCAAAGTCGAGAAGCTCACCAAAGCCCTGACGGATTTTTTCTATCATTAACTACACATTAACCCCACCGATCCCTTGTCCGCCCCCAATACCCCCTTCATCTTATTGATTCCCAATCTTCATAAATCCATGATGCATCCATCATAGGAAATGCTGCCCCGCATTACCATATTTGATCTTGAAAAAATCGAAAATGTACGCGCAGAAGCACAACCGGAAAAATTGCAAGATCAGCTGCTGGTGCACCGCTACCGAAAAAAAATACATCGGGATCCGGGCCCGGAATGCCGGCTTCTCCGCTTCGGAATATCTTAGGGGGCTAGGACTCAAAGACTATCTCAGGAAACCCAAAACCCTTCCCCCGGAAGCCCTGGCCTTCAACGCTCAACTCCACCAACTGGCGGCCTCCCTCTACCTGGTAGCCCGCAAACGCCTGGATGGAGACGACCTGAATGCCCTCGACAGAGCCGAACTACAGCACCTGCGCAAGGAACTGAGCGAATTGATCGATAATATAAAAACTCAATTAAAATGATAGGCAGAATTTATCCCGCCGGCTCCTTCCGGCAAACCCTGGACTATTGCCTGGAAGACAAACGACTTTCTCTGGCCGAGGGCGGCGGAGCCATCTATAAGGACCGGGCCGAAATTATCTGGTACAACCAATGCTTCGGCAACAAACAGGAGCTTACCCGCCAGTTTAACGAAGTAGCCCGTCTGGAACGCAATATGTCCCTGCCGGTCTTTCACATTACCCTGAGCCTGCCGCCGGGTGAAACGCTGACGAAAGGAGCCCTGGTCGAGTTGGCCGCCGACTGCGCCCGGTCCCTGGACTTTGAAAAAAACCAATACCTCACCATCCTCCATAAGGATACCGCCCAGCAGCACCTACACCTGGTCGTCAATAGAGTAGGCTTCGACCGGCATACCGTCAGCGATAGCTTTTCCTATGGAAAAATGGCCGACTTCTGCCGGGAAGCAGAGCTTCGGCACGGACTCCGGCAGGAACTTAGCCCCCGGCGCTACCAGACCGAACAACAACGGCAGACTCCCCGCCATGGACTCCGCCTGGACAAACTGAAGTCACATATCCGGGAAGCCCTGCAGGATTCCCGGGACTATCCCCAATTCGAACACAACATGCGCCAGTGGGGATACAGCGTTTTTGAAAACGAAAAAGGCATCGCCTTCATGGACGAAAAACGAGTCGTTTTCAAAGGCAGCGAGGCTGGCCATTCGTTACGCAGCATCGAAGCCGACCTCGCAAAAAATCTCAACCTCCGTCAACAACAGACCCAGCTGCAGAATGAGCAACGTCAACAAGAAGAAGAACGTCAACAGGAAGAATTACAACACCATCACACTCACCGTTTAAGAATGTAAAACTATGAACGAAGAAATTTTCCAGGCCGTATTGAACGAAATACTGGATGAAATGAAAGTATTCAGCCAACTGACAAAAGACCTGCAAAACACCGTGGCAGACCTGAAAGAGAAAGTTGCCGCCTTCGACCAGCGATTGAATGAACAGGTCGTCGCCCCTCCGGCCGACACCTTCGCCGTACAGCAGGTCATAAAGGAATGCCTCGAAAAAACAGAACAACTCAATGCTGACAGCGTCGACAAAATGAGTCACACCGTCAGCGAAGGTTTTCAAAAAGTCAACGGGGTCGTAGAAGCCCAGCCCAAAGCCGTCGTTCGCCAATTGCGGTTCGTCTTTTATCCCGAATACAACAGCGGGAATTTCCGCTTTTCCATCAAGAGCCTCTTCTTATTTGGGACTGTATTGGTCCTTATCAGTGCAGGAGTCTCCCTGGTTCAAAAATGGATGGATAACGTTCATTCGGAACGGCTCCAGAGCCACTATGCTACTTTCCCAGCCTCGCATTCCGAAACTTTATCCCCCCGTCCCAATACCTTGCCGGGTGAATCACTTCCCACACATCGACGCCCCTCCGGCCGGCTCAAAAAAATCAACATGGACAGCCTGGCCGCAGCTTCGCCTTCCATCCCCGACAGCACCCACACCCCCTGATCATTCCGATTGGAGGCTCTTCGCCGGATTCGCCAATGCCGCTTTCACCGCCTGGAAGCTGATCGTAGCGATCGTGATCAGCAGGGTAGCGGCCCCCGCCAGCAGGAATACCCCTACGCCAATAGTAGTACGGTAGGCAAAGCCGCTGAGCCATTGGTTCGATACCCACCAGGCCAGCGGAAAGGCAATCAGCACGGAAATCAATACCAGTTGGAGGAAATCGGCTGATAACAGCAACACCACGCCCCGCACGCTCGCCCCCAACACTTTCCGGATCCCGATCTCCTTGAACCTCCTTTCAGCCGTGAAAGCCGCCAGCCCATACAACCCCAGGCAGGAGATGAGGATAGCCAGCACCCCAAAATACTGAGACAAGACCGACACCCGCTTTTCCGCAACATACTGCGCCTGGAAATCATCATCCAGGAACCGGTACTCGAAGGGCACTCCGGGAATCGCCTTCGCATAGGTTTGCTGCACCTGTCCAATGACGTTTTTTTCAGATCCCGCCCGGATCTTGACCATCATATCCCTGGTGTACTGCGATACCAGCCGCAGCGCAAAAGGCCCCACTGCCGTATGCATCGATTCAAAATGAAAATCCTTCACCACCCCCACCACCGTCCGCATCCCATCCCCGCCAAATACCCCGAACTTCATGCCGATCGGATCTTTACCCCCCATCTTGTCCACGGCCGCCTGGTTCAGGATCACCTCGGCGGTATCCGAGCTGAGCGCCCTTGAAAAAGTTCTTCCCTTTACCAGCTCCAACCCCAGCGTCTCCAGCATCCCATAATTGATCCCGATATTACTGATATTGAAATTTTCCTTCGGGTTCATCCCCTCCCAATAAGGCACGCTTCCCCCGAAATCTCCGATCAGGCTCCGGTGATCCATCCCCGACGCATTGATGACACCAGGGATGTTCTTTATTTCCGCCAGCAAGGTTTCCGTGGGCTTTTCCGGGATATACGGCAGATCAAAACTCAGTATATGATCCCTCTTAAATCCCGGATCCTTGCTCTGTATAAATTGGATCTGCTTATACACTACCAGCACCGCCACGATGAACAACACCGTCAGCGTGAATTGAAAAACAACCAACCCCTTTCTCACCCACAATTCGCCGATGGAAGTCTTGAGCTTTCCTTTTAATACCACCGCCGGACGAAAACTGGAGAGGTACAGGGCCGGATAACTACCCGCCAGCAACCCCGTGACCAGGGTAACGGCCAGCAACACACCGACAAATTGATTGTCGGGCAGCAGCGTCAGTTGCTTTCCCGTAATGGAATTGAACTCAGGCAGCAATAGCCTGACTAGTAGCACGGCCAGCACCAGCGAAAGACAGGTCATCACCAGGGATTCCCCCAGGAATTGAAGAACCAGCGAAATCCGGCTGGCGCCAATGCATTTTTTCACCCCCACCTCCTTCATCCTTTTGGAAGCCTTCGCCGTAGATAAATTCATGAAATTGATACAGGCAATCACCAATATAAAAAGGGCGATCAGAGAAAACAGCCGCACATATTCGATCCGCCCGCCCACCTGCACGCCATTCTCGTATTGGCCATATAAATAGCCGCTGCTGTATAACCGCGCGAACAAAGTCAGGTTCACATCGGCATCCTGACTTTTCCGTTTAACAAGCCCCTCGATCTTCCGATTGAAGGCAGCCACACTGGCCCCCTGCTTCAACACCACATAGGTTTCGGGATCTTCCGAACGCCCCCAGTTCTTTTGCCAGGGATGCGTATCTATGAATTGGTCCAAGGGCAGCACAAAATCGAACTTATCGGAAGAATGGAGTAAATCCCCTTCAAAAATACCGGAAACAAGATAAGGCTGCTCATGCTCCCATTGCACAGTCTTGCCGATAACATTGTCCGTCGTATGAAATAATTTTAGCGCCAGCTCCCTGGACAGAACGATGGATTTCTTATCCGCCAGCACCCCATCCCGGTTACCCTGCAAAAGAGGGTAAGAAAAAACATTGAAAAAATCCTTATCGGCATAATGCCCGACCGCTTTTATGTCCTCGTGTTGCACCGAGAGCGTCACCCTGCCATACCAGGACGTCGCTAGCACGCCGGCCGCATATTCCACCTCCGGCATCTCTTCCTTCAGCGTCCTGGCCAGCAGCGAAGGCGTCTCATTCATGGTGTGGATACCATCCTTATCATGCCGGTTGTCCATGACCTGGTATAACCGGCTGTCTTTTTCATGCATATGGTCCATCGCCAGCTCATCCGTCACCCATAAATAGATCAGTAAAGTACAGGCCAGCCCTGTAGACAGGCCAACCAGGTTCAGGATGGTGAATTGACGGTCCTTACGGAGATAACGCCAGGCGATGGTAAGATAGCTTTTAAACATAACTCCTATCACACCAACTCAATGCCGGATTATTATGTCTTTATAAATCAATCAACTATATCCGGGCACGTAGAAAAGACTGTCCGCTTTCGAAACAACCGCTGTTCCATTCTGATCATCTCCCTACTTCAACGGTATACCGAAAGCCCTCGCCATCACGATCGGGTTGAAATATTCCGTGTACTCCACTATTTTCCCCTTTTCGAGGCGGAAAGTTCCCAGGTAGTCATTCTCATAAGTACCCCCGGCCCTTATCTCGATGATCCCCCTGAATTTTACAAAAATGAACTGGGGATCTTCCGTAGCAAAAAGGGTCCTGGGAAATTTCATCTGGCCAAAAAGCTGGGGGAGGGAACTGTATTGTTTATAAATCCCCTCCACGCCATCGAAACTTGCCGCAAAACCTTCCGGAACATAAGGATTAATCTGCCGTCCGTCCTCAGCAAAAATTTCTTTCAGTAACTCAAAATTTTGGGTCTCCAGGGCGATAAAAAAGGTATCGACCACTTCTTTGTTACGATTTACAACGGTCTGATCCATAAAAAGTAATTTATTGTTTGAAGCAATTTATTGTTTGATAGCTGTAGTTTTTTGCTCCTCACAAACATATTCATAATATCTTTGTTGCCAATACCACATTCACCAACTTCGAGCCAAATGACAGCAACGACCTCCGGCCAGACCGCCGGGTTTTATCAGCTATCCGCGAATACTCCCCAGGGACGGTCCGTGGAGATGTCTGCCTACCAGGGAAAAGTCGTTTTGGTGGTGAATACCGCCACTCAATGCGGGCTCACGCCCCAATTCGAAGGACTGGAAAAATTATACCAGGATTATAAGGAGAAGGGCCTGATGGTATTGGGGTTTCCATGTAACCAGTTCGGCAGCCAGGAACCTTTGAGCAATGAGACGATGGAAGAGACCTGCAAGATCAATCACGGCGTCAGCTTTCCCTTATTTGAAAAGATAGAGGTCAATGGCCCGCATACCCATCCCGTATTCAGATACCTGAAGAACAAATTGGGAAGTCTCTTCGGCAGCAGGATCAAATGGAACTTTACCAAATTCCTTCTCGATGCTAACGGCAAGCCGATACGACGCTTCTCTCCCGTCACCAAACCAGCGGCGATCGAACGGTATATTAAAGATTTGCTGAATCGATAATTTTCTGACTGATAATAGGAAGGGGTGCCGCCGGCTTACAACACAGCCCGGAGACACCCCGCTAACCTTTATTACCCTCTACTATTTTATTTATTCTTCTAATGCAGGAAGCCGTTTTTCTAAGCCTCCAATTGAGCAAGCTGTTCTTCCGTAAGAACAATGCTTTCCGCCTTCATATTTTCTTCCAGGTGTTTGACACTGGAGGTCCCCGGGATCAGCAATATATTCGGCGAATGATGGAGCAGCCAGGACAAGGCTACCTGGTGGGCCGTGCCGCCTACCTGCGCCGCTACCTTCTCGATCTGTTGCATCTTCGCTACATTGCCTGCATTCAGAGGGTACCACGGAATGAAAGCCATATCGGCCTGTTCGCAATATTCCAGGACGGATTCCCATTTGCGGTTATCCACACTGTACATATTTTGTACCGATACCACTTCGACAAATTGTTCCGCCTTTTCGATATCCGCTACGGTCACTTCGGAAAGACCGATATGTTCGATCAACCCTTCTTCCTGAGCCTCCTGCAAAAATTCCAGGCTCTTTTCGAAGGGCACATTCGGATCGATACGGTGTAACTGGTACAGGTCGATCTTATCCAGTTTCAGCCTTGTCAGACTTCCCTCCAGGGCTTGCCGCAAATATTCCGGATCCGCATTGACGGGCCATTGATTAGGACCTGTACGGGTAAGACCGCCCTTGGTGGCAATGAGCAGCCCCTTGGGATAAGGATACAGCGCTTCCGCGATCAGCTCCTCGGAAACACGCGGCCCATAACTATCGGCCGTATCGATAAAGTTTACCCCTAGCTCCACCGCCCTTTGCAATACACGGATCGCTTCCGCCCGGTCCTTGGGCGGACCCCAGATCCCTTCTCCTGTAATACGCATAGCGCCATAACCCATACGGCGTACGGTCAGGTCGTCCCCGATCGTGAATTCTTTCTTAAAAGATACTGTTGTGCTCATATAATGTATGATTGATGTGTTTGTTCCCCAAATCAACGGTCCGCTGGTGTAAATTGTTCAGGATTCTCCACTACTTTATTTAAATTCGTCTACGTTACCTAAACACCTGCTTCATGAGATTACTTTGCTGCTCCCTGCTGCTTATTTTTGCCTTCCATCCTGTTTTTGCTCAACGGCGACCCCTGGACCATTCCGTCTACGATGGATGGGAGAGCATAGGCGAGCGCAGCCTCTCCCCGGACGGCAAATACCTGGTCTATACCATCACCCCGCAGCAAGGAGACGGAAGGCTGGTCATCCGTAGTACTGAAACGGGCTATGCAAAGGAAATACCCCGGGGGGCCAGCGCGACGATCACGGAAGACAGCCGGCTAGTCATTTTCCAGATCCACCCCTGCTTCAAAGACATCCGGGACGCCCGCATAAAAAAGAAGACCCCCGATCAGTTTCCCAAAGACACCCTGGCCTGGATAGAATTGGGGAAAGACAGCGTGGTAAAGATACCCCGCGTCAAATCTTATAAGGTACCGGAAAAAGACGGGAACTGGCTGGCTTACTTACTGGACAAGCCCCAATCCGATTCCGCCAAACCCGATAGCGTGCGATCTTCCCCGTCCGGCCCCGCAGCAGATTCCCTCGCACGTATCCGTAAATTACTTTTCCAGGCAGACAGCCTCTCCCGGGTGGCCGATAGCCTGCGCTCCAAAGTAGCGGAGATCGGATCCAAAGGATTTTTAGTGCTGCCCACCCCCAAAAAAGATGCCCGCCCCACCAATGAGACGATAGAAGAAGGTACCGAACTGGTCCTTCGTAATCTTAACACCGGTCAGGAAAAGAAGTTGTCCCTGGTCAGTGAATATTATTTTAATAAAAACGGACAGGTACTGGTCGTTGAAACTACCCGCAGGAACGCCGATTCCGTCAGCAAAGCCCTGGTCCTCTGGGTGAACACCGGCAATGCTAACACGGGCAACTCAAACTCAGGCTCAACGGGTAACGCCGGCGCCCCGGGCTTCAAAGTAGACACCGTTATGCGAGGCTTCTACGATGCAAAGAACTATGCCCTCGACGAGTTGGGCGGGCAACTGGCATTCGTCGCCGAGCGTGACAGCGTACCCAAAGCCCTGGTCAAATTTTATCGTTTATGGTATTATACACCCGGCATGGATAGCGCCATCATCCGCGCCGACCGCAACACCGCTGGCCTCACCGGTTCTGCCACCGCCGGCCTCCGGAACGCTGCCGTGGGCTCCCTCACGATCAGCCCCGACTATACTAATTCCTTCAGCAAGGACGGCAGCCGGCTCTACCTGGGCCTGGCCCCGGTACGCCCGCCAAAAGACACCGCCCTCGTGGATTTTGAGACGGCCCGCCTGGATGTCTGGAACTATAAGGACGACTACCTGCCCCCTCAGCAATTGGCTCAGTTGAATAACGATCTGAAAAAAAGTTTTCTGGCCGTGATCGGCAAAGGAGAGAAAGGGCTCACCGTCCTGGCTGATGGAAACTGCGAGACGGTCATCCCTTCACAGGAAGGCAATGGCTCCTATGCCCTGGGACTCAGCAGCAAAGGCTATCGTATCCAGCAGCAATGGGAGGAGAATGGCCTGCAGCGACTCTACCTGATCGACCTGCGCACCGGCTCCCGTAAATTAGTACAGGAGAAAGTAAGGGAAGGAGGCAGCATCTCTCCATCGGGCAAATTCATCCTTTGGTACGACTGGCATCAAAAGAACTGGTTCTCCTATACGATCGCGGACGGGAAGATCACCAATATCACCAAAGATATCCGGGTCCCTCTCTATGACGAAGAAGACGATCACCCCGATGATCCGCCGCCCCATGGCATCATGGGATGGATGGAAGACGACCGGTACGTATATGTCTATGATAAATACGATATATGGCAATGCGATCCTGGCGGACAGACCCGCCCGGTCAGCCTGACTAACGGAATCGGACGTACGCATAAATATGCTTTCCGGTATATCCAGCTGGATAAAGAAGAACGGTTCCTCCGCGAAGGACAACTGGCCCTCTTTACCATCTTCAATCACAAAGACATGGGTAGCGGCCTGGCGCTCTACAAGGTAGGCTCCCGTTTCTCCCTCGATACCAGCCGGCAGCAGACCTTCCCTATGAGCTTCCCTTCCAACGGTTTTTTCAAGGCGAAGAACAGCTGGACCCTGGCTTATCTGCAGGGCAGCTTCGATAAACCCTATGATATATACATAGCCCCGGCAATCGATATTGCCGCTGTTAAGCCGCTTGCATGGCAACCCGACCTTGCCCGGTCGCCCGGCGCCCCCCGCCAGCTAAGTCATATCAACCCCCAGCAACAATCCTATAACTGGTTCACCGTCGAGCTGCACCACTGGAAAATGCTGGACGGCAAAATGAGCGAAGGGCTGCTTTACAAACCTGAAAATTTCGACAGCACCAAAAAATACCCCATCCTGTTCTACTATTATGAACGGGACGCAGAGACGCGCTACGACTACCTGGCCCCTCAGCCGGTACGGGCTTCCATCAATATCCCTTATTTCGCAAGTAATGGCTACCTCGTCTTCGATCCGGATATTTATTACAAAACCGGCCAGCCGGGGGAAGACGCCTATAATTCTATTATGTCCGCCGTAAAATACCTCTCTCACTTTAAATGGGTGGACACTACGAAGATGGCCCTCCAGGGACATAGCTGGGGAGGTTATCAGACGGCCTACCTCGTGACCCGTACCCATATTTTCGCCGCCGCGGAAGCCGGCGCTCCCGTAGCCAATATGACCAGCGCCTATGGAGGCATCCGCTGGGGCACAGGCATCAGCCGGCAATTCCAGTATGAAAAATCCCAGAGTCGCCTAGGCGCTACCCTCTGGCAACACCCGGAAATTTATATCCGCAACTCCCCCTTATTCAGGGCCGATAAAGTCACCACCCCCTTGCTCATGATGCACAATGACGCAGATGGCGCCGTTCCCTGGTACCAGGGTATTGAATATTTTTCTGCGCTGCGCAGATTGGGCAAAAAAGTCTGGATGATGCAATACAACGGAGAAGACCATGGGCTGGGGGAGAGGCGCAATCGAAAAGACTGGTCCATCCGGCTGGCCCAGTTCTTCGGCTATTACCTGAAAGGAGAGCCGCCGGCAAAATGGATCACGGATGGAGTTCCGGCCACCCTGAAAGGGATCGACTGGGGCTTGGAGCCTCCGGAGGAGGCTCGGCCGAAGGCCAATAATTAGACCCGCCCCCAGACAGGCAAAGCCTGTCTCCGGCGCTGAAAAAACTAGCTAGGCCAGCCACCAACTAACCAATGAACGAACGGTCACATAAACCATCATCTCCAAACTATAAGTTTATGTTCAAAAATTATCTGAAAGTCGCCCTCCGAAGCCTCCTCAAAAGGAAAGTTTTCACCGCGATCAATATCCTGGGGCTGGCCACCGGTATGACCGTATGCCTCCTAATCATCCTCTTCATCCGAAGCGAACTCGGCTATGATAACTTCGAGCCCAATGCGGACCGGATCTACCGCGTGGTCCTCGAACGTAAATACCCGGAGCGATCCACCTCCT
The DNA here is from genome assembly GCA_036394375.1 of Puia sp. Taxonomy (GTDB): domain Bacteria; phylum Bacteroidota; class Bacteroidia; order Chitinophagales; family Chitinophagaceae; genus Puia. The sequence goes on from DASWFF010000005.1 coordinate 21,321, forward strand.
ATTCGATCATACCCCAATCCATCGGCGGAGCCATTCAAAAGGAATTCCCCGAAGTAGCCGTAAGCACCGGCCTTCTGGACCTTTCGGGCAAGGACAATTTCCTGGTTAAGATCGGCGATCAGCCTTTTGAAGAAAAGAATGTTTTGGCGGCCGACTCTAATTTCTTCCGGGTATTTGCTATGCCCTTATTGGCAGGAGATACCGCCACCGCCCTGCAAAAGCCGAATATGGCCGTCATCAACGAACGTACCGCTATCAAGCTATTTGGCTCTGCGGCGAACGCCCTGGGAAAGACCTTCGGAACGGAAGATGTCAAAGTCCGTTTCCAGATCTCGGGCATCTGCAAAGACTGGCCCGATAACTCCCATATGCAGTTCAATATCCTGCTGTCCTCGATCACCTTTCCTTTTGCACACCAAACGAATTATACGGGCTTTTCCACCTATACCTACCTGCTGCTGAATAAGAATGCCTCTCCGGCTTCCCTGGAAGCGAAATTCCCCCGGATCATCGAGAAATACGTGTCGGGAGAGATAGCCCGCAGTTTCGGAGTGACCTTTCAGCAATTCCTGGCTTCCGGCAACGGGTATCACTATTACCTGCAGCCGCTTCCGAAGATCCATCTTACCTCGGACCTGGAGGCGGAGATGAAACCCAACGGCAGCATGCGCTCCGTCTATATCTTCGGAATCATAGCCATTTTTATCCTGGGCATCGCCTGCATCAACTTTATCAACCTTTCCACGGCCCGTTCCATGGAACGCGCTAAAGAAGTAGGTATCCGCAAGACCTTCGGCTCCGAAAAGAAATCACTGATCTTCCAATTCCTGCTGGAATCCGTGCTGGTCAGCTTGTTCAGCACCTTACTTTCTCTCTTGCTCATCCTGGTATTATTGCCCCTCTTCAACAAATTATCCGGGAAAGAACTCAGCATTATCGGATTCCTGGAGCCACTGACATTGGGCTTATTATTGGTCTTCGGATTGCTCGTGGGACTGGTTGCCGGACTCTACCCGGCCTTTGTATTGTCCTCCTTCCAACCCATCAAGGTGCTAAAAGGGAAATTCCAAACCAACAAATACGGAACCGCCTTGCGCAATGGCCTCGTCGTATTTCAATTCGCCATCTCCATCATTCTTATCATCTGCACTATCATCGTCAACCGGCAGATGGGGTATATGCTGGGAGACAAGCTGGGCTTTAAAAAAGACCATATCATCGAAATAGAACGATCAGACCTCCTGAATGAGAAGACCCGGCCCTTTCGTAATGAGCTGGCCGGGATTGCCGGCGTGGAAAAAGTCAGCGGCGCCTCCAGCTTGCCCGGCGACAATGGCTTTTTCGGAATCTCCTGGCAACCCGTAGGTTCCAGGGAATCGATGACAGGCCGGGGCATCGTTGTCGATGACCAGTTCGCCGCCACCCTGGGCCTGGAATTGAAGGAAGGGCGGTTTTTCTCAAAAGAATTTTCCACCGATTCGCTCTCCATCGTCCTCAATGAAAAAGCCGTATCCGCCCTCGGACTGAAAGGACCTGTCATCGGCGCCCGACTCACCACCACCGATGAGAATTTCAATATCAGCCCCGATTCCCCCCATATCTATACCATCGTGGGCGTCGTAAAAGACTTTCATTTTCAGACCTTACACCAGGCGATCGCACCCCTCATCTTTGCCAACTCCGCCAAATTCGGGGACAGGACCCCCATCATTTCCGTCCGTATAAAAGGAGATGATTTCAAGACGGCCATCGCCGCCATCGAACAGACCTGGAAAAAATTCGTTCCCAAACGTCCTTTCAATTATACGTTCCTTGACCAGACCCTCGCCGAACAATACCGGACCGAACAAACCATCCAGCGGGTTTTCACCGTGTTTTCCGTGCTGGCCATCTGTATCGCCTGTATCGGTTTGCTGGGCCTGGCAGCTTATGCGACCCAGCAGCGGATCCGGGAGATCAGTATCCGAAAAGTATTGGGCGCCAGCGCCGGCAGCATCATCGGCATGCTCTCCAAAGATTTCCTGCGACTGGTCACCATCTCCGCCTTCATTGCCTTCCCCCTGGCCTGGTGGGCGATGCATAGTTGGCTACAGGGTTTTGCCTACCGGGTCGGCCTGAGCTGGTGGATCTTCCTCGTAGCCTGGCTGATCTCTATTTTGATCACGCTGGCGACCATCAGCTTCCAGGCTATCAGGGCGGCTATGGCTAACCCGATAAATACGTTGAGAGCAGAATAAGCCAGCCCGCATTAGCTGACCCTTCTAATATCGGTTGCACCCGCGTGCGCCCTCTGGTCCGAATAAACGTCCCGACCCTGCGCTGATCCGCGCGCGCCAAACCTCCCTAATCCGTATATTAGCAGATAAATCGGCAACCATGAAAAAAGGACGTTTGGAAGCTTTCAGCGATGGAGTGGTGGCGATTATCATTACCATTATGGTACTGGAACTGCACGTGCCCCATGGCAACAATATTTCAGACCTGGTGCCCCTGCTGCCCGTCTTTATGAGCTATGTGCTCAGCTTTACGTACGTGGGAATCTACTGGAACAATCACCATCACATGATCTATGCCGTGGAAAAGATCAACGGGTCCATACTCTGGGCCAACCTCAACCTGCTCTTCTGGCTGTCCTTGATCCCCTTTACTACGGCCTGGATGGGGGAACATCATTTTTCCAAATGGCCGGTTATCCTCTATGGAGCTATCCTCATCATGAACGGCCTGTCTTACAATCTACTCTGCTATCTGTTGGTCCGGGAGGCTGGCGACGACTCCCCCCTCGTCGAGGCATTGGGTAGGGACTGGAAAGGGAGATTGTCGGTGATCATTTACGCAGTAGCCATCCTCCTTGCCTTTTTCAATGCCTGGATTGCATTCGGCTTATACGTAATGGTCGCCATCATGTGGTTTATTCCCGACCGGCGTATCGAGGAGAAAGTAACGGCAAAAAAATAGGATCCCTATATTTGCGGGATGGAAGATCCCTTCATCATAACCGTTCCTTACAAAGGACAGGACCGCGACTTCGAAGCCGAACTGCTTCAAATGGGCTATATCCATAAATTTCATGTGATCGTAGAAGGCACCGACCTGTTTTTTGAAAGAGATGAAGAGGGCCGCTACAGGGCCGTCCTGCAGGATAATCCGGACGGGAGAGGATCACATAGTCAGCAGGCTAAGCCGCATCCGGACCTGGAATTATTGAGGCTGATCGCAGAAAAGATCGAATCGATTCTGGCATAGGGAACCACTCCCGCTCCCTTCAAATATTATAGTACATCTTCGTCTCATATTCCATCTTCACCAGCCCATTCTCTTTATGCGTGGCAAACAACTCTTCCAGCCGGGTTGTCATCTCCTCATAGCGGGGCGCTCCCTCCACAGGCATATAGGAAGACGATAGCACCAGCCCTTTCAATGCCTCAAAATCCAGCAGCCTGACATTGGAAAAGACCCGGAGACCCATCTCCATCGGTTTAAAGAAAGCCGCAAGCTCGCTTTCAACGGCCCGGTTCGCTGCCTCGTACTGATGTCCGAATGCCCGTACAAATTCCTCGTAAGCCTCTAAAAAGGCAGTATGGGCAAGCCGCAGGTTCCAGATCAGCACCATATGACCTCCGGGTTTCAGGATCCGCATAAATTCCTTTCGGGTAGCTTCCGGCTCCATCCAGTGAAAAGCCTGCGCCACCGTGATCAGGTGCACGCTTTGATCCATCAGGCCCGTCTCTTCCGCCCTTCCGTTCTGGCTGTAGAACCGGTCATACCCGCCGAGCCTTCGTTCCGCAGCCTGGCGCATGGCCTCATTCGGCTCTACCCCTGTCACATAGTAACCTTTTAATAACAGGATCTCCGTGAAGATACCCGTACCCGACCCGATATCTGCCACCTGCTGCCCTTTCTTCAGCCCCAGGGAGTCTTCCAGGAAAGGGACGAGTTCTGCAGGATAGGAAGGACGATACTTGACATAGTTGTCCACGCGGTTCGAGAACCGCCCGGTAGGATTGAGCTCATTCAAAGGGTTGGCCATAATCAGCAAAATTATAAAATAGTACGATTCATCCCATCGTCCATACCGGGTGGAACCCGGTATGGAACAAGTCATTAACGAACAACTATTTAGCCAGTTAAAATAATACCAGTAATTTAGCGGAACCAATTAAATTAAACAAATTATGCAGCATGGTTTTTGATAAAGGACAACCCCTTTCAAAGGATGACGGGATTTTGACCCGCAAAGCGGACCACCTGTTTGTAAAAGATAGCTCTATACACGGACGAGGAGTCTTTACTTCCAGGCCCATCCCGCGTGGCAAGATCATCGAAGTGGCCCCCCTGATCGTATTAAATGAACATGACTCTTCCCTGATAAAGGAATCCTCTTTATACAGCTATTATTTTTTGCATGGCAGACGCGCAGAAATTTGTGTAGTCGGACTGGGATATGCATCCCTCTATAATCACCAATACCCTGCCAACGCAAAATACAAGTTTCGGTTATCAAAAAATTGGATGGAATTTTCCGCTTTTCGTGACATAGAGGCGGGAGAAGAGATCACCATTAATTACAACGGCACTCCGGACGACCCTTCGCCCATACAGTTCACCGTTTAAACGATATTTCATGAGTGAAGGCTTGTATATCCGTAACGTAGAAGGCCGGGGACGTGGCGTTTTTTCTGAACGGGCGTTCGAAGTGGATGATTTGATCGAATCCTGCCCCGTAATCATCCTGGAGCCCGAAGATTTTGCCGTGGTGACGGCCACCTTCCTGGGGCAATATTGTTTTTTTTGGGACAGGGATTCCGGCCTCCTCTGTATAGCCCTGGGATTTGGTTCCGTCTATAACCATTCTTACCCCTCCAATGCGAACTACTTCACAGACCCGGAGACGGGCACAATAGATATTGTCGCCGTCCGACCGATCGCCCCCCACGAAGAGATCACTATCAATTATACCGGCGATCCCGATAACCCCTCCCGGCAATGGTTTTCGGGAAAGAACATACCGTATCACTAGCCGGTAGAGGCTTCCCTGCCTAACGGCGACAACCTGACAAGCAGAATGTGGCGGGATGCGAATTAAATTCTAAATTAGCAACCCTAACCCCCTTTTAATGTCAGAACAACTATTGACTCAAATGCCGGCCCCGAAACCTTCTGTAAGACTCGTCTCCCTGGACTTCTTACGGGGCCTGACCGTGGCTTCCATGATCCTTGTCAACAATCCCGGGGATTGGGACCATATCTATCCCCCATTCGAGCATTCCAAATGGAATGGCTGTACTCCGACCGACCTGGTCTTTCCCTTTTTCCTCTTCATCGTAGGCGTGTCGATCAACTACGCCATCGGGGATAAAAGACTGGATGCTACCCTCCATCGAAAATTAATAGCCAATGCCGGCCGCCGATCGGCGATGATCTTCGGACTGGCCCTCCTGCTAACGCTGATCGTACATTTCGACTTCGCCCACCTGCGGATATTAGGCGTTCTCCAACGGATCGCCATCGTATTTTTCATCTGCGCGGTTTTGTTCATTAAAACCTCCCGTCGTTTTCAAATAGGGTTGTTCTTCGGGATCCTGGTGGTATACTGTGCACTCATGACCCTGGTGCCCGTACCGGGTTTCGGGCCTTCAAATCTGGCCCCGGGCACCAACCTGGCTGCCTGGGTGGATTACCATATCCTGGGCCCCAACCACATGTGGTCCCAGAGCAAGACCTGGGATCCGGAAGGGATCCTCAGCACCTTGCCTTCTATCTCCACCTGTCTTTTTGGAGTATTAGCGGGTGGCTTCTTGAAAAGAAAAGACCTTCCCGACGCGAATAAAGTAGCCTGGCTCTTTTCCGTGGCCGTCCTCTCTGTCATAGCCGGCCTGATCTGGGACCTGTTCTTCCCGATGAACAAAGCTTTATGGACCTCCTCTTTTGTTTTGTTTGCCGGCGGACTGGCAACGGCGGGACTGGCCTTATCTTACTGGCTGATCGATGTGCAGGGCCGCAAAAAATATACGACTCCCTTTGTGGCTTTTGGCGCCAATGCCATTACTATCTTTGTGGTATCAGGATACTTGCCGTTCTTGTTGAATAGGATCAAAGTGAATACTCCTCATGGCCGGCAGGGACTACCCCCATTCTTATATTCGACATTATTCACCCCTTATTTATCTCCGGTGAATGCCTCCCTGGCTTCCGCACTGGCCTATGTGATCATCCTGTCATTTCCGATGATCTGGATGTATAAAAGAAAAATATTTATAAAAATCTGATCGCTATAAATTACAGACAAATCGAAGATCATGAAATACTACAGATTATGCCTGGGATGTATGGTCCTGCTGTCCGTGCTGCTGCTCTCTTCTTATAAAACAAGCAAAAAAAATCCCGTCGTCATCGCCTATGTAGGCGGCTTTCGCGGATTAGTCAATACCGACTCGATCGAGGTGGATAAGCTGACCCATATCAACTATGCCTTTGTCGACCTGAAGGACGGACGTGCGTTTTTGCACAATGAAGCCAGCGATACCGTTAACCTGAGAAAGCTGGTAGAGCTAAAACAGCGCAACCCTTCCCTGAAAATATTAATCTCCATCGGTGGCTGGACATGGAGCAAGTTTTTCTCAGATGCGGTATTGACCGAATCTTCCCGCCAACTATTCGCAGCCAGTGCAATGGACATCGTAGCCCGGTTCCAACTGGATGGGGTAGACATAGACTGGGAATACCCCGGACTGATCGGAGACAGCAATGTCTACCGGCCGGAGGATAAAATGAACTACACCTTAATGTTCCGGTCCCTCCGGGCGGGGCTGGACAGCCTTAGCCGCATTACCGGTAAACCTTACCAGGTAACGACAGCCGTGGGGGCATCTCAACCATTCCTCGACCACACGGAAATGGACAAAGCCCAGCTATACCTGGATTACGTGAATATCATGAGTTATGACTTCAAGGAAGGCACTGATAACCTCTCCGGTCATCATACCAATTTATTCGCTTCTGCGGATGACCCTGAGAAGAGATCGACCGATCAAGCCGTTCGGCTATTTGAGGCATCCGGCGTGCCGGAAAGCAAGCTCGTATTGGGGATCGCTTTTTACGCGCATGGCTGGAAAATGAAGACCGGCGATAATAAGGGCCTGTACCGGCCCTCTGAAGGTCCTTACCGGGCAGGAGGTTTCACATACCTGAAAGATAGCCTCATCAATCACAACGGCTTTATAAGATATTGGGATAAGGACGCAAAAGCCCCCTATCTCTTCCAGGAGGAAAACAAAATTTTCATTTCTTATGATGACGAAGAGTCCGTAAAATACAAGTGTAAATACGTAGAAAAAAATCATCTCGCCGGGGTCATGTTCTGGGAATATAGCAGCGACAAAAAAGGATACTTGCTGAAGGTGATCCATAAAGAATTATAAATAACCGCACATTCCGGTAACAGGGACTATTCCACCTTACACCAGCGATAATAATTTATCCCTCACCAGCAGACAGGCCCCCATGACGCCGGCCCGCTCCCCGAGCTTCGATAACTTTAGTTGGGTATCATTGCTGACAATGCTCAGCGAATATTTATTAATGGCGCTTTTGACGGGAAGCAGGATCGTATCTCCCGTCAGGGAGAGACTTCCTCCCAAAATGATCAACTCCGGATTATACAGGTTGATGATAGTGGCAATGCCTCTTCCCAGTTTTTCGCCCATTTGCGCGATCAACTCGATGGAAAGCATATCATCCTTATTAGCCGCCTCCGTAATGTCATCCAGCCGGATATCACTAAAATGCGGATGTTTCTTGGTGACAATGCTGGTGGCGCCCTCCTCCAGCTTCTGTATAAAAGCCTTGATCAACGCATTGCCGGAGGCCTCCGTTTCCAGGCATCCTTTTTTACCGCAATGACAGATGATCTCATTGTCGAAAATGGGGATATGTCCGAACTCGCCGGCAAAACCCGATTTGCCATAATATAGCTGCCCGTTGATCTGGATCCCCATCCCGATGCCATAATCGATATTGATGAATAATACATTCTTCTCGCCGTTGACCACCCCGCAGCAGAACTCCCCATAAGCCATCGCCCGGCTATCGTTTTCAAGATAAGTATAGATCCCTATCTTCTTTTCAATGATCTTGCTGAGAGGAGCTTCGTCAAAATTGAAATAACTATAACTATATCCCGTGGTGTGATTCACCCGGCCTGAAAGATTGATCCCGATCCCCAGTATCTTCTCCGGCCGGATCGAAAGGCTCATGATAAAACCATTGATGATACTGCACAATTGTTCCAGGGACTCCGGTGTATTGTCCAGCGTGTACGAGATCTTATCCGCCGTATGAATAAGGTTCTTCTGGAAATCCATCAGACCTATATTGATATAGGCTTGCTTCACCTCGATGCCGATAAAGAAAAAACTATCCGGCTCAAGCCCATATAGATTCGGCCTTCTCCCCACGCCCGAAACAGTCTTCCCATAATCCCGGATCAGCCCGTCTTTGATCAGCTCCAGTACCAGGTCATTGATCTTGGGAGTGCTGACATTAAATTCCTTGCTCAGATCCGTGATCGTGGTATTACCCATATTAGCTATATATACCAGGATCTGCTTCTTCAGCTGCAGGTTCTTATAGGCTACTCCTGTGACGGTGTCACTGTTGAAATCTTCAAATATCGTGCTCCGGTCATTCATGCGACTAGTGATAAAGTTTGTAAAGTTCCCGCAAAATTATGCTATTTATAAAAAAATGTCAATTTCTTCCTGTTATATATAAATTATATTGAAATAAAATTAATTAATAAAAATATTTAGTAATTAACGCCCTAATTGAGAAATATATTTCTATATTCGGGTTGAAATAGGAATAAAATTTCGCAAAAGGATTTCTAATTAATATTTGACCAAACTAAAACTGCTAGTATGAGACGCGGCAAAATCACCCAAACACGCTACCACAAAGCATTTTTCCTCTCCGTCCTGCTCGGACTATGCCTTTTCACCAGGGCCCAGCAACCTTATACTATTAAAGGAAAAACAACCGATGACAAAGGAAAGGAACTGCCCGGCGTCTCCATCGCCATCAAAGGCCTGGCGACCGGCACCTCCTCCGATGGACAAGGTCTTTTCGAAATCCGGGTATCGACCCTACCTGCCATCCTGGTATTCAGCAATATCGGGTACCAGGCTACTGAGGTCTCTGTCCGGGACGCCGCCAACCTGAACATCGTACTCAAATCCGTTTCCAGTCAACTCAACGATGTCGTAGTGATCGGTTATGGCACCCAGAAAAGAGTGGACGTCACGGGCGCCATCGGATCCGTAACCAGCAAAGATATCCGGAACCTGCCCGTACGCAGCGCCCAGGAAGCCTTACAAGGCAAAGTGGCAGGCGTATTAGTGACCCAAAGCAGCGGTAGCCCGGGCTCCCTGGGAGTCGTACGCATCAGGGGCATCGGATCTATCAACGGCTCCAGCGATCCCCTCTATGTCGTGGACGGACTGCCGCAGAGCAGCGTTAGCTGGCTCAATCCCAACGATATCGAAACCATGGACGTGCTAAAAGATGCCTCCGCCGCCGCCATCTACGGATCCAGAGCCTCCAACGGCGTCGTCATGATCACCACTAAAAAAGGCGCCACCAACGAAGACCTCCGAGTGACCTTCGATTCCTATACCGGCATCCAGTCCGCCTGGAAACGCCCCCATATGTTGAACGCTTCCGATTTTATCCAATACAAGGCCAGGGCCGCTCAGGCCGCGGGCGGCGCCCTGCCGGCAGAACTCAGCACCCAGGCAGGGATCGGCCAGGTCCTGCAATTTGTGAAGGAGAATGATGGCAGCCCCTCTGGCACCGACTGGTGGAAACAGATCACCAACTCCAACGCCCTGACCCAGAGTTATAATATCGGCGTCAGCGGCGGCACCAAAAAAGTGGCGTTGGGATCCACCCTCGGCTACATGAAACAACAGGGACTGATTGCCGGCTCTGATTATACCCGCATCTCCTGGCACAACAATATGGACATGAACATCAGCTCCCGCGTAAAATTCTCCAGCAACTTCAATGTCATCTATGAAAAACGCAGGAACGTGGATGAGAACAACCCCTTTACCGGCACCATCTTCAACGCCATGGTAGGCGACCCCATTACCCCGATCTACCGCAACCACCTGGTGAACGTGCCCTCTTTTTACTCGGGCATCATGACGAATTACGAAGCCGATAACCCCTTTTCTCAATATGCCGGCATTATCTATTCCAACAAATCCAATCCCGTAGCGCAAATAGACCGGATGAGACAGAGCTCGTTTTCGGGACTTAGCCTGAAAGGCGGCGCAGCCCTGGATGTGAAGATCATCAACCCCCTCAGCTTTCGCAGTAATTTCGGAGCGGATATCATCGGCGGCTTATCGCAGAGATTCCTGCCTTCCTATTACCTGACCGCCTTCGACCAGGCCACCCTCAATACCGTCAGCAATTCCGACAGCTATTCCAATTATTTCGTATGGACCAATACCCTGACCTACGATAAGACCTTTGGCCAGCATCACCTGACGGTACTCGCAGGACAATCTGCCGAACTGACCAAGGGCCTCGCCAACACCGCGTCCAAACAAGCCGTCCCCAATAACAACGAGGACCAGCGCATCATTAATGCGGGCACCCTCAACCCGGCCGCTACCGGTTATACCTATTCCAGCTCCCTCAATTCCTATTTCGGCCGCATCAATTATGTCTTTGCCAGCCGCTACATCCTCGCTGCCAATATCCGCCGCGACGGAAGCTCCAATTTCGGCGCGGGACATCGCTGGGGCACCTTCCCCTCCGTATCCGCCGCCTGGCGCCTCACCCAGGAGTCCTTTGTAAAGAACGCCGGCCTCAACTGGCTCGACGATGCTAAAATAAGGGCCAGCTATGGTCTCATCGGCAACCAGAACATCGCCAGCGGCGCCTACTTATCTACCTATGGCAACACCGGCTATTATTATTTTGGTGACGGAAGCTCTGCCTCCATGGGGGGCGGTCGCTCGTCCGTCGGCAACCCGGACATTCAGTGGGAGACGTCCAAACAGACCGATATAGGCCTCGACCTTTCCCTCCTCAAAGGCAAATTCATCATCACCGCCGACTACTTTAACAAGAAAGTAGATAATATGCTCCTGCAGGTTCCCCTGCCCTCCACCCTCGGCTTCCCCAACTCTCCCTACTCCAATGCGGGCACCATGCAGAACAGGGGCTGGGAACTCTCCGTAACCCATAACAATAATATAGGCGATTGGAAGATCGGCGTCACTGCCAATGTCTCCGCCTTCCGGAATAAAGTACTTTCTCTCGGCGGCGGACAACCCGTATACGCCACCGCTCACCTGGGCGAGACGATCACCAAGACCGAAGAAGGCAAACCCGTGGGTTACTATTTCGGCTACCAGACCGACGGTATTTTCCAGACACAGGCCGATGTCGACAAGAGCCCCCAGAAAGGCTTGTCCTCACCCGGAGACCTTCGCTTTAAAGATATCAACGGCACCGATGCCGCCGGCAATGTAACCCGGGGCCCCGATGGCGTCCTCAACGCCGCTGACCGTACCATGATCGGCAACCCCTGGCCGAAATTCATCTACGGACTGACATTGAATCTGGCCTACAAACAATTTGACTTCAGCGCCTTCTTCCAGGGATCCCAGGGCAATGACGTCATGGATATCCTGCGCTACGACACAGAAGCAGGCACCGGCTACTACAACGCTCCCGCAGGCTTTCTGCAACGAGCCTGGAATGGACCGGGCACCAGCAACACCAACTATAAAATATCCCAGAACGCAGGCCTGAACACCAACGTCTCCAATCATTTCGTGGAGAACGGCTCTTACATGCGCCTGAAAAATACCCAACTCGGTTACAATTTTCCCGAAGCCTGGCTGAGAGCGGCGCATATCCCGCAACTGCGGTTTTATGTAGCGGCCCAAAACCTGTTCACTGTCACCAAATACACCGGCCTCGACCCCGAAATGGGTAGCACCGATGGAAAACTGATGGGAATAGACCAGGGATATTATCCTCAAACCCGCACCCTCATGCTGGGCCTCAACGTAAAATTTTAACCCGTAAAAAAAATTAGTATGAAATCGAATATAGTCAACGGAGCAATGATCGCTCTCCTCCTCCTCTCTTCCTGTTCTAAAAAATTTCTGGACAGACCCCCGCTGGGCAGTGAGACGCAAGATAATTTCTATTCTTCCCGCGATGCCGGCTTCAAGACCGTCACCAACTGTTACATGGGCTACAATACTTTCTGGGCATATCAGGCCGCCCTGGTAGAACTGGGAAATATGGCCACCGATGAAAGCGAAAAAGGAGGCTCCGATGCTGGTGACAGACCCTTTGCCGCCGACCTGGGCTACGGACGCGCCCTCTCCTCGAATGAAACCCTCTCCGGTATCTGGACATCCTGCTACAGCGCCATCGGCAACTGTAATACCGGCCTGGACAACCTGCCCAAAGCCGCCCTGATCGACAAAGCGGGCAGCCCCATATCCGACGGGCAGAAAAATCGCTATATCGCCGAGATCCGCTTCCTGCGCGCCTGGTTTTATTTTGACCTGGCCCGCGTATTCGGCGGCGTTCCCCTGGTGACCACCACCCTCACCACCGCCGACCGCAACAAACTGCCAAGGGCTACCGATCTGGAAACCTATAAGTTCATTACCGACGAATTGATCGCCTGCACCCAGGTCACCGATCTGCCTTCTAAGAATAACCTGGCCGCCTCAGAATTGGGACGGGTCACCAAAGAAGCCGTATGGGCCACGCTGGCCCGCGTATACCTCTTTTACGCAGGAACGGATAACACCCTTTACGCCAAGGCAAGGGACGCCGCCAAACAAGTCATCGATGCCGGCGCCTTCTCCCTGACGCCCAATTACCAGGACCTCTTCCTTCCCAACGGCTACCTCCTGCCGGAAAATGTATTTGCCGTTCACTACCAGGTAGACAATGCCCTGAGCGTCTCCGGCTCCTATACCCCCCTGTATACCAACCCCCGCTGCGTGGCCGGTTACGGCTTTGACTGTCCTACCGAAAGCCTGGTCAATGAATTCGAAACGGGTGATCCGCGGCTGCTGCTGACCGTATTGGATCAGGGAGATGTCTTCCCCCGCACGAATGGAGGCACGGATGTCATGGATTTTACCAGTGGCGCGGGCTCTGGCCATTTCGGAAGAAAAATATTTTATACCAACGCCCGTCGCGGCGCCAGTTGGGGGTACCCAGGTAATGCCTGGACCTTTTACCTGATCCGCTACTCCGACGTGCTGCTGATGTACGCAGAAGCCTTGCTGCAGAGCGGAGGCGACAAACAAGAAGTGGCCAATTATATCAATAGGGTAAGGCATCGCGCCAATACCTCCTCCCATACCGATGTGGAAGCGGTCAGCCGGGTCAGGACTATCCCCAATACCCCCATACCGGATGTTGCAGCCTCCGCCGACCTGCTCGCTGCCGTCATGCACGAAAGGAGGACTGAGCTTGGAATGGAATATCTCCGCCTGTACGACCTGATCCGTTGGAACACTTATGTATCCACTATGCATGCTTTTTCCACGCAGCCCTATGCCAATGGGAGAGGGACCGCTTTCAAAGCGCCCGCCAGCGGACGTTATCTTTTTCCCATCCCGCAGACGGAAATAGATCTTTCCGGGGGATCGATCACGCAAAATCCCGGATATTAGCGTCTTAAACAAAGACAATGAGCTCATCAATGACCCAACAAACAAAAAAAGTTAGAATTCTTGTGGTAGGCTGCGGTAACATGGGGGCCTCCCATGCTACAGCCTATCATGAACTGGATGGTTTCGAGATCGTCGGACTCGTCTCCACAGGCAACAGCAAGGCAGATCTCAACGAGAGACTGGGCGGCAGCTATCCTTTATTCGATGATTTTACACAGGCATTGGCAGACACCCGCCCCGACGCCGTCTGTATTTCTACCTATCCCGATACCCACGAAGGTTTTGCCCTGGCCGCCTTCGACCAAGGCTGTCATGTCTTCATTGAGAAGCCACTCGCTGATTCCATCGAAGGAGCCGAATGGGTAGCACAGGCAGCAGCCAGGGCTGGCAAGAAACTAATGGTAGGTTATATCCTGCGTCATCATCCTTCCTGGCAACGCTTTATCGAAATGTCCCGGGAACTGGGCAGGCCACTGGTAATGCGCATGAATCTTAACCAGCAGAGCCAGGGAAGAATGTGGACCGTTCACCGCAACCTGATGAAAAGCCTCAGCCCGATCGTGGATTGCGGCGTTCATTATATCGACGTGATGTGCCAGATGACCCGCTCCCGGCCCCTGCAGGTCAGCGCCATCGGGGCCAGGCTCTCCGAAGAGATTCCCGCCGGCAACTATAATTATGGCCAGCTGCAGATCCGCTTCGAAGATGGATCGGTGGGCTGGTATGAAGCCGGATGGGGACCGATGATCAGCGAAACGGCTTTTTTTGTCAAAGACGTGATCGGCCCCAAAGGATCCCTGTCCATCGTGGCCAAACAAGCAGGCGCTTCCGGCCAGTCGGATTCCATCGAGGCGCACACGAAAACGGAATCCCTACGTTACCACCGGGCCGACCTGGATGAAAAGGACCATTTCAAGACGCCGGACACCTGGATCAACCTGGAAGATGAACCCGGCCACCAGGAGCTATGCAACCGCGAGCAACTATTCTTTTTAAAGGCCATACACGAAGATCTCGACCTGACGGACGCGACGCAGGATGCGATCGCCAGCCTGCGCATAGCCCTTGCCTGCGATGCTTCCGTCCGTACCGGGCAGATCGTTTTGCTGGACAAATAAAATATACACTATGAAACAACATAACGATCGACGTGACTTTATCAGAACGACTGTCCTGGCAGGTATTGGGGTGGCTTTGTCTTCCTCGACCCTACCTGCTACCTCCGCCGCCCCCATTAAAATAGGGATCATCGGCCTGGATACGGAACACAGCGTGGCCTTCACCAAGACATTCAACGACCCCAATGCACCCGCCGATGTGTCCGGGTTCCGGGTCGTAGCCGCTTACCCGCACGGGAGCAGGGACATCGCGTCCAGCCTCAAAATGATCCCGGGTTTCACGGAAGAGATGAAGAG
>DASWFF010000006.1:0-42688 GCA_036394375.1 Puia sp.
TGGCTAACCCTCACTTTATCCTTCATCATTTCCCGGACAGCGGCGGCTATGGACGGGGCATCATATCCGCATTCATGGATCAGCTCTTTAGGCGTCCCATGCTCTACATACCGGTCGGGAATCCCCAGGATCCGGATGGTAGCGGCATACTGGTGTGCTGCCTGGAACTCCAGGATCGCTGACCCGAATCCGCCAACGACGGTACCGTCTTCCACTGTCAGGATGCGGTCGTATTTGTAAAAAACTTCCTTCAGCAGCTCCTCATCCAGGGGTTTGGCGAACCGCATATCGTAGTGGGCGGGATTAAGTCCCTCTGTTTTTAATTCGCGGATAGCCGCCGTAACGAAATTGCCGGGATGTCCAAAGCTGAGGATGGCAATTCCTTCTCCATCTTTTATTTTGCGTCCTTTTCCTATCGGGATCTCCTGTAAAGGGGTCTTCCATTCCGGCATGACCCCTTCTCCCCGTGGATAACGGATGACAAAAGGATATTGATTGGTATCCAGCTGCGCGGTATAGAGCAGGTTGCGCAGTTCGCTTTCATTCATGGGAGCGCTCACGACCATATTCGGTACGCAGCGCATATAGGGAATATCGTAAGCGCCATGGTGCGTAGGCCCGTCTTCTCCTACCAGCCCCGCTCTGTCCAGACAGAAGACAACGGGTAGTTGCTGGATGGCTACATCATGTATCACCTGGTCGTAAGCTCTTTGCATGAAAGAGGAGTAGATATTGCAGAAGACCCGCATTCCCTGGGTGGCCATACCGGCCGAGAGGGTGACGGCATGCTGCTCGCAAATACCTACGTCAAAAGCCCGGTCGGGCATTTTGTCCATCATGAATTTCAGAGATGACCCGCTGGGCATAGCAGGCGTGATCCCCAGGATCTTTGGGTTTTTCTCTGCCAGCTCGATAAGCGTGAGCCCGAATACATCCTGGTATTTGGGAGGCTGGGGTGTTTCGTATCGTTTCTTATAAATTTCACCGGTGATCTTATCGAAGAGGCCGGGAGCATGCCATTTGGTTTGGTCTTTTTCCGCCAGCGCATAACCTTTACCCTTTACCGTCATGATGTGCAGTAATTTGGGGCCGGGGATCTGCTGAAGATCCGTGAGGGTATCTACCAGCTTGGTGATATTGTGCCCGTCGATAGGCCCGAAATAGCGGAGGTTCAGCGACTCAAATAAATTGCTGCTCCGGCTGATAAAGCCCTTGATGCTATGTTCTATTTTACTAGCTATATCCCGGCTGAAATGGCTGCCGATAGGCAGTTTGCCGAGGGCCTTCCAGATATCGTCCTTCAGGCGGTTGTAGGTCGCGGAGGTGGTGATATCGGTGAGATATTCTTTCAGGGCGCCGACGTTGGGGTCGATGCTCATGCAATTGTCATTCAGGATGATCAGCAGGTCGGTATCCGCTACTCCGGCGTGATTCATGCCTTCGAAGGCCAGGCCTGCCGTCATCGCTCCGTCCCCGATGATGGCTACGGCCTTACGGTCCGTCTCGCCTTTGTATTTGGCCGCCATCGCCATGCCCAGGGCCGCGCTGATGGAGGTGGAAGAATGTCCTACGCCAAAGCTGTCATACTCGCTCTCGCTGCGTTTGGGAAATCCGCTCAGGCCATTATATTTACGATTGCTGCTGAAATCATCGCGGCGCCCCGTGAGGATCTTATGCCCGTAGGCCTGGTGGCCTACATCCCATACCAACTGATCATAGGGAGTATTGAAGACGTAATGGAGGGCCACCGTGAGTTCGACCACTCCCAGGCTGGCTGCGAAATGGCCTCCATGAACACTGACGGTGTCAATGATATACTGACGCAATTCGGTAGACACCTGGTGTAACTGTTCTCTGCTAAGTTTTTTAAGGTCAGCAGGGGAATTGATGGCTTGTAACAAAGCTCCTGGCGTAATTTCCATTCGAGTTCTTTAACTAGTGTAAAAATACAGTTTTATAACGTAGATTTAGCCGTAAACGGTGTATCACCCTGGCAAAACGTCCAAATCACCCTTTTATCCCCCGGAAAACCATCCAAGGGCCCGGGGAAAGGTCATCCGCTCTGCCGGAAAAGCCGTCCGCCCGCCGGGATCAGGGGAGGCAGCTCCCCCGGATCCATACCCCGCAAGGGTGGGTTTTTAGCGGGGAAGGGCTCGGGTACGGAGAAGGCCCGGCGTGGATTTTGTCTCTGTGTACCATACTGGACCGAACTGGACCGATGGCCTACTAAATTTGGCCATTAGTACAAAATAAGAAGTTCCGGCAGGAGGAAAAGGCTAGTTTTGAATAATTCAATAGTGAGTATGCCTAAAAATGTAAGTAAATATTATTGGTGGTGCCAGATTGGGGGCTGGGGTTTTTTGGCATTGGTCCTGGTGCTGAATTCGTCTACATTGGATCAAAAGATCACCGATAAGCTGATCGGCCTGATGGCCGTCTCTGTGCTTTCCGGTATTTTTATCACGCATATATTCCGGGAAGTGATCCGGAGATCGGGCTGGCTCCTGTTGCCGGTGGAAAAGGCGCTGCCTAAATTCCTTATCGGGATCTTGTTTACCTGTATCGGCGCCGGTCTGGTACGGATCCTGGTAGTGGATGCCCTGAACCTGGTGTCCCTCGCCCGGAATAAGGTGGATTTCATGCCCCGGCTATTGACTACATCGCTGGATAGCGGCCTTTTGATCGTTCCCTGGACCCTGATCTACTATTTCTATCACTATATCGAGAATAGCCGTAAGCAGCAACTGGATACGCTGAAGCTGGAGGCCCTGGTGAAAGAGCTGGAATTAAAGACCATCAAAGCCCATATCAACCCTCATTTTATTTTCAACGCCCTGAACAGTATCCGGGCCCTGGTGGATGAAAATCCCGCCCGGGCAAGGACGGCGATCACGGAGTTGAGCAATATCCTTCGCAGCAGCATGCAGGCGGAGAAACTGGAGACGGTGACTTTTGAAAAAGAATTGAATATCGTAAAGGACTACCTGGCCCTGGAGCATATCCGCTTCGAGGATCGCCTGCAGATCGAATACGATATCGACGAGGATACCCTTGATCAGCCCATCCCTCCGATGATGCTGCAGACCCTGGTGGAAAATGCCATTAAACACGGGATCAGCAAACAGGTGGACGGAGGTATCGTGAAGATCGTCTCCGATTTCAAGGATGACTTTCATGAGCTGATGATCACCAATACGGGCTACCTGAACGGGTCGCGTAACGGGGATGGTTTCGGGCTGGCCAGTACGAAGAACAGGCTGCAGATCCTCTTCGGCCAAAGAGCAAATTTCGATATCCGGGAAGTGAACGGCAATACCGTGCAGGCACGGGTATTGATACCGGTCGACCTGAGTAAATAATATAGAATTTTTATGATCAGAGCTATTATCATCGACGACGAACGTCTCGCCAGGAATGAATTGAAGAAATTACTGCTGGATTTCCCTGAGATCGAGGTGATCGCTGAAGCGGCCAATGCCAGCGAGGGGGTAGAAAAAATTGACACACTCAGCCCGGACCTGATCTTTCTGGATATACAGATGCCGGGAAAAACAGGGTTTGACATGCTGTCTGAGCTGGAGAGAGCTCCCAATGTCATCTTTACCACGGCCTACGATGAATATGCACTGAAGGCTTTTGAGGTCAATGCACTGGATTACCTATTGAAGCCGGTCGAACCCAAAAGACTGGCAGATGCCCTTCAGAAATTACAGTTGGAAGAAGATAAAGAGCCGATCTCGGATCATACGATCTCCGTTAACCGGAGTATCCTGAACGAACATGACCAGGTATTCGTCAAGGACGGAGAACGTTGCTGGTTCGTAAAATTGTCGGATATAAGGCTGTTTGAAAGCGTAGGCAACTATGCCAAAGTTTATTTCGGACCGAACAAACCCCTGATCCTGAAATCACTGAATGCACTGGAAGAAAGGCTGGATGAGAAGGTGTTCTTCCGGGCCAACCGTAAACATATTGTGAACCTGCGTCTGATCGAAAAGATAGAACCTTATTTTAACGGGGGCTTGTTACTGGAAATGAAAGGAGGGGAAAAGATCGAGGTTAGCCGCAGGCAGACGGTGAAATTTAAGGAGATGATGAGCTTGTGACCGGATCCGGTTTACTCGAAATAAATGCTAAAACTTATCCTGTTATGAAGCAAATACTATTCGCAAGCTCCCTATTTTTGACGACTCTCCACCTGCAGGCGCAGGACATCGATAAAATAATCAACCCGGCTGCTGTAGAACGCATCGAAAAAGTATTGGCAGCTGATGACATGCGTGGAAGGGCCAGTTTCACCCCCGATATTGAAAGAGCGGCCGATTTTATCGAAACACAGTTTAAAGAAGCAGGTCTGCAGACCTGGAATGGCAGCAGCAGCTACCGCCAGCCCTTCTCCCTGATCCAGGCGAAGACTTTATCTGCCAACGGAAATTTTGACGGCAACCCGCTGCCGGCCGGAACGATCGCCGCTTTTTCTTCGGAGACACACCTGGCTGTTACCGAACAGAGCGGGTATGAAAAAGTCTTTATTAAGGCAGGCTCCTCCTTCATGCCGGAGGCTTTTAAATATATCACCCAGGACCGCAAGAGCTACCTCGTATTGGTGGATACCAGTTTCACTAAGTATTTTGCCCGGCTGGCAAATTTTGGAAGCCAGCAATTCAAGTCCGGACGTAGTTTGGTGTTTGTCCTTACGACCGTTGACCCGGTGCATTACTCGATTGGGGTGGACCAGGAGATCAAAGAGTCGAAGCTGGCAAATGTGGTAGGGATCCTGCCAGGCAAATCGAAGAAAAATGAATACGTGATCTTTTCGGGCCACTATGATCACTTAGGGGTAGGCCAGCCGGATAACAAGGGCGATTCAATCTTTAACGGAGCCAATGACGATGCCAGTGGAACTACGGCGGTACTCATGCTGGCAAAATATTTCGGCAAGCTGCATAATAATGAACGCACGCTCGTCTTTGCTACCTTCACTGCCGAAGAGATCGGGGAATACGGGTCTCAGTATTTTTCCAGCCAGTTCGAGCCGGCGGCTGTGATGGCCATGTTCAATATTGAAATGATCGGCACAGAAAGTAAATGGGGTACGAATTCGGCTTTTATCACCGGATATGAAAGAACGGATATGGGGAAGATCCTGGAAAAGAATCTGGTTGGAAGCCAGTTTACTTTTTATCCCGATCCTTATCCCGATCAGCAATTGTTTTACCGGTCCGATAATGCAAGCCTGGCCAGGCATGGCGTTCCCGCGCATACTATTTCCACGTCCAAAATGGATTCGGAAAAATATTACCATACACAGGGAGATGAGATCGGCACGCTGGATATGAATAATATGGCCCGGATCATTAAGTCCATTGCCCTCAGCTCGCGTACGATCGTAGCGGGAACGGATACCCCTTCCAGGGTGGATGCCACACAAATGCGATAAGCCGGTTGCCGGTGGTGGTCTTTTAAGCAGGGTATTTATGGATCTCCAATGTTATTCCCTGTTCGTCCCGGGTCTCCTGCCAGACAAAACCCAGCTTTTCCAATAGCCTGCGGGAAGCATCGTTTTCTTTTTCAAAGACGCCATAAACCGCCTTTAGCCTGGCCTCGTTCATTCCGAAATCCAGTATTCGCCTGGTCAGCTCGGAGGCAAATCCCTGGCGCCAGTAATCCCTCTTCAGCTGGCAGCCGATCTGCATCATGGGGGTGCCGGCGATGGGATTGAGATTGACGGCGCCGATAAAAGTGCGGGAGGGCTTGCCGGTTGCGCCAGCCAGACTGGCCGGCGGAGGTCCCTTAAGCCAGACTGCCCAATGGAAGCCTGTCTTATCGTGGATCTGCTCCAGTTTGACCTGCAGGAAACGGGTATACTCCGACTCGGTCATGATATGCAGCTTCTTAATATATTTAAAGGTATCCGGCTCCCTGGCCATTTCCATCATGGCGGGCAGATCTTCTTCCGTCAATAAGCTCAGGAAGGTCCTTTCGGTCTCCAGCATTCTTTCGGACGGTATTCTGTTTTCAGTTTGCATCAGGTAACTAATTTACGGGGAAAAATCAGGACTCCCAATCCTGGCGGCCAATCCACCGGCCCTTAGATAGAATCCTTTATCAGGATCTTATAAAAGCCGATGGCCCGTTGAAAATCTTTAATGGGCAGTCTTTCATTGATGCCATGAAATCCTTTACTGTCCGTGAGGGGGCAAAAATTGATCACCCCATCGCTGATGGCCCGGTAGGATCTCGAATCTGTCGCACCCAGCATGATAAAGGGAGCGGGAATGAGATCATCCATTACGGCTGAGGCGGCCTGTTCTACTTTTTTAAAGGCGACTCCGCCGGCATCCGTAGTGGAAGAAGGGTCGGTAGCAAAATCTCCTGCTATCCGGATCTTTACCCGGTCGTCTCCGATGGCATGCCTTACAAAAGCTTCCACCTCCTGGTAGGTCTCTCCCGGCAGAATGCGTGAGTTTACAATGGCTTTTGCGTTAGAGGGAACTACATTTTCCCGGACGCCGCTCTCTATGATCGTCGGAACGATGGTTGTGCTGATCATCGCCCTGCTATCCGGCTCGGCGGCCAGCTGGGACTTCACCCTTCCTTCGAAAAGCCAGAGATTGTTCAGGGCGATTTTATTCATCAGGTTTTCGGAGCTACCGCTGATCCTTAGCAGGAGTTCCTTAATAGGAGGAGTGATACGCCGGGGTGTTGGTACGCTTCGCAGCTTTACGAGCGCTTTCGCCAGAATATCGATGGATGTCTCCGCATCAGGCTTTGAAGAATGACCTCCTGGTTTCTCTACCGATAGCTCGAAGGTCACGTATCCTTTCTCTCCTACACCGATCATGGCAACGGGCCTTTTAACGTCTTTGAACCGGTTGGTAGTGATCTCTCCGCCCTCGTCGACTACCAGCTCTGCCCGAAGTTGCTGTTGTTCCAGCCAGGCGACAATAGCCTTCGCTCCTGAGCCGGAAGACTCCTCATTATGGCCAAAGCAGAGAAGGATCGTCCGATGGGGTGTAAAGCCCTGCTGCAAAAGGGATTCTGTCGCTTCCAGGATAGATACCATGCTGGCCTTATCGTCGACGGCGCCTCTTCCCCAAATGGCGCTGTCTTTTATTTCTCCACCAAAAGGCCGGGCGGTCCATAATCGGACAGCCGAAGCTTCTACCGGCACCACATCGTAATGCGCTACTAAAATAATAGGGAGCAGGGAAGAATCTGTGCCTTTCCAGGTATAGGCGTAACTGTAATTTTCAAGGATCGTCCGGGCAAGATGCTGATGAAGGAGGGGATAGGATTTTTGCAGGAAGGACCTGTATGCTATAAAAGGAGCGCTGTCGATCTGGTTACCTTCCGGTGAAACCGTAGGGATGCGGATGGCCTCGCTCATGTGCGAAAGGGCCGAGTCCGGCAATGCGGCTAACGGAGCTGCCTTCGTGGAAGGCCAGGGCTTTGCCCGGAACGCATTGAAAAGGACAAGGCCTGCCAGCAGCAGCGCCAGTACGAGGACTGCAAGTAATAATTTTCTCATGTATAGTAGCCATTTTTAATCCCGGTAATTCAGGGCTGGTTTCCGGTCTCCTAAAAGCGCCTTGTATTGATAGTCTCCTTTATTCTTTAAAAATTCTTCTTTTGCTTTGGCAACCAGGGAAGGGTCGGTATACAGGTCGATGGCGGTAAGGGCCATGGTCTTGGCGGCGACCATCATTCCTTTGGTGCCGATCTCCGTTCCCCCACAGGCAGTCGCCTGCCAGCTATGGGCGGGTGTGCCCGGCACCCAGGTGGCCGCCTGCATGCCCACAGTTGGGACCGCATAACTGACATCTCCTACATCGGTGGAGCCGCCGCCTGCATCATTTTGTTCTTTCAGCGGCTGGACCATCGAAGCGGACTCGATGGCCGGCACTTTGTAGGTAAAGGAGGATTGCAATTTTTTAGCGAATTCGGATTCGGTTGCCGTATAGCTGACTCCTCCGATACGTTCCAGGTTCTTCTGCATGTCTTCCGCGAGAACCCTGTTCAGCAAGAGGTCATGCGTTCCCCCGATGACCTCATAGTCGACGGTAGTCTGTGTCCCCATGGCCGCCCCCTCGGCTGCTTTTGTCACCCAGTCGAATATGCGGACCACCTCTTCTTTTTTGGGATGGCGTACATAGTAATAGACTTCGGCAAAATCCGGGACTACATTCGGCGCTTTTCCTCCGTTGGTGATGACATAATGGATCCTTGTTTCCTGGGGGATATGTTCCCGCATCATGTTGACCATATTGTCCATAGCTTCTACGCCATCCAGGGCAGACCGGCCCCGGTCCGGAGAGGCTGCCGCATGCGCTGCCAATCCATGAAAGCGGAATTTAGCGGATTTATTGGCCAGGGCGCTGGTAAGCGTTACTCCGTTTTCGGATCCCGGATGCCAGTGAATGACGATATCCACGTCATTGAACAGCCCTGCTCTCACCATATAAACCTTCCCGGATCCGCCCTCTTCTGCCGGGCATCCATAGACACGTATGGTACCGCTGAGTTTTTTCTCTTCGAGCAGTTTTTTGATTTCGATGCCGGCAGCGACGGAAGCGGTGCCGAATAAGTGATGACCGCAACCATGCCCGGCATTTTTTCCTTCGATGGCCGTCTTCTCGGGAACAGCCTGTTGGGCCAGGCCCGGTAAGGCGTCAAATTCAGCCAGTATGCCGATCACGGGTTTACCGGACCCATACTCTGCCACAAAGGCCGTGGGGATATCCGCCACGCCGGCTTTTACCGTAAATCCGCTGGCGCTAAGGGTCTTTTGCAGGAGCGCGGAACTTTTCACTTCTTTATAACCTACTTCCGCATAATCCCAGATCTGCAGGGCTATCTTCTTATACTCTTCATAATGGGATTGTATGTCCGTGATAGCTTGTGCTTTCGAATTAGTATCTGTTGAAAAGAATGGGGTTGGGGGAGTGGGTTGCGCCTGCAGGGCTATGGAATGCAAAAAAAACATGCCCAGCAGGGCTGAAATTGTCAGGTTAACTATTTTCATAATGTAGTAGCTTGGTCTGACAATTTAAGATTTAATCGGTAAGTATTGAAAAAGGCCGGGGATTTTATTCTTTCTCAAATTTCTGCAGGACCTTCTTCATTTCTTCCGCGATCTTATCATTTGACAGGTTGCCGATGCTGCCTTCATGGGTGTGGTGGAGTTGCTTTTTATAATCAAACGTGAACTCACCCTTATCGATCTGGTTGCCCACCTGTTTGTACGCTTCGCGGAAGGGAATGCCTTGATTCACCAGTTCATTGACGGCTTCCACGCTGAAAAGGTATTTATATTTTTCGTCTTCCAGGATACCGTCTTTCACCTGAATATGGGATAACATGAGCCGGGTCATCTCCAAACAGGCTTTTATTTCTCCGATAGCGGGGAAGAGGATCTCTTTTGTCAGTTGCAGGTCCCGGTGATACCCGGAAGGAAGATTATTGATGAGCAGGGTCAGTTCATTGGGGGTGGCCTGGATACGGTTGCATTTCGCCCGGATCAATTCGAATACGTCGGGATTCTTCTTATGGGGCATGATGCTGCTGCCGGTGGTCAGTTCCGGGGGGAAAGAAATAAAACCGAAATTCTGGTTGATGTAAAGGCAGCAGTCCATGGCGAGCTTGCTGAGGGTAGCTCCTATAGCTGCCAGGCCGAAGGCTACGATCTTTTCCGTCTTGCCCCGGCTCATCTGGGCATATACGGAATTGTGATTCAGGGTGGCGAAATGCAGGGCGCGGGTGGTCTGCTCCCTGTTCAGGGGAAAGGATGACCCGTAACCGGCGCCGCTGCCCAAAGGATTTTTATTGGTTATATGGTAAGCTGCCGCCAGCAATTCAAGGTCATCGACCAGGCTCTCCGCATAAGCGCCGAACCAGAGGCCAAAGGAAGAGGGCATGGCGATCTGCAGGTGAGTATAGCCGGGTAATAACTGAGCCTTGTATTGTTCGCTGAGGGTGAGGAGCAGGTCGAATAATTGCCGGGTCTCTTCTTTCACGGCCAGAACCTGCGCCCGCAGAAATAGTTTGATGTCTACCGCCACCTGGTCATTCCGGCTGCGACCGCTATGGATTTTTTTACCGGCTTCGCCTATGCGGCTGGTGAGGAGCCATTCCACCTGTGAATGGACGTCTTCTATGTCTTCGCCTATGGAGAACTGCCCGTTGCGGATCTCGTACAGGATATTATGGAGCTCCTTATGGATGAGGGTCCGTTCTTCCGTGGTGAGCAGTCCGGCTCCTTCCAGCATTTCCGTATGCGCCAGCGAACCCAGTACATCGTATTCTGCCAGCAGAATATCGAATTCTTTGTCGCGCCCTACGGTGAAGGACTCGATCAGTTGAGAGGTGCTGGTATTTTCTTTACTCCAGAGCTTATTACTTGCACTCATGATTTATAAATTATTGGCGGTTTTCAGGATCGGATCGATTAGCTGAATATACGATTCAATTCCTTCTTTTATTTCTTCCAGGTAGATATATTCGTCGGCTGTATGGCTCCTGGCCGAATCTCCGGGACCCGTCTTCAACGTGGGGAAGGGCATGAGGGCTTTGTCGGAAGTGGTAGGGCTGCCATAGCAGGTTCTTCCTGCCCGGATGCCGGATTGCACGACCGGATGACCCAGGGGAATGGAAGAGGAACGCATGCGCAGGCTCCTGGGATTTACCTCGCAGGAGACGGCCCCCCGGATAATAGCCAGGATCTCTTCAAAAGTGTAGAGCTCATTCACGCGCACATCTACTACAAAATGACATTGGGAAGGCACTACGTTATGGGCTTTGTTGTCGGTCTGGATCACGGTGACGCTCATCTTCACGGGGCCCAGGAGCTCCGATACCTTAGGATACCGGTAGGTACGAAACCATTCTATGTCCGGGATCGCCTTATAGATAGCGTTCTCTCCCTCTTCCCGGGCTGCATGGCCGGCTTTTCCATGCGTGATGCAGTCCAGTACTAGTAACCCTTTTTCTGCAACGGCCAATTGTAGTTTTGTCGGTTCGCCGACGATGCCCCAATCGATCCTGCCGAGTGCCGGCAACAGCAACTCGATGCCGTTATGACCGGATATTTCTTCTTCCGCCGTGACCGCCAGAACGATGTTGTACGCAAGTTCCGGCTGGTCATAAAAATAGATAAAGGTGGCGATGAGGGATACGAGGGGACCACCTGCGTCATTGCTACCCAGCCCGAATAATTTCCCGTCCTTCTCGATAGGGGAGAAAGGATCGAGGGTATAAGCCTTGTTGGGCCTGACCGTATCGTGATGAGAGTTGAGCAGGAGGGTGGACTTGCGGGCATCGAAATATTTGTTCTTCGCCCAGATATTGTTTTGCAACCTTTCAGCAGAAATATTTTTCGAATGCAGATAGTCCGCAATCAGCGCCGCCGTCTTTTCTTCTTCTTTACTGAAAGAGGGGATGGCGATCAGTTGCCGTAAGAGGTGGAGGGCTTCCGCCTGTAGTATATGGATAGTTGGATTAATCATGTACGATGGTTGTTCCGGATTGTCCGGCTAATAATTGTTGCAGCTCTTCTGCCCGACCGATAATAACTTTCCCTACGCCGCTCCGAAGGGCGGCAAAGGCGTTATCCAGCTTGGGGATCATACCGGCGAAGATCACCTGCCGCTGTTTTAACTCCTGGTAGTAAGAGAGGTCGATCCTGCCGATCACGGAGCTTTCATCTTCTGCGTTCATCAGCACGCCGCTCTTTTCAAAAGAGTAGACCAGGCACGTCTCAAAGGAGCCGCTCAGTCCCCGGGCTATTTCCTGGGCGATGGTGTCGGCATTGGTATTGAGCAATTGACCTTTGCCATCATGGGTGATAGGAGCGAATACCAGGACTCTGCCCTGTTCCAGGAGACTGGTGAGGAAGGCCGCATCTACGGCATCCACGTCGCCCACATAACCATAATCGATCGCCGGCCCGGATACATTTCCGCCAGCGGGTGCACTGGTTACTCCTCTCTTGTGGGCGAGAATAGCGTTGCCGTCCGCTCCGGTAAGACCCAGGGCATTACAGCCGCGGGCCTGCAATTGGGCCACGATATTTTTATTGATCGTTCCTGCATAGACCATGGTGACGATCCGGAGGGTCTCCGTGTCCGTGATGCGGCGACCGTCGACCAACTGTTGGCGGATGCCCAATCCGTCGGCCAGTTTTGTAGCCAGTTTGCCTCCTCCGTGTACCAGGATCTTTTTGCCTTTGACGGAGGCAAATGCATCGAGAAAGGCGGCGAGTTTAGTCTCGTCGTCTATGATATTACCGCCTATTTTTATTATATATAACTTTTCCAAAAAAGAGCGTTTTACTTTCCGTTTCAGGCATTTTTTAGTATTTCGCTAAGTACCGCCTGCGCGGCCCAGACCCTGTTCGAAGCTTCCTGCGTTACAATGCTGGCCGGGCTGTCCAATACTTCATCGCTCAGTTCCACATTCCTGCGCACTGGCAGGCAATGCATGACTTTCGCGTTATTGGTAAGCTGGAGTTTCTCATTCGTCAGCATCCATTCGGGGTCGTTGCAATAGATCTTACCGTAATCATTATAGGTACTCCAGTTCTTCACATATACGAAGTCCGCATCTTTCAGGGCTTCGTCCTGGTTATGCGTGATCGTGGCTCCTTTGGTGAATGTTGAATCCAGCTCGTAGTCTTCCGGGTGTGTAATAACGAAGTCGGCCTGTCCCCAAGCATTGATCCATTGGGAGAAGCTATTGGCCACACATTGGGGAAGGGCTTTTACATGGGGGGCCCAGGTGAGCACGATCTTTGGACGGCGGCCGGGGGCGCTTGCTAAGCCGGACTCAGATGCGTGGCTGGCTGATCCCCGGTCCGCGCTGCCCTGCAGGCTCTCGGTAATGGTGATCACATCCGTGAGGCTTTGCAGCGGATGCAGGGTGGCGCTCTCCAGGCTTACCACCGGGATGCCGGAATATTTGATGAATTGCTTGATATATAATTCGCTATAGTCATCCTCCTTATTCTTCAGGGAGGGGAAGGTGCGGATGCAAAGGATATCGAAATAATTGCCCATGATGGGAGCCGCGTCCTTCACATGCTCTACCGTATTGCCGCTCATGATGGCTTCTTCTTCAAATTCCAGGGCCCAGCCTTCTTTGTCTACGTTGAAGACGATGGCTTCCGCGCCCAGGTTCTGCGCCGCTATCTGGGTACTCAGCCGGGTACGCATGCTGGGGTTCAGGAATAGCAGGCCTACTCTTTTATTGGCCCCCAGGCTCCTGTCCTTAAGAGGGTTGGCTTTATAAGCCAGGGCCGACTGCACCAGGCTGTTGATGTCGGTTGCATCAGGAGCGGAAATGAAATTTTTCATGTTGTTGTTTAGTTAACGGGCTTTGCAGCGCCGGCCATTGCATTGATTTCTTCTTCGATCGCTTCCAGGAATTCATCGGCGTCTTTTTTCCGCAGCGCCAGGGAAGGCAACAGGCGGATGGTATTGGGCTTGGCCTCTCCGGTGAAAATATGTTGCTGGAACAAAAGATTTTTCCGCAGGTCCTTCAATTTTTCAGGGATATCGAATCCGATCATCAGTCCTTTGCCCCGGATATTCTGGAGCTGGGGTATTTTCTTCAATTGCTCCATCAGGTAATTTCCTGTTTCCACGGCATTGTTCATCAGTTTCTCCTGTTCGATCACTTCCAGCACGGCCAATGCGGCGGCGCAGGCCAGGTGATTGCCTCCGAAAGTAGTGCCCAGCATACCATGTTTGGGCTGCAGGTGCGGAGCGATAATGATGCCGGCTACGGGGAATCCATTGCCCATTCCTTTGGCCATGGTATAGATATCCGCATCTACGCCGGCGTAATCGTGGGAAAAGAACTTTCCGCTGCGTCCGTATCCGCATTGTACGCTGTCGGCGATGAATACGGCATTATATTTTTTACAGAGCTGGCTTATCTTTTGTAAGAAGGGGGTTGAAGCTTCTTTGATGCCTCCTACTCCCTGTATGCCTTCTACGATGACGGAGGATATCTCCTCTCCCTGTGCCTTGAAGCAGGCTTCAAGGGCCGCCTCATCGTTGAAGGGGAGGAAGATGACATTGTCCGTCTGGTTAACCGGCGCCTGGATGGCGGGGTTGTCCGTAACGGCCACAGCCAGGGAGGTCCGGCCATGAAATGATTTGGTAAAAGCGATGATCTTTTTGCGGCCGTTATGAAAAGAGGCCAGTTTCAGGGCATTTTCGTTGGCTTCCGCACCGGAATTGCAGAGGAACAGCTGGTAGTCCGGCCGGCCGGATATTTTACCCAGTTTATCCGCCAGTTCCACTTGCAGGGGGATATGGATCGAGTTGGAATAAAATCCCACTTTATTCAGCTGGTCGGTAAGACGCTGTACATAATGCGGGTGAGTATGTCCAATAGATATTACTGCGTGGCCGCCATAGAGGTCGAGGTATTGTTGTCCTTCCTGGTCCCAGACATAGGATCCTTTAGCTTTCACGATAGTAATGTCATTGATAGGATAGACGTCAAATAATTTCATATTCTTTCTTTTTAAAATGCGTTTGCTTTCAAATGCAGTCCGGCTGTTTCGTCCAGGCCGAACAGCAGGTTCATATTCTGAACCGCCTGCCCGGAAGCTCCTTTCACCAGATTATCGATCGCTGAATGGATGACGAGTTGTTCGCCCTGCCGCTCCAGCTGGATGAGACATTTATTGGTATTGACCACCTGCTTCAGCGAAATAGCCGACTGGCTAAGGATAGTGAAGGGGTGGCCGTGATAGAAATCTTCATAGAGAGCCGTAAGGTCTTCTATCGTCCGGTCACAGCGAAGCTGGGAGCTGACGAAGATGCCGCGGGTGAAATCGCCCCGCCAGGGGATGAAATGGATAGACGCTCCGGAAGGCTCCAATTGTTGCAGGGACTGACCGATCTCTTTCAGGTGTTGATGCGTCAGGGTCTTATACGCCTGGATATTATTAGCTCTCCAGGAGAAGTGAGACGTTGCTGACAGACTTTGTCCTGCGCCGGTGGAGCCGGTGATGCCGGTAGTATAGACGTCTGCCTTCCGGAGGAGGCCGGCTTTGGCCAGGGGCAGCAGTCCCAACTGGATCGTCGTCGCGAAGCAGCCGGGATTGGCGATATACCGGGCGGAGCGGATGGCTTCCCTGTTAAGTTCCGGAAGACCGTATATGAAAGGGGAGCCGGCAAGGCCCGGTATGTTGGGGAGCTGCCCGTTCTTATGCAGGCGATAATCCTGGGAGAGGTCGATGATCCGGGCGCTGCCCAGACCGGCCGCGTGTTCTTCCAGGAATTTTTTCGCTTCCCCATGGCCTACGCAAAGAAATAATACCTCTACATCGCTATGCCAATTGGCGGAAAATTGCTGATCGGTGTCGCCGACCAGGTCTTCGTGTATTTCATAGAGGAATTTACCAGCATTGCTCTTGCTATGCACAAAGCTCATTTCCACATCCGGATGATTAATCAATATCCGGATCATTTCCCCGCCGGTGTACCCGGCGCCTCCGATAATGCCTGCCCTGATTGTTGCCATAACGCTATTTTATATTAGTCCTGTCTCCTGCCGTGGAGGGCTGTGAGCAAAGAATAAATTCCAGGTCTTCTTCGCCTTCATTCGCGATCCGGTGCCGGAGCCCCGGTCTCATCTCCAGGCCCTCCTGTTCTTTCACTTCTATCTGACCTTCTTCGGTATGAAAGACCGCCCTCCCTTTCAGGATGAAAAAGAATTGACGGGCATGCTCATGAAAATGATCCTGCTCGGCCGTATGAGGCGGCATTCTTTCCATTTTCACTGACAAGTCCGAATGATCTACCAGGTTCCATCCGTCACAGTGCTCTCCCCATAAATAATGTTTCAGGGGATGTAGCCTGGAGACGGTATTCATGAGGCAGGCTCGTTTACTTTATGATAGATAGCGGATTGGTTGCCGAATATTTTGGCAAAGCCTTTTACGTCATCTCCGCTCCAGCCTTTGTTCATTTCTCCATAGCTGCCGAATTTGCTGCTCATGAGATCATGAGCGCTTTCAATGCCCGTGACGGTGAAACGATAAGGCTGCAGGGTGACAAAAGCCTTGCCTGTGACGGTAACCTGGGTGTCTTCCAGGAATTTTTCAATATTACGCATGGTAGGATCGAGCATCTGGCCTTCATGCAACCAGTTCCCGTACCAGGTGCTCAACTGATCTTTCCAGTATAACTGCCATTTAGTGAGAGTATGTTTTTCCAGCAGATGATGCGCTTTGATGATGATCAAAGGGGCGGCGGCTTCAAATCCGACACGGCCTTTGATGCCGATGATGGTATCTCCTACATGGATGTCCCTGCCTACGCCATAAGGCTGAGCAATGGCTTGCAGGTGTTGGATGGCTTCTACCGGGTTCTTGAATTTTTTTCCGTCTACGGACCTTAACTCTCCTTTTTCAAATTCCAATTCAAGGGATCGGGTCCCCGTCTCCGTAACGGGGGTTGGCCAGGCTTCTTCGGGCAGGTAGTCTTTGGAAGTGAGGGTTTCCTTTCCGCCGACGGAAGTCCCCCAGAGTCCTTTATTGATGCTGTATTTTGCTTTTTCCACGTTCATTTCCACCCCATGTTCCTTCAAAAAAGCAATTTCTTCTTCGCGGCTCAATTTCAGGTCGCGGATAGGAGTAATGATCTCCACACCGGGGAGCATGCTCTGGAATACCATATCAAAGCGCACCTGGTCGTTGCCGGCTCCGGTGCTGCCATGGGCGACGAAGGCGGCGCCTGTCTTTTTCACGTGTTCTGCTACGGCGATGGCCTGCACCATTCTTTCAGCGCTGACGCTCAGGGGATAGGTGGCGTTCTTTAATACATTGCCGAAGATGAGGTATTTGATACAGCTTTCGTAGTATTCTTTTGTCACATCCACGCATTGGAAGGAGGCTACCCCCAGGTTTTTTGCTCTGGCGGCTATCTGTTCGATCTCCTTCTCGCTGAATCCTCCCGTATTTACCGTAAGGGCATGTATTTCCAGGTTCTTTATTTTTTGGAGATAGATGGCGCAATAGGTAGTGTCCAATCCGCCACTGTATGCTAATACGACCTTATTGTTCATGGCTTGTACGATGATTTTTTCAGTGAATGTTAGAAGTTAAAGAAAGTATGAAACAAAGATCTGGACCTTTTTGCTCCATCAGGGGCGCCCCCGGATTTGCTGTTGCCGTTTTTCTCGGTCTTATGATTCATAAAGGGGGCCAGGAGTTTCCATTGTTTGATACGCATGAAGCGTTCGTAGAGTTTGGAATGTTTTTTAAAGTCCTGTGTGGTCTCTTCCGGCTCGTAGTGATCTTTGGGATCATAGAGCATGGCGGTGCACATACAGTTCTTTCTTTCCTTACTCATGAGGATCTCGTAGTTGACGCAGCTTTTGCATCCGGCCCAGAAAGCTTCGTCCTGGGTAAGCTCGGAATAGGTGACGGGTTCATAACCCAGTTCGGAGTTGATCTTCATGACGGCCAGGCCGGTGGTGAGACCGAAGATCTTTGACTCCGGATAGGTCTTCCGGCTCAACTCGAATATTATTTTCTTGATCTGTTTGGCCAGACCGCTTTTACGGAAAGGCGGGGCTACGATCAGTCCGGAGTTGGCGACATATTCCCCATGGCTCCAGGTTTCGATATAGCAGAAGCCTGCCCAGACGCCCTCATTGGTGAAGGCGATCACGGCTTTGCCTTCCCGCATTTTTTCCTGGATATAGTCGGGGCTCCTTTTGGCAATACCGGTACCTCTGGCTTTTGCAGAGGATTCCATTTCGTCGCAGATTATGCGGGCGAAATCCTGGTGAGACTGATCGGCTATTATAATTTTAAACTGTTGTTCCATTGTTGCTGTGTGCTCTTGAATGATTGAATGATCCTCCATTGCTGGAACGGTGTTAATTGCAAAAAACAGACCGTTTGAGGACAGGGTATAGGCCACTAATAGAAGAGGACGCTATGGTAAGGTGGTATCAACGTCGTACCCAAAAGGGAACAGGGCGAACGGAAAAAACTGAGCACAGGGGCGCAGCAAAAAACCCACGCTTATTGAAGGCGTGCAATATCACTAAGTAGTGTGATATGGGTGAGTTTTTTTTCATTTCAATGTCAGATGAAATTGATGTAAATAGTTTTACCATGCAAAGAAAGACATTTTTTTAGTTGCAAAGGCTTTTTGGGAGATTATTTTTGGATAAATTAATGTGAAATCAGGCTGTTTTTGTATTATCAATAATTATAATATCTTAAATTAAACCTTAAATTCCCGGAAGTAGAAAAAGCGGGTTATTCAATCTGTATTTTTAGTGGAATAACCTGATTTATCTATGATACTGCATTATTGGAAAACAAGCTGCCGCTATCTGGCCCGTCATTTCTCTTTTTCTCTTATCAATATTCTTGGTCTTTCCATCGGCATCGCTGCCTGCCTGCTAATTTATCTGTATGTTCATTTCGAGCTGAACTACGACCGGTATAATACCCGTATCGACCGGATTGCCCGGGTGACGACTGTTCTGCACTCACCGGAATCGGATATGTCTATAGCTTTCAGCTCCATGCCTTTGGCAGATGCGTTGCTCCGGGATTGCCCGGAGATAGAGGCGGCCGTTCGGGTGGAGCAGGCGGCGATCAACGTCCGGAAAGGGGCCGAGGTCTTCAAGGAAGAGAACTTCTATTACTCGGAGCAAAGTATTTTTAAGGTCTTTACCTTCTCTTTCCTGGAGGGATCGGCTGCGGGTGCTCTGGCGGCGCCTAATTCCATTATTCTGACGAAGAGCATCGCTAAAAAATATTTTGGCGGGGCCAGTGCGCTGGGCCAGGTACTGGTCTGCAACGGCCAGCATCTTCGGGTCACGGCTGTGATCGAGGACCGGCCTTCCAATTCCGATATGGAGATCGGGGCCCTTGTTGCAAAGGATTTTACCAAAGCTACCAATTGGGTCGTGGACGATCTCTCGGCCTACACTTTCGTATTATTCCGGGGGAAGCCTGACCTGCGGCAGCTGGGCCGCCAGCTTTCCGTTCTCGCTGCTAAATATGTCCAGCCCGAGCTCGACAGGGCGGAGGCCAAAGGATATCATTTTTCCTTTGAAACGGAGGCGCTGGCGGACCTGCATTTCAGTAAAAGCAAGCTGGGGGATACACCCAAAGGCAACCGCCCATTCAATACGATATTCTCAGCGCTGGCTGCTTTCATACTGGTGATCGCCCTACTGAATTATATCAACCTGTCCACTGCAAAGGCCACGGAAAGGGCAAAGGAAGTGGCAGTCCGCAAGACGATTGGCGCCCGGCCTTTCCAGTTGATCCGCCAGTTCCTGGGAGAGTCTTTCTTTCTCATGGCCCTTGCCTGGCTGATCGCCATCGGGCTGGTGCTGGCAGGCATCCCTTTCTTTAACAGGGCGCTATCCACTCATCTTTCCCTGGGCGATTGGAAAGGATTCCTTTTTCTGGCCCTGCTTTTCCCGGTAACGGCTATATTGGCCGGTATTTACCCTGCCTTCGTGTTATCCCGGTTCAACCCCTTAAAGGCTTTAAAAGGCCGTGCGACCAGTGATGCGAAAGGGGTGGGACTGCGGAAAATGCTAACTGTGGTGCAGTTCGTCATAGCCCTGGCCATGCTGGTAGGGACGGTTGTCATCTACAACCAGATGCGGTTCATAGAGCATAAGGACCTGGGTGTCGACCGGTCGCAGATGGCCTGTGTGACCTTGCCTATCGACTCCAGTTCCCAGGCCGGATCGAAAGCTTTCTGCGAGGCCCTGCGGCATGAGGCCGGGATCCGGGGCGTTACGGTTGGCAGCGGCCTGCCCGAGGGAGGTGCGTCGATGTCCAGTACGACTGCCTATTCGGAGGGCAGGAAAAGAGAATTTATGTGCAATTATTTTTTTATCGATCCGCAGTTCCTGCCTCTCTTGCATATCTCCCTGGCGGAAGGGAGGAATTTATCGGATAGCTTCTCCACCGACAAAAAAGAGGGATTTCTCGTCAATGAGGCATTCGTGAAGAACATGGGTTGGAAATCGGCTATCGGCCAGTCCCTGGAAGGGGGCGGCTGCAAGGGGAAAGTGGTGGGGGTGATGAAAAATTTCTTCTTTAAGTCCCTGCACAATGTGATAGAGCCGGCGGTGATGATCTATAACACCAATAATCCCCTGGTCGCCGCCCTGGTGAAGGCCCCGCCGCAGCAGTTGCCCCGGATGAAGGAAATATGGAAGCAATATTTTCCATCCCTGCCTTTCGATTATTTTTTCATGGATGAGAGCTTTAACGGGCAATATAAGCAGGACAGGATGACCCTCCTATTGTTCAATGCCTTTGCCGGCCTGGCCATTTTTATATCCTGCCTGGGCCTGTATGGGCTGGTCTCCCTCATCACCGTGCAGCGCACCAAAGAGATCGGCATCCGCAAAGTGCTGGGGGCCTCCCTTCCGCAGATCGTTTCTCTCTTCAGCACCGACCTCATGAAGCTGGTGGCCTGGGCTGCAGGGATCGCCCTGCCGTTGGCGGGCATCGCTATGGTTCGCTGGCTATCCTCCTATGCGTATCATACCACGTTAAACGCCTGGATGTTCATCCTGCCTGTGGGCATTATACTGCTACTGGCGCTGTCGGTCACCGCCCTTCGGATCATCCGTACCGCGCTGGCTAACCCGGTGAAAAGCCTGAGGGCCGAATAGCAAGCCTGCCCACATCGCTGGCGCTTCTAGTATCGGCCGCTTTCGCGTCCTCTTCCTCGCACGTCTTCTTGTTCAGAATAAGGCCCTTCTGCCGGGTGAAATGAATATCTTTACGCTATGACCTCCATTCCGAACAAGCCGAATTGGACCCTTGCCATAGGGCTCCCTGTTTTGGTAATGATTGCCTGTACGATCATTGTTTTTAGCCCGGTCTTTTTATTAAAGCCCGATGCTCTTTCGACGGGTATCACTCTTGACCTGACCCTAACGGCCCCACTACTATACTTCCTGGTGATCCGGGGTTCCAGAGTGCCGAAAATGACGGTCGTCCGGGTATTTATTGCGGGCATATTATTGGCAGGTCTCTTACTGCACAACAGGCCCCATTCTTTCCTCAGCCTTCTCAAGACCTGGGTGGCTCCCCTGGCGGAAGGCCTCGTGCTCTTCCTGATCGCTAAAAAATTTTATCAGGCAAGACGGGCTGCTGCAGCGCTCGGGGAAGAGGAGGATTTCCTGTCCCGGTGCAGGATGATCCTGAAGGAGGTGACGGGAAATGAGAAGCTTGGATATATGCTGGCCTCGGAAATGGCCGTCCTGTATTATACCTTTATTCCCCAAAAAAGGCGGACGGCTCGTTGGTCAAAGAGAGGGCCTGCCCATGCTGGTTCCGGGATCGATGAGCCCTCGCCGGTATGCGCTTTCACGTCCTATAAGACTAATGGGATCCTGCTGATCTTAGGCGTTTTTCTTTGCATTTTTTTTGTGGAGACGGTGGGGCTGCATTTCCTGATGGGGCTTTGGAGTAAAAAAGGGGCATGGGTTCTCACGACGCTGGGTGTTTACACCGCTCTCCAGTTATATGCCCATATGCGGGCGATCCGGTCGAGGCCCATCCTGATCGGGGAGCAGTCCCTGGAGCTTCGTAACGGGCTGGCTGCGGATGTCTCCGTGCGGATCGATAATATCGGTGAAATCTTCTTTGATGGAAAAAAAGGGAAGAAAGATAAAGACGCGGCGCCGCTGACGGTGAAGCTTGCCTTGCTCAGAGGCCTGGAAAACCACAATATCCTGCTCAGGCTGAAACAACCCCTCCTGGTGAACCGCTTTTTCGGCATCCGTCAAAAAGCGGATACCCTCTTATTTTTCGTCGACCGGCCGGAAGATTTTCTTTCCGCCGTTCGGGCGAAAATGGGGGAATAAGGCTCAGCCCGGGATACGGATAGAAGCGATATCCTGGTTGAAAAGAATAGACAGGCTGCAACCCTTACCAGGAGCGGAATTTATCTCTACTTTCCCATGGTGGACGGCAGACCGGTTAATGATATTCGTAAACCCGATCCCTTTTCTTAAAAGGGAAGGATCAAATCCTTCCCCGTTGTCTATTATTTTCAGAACGGTATAGTTATGCTCCTGGTATAATTCGATCCTTGCTGCAGAAGCCCGGGCATGCTTGATGATATTGGTCGTTTGCTCCTGGATGATCCGGTAAATGGCCAGCTTTAGCCCGTGGTCCAGCCGGCTCTCGTCAAAACCTTCATATTGCAGCACAATGGATAACTGCCGGGTGACCCGGATATTTTCAAGAATGTCTTCTATGGCCTGAGCGAGTCCGACATCATTCAGCCTGGGCTGCACCAGGGATTTGGACAGCCTCCGGATTTCTTCAACGCTTTTATTGATGAGGTCCAGGCTCATAAGCCGGTATTCTTCTTTTTTGTCGTCCCAGCGTCCTACGCATTCCAGGTATAGCTTGGCGGATGTGAGGATCTGATTGACGTTGTCGTGTAACTCATAGCCGATTTCATTCCTTTCCTTCTCCTGGACACCGAGGGTGGCTTTCATGATCTCTTCCTGCCGGAGGTTCTTTTCTTCCATCAGCTGATCCTGTAACCGGATCCGCTCCGTTATATCCTGTGCTGCACCGATCACGCGGGTGGGTTTCCCGGCCTCGTTCCTCATAATATATCCCCTGTCATAAATGGAGACATATTTCCCGTCGCCCCGCAAGAACCGGTATTCCGCCTGAAAGGTCGTATTCGTGGGGTCGTGATGGATAGCGGCAATGGCCTGCTTTACCCGTCGCCTGTCATCCGTATGTATCCGTTCTACCCAGTTATCGATATGCCTGATGGGTTCGTTGGTGGAGAATCCATAAATAATGCGCAGCCCTTCCTCGTTCCTGAAGATCTCATTTTTTTGCAAGTCCCAGTCCCAGATCATATCATGGGTAGCTTGTGCCACCAGGTTATATCGTTCATTCGATAGTCGCAGGCTCTCCACGTTCTCGCTGTTCTCGATGAGTATTCCCAGTACGAAAGCCAGCCGTTCGATGGTCTTTTGCTTGGCTTCCGTCGGGGTGCTGATATAGCGATGATAGATGGCGAGAGAGCCCAGGATCCTCCCCTTGGAATGATGAATGGGGACGGACCAGCAGGATTTCAGATCGAATTGAGCGGCAATGAGTTTATAGTCTTCCCATAAAGGGTCGTTTTGAATATCGCTGACGATAATGACTTTGTTCTCGTGAACGGCGGTGCCGCAGGACCCGGCTTTGGGACCCGGTTTCACTCCGTTGATCAGGTCTGTATAGGCGGAAGGAAGGCTGGGGGCCGCATAGTGCCGGAGAGTACCATCAGACTCTAACCGCAGGACCGAACACAAGGCTCCCGGATACAGCTTTTCGATTTTCTCCAATAAGGTGTTGGTGACTTCCCGGATGGAAATACCCGGCTGCAT
The DNA here is from genome assembly GCA_036394375.1 of Puia sp. Lineage (GTDB taxonomy): Bacteria > Bacteroidota > Bacteroidia > Chitinophagales > Chitinophagaceae > Puia. The sequence continues at coordinate 23,419 of DASWFF010000006.1, forward strand.
ATTGAGCTGAAAGATCTCTTTTTCCAGGGATATCAGATCCTGCTGTTCCGTATTGTCGGATGAAACCTGCTTTTTGGAAGGGGATGTCCTTTTTGCCCGGACATTGTTCACGGACACATGAATAGGGGAGGAAACAGGTTGTTGCGGGTTGAGAGGGGTAAGCATTGAATGGTTTTTCAGGGTTCTATGGTTGCGACTGAAAGGATATATTGATTTATTTAAATAAAACAAGAATATGAAACTATTAGTATACTTATTTGATATTTTATATTCATGTAAGTATAAATGCTTATAAGATAAAGCCCGTAAGGGTATGGTTGGACTTTTCGGAGTTCCGGGAGGGGGGCGCGGGGAGTTCTCAGGATTCAATCATCGGTACGGAATGGATGGCATCTGCCATTTCCCGGATAAGGGTAGGGTCTTTTTCGATGGCATTGCCTACTACGATGATATCGGCGCCTGCCTTACAGTTGCGGTAGGCTTTTTCCGGGTCGCGGATGCCACCGCCGACTACGATAGGTACGTCGACGTGCGAGGCGACGGCAGCGATCATTTCTTCCCGGATGGGGTGCCGGGCTCCGCTGCCTGCGTCCATATAGATTAGCTTCATGCCCAGCATTTCCCCTGCCATAGCCGTGCAAAGGGCGATCTCATTCTTATCGGCCGGGATGGGAGTCGCATTGCTGATATAAGAGACGGTAGTGGGTGCTCCTCCGTCGATGACCATATAGCCGGTGGAAATGATCTCCAGCCCACTTTGCCGGACGGCGGGCGCTGAGATGACATGCTGCCCGATCAGCAGTTCGGGGTTCCTGCCCGAAATAAGGGACAGGTAGAGTAAGCCATCGGCATAACGGGATACCTGTGAAGGGGTGCCGGGGAAGAGAATGACGGGGATGGAACAATTCCGGCGGATATGCTGTACTACCTCGTCAAGGTGATTGGATATGACGAGGCTACCCCCAACCAATAAATAATCCACTCCTGCACTGACAGTGAGGTGGGTAAGTTCATCGATCTTTGCTGCGTTCACATTGTCCGGATCGATCAGAACGGCAAAGGATTTTTGACCCTTTTTCTTCTTTGCCAACAAAGACTCGTAAATGGATTGCTTCATTCGCTATTGCCGTTGGGTAGTGAAGTTAGTGTAATGCAAAAATGCGAAAAGTTTTCGGCTTTAAGGGGGTAATTCCATGAAATTGTGAATTTTACGTCTTCAGTAAGGGGCTTGAAGCGTATTATTCGCCAATATTTACGGGAACATCCTATTTGGGAATGTGCTTATCCGTAAATTTCCACCGGTTGAACAAAAATAATAGATTTTCATCATCTGTAACAAATTATAAAAAAATAACGGGGAGTATGGAACCGATCATTATCCTGAACAATGAAAAGGAGCAGCAATTCCAGGTAAGAGCAGAGGGAGAGATTGCTTTTCTCGAATATCGTTATTATAAGGGGGACATAGCGCTGATGCATACCCAGGTGCCGGATAAGCTCAGTGGGAGAGGCATTGCTTCTGCCCTGGCTGAATATGCGCTGACCTATGCCCGGGACCATAAAATACCTGTTATGGTATACTGTCCTTTCGTCGGCGGTTACCTGAAGAAACACCCGGAGTACGAGGAGTTGGTAGATAAGAAATATCGCTAAAAACGCCACGGGCGTTTTCGCCAAAGGCGCATCATTAGACCCGAAAGCCCGAAAGTCCATCTTTCGGGCTTCTCTTATTTGTTAACGATCGGTTAGTCCTCCCCTGGCCCGGCTCCCGGAATTAAACTTTGGCGTTCTAATTGCATCTTACCCTCATAACCAATCACAACCTAAAAACATTACATATGAAAAAGACCACAATACTTAGCACACTCCTGCTGATCTTCTTCCTGGCTGACTCCAGGACTTATGGTCAGGTCAGCATAGGGATCACGATATCGGCAAGGATCGCCCCACCTGCCTTACCGGTCTATACCCAACCTCCCTGTCCGATGGATGGATATCTTTGGACGCCCGGTTACTGGGCTTATGATGATGTGGATGGATATTACTGGGTACCCGGAGTCTGGGTACGTCCGCCGATGGTTGGCTATTTATGGACCCCTTGTTATTGGGGCTATGCAGGTGGTATCTATGGATGGCATGCCGGTTACTGGGGTCCGCATATCGGTTTCTATGGCGGGGTGAATTATGGATATGGATATGGAGGCTCCGGATTTGGAGGGGGAAGATGGGAAGGAGGGGCTTTCCGGTATAATACGGCTGTAGTGAATGTAAATACGACGGTAGTGCACAATACTTATATCGACCGTACCGTGGTGGTCAATAATACCACGGTGAACAATACTACAGTGAACAACCGCACCAGCTTCAACGGAGGCCCGGGGGGCATTGCGGTCAGGCCTACTGCCCAGGAACAGGCAGCGGTACAGGAGCGGCATGTGGCAGCTACTTCGGAACAGGCGACGCATCAGCAGACGGCAAGCCGGGACCGGAACCAGTTTGCTTCGGTTAACAACGGACGGCCATCGACTGCAGCGATGAATACGGTGAATGGTCAACGGTTCAATCCGCAGGGACATGCGGCGCCTGCTATGGTAGCGCGTGCCAGTCAGCCGATCCGATCAACCCCGGGACAGCATGGGGCTGGGACTGCCGCGAATCAACCGCATACGGCTGCGTCCACCCAACCGCATATGGGTCAACCTAATCAACAGCATTCGACCGCCTATAATCAACCGCATACCAATCCGCAGCCGCATCCGATGTCGCAGCACGCGGTACAACAGCCGCATCCGGTACAACCGCAGCACCAGATGCAGCCACGTCCGATGCCGCAGCAACATATGGCGCAGCAACCACAGCAGCATATGGCGCCGCAGCAGCATCAGCAGCCGCAGCCGCGTCCGATGCCGCAACCCCAACGCCCGCAACCACAGCCACAGCCACATCAGCAACCGCACCCTGGTGGCGGAGGCGGCCAGCAACCCCCAAGGCACCGGTAACATCGGTAAGGCAACGATAAACGATAAAGAATAGAAAAACCTGCTTCGAAGCAGGTTTTTCTATGGCATCTACCAGATAGCACTTTTTTCCCAGCTTGTCAAATTTTTTTTGAGAAGACGGGCCTCCAAAATGTGCAAAAATCAATTGAGGCTCAATGGGTCTGCCATACGAAAAACCGGCCCGGTTTTTTCCACAATATGTGCATATTTATGAGGAGGAAATATCGAAATCAAAAAATACTTTCGTTATCCCCTCACCAGTCGGAAAACTTTACTTAAATTCTATTTAAAACAGCTACTGATTTATGCCAACGAAAAAGCAATCTATGAAGGGCCTGTCCTTCCCCCGCCGCTTCACTAAAGACGATACCAATGTGTTCGATCAGTTCGCTTATGATTATCGCACTTCCGTGATCCGCAATCCGAGCGGGGAAGTGGTGTTTGAAATGACGAATGTGGAAGTGCCCAGGCAGTGGAGCCAGATTGCTACTGATATTCTTGCCCAGAAGTATTTTCGTAAGGCGGGCGTTCCCCAACCCGACGGTTCATTGGGGAGAGAATCCTCTGTGAAACAGGTGGCTCACCGGATGGCCAACTGCTGGAGGGTATGGGGAGAGCGTTCTGGTTATTTCGCTTCTTCGAAGGATGCGCAGGTATTCTATGAAGAGCTGGTATATAGCATCCTGGACCAGGCTTGCGTGCCCAATTCGCCGCAATGGTTCAATACCGGGCTGCATGAGAGTTATGGCATCACCGGCAAACCCCAGGGACATTACTTCGTGGATCCGGTGGACGGAGAGCTTAAAAGGTCTTCTTCTGCCTATGAAAGGCCGCAACCTCATGCTTGCGCCCGATACAATACCAAAATTTTTACGGATAAAGGGATTTTCGATATCGGTGAGATCGTTGATAATAATCGTACGGACCTTAACGTATTTGATGGGAATGGGTACGTTAAAATTCTGGCAACAAAAAATAACGGTGTAAAAAGTGTTTACCGGGCCACATTGGCAAACGGTAATTTCATTGAGTTTACGGATGATCACCTTGTCTGGAATGCCGACAAACGCGCAAAAGACGGCAGCGAATACGAATGGGGAGCGTTGAAAACCCTTGTTGGTAAAAAGGTACAACAATTCTCATTAGCAGGGGCGATTCCAGAATTATCACTGGTAGAGGAAATGGCAAACGAGGCAAATGCCGGAGATGTAAAATTTAATCTCATTGACAGCTATTTCCAAAATCCTTCTTCTTATGAAGACCTAAATGGGGATGTTTTAATCAGGAAACTACAAAAAGCTGCTCTGGCCGGATGGATAATCGGAGACGGCTATTACGGCAAATACAATCGCAATAAGAAAACCACGATGTTTGGTGCGATAACGATCAATGAGGATGAATATGCATTCGTAAGCGGCTTATTCAATGATATTTTCGGTACGCACAAGACGGTAGTTCGTAAAAATGTTAGCGACTTATACCGGATAGTGAAACATGACTCTAAAAAGGTGGATCCTTTTGTGGAAGAATATGAACTGAACCAAACCTCTTTGACAGCATTTGTTCCAAATGTCATCATGAAAGGTTCTTTAGCTGAAAAAGCTGCATTTCTTCGTAGTCTTTTTCAAGCGGATGGCACCGTCAGAATCAGGAAGGATGATGGCAGGAATTCCGGAGATGTTGTGTTGACGACCATCAGCGAAGAACTGGCGCATGGAGTGCAAATGCTGTTATTATCAGTAGGTATTTACAGCAATATCTCATTGGTAAATGACAGTAGGGAAGACAGGCATAATAGTTTTCAGGTAACTATAGCTTATTTTTCAGAAAGATTGAAATATGAACAACTTATTGGATTTGTAAGCAGCGAAAAGAAGTCAAAACTCAGGCAATTGAACGATTCGGTCGATGGGAAAAGGAAAAAAGATTTATCGGAGCTTACCGTAGTCAACATTGATTATATAGGCGAGGAAGAAGTTTATGATATTCAAACAGCCTCTTCACAGTTTTCGGCAAATGGAATTATAGTTCATAATTGTTTCATCCTCAGTGTGGAGGATGACCTGGTCAACGACGGGGGCATTATGGATCTTTGGGTCCGGGAAGCCCGTATTTTCAAATATGGCTCCGGGGTGGGGACGAATTATTCTTATATCCGCGGAGAGGGGGAGAAACTGAGTGGAGGAGGTACTTCCAGCGGGCTCATGAGCTTCCTGAAGATCGGGGACCGGGCTGCCGGCGCCATCAAATCCGGGGGGACCACCCGGCGTGCCGCCAAGATGGTGTGCCTGGACCTGGACCATCCGGAGATCCTGGACTTTATCAACTGGAAGGTGGAGGAGGAGAAGAAAGTAGGCGCGCTGATCGCGGCAGGTTACCCCAGTGATTATGAAGGAGAAGCGTACAAGACCGTCTCCGGGCAAAATTCGAATAATTCCATTCGCATAGCCAACGATTTTTTTAAAAAACTGGAAAATAACGAAGACTGGGAGCTGAAGGCCCGCAGCGATGGAAGGATCATGAAAAAGATTCCTGCGACAGAGGTCTGGAACCAGATTGCTTACGCAGCATGGCGTTGTGCGGACCCGGGTACCCAATACGATACCACCATCAATGAATGGCATACCTGCCCAAGTGGTGGCCGCATCCGGGCCAGCAACCCCTGCAGCGAATATATGTTCCTGGACAACACGGCCTGTAACCTGGCTTCCGTGAACCTGCGCCGGTTCTACGACGAGAAGACTAATACCTTCGATGTGGAAGGTTTTGAGTACAGCTCCCGTCTGTGGACCACCGTATTGGAGATATCCGTCCTGATGGCGCAATTCCCGTCCAAAGAAGTAGCGCAATTATCGTATGATTACAGGACGCTGGGGCTCGGATATGCCAACCTGGGCTCGATGCTGATGGTCATGGGGATCCCTTATGATAGTGAAGAGGCCCGGGGCATTGCCGGGGCGATCACGGCTATCATGACCGGTGTGGCGTATAAGACCTCGGCAGAGATGGCCGGTGTATTGGGCGCCTTCCCCCGCTATGAAGAGAACAAAGAGAGCATGTTGCGTGTCATGCGCAATCATCGCCTGGCTGCCTACGACGCCGACGAGTATGAAGGGCTGGAGATCAAACCGCAGGGGATCAAAGCCCAATATTGCCCTGATTATTTATTAAAAGCAGCCACCAAAGCCTGGGATGAGGCCGTTCAGCTGGGCGAAAAATACGGCTACCGGAATGCGCAGGCCACCGTGATCGCCCCTACGGGTACGATCGGGCTGGTAATGGATTGTGATACTACGGGCGTAGAGCCGGATTTTGCACTGGTGAAATTCAAAAAATTATCCGGTGGCGGCTATTTTAAGATCATCAATCAGTCTGTACCGGCAGCCCTCCGGCATCTGAAGTATACCGACAAACAGATCGATGCGATCATTAAATATGCCGTTGGGTCCGGAACTTTTGCCGGCGCTCCTGCGATCAATCATCAATCCCTCAGCGAAAAAGGATTTATTGCCGAAGAGATCAAAAAGCTGGATGCCGCCGTCGGCTCCGCCTTCGAGATCGGCTTCGTATTCAACGTATACACCCTGGGAGAAGAATGCCTGCAGCGTCTGGGATTCAAGCCTGCCCAATACTATAATTTCGAGTGGAGCCTGCTGGAAGCACTGGGCTTCTCTGAGGAAGAGATCGAAGCCGCCAATAGTTACGTTTGCGGTACTATGACCGTGGAAGGCGCCCCTTTCCTGAAAGAGGAACACCTGGCTGTTTTTGACTGTGCCAATAAATGCGGCAAGAAAGGCCGGCGTTTCATCCATGCGCATGGGCATATCCGGATGATGGCTGCCGCACAGCCTTTTATCAGCGGCGCTATTTCCAAAACGATCAATCTGCCTAATGAGGCGGTGGTGGAGGAGATTGCCGATTCCTATATGCTAAGCTGGCAACTGGGCCTGAAGGCCTGCGCCCTGTACCGGGATGGCTCTAAATTATCACAGCCGCTCAGCACCAAATCCGATAAGAAGAAAAAGGAAACGGAGGCCGAAAAAGAAGAAGCTGCTTCCGGCACGGGCGGGGAATCCGCGCCGGTGAACAATGAGTCCAATATTGTCGACCTGGGCAAGCTCACCGTACAGGAGTTGCTGGAAGAAGTGCAGAAAAGAGTACAGGCTTCTCCTGATACCAAGCTTAAACGGGCCCTGGCTACTATTGTAGAACGCAGGACCTTGCCCGCCAAACGCCGTGGGTTTACCCAAAAAGCCAAGATCAACGGGCAGGCGATCTTTTTACGCACCGGTGAATACAGCGATGGAACGGTAGGCGAGATCTTCATCGACATGGCGAAAGAAGGGGCTACTATGCGCAGTATGTCGAATTGCTTTGCCATCGCTATTTCCATTGGCCTTCAATACGGAGTGCCGCTGGAAGAGTTCGTAGAGAAATTCGTCTTTACCCGGTTCGAACCGTCCGGTATGGTGGATCACCCGAATATCAAGAGCACTACCTCCATCGTGGACTTCATATTCCGGTCACTGGCCTATGAATACCTGGGCCGGACCGACCTGGTGCATGTGCTGGACAGGCCGGAAGTAGCTAATACCGGCGCCGATGACTGGGACGAGATACCCACTTCTCTGGAGTATGATAAGAGGACGCCCGAATTAAGTGATGTGCGGATCGTGGCGAAAGCCGGCACTTCTCCGGCGGGAAATATCTCTTCTGCGGCCCATGCGGTCCATGCACACCGGACCGCAGCGACCCCCCGGCCGGATAATGGGCTGGATGCGATCAATGCGGCGGCGAAGAGCATGCAGAGCGATGCTCCTGCCTGTAACACCTGCGGTCATATCACCATCCGCAGCGGTACCTGCTATAAATGCCTGAATTGTGGCAATAGTATGGGGTGCAGTTAGTCTGTGGCCGAAAGGCCGCATGTCCATGGGGGGATTTTTTTGCCAGGTCTTGTCCTTCGGACAGGGGCCCCGTGGGCCATTTTTGTCTCATTTGTTAGGGTAAGCTTAGTAAAATAGTTTTTTTTCTACACGAATTGACCGTATTTTTCCTCGCAATTGAAGAGAAATTATAGGGTTTTCTATTAGATAATTTTATATGATTTTCTTCGTTAAAGTAATCCGTAAATAACCTAAACCGAAAAACATGAAACGTATCCTGGCCGCCCTCGTCATTCTTTCCTTTTTGTCTTCCTGCGCCCGAAGTGTAACACCCGGTGAGGCAGCTAATCGTCACTATGGTCATTGCAGGGACGTCCGTTAACGGATCCGGCAACTAATTCCTGGTAAGTACAATTTTTTAACGGCCATCCTGAGGTTTCGGGATGGCCATTTTTTATTGGGAGCCTCTTTCATTCGGGAGTCCCTTTTTCCTTATTTTCGCCTCTACTTAATCTGCGGGAATGACTATTCAATTCGGATATAATAAGAAACAAGTGCTGGATGGCTTGCGCGGCCATTTTTTTGGCCGGCCGGAAATAAAGATCCTGGTGATCCTCATCAATGTTTTTGCTATTTTATCGGCTGTCCTTTTTGCCCTGAAAAGGATACAACCGCTGCCTTTTCTCATTTTTTCGGTGTTGTGGTTTTTCCTTTGGATCTCCATCCGGAGAATCCTCCCCCTGAGCATTTATAAGAAATCGGCCACTTTCCAGGATACTTTTATCCTGAGCCTGGAAGACCAGGGTATCCTGCTGGAGACCAAAAAAGGACAACAGTTATGGGAATGGAGGGATTTCAGCGGGTTTAAGGAAACAGCGTATTTTTTCCATGTATATTTCGATGCCCGGTCCTTTTTCCTGATCCCCAAGGATTCTTTTAAGGATATCACGGAGATCCAGGCTGCCCGGAAGCTGTTGAAGGAGAGAATCAGGAAATAATTAACCAAAAAATGATTTTTGCCCGGGAGCGAAAGCCCGAAAGATGGACTTTCGGGCTTTCGGGTCTAATGATGGCCCTTCGGGCAAAAGGCCTGTGGCCTTTTTAACAGTTTTCTGCACGATTAATTTTCCCTTATTAACAAACTTGTCTACCTTGCTACCTTCACAATAAATCCTCCTAAAAAGGGTTTATATGATTGCCAGTATCCTGGTTATCAGGGTATCAGCCGGAAAAGCTCCTTTATGACTAAACTCAGTTTCAACAATAAGAAAACTTCCTTCTACGCCAGCCTCAAGGCCTCTGTAGATCAGTACTTTACCACGCAAAAGATCAGAAAAACCGGGAATTGGAAGTTATATGCCAAGACCGTCGTCCTGGTCCCCGGCGCGCTGGTCATTTATGTGGGTCTGATATGGCTCTTCCGCAGCTCCGGACCGGCAGCTTCCGGAGGCCTCATTTTCGCAGGTATTGCCTTATGCGGGATTTTAGGCCTGCTGCTGGCCAGTATCGGTTTCAACGTGATGCATGATGCCTGCCATGGCAGCTATTCCACCCGCGGCTGGGTAAATGATCTGATGGGCCTCTCCCTGAATGCCCTGGGCGGGAATGCCTTTATCTGGAAATTCAAGCACAATATCATTCACCATACCTATACCAATGTGGACGGCATCGACGATGATATTGCCAAAAGCCCCGTGATGCGTCAGTGCCATTCCCAGAAATGGGTGCCTGCCCACCGGTTCCAGCATATCTATGTGGTACTGGTCTATGCCATTTCCTCTATTGCCTGGGTGGCCATGATGGACTTTAATAAATATTTCAAACGGAAAATAGTCTCTACCCCTCTTCAGAAAATGAGTGTTAAAGAACATATCATTTTCTGGCTTAGTAAGGTATTATATGCGGTGTTTTATGTATTGATCCCCGCTTATTTTGTAGGATGGGGCACCTGGGCCATCGGCTATCTCTCTATGGCAATGATCCTGGGCCTGACCCTGGCCATCGTCTTCCAGCTGGCCCATGTGGTAGAGAACGCTGAATTTGTCCATATTGAAGAGAACGATACGGTAAAATTAGATGAAGAGTGGGCGATCCACCAGGTGAAGACCACTGCTAATTTTGCACCCCGGAACAAACTCATCTCCTGGTATGTCGGAGGACTGAATTTCCAGGTGGAGCATCATTTATTCCCCCGTATCAGCCATGTGCATTACCCTGCGATCAGCAAGATTGTAAAGGAGACCTGCCGGGATTTCGGGATAGCCTACAATGAATTTCCCACGATGACCCGTGCCATTGCCTCACATTTCCGCATGATGCGGGAATTGGGCAGGAAACCGGCTTAATACAATTCCACAATTCCATCTACAGAAATGGCCCTGCCCTTATCGGATCGGACGGCATTTTGATCGGCTGTTTTAGACCCGGCTATCGTAGTTCCGGCTGCCGGGGAAGGACCGCGGGTATCCTGTATGGCAGGTATACGGCAGCTGGGAACGATCAGGGAGATCACCAGGAGTAAAGGCGATTTTATAAAATAGTATTTCATGGCATCCCTAATTTAATATAAATGCCGAAGGAGGATGCCACTATTCCACGAACGACAGGGTAGGGTATACAAAGAGCCTTTATCCCTGTTCCAGCTGGGCCAGGACTAATTCTTTATAACTTCTGCCAATAGGGATCTGCTTGTTATTGATCTCGACGTCGACGGTGGTAAAGGCGTTGATCTTATCTTTTGCCACGATAAAAGAGCGATGGATACGCAGGAAATTATTTTGAGACAGCAGCTCTTCAATCCTGCTTAACTGGAATTTTGTAAGAATATTTTTTTCTTTCGTGGTGATCCTGACATATTCCCGCAGGCTTTCAATGTAAAGGATCTCGTCGAGAAAGACTTTTACTTTCTTTTTTCCTACCGAAAAGAAGAAATGCGTTCTTTCGCCGGGTATGACCGTTGCCGCAGGCAGCGAAGGGGTGGGCTGTTGCTGGTGCAGCTTACCCACGGCTTTTAAAAAGCGGCTGAATCTTACCGGCTTAAGGAGATAGTCGATCACGTTGAGCTCAAACCCTTCCAGGGCATATTCCTTATAAGCGGATACGATAATAACGGGAGGGGGATTTCTCAGCGATTCCAAAAATTCCAGCCCCTTGATCCTGGGCAAATGAATATCCAGGAATAACAGGTCGATCTTTTCTTTTTGTAATATTTCCATCGCATAGATCGCATCCACGCAAACGGATCTGAGCTCCAAAAAAGGAACTTGTTTTATGTAGTCCGTGAGGATCTCCGCCGAAAGAGGCTCGTCCTCTACTATGATGCAATTATATTTCAACATGGCTTTCTAAATTAATGGAAAGGTTTACGGAAAAAATATCACCTCCGTTGTGCACATCGAGTTCATATTCCCTATAGGTAAGCTCCAGCTGTCTTTTTACATTAATGAGCCCGATATTATTCCTGGGCATGCCGGGATGGGTATTCTCTTTGGTGTTTTCAATGGAAAAATGGAGCTTTCCTTCTTTTGCCTTAATATCGATACGGATAAAGGACTCGAACCTTGTCTCGCTGATACCGTGTTTAAAAGCGTTCTCTATAAAAGGCAGTAAGAGCCTGGGAGTTATGCGGTAGTTATCCTTGTCGATCTCTTTATAGCAGCTCACCGTAAGCCTGTCGTTATATCGCATCATCTCCAGGTCGAGATAGTCTTCCAGGACTTTTACCTCATCTGTCAGGCTGATAAAATGCCCGTCTGATTCGTATAACATGAACCGGAGTAATTCCGATAATTTCATGACCACTTCCGCCGTATCGTCGGATTTTTTCCGGGCAAGGGCATAAATATTATTCAGGGTATTCATCAGGAAATGAGGGTTCGTTTGATTCCGGAGAAATTTTAATTCGGCCTCCAGTTTCGCTTTTACCAGGCTCTTCTCTTTTTCCTTTCCGGCCAGTTGAATGCGTACGAATTTTACAGAAGCGGCCAGTCCTGCGATAAAGCCGAAATCCATCGTGGCGACCAGGATACTTCGGACCTCCAGCCAGGGAGAATTGCCCAATAGTCCCTGGTAAACCTGGGGAAATATGTAGTAAGTGGAAATTGCTCTGGAAATAAGGATGCATAGGGCGAATACCCCGATGATCTCCGCAACTGTCCTGTATAAAGGGGTTTTGCCGGCAACTATTTTTTTTATAGAGACCAGCAGGAGAAAATAGCTGATCAACAATTTAGGGAGCAGGGTCACCAGGGTGGAGACCGTGGCCATTTCCAGTATCCTGCCATCGGGGATGCCGGGCAATGATGGACGGACCCATGTAAAGGACATAAGAAGGTCCTGCAATGTATAGAGTACCCAGAAAGCGATATGCAGGAGCAGCCTCTTCATGAACCATAAAATTCGGGAAAAATACCTTGCCGGATGGGAAAATAACGGATAGGGGTTTCCGGCGTACCAGTAACCTTTATGAGGACACCAACAGCAATGATGTCCTTAACCGGGTAGTATGGCTTGAGAGAAGGGCCCCTGGTAGACTGACCGGCCGGCAACCCTTTGCAATAAGGATATTTGTCTTTAACCAGAAAACTCCTACTATGCAAAAGTTCACCCGGTCGGCCCGCATTTTATTTGCCATCCCCTGGATCATTTTCTGCATACAACATTTCATGTATGCCGATTTTGTTACCACCCTCGTTCCGGCTTATATGCCGTTCAGATCATTCTGGGTGTATTTTACGGCGATAGCGATGTTCGCCGCCGGTATCAGTTTTATCATTGATAGGATGGTAAGGCTGGCCGCTATGCTGCTGGGCATCATGCTGTCGATCTTTGTTTTACAGGTGCATACGGTCATCATGGCGGCGGACCTGCATAATGCCCTGAACTGGACAAGGACCTTGCAGGATATCTCCCTGGCAGGAGCGGCTTTTGCCCTGTCCGACAGCATAGGCTTTGATGGCCAGACCGGGGAGAGAAGGTTTTTCGTGGTTGGTAAAGTTGATCTCAATACGGCGGCCCGGTATCTGTATGCCACCCCGCTGATCTTTTTGGGTCTGCAACATTTCATGCAGGTGTCTTTTGTAACAGGGAAAATTCCGGAATACTTTCCCCTGAAGATTTTCTGGGATTATTTAATAGGAAGCCTGATCGTCGTGACTGCGGTCAGTATCCTCCTTAATAAAAAGGCACTCCTGGCTGCCAGGGTATTGGGCGTGACTTTATTGTTGTTTACCCTGCTGCTGCATGTGCCGTTATTAGTGGCTGATAGCAGGAACGGCCAGGAATGGACCACCTCCATGCTGGATCTTGCCATAGCAGCCGGAGCGCTGATCATCGCGAATGACCTGCTGCAAAGGACCTCGCCTATTCCGTTCGCAGGTTTTTAACGGGATTGGCGAGGGCGGCCTTAAGCGCCTGGAAGCTCACGGTCGCTAAAGCAACCAGGACCGAAAGGATCCCCCCTGTTAAAAAGACCCACCCGTTTAGGGGAATGCGGTAAACATATTGCTGCACCCACTGGTGTACGAAATACCAGGCGATGGGAGTGGCAATGACAAAGGCAATTCCGATAAGAAGGATGAACTCTTTGGAGAAGAGATAGACGATATTTCCAACAGTGGCGCCCAGCACTTTACGGATGCCTACCTCCTTGATGCGCTGAACGGCCATGAAAGAAGCCAGGCCATAGAGCCCCAGGCAACTGAGGAAGATCGCGATGGCGGCGAATATTTTATAGAACCGGGATAATTGGGCCTCTTCTTTATAAAAGCCGGCGATCTTCTCATCGAGGAACTGGTATTCGAAAACATAGTTCGGAAAGGCATCATTCCATATTTTTTCAATCTGGCTCATGGAGGCCGCAAGGCCTTCCCCTCCTATTTTTATGCCCGCCGCATTAAAATCTCTTTTATTATTCAGCATAAAAACGGGCGCCATCGAGTCTTTTAAAGAAGAGGGATGGAAATCTTTTACCACGCCCACCACGGGGCCTACGGCAAAGCCGTTCCAGAGATTTATTTCCTTATTCAGGATATCGTTGGGGTTGGAGAATCCCAGTCTTTTGACCAGGGTCTCATTCACCAGGAACTCTTTGATGGAGTCGGTCGTGGTGATATTCCTGCCGGCTACCAGGGGCAGGGAATACGTACTGAGGTAGTTGGCATCCACGAATTTATCGATAGCGGCGAAGTCGATGCCCTTCGCGGCATGGTCGAAATTAAAACCGGTCCACCAGTTGTCATCATCCGCCGGGGAAGTGTTGTTAAAGCTCACCTGCCGGATATTTTTCAGGGCTAAAAGTTTGTTGCGCAGGTAGTCGATCTTACTGATGCCCGCACTATCTCCGGGGAAGGGCACCGTGACAATGGCTTCCTTGCTAAAGCCCATCGATGCCTGCTCAAAATAATTGACCTGCCGCAGGATCAGCAGCGTTCCGATGATCAGGCCCTGGGCAATAATGAATTGAAAGACAACCAGTCCTCTTCTCAGGGAGATACCCTTTGCGCTCCGGGTAGCGACCCTGCTTTTTAAAGCAGTGATAGGATTGAAGGAGGAAAGCACCAGCGCCGGATAAAAGCCTGCGAGCAGGGTGACGGTCACCGTGATACCGGCCAGGAACAACCATACGGGAACATTTTGAAATAGGGTAAGGGATAGTGGAATATCCAGAACGCTCCTGATGGGCGTGAGCAGCATGATAGCCAACAGGAGGGACAGAAAGACTCCTGCGCTTACCAGCAAAAAGGCTTCTAAAAGGAACTGGCCGGTGAGCTGTCCTCTGTTACTGCCTAATACTTTCCGGACGCCTACTTCACGGGCCCTGTTGACAGCCTGTGCCGTGGAGAGGTTGATGAAATTGACGCAGGCAATGATGAGAATGAAGGCGGCGATCAGCCAGAGGGTCCCGATACGTTCCGGAGTAATGGTCTTCCCGCTGTAATTACCTCCTTGCGCATCGTAATGGACCTGGCTTAAGGATTGCAGGGTCTGGGTATTCTTATTATCGGCGCTCCTGTATTTTTTGGAGAAGGCATTGAGCCGCTGATCGATGGCAGCGGCGCTTACATCCGGCGGCAACATGACGTAACAGCCGTGGCTTCCATTGATCGTCCACCAGTCTTTGTTCTTTGAAAAGGAGCTAAAATTATAGGGAAGAACAACCCCCAGCTGAAAATCCGTGTTGGCGGGGGGATCTGCGATGATGCCGGTGACGGTGACGACACGATGGCCTTCTATTTTCAGGGATTTGCCCATGGCGTCTTTCCAGTTACCGAAATATCTTTCGGCGGTGGATTTCGTGATGGCGGCTGACAGAGGATCCTGTAACGCCTTCGATGGCTCTCCCGCCAGCCAGGGAAAGTGAAAGATGGAAAAAAAGGAAGGCTCCAGCAAAAAGACGCCGGATTTCTCTTTGAACTTTTTCTCCGTTTGCCCGGCTTTGTCCACCACCTGGATCTGCATATTGGAAATGGAAAAGATCCCGGCGGTTTGCAGATCGGGAAAATCATTTTTCATGGCCGTAGGCAGGGGAAAAGGAACGGCGGAATTGCGGCCGGGATCTTCTTTTGAACCCCGGGTCATGACCCGGTAGATCCGTTCTTTACCCGGATGAAAATCATCAAAACTTTGCTCATACCGGATGAATACGAAGATGATCAGGCAGACGGTTATGCCGACGGCCAGACCCGTGATCGTAATAATGGAATAGGCCTTATTCCCGGCCAGGCTTCTGAGAGCGGTCTTGAAATAATTTTTGAACATGGCAGTGATTTTGAGCTCAGTCAATAAGCATCATTAAAAATGCCAGTTTTTCACGGAGTTGATTGCCAGTTTCTTACATCCTTATTCCTTTTCAGAACTGTCCGCTTTTGCGACAGGGACTGTATGATTTTACTGTTGCCAGGGCTGGTTTATCTGGGTTTGTATTTGCTTTTATCGAAGATCTCCCGCACGGGGGTTCGCATCACTTGTTCCGGGGTAAGATCGCCGTGATCGCCCGCATATTTTTTTACGATCTGCCAGCCGACCCAGGCGCCGATATTGCCGGGGGAAGCATCGGGCATGGCCAGGGTCTTGGGTCCTTCTCCGATATAGTTTTTGATGATATCGGGATCCACTGTATAGAGGTCGGTGTTCTGTAAAAAGAAATTCCATACCGATGCTTCATTGGACGCGCACCAGCTCAGCTGGTTCTGGCTATACCCTGTCCGGATGCTATCGGGCGCTTCAGGAAGCAGTTTCTCCGCCAGCCACCAGTAGCGGCCTTTGATGATCATCTGCTCGATCAGGGGCCTGTTCTCGCTGCTATCCGGAAAGATATCCGTTGCCAGGGCATTCAGGCAGTTGGCATTGATATACTCCGGTTCAAAACGCCGGGAGATATAAATGGGATACAGATCCTGTCCTTTGCCGCTGAGATAGAAAGAAAAATTCCTGCCCGCGTAGGATTGCAGTCCGATCGCCAGGGCATAGGAGGTGATGGCCACTCCGGGTCCGTCGAATGGACCGATAAAGGCTACGACTTTCTGGGGCAGGCTATAATGGGGAAAATAATACTTTACTAGGAGAAAGCCTTTGGTCAATTCTTTTTCCAGCCAGTCCAGACGCGGGTATTTCTGCTCCAGGGAATCTTTTACCGGGAAATAACTGACAAGGAATTGCCGGGTGGCGAGAAAGGCCAGGTGGCTGGTATCGGAAAGGGGGCCGGCTCCCAGGATATTGCCGACGAAGTCCCCCGTGAAATAAGGATATTGCTTGCTCAGCCGATATAGCCCGGGAACGACATTGTTCGAGTCTATGGAAAAAAAAGCGGTATCGAAGCGTTCGATATGCACTTCTTTCTGGTCGATGCCGGAGGTATCGGGCGTCTTTCCGTTATGGCCACAAGACGATAGCGCCAGGATGAAGAATGCCAGGAACGTAAAAAAGACCTGCAGGGAGATGGGTTGAGTGACACGGGTCGACGAGCGTGGTAAGAGGTTTTTCATGACGCGAAATAACAGGAATTTGACCAGATTAACGCGAATAGGAGCGGATTAGTATAAGTAAAGGGTTGTGCGATATGCTTTTAACATTTCCTGCATCCCCATTGAGGTTGTCCCCACCGGAGATATAGGTAATAAAATGGTAAAAACATTGCTAATAAAATTAGTATATTTATGGCTCTAAAATAACAGACATGAACAATATAAAATTATTTGAGAGTATAATCGGTAAAACGAATTGTCCAGGAATTTAAAACGAAATGTCCAATTTTTAGGGTTTTGTCGATTTTACGGGTAGATTAGAATTAATCGGCTTTTGGGTGGATTGGGCCGAATTGGGACTTGGGCCATCTGTTTTTTGGATTTTTTGGGCGGCGATGGTTATTGCCGCACCGATCACCCCACCAACTACATACTTTCCTATTTCTATCCAGACCCAATTCGCTCCTTTTTCCTTCCAGGGCTTGGTTAAATAATCCTTAGTCAAAGCTACATATAGCTCTGTCACTTCCCCTCCGGCTTGGGGATTGTGACCTAAAAAGTCTCCCCACCACCAATCGGTTCCTGGGTTTTCTACGTCCTCCTTTATTTCAAGAATTCCCATACGCCTCAAATGGACCAGATATCTCCTAACATCGTCTTTAACATTATTCTTGCAGTCAATTACACGATTCACGAACCCACTAATATTGGCGCTTTTTGTTGGTTCCTTCTCTAAAAGTTCGATAAGGTCTTTCTTAAACTTCTTAAATTCTAGGTTTGAATTGCCATCGATAAATGAATCCCCGATTGGGAAATATCCCCCGCTCCTTCTTTTGCCTATCCCATAGGGTGCAAGCATATAGCTGCTATCATTTACTTTCTCAATTAACCCAGTATTAATCATAAATAGAAGCACCTTCTTATCTAAATTACAAGCGGTTGCCCAAAATCTATGTACTGCCTTGTCATCTGAAGGCAAATCTCGCTCTGCCTCTTTTCTATACGCCTCATTAAAATCGAAGGTGTCATTAATAGCAGTGGGATAGAACAATATGCGATTGCACATTGCCGTCTTGACTTCATTACTGTTCATACAAATGAATTGAGGGTAAATACAAAAAAGCCCCATTTAGAGGGGCTGCACTAATCAAATGCCATAACCATTAAACCTTATCCTATGAAGGGAAGTTATAACGTTTTTTAAATAAAGGGAAATATTTATAAGCAGCGTTGAAAATAAATGAGTTATGTGCCGTATTATTCCGAAAATATCTGTTAAAAGGCTTGCACTTGCCGGGAAAGAAATTGATCTTAGACCTACAAAAACGCACCAATATGGAAGCCGCAGAAGTACTAAAAAGAGCCTCTAAATTTTTGAACCTGGAAACCGCCCACAACTTTGCAAATGGTTGTTTTACTACTACAGGCAAATCGCACCTTGTCGTAATGATTGACGAGCCCTACTATGCCGTATGCACTTTCAGGGAGGCTAACATCCTGGTTGAGGCCGGTTATGAATTAGCTCCCCAGGCATAATTGGAGGTCAACACCTCCACCTTTCGTTTCAGGTAACCCGATTTAGCATTTACAGAAACATTTTGGTCAATGGAAAACATTGGCCATTTCTTCTTCTTAGCGTATTCCAACAAAATAGGCGATGGGTAAGACGATAACAGAAACCTCCCTTTTATATTCGACAGGGTCTTCAGCAGCATCTCAAAATCCTCAATGGTGTACCCATCATAATGACCGCAATCGCTATTGTAGTACGGCGGATCACAATAGAAGAAGGATTCGGCGTTATCCCGGCTCCTTATAACGTACAGGGCATCGGCGCATTCCAATTGAACATTTTGCAGCCTTATTGCTAATTCCTCTGTGAAAGCCTCCCTTTTATGGGTGATCTTTTTTGTCGTTGTATTTTTGCTTGCTACATCAAAGCCCCATGAGCCGTCCAGCATGGAACTAAAGCTCTGAATGGTCAAAACCCAAACCGCCCAGGCCCTTTTTACTTCCGTAAACAGGTCCGGGTTGTTGAAAATGACCGATGCCTTTCTATGCAAATCCCGGCTGTGCAAGGAAATCCTAATTTCCTTCTCCAGTGCGGAAAATTCGTTCTGGACCACCCTGTAGAAGTTAATAAGCTCTTTATTCGTATCATTCAATACTTCAATTTCAGATTGTTCTTTCGAAAAGAAGATTGCTGCGCCTCCACAAAAGGGTTCGGCATATAGCTTATGATCCATTGGTATCGCTGGCAAAACGTAAGGAATTAGCTTCTGTTTGCCTCCATAATAACTGATCGGTGTCTTTAATCTAAGTTGAGCCATGTTCTTATGTTTCAATATTTGATAATGAGCATTAAGGAGACGTTCTTGGGGCGGGTTTCCGTGTCACCGGTGAAGGAGGTTCGCATATTGGG
>DASWFF010000007.1:0-6636 GCA_036394375.1 Puia sp.
ATTTGGCAAAGCCATCTTTCCACTAATGCCTTGGGATCATATAGGGCAGATGGATAAAGAGGACGTGTATAGCATTATTGCTTATTTGCGTTCAATTCCTGCAATCAAAAAAGACATACCGGCGTCAGAAATTGACTTCCCGGTCAATTTTATCATTAATACCATGCCGCACAAGGCAAATTTGGGTAAGCTACCATCGGAAAATGATACCATCAAGTATGGCGCTTACCTTGTTAACGCAGCGGCTTGTGTAGATTGTCATAGTAAAAGATATCATGGGGATATAATCCCTGGGACAGAATTTGGCGGTGGAATGGAATTTAAACAGCAGGGAGGGGTTGTGCATTCTGCAAATATCACACCAGATAAGCTAACCGGTATTGGATCATGGAGGAAAGATATATTCATCCAACGATTTAAAAGCTTTGAAGGTAAAGAAAAGCAAGCGGCTAAACTTAACCCCGGCGATCCACAGATACCAATGCCATGGTATTTGTATGCTGGAATGAAGGCCAACGATCTTGCAGCAATCTATGTTTATTTAAGAACTGTTAAACCGATCAACAATCAGGTTATTGCGTTTCAGAAGTTTTGAAAGCTTGATACTCTGCCTGTGTAGTAATTGAATCGGCCATAAAAAATATTTCTATAAAGGCATTGAAAACAAAAAAGCTGTCCTAAATGTGTCCGAACAGCCTCTAACTATTTGAAAATCAAGTATAAAAGTCGGGATGACAGGATTCGAACCTGCGACCTCTTCGTCCCGAACGAAGCGCGCTACCGGGCTGCGCTACATCCCGAGAATGTTCTGCCGGGTTGCAAAAATAAGGCCCTTCCCTAAATTGACAAAATAGAATTGAAGCCGGAGTGGGCTTATAGGATAGAATCAGGGGTAGGGTCGCCTCCACTGGTTAAAAGCAGGAAAGCCTTGCCCAGATGATCGGTCAGATCCGAGGGAAGCATACTTTCCCGGGACCAGCTATCCGCGGCCAGGTCCCCGGCCAGCCCATGAAGATAGACGCCCAGGATGGCCGCTTCACCGGGGGAATAGCCCTGGGATAACAGGGCCGTCAGGATGCCCGTCAGCACATCGCCGCTGCCGCCTTTGGCCATGCCCGCATTGCCCGTGGAATTGAAATAGCCCTTGCCTCCCGGCATGGCGATAAAAGTATAATGCCCCTTCACTATAATGACGCATTGATGTTCTTTAGCCCGCTCACAAGCCAGGCGCAATCGCTCAAAATCATTGGCGGAAGGCCCGAACATCCGCTCGAATTCCTTAGGATGAGGAGTCAGGATAGAGTAGGGGGGAAGCAGGGAAAACAAAGAAGGATCGGAGGATAATATGTTCAGCGCATCCGCATCCAGCACCAACGGCTTTTGATACCGCTGCAGGATATCTTGCAGGCAATGCCTGGTACGGGGATCCATGCCGATCCCCGGCCCGATCCCCACCACCGAATAGCCCTTCAATTCTCCTGGGAAACCGGTGTTGAACTTCTCATCCTCATCCGTCAGGATCATGGCTTCCGGAAGGGCCGTCTGCAGGATAGAATAGCCGCAGGCGGGTACATGCGTCGTCAACAGTCCCGCACCACTGCGCAGGCAGGCCCGGCTGGCCAGAACGGCGGCGCCTATCTTTCCATAGCTGCCCGCGATCAACAGGGCATGCCCGAAATCGCCCTTATGGGCAAAATCCTTCCTCGGCCGGAAAATGGAATGAATAATAGCCTTGTCGACCAACTCCAGGTCACTGGTCACCTCCCGCAGATAGCCGGGATGCAACCCGATATCCAGGATCTGTACCTGGCCGATATACCGCTCGTTCTCCGGCACCAGGAAAGCCTGCTTGAAACATTGGAAGCTGAGCGTATGACGGGCCTGGATGGCTGGATTGCCTTTCGAGCTACTGTCCGTAAAAAGACCGCTGGGAATATCGATAGCAATGATCTCATTGCCGGATTGATTGATATGGTTGGCCAACTGCGCCGCAACACCTTCCAACGCCCTGTTGAGCCCCGAGCCAAATAAAGCGTCGATAAGGATATTGCCGGGAGGAATGGGATGAAAGTTCTCCGGCCCCTGGACAAAACGGATCTCTACAGCAGTCTGATGCAGGCGGGCCAGGTTACCCTGGAAATCGTCAGTGCCTAAATGGCCGAATTCGAGGATATGGACGGTCACGGAACAATCTTGAAGAGACAACATCCTGGCAAGCGCCAGACCATCCCCTCCGTTGTTACCCTTGCCGCAATAAATAGAAAAAGCCCTGCCCAGGTAATCGTTGGTCGCCAGCCAGGAAAAACAACTCGCTGCCGCCCGCTCCATCAGGTCAATAGAGGCGATCGGCTCCTGTCGCATGGTAAACTCGTCCCAGGCGCGTATCTGTTCGGCTGAAAGGATTTCCATGCGGGAATTTACTCAATTTAAGGGAGCCACCATTGAAAACAGGGAAACTTTATAAGCAGGCGGCCGCTAAGCGGTCGTGGCCGGCTTCTTCTTATGGACTATCTTTTTTTTAGCCAGGCTCTTTTTAACAGAGGACCTCCGGACGGTATGGTGGTGCGTTCGGGTAGGCCGGGTCGGGGTCACCTGGGGAGGCATCTTCATTTCCCGGGGCTCGCCTTCTTTCCCGGCGGGGTCGGCTTCCCCTTCATCGAAGTTCTCATGGCCTTGCCGGTAATCCCCGAAGAGATCGACCAGTTTTTTGGCAGAATAGACTCTTTTATAGTCATTATTACAGAGGGCAATGATGGTAGCGTCTTCATCCAGCATCCGGATGAAGACCGTCCGGTTACCATGCCACCAGCCATTATGATAGATCAGTTTTTTACCATTGGGGATCATAAGCATGCGCCATCCCAGACCGTAATTCCGTTGTCCCGGCTTCTCAAAGCTATATCCCGCATAGGCGCTGTCCAGCACTCCCTTCGTGAATAGCTGCCCGGAGCGGAGCGCCTGGTCCCATTTATACAGGTCCCGAACCGTGCTGTATACGTTCTTATCGCCATAGACCTGGTCCAGGAATTCCAGGCGGAAACGGCGCCCCGTCTGATAATAGGATTGCATGCAGGAAGCGGTATCATTCAGGTTGAACACATAGCTGTCCTGCATTTGAAGGGGCTGGAAGAAAGTCCTTGTCAGGTAATCGGGATAAGCGAGCCCCGAAACCTTTTCAATGATCAGGGCCAGCAGGGCATAGTTGGTATTGGAGTATTCAAAATGCCGGCCTGCAGGTGCACCCCGAACTTCTGCCGGATGTCCGTTGATGTATTGCAATACATCGGTATTGGTGAGGAATTTGTGCTTGTCCCAACCGGAACGGTCCATAAAATGAACATAGTTCCGCAACCCGCTGCGGTGGCTCAGCAACATCTGAACCGTGATCTCAGGGTAGGGAAAACCGGCCAGATATTTATTTACAGGATCGTGTATGTCGAGTTTGCCCTCTTGCCACAGTTTTAAAGTGGCCATAGCCGTAAAGGTCTTGGAGACGGAAGCCAGGTGAAAGGCCGTATGGAAGTCCAGGCTGTCCTGTTTCTTTTCCGGATGTTTGAATCCTTTGTATCGTTCATAGAGGATGACCCCATTCTTGGCTACCAGCACGCTTCCGTTAAAGCGACCGGCAAACATGGAGTCAAAAAAAAGCTCGGTGATCATTGAGTAATGGCGCAATTCGGTAGGGGTCAATCGGGGGGTATCTGCGGCGGGAGCAAGCGTATCCGTCTTCGGAGGGATCTTTGCTGTTTGAGCGGCTTGCCCGCAGGATGTATATAAGGTTACGGACAACAACACTAAATAACCGATAGCTTTCAACAGGAATAATTTTTTTGGGTTAGAAAACGGCAAAAATAAAAGAATCCGACGTTACTTTGCACTTCCCTTTCGCAAAAGTAACGCAAAAAGAAGGGCAAAATTATGGCAGATAAGAAAACTACGAGCTATCCTAAAGAAAAGATTAACATACTTTTCTTAGAAAATATCAGCGATGCAGCTGTCAAACATTTTAAGGACGCGGGTTACGCCTCTGTGCGAAAGTTAGGCGGGGCCTTATCCGAAGAACAATTGATCCATGAAATAAAGGATGTCCATTTATTAGGCATCCGTTCCAAAACGCAGGTCACTCCCAAAGTGCTGGAAGCAGCCAAAAAGCTACAGGCTATCGGCTGCTTCTGTATCGGAGTCAACCAGGTAGATCTGAAAGCCGCCACGGGTCAAGGCGTCGTCGTCTTCAACGCCCCTTATTCCAATACCCGGTCGGTGGCGGAACTGGTGATCGGTCTGGCTATCCTGCTGATCCGCCGTATCCCCGACAAAAGCAAGGCCGCCCATAACGGGGTCTGGCTGAAAGAGGCGAAAGGCAGTTACGAACTAAGAGGTAAAACACTGGGAATCATAGGATATGGAAATATCGGCACCCAGGTGAGCATCCTGGCGGAAGCCCTTGGCATGAAGGTGATCTTTTATGATACGGTGACCAAATTGCCGCTCGGCAACGCAGTAGCTAAAAAGACGATCAAAGAGGTGGTGAGCCAGGCCGATATTATCACCCTGCATGTACCGGAAACGGCGCAGACCAAAAATCTCATCAATAAGACGGTATTGAAGCAGTTCAAAAAAGGTTCGATCCTGCTGAATTATGCCCGGGGAGAAGTAGTGGACCTGGATGGGCTTGCCAAATGCCTCCAGGAAGGCCAACTTTCAGGGGCAGCCATCGACGTATACCCCTGGGAGCCGGAAAAGAACGGGGATAAGTTCCAATCCCCCCTGCAAAATCTTCCCAATGTGATCCTGACCCCCCATATCGGAGGGTCTACGGAAGAAGCGCAGGAAAATATCGGCTTCGATGTGAGCAACAAGCTATTCCAGTTCCTGGAAACGGGGACTACACTGGGTTCGCATACGGTGCCGCCCCTGAACCTGCCCCCACAGGAAGGCACTCACCGTATTTTGCATATCCATAAGAATGTTCCAGGGGTATTATCCGAGATCAATACGACGCTGGCATCCCACCATATCAATATCCTGGGGCAGTCTCTCAAAACGAACGATGAGATCGGGTATGTGGTGCTGGACGTCGATAAGAAGCTGTCCACTCAGGCGCTGAACTTATTAAGAGAGGTCAAGCAAACGATCAAAACAAGATTGCTGTACTAACTGTTAACGAGACTACATGCAATCCATCTTTTTAACGGCGGAATGGCGCAAGCTGATCATGGCCAATTATCCGGTGGATCCGGAGGTCCTGCAGCCTTTTCTGCCGGCACACACCGAATTGGATCAATGGAAAGGGGAAACCTATGTGAGCCTGGTCGGGTTTATGTTCCACAAAGTGCGGATAAAAGGGGTATCGGTGCCTTTTCATAGAAATTTTCCTGAAGTCAATCTCCGCTTCTATGTCCGGTTCAGGGAAGGTAATGAATGGAAGAGGGGAGTGGTGTTCATCAGCGAGATCGTTCCCCGCCCGGCTATTACCTGGGTAGCTAATACCTTGTTTGGGGAGCATTATAGTAACCTGCCTATGCGGCATTTTGTGCAGACAGAGGATGATCTGCTGCAGGTAGGCTATCAATGGAAATATAAGGGCCGGTGGAATAACCTGGAAGTCGATACCAGCGCCCGTCCGCTGCCGCTGCAGGCGGGGAGCAACGAGGAGTTCATCACTGAACATTTCTGGGGATATGCCGCTATGGACAAAAATAGGACGGGGGAATACCAGGTGGAGCATCCCCGGTGGGATATCCATAAAGTGCAGAATTATCAGATAGATTGCGACTTTGAAAGCTTATATGGCGGGCAGTTTTCCGGGTTGGGGGCCCAGGCTCCGCAGTCCGTGTTCCTGGCGGAAGGGTCGCCGGTTAAAGTCTATTCTAAGAAGATAATTATCTGATTATAATTGTTTTATAATTATCACTTCATATTTTTAAGGATCCTTTTAGCCCTTGAGCGGAAGGCCGGGGTAGCCTGGTCCCATTGTTCTTCGATGATGAGCTTCAGTTCGGCGAGGATATCAGGGTATTGTAAAGAGAGCTGTTGGAGGACGGTGAGGGAAAAAGCTTTGACGGCGATGGGTGTTTCGGGGGATTGGATGAAGTCAAAGCAAATACTCATGACCCGGCCCTGGTATTTTTCAGGGATCGTTATGTCCTGCAGGAGGCGCATGGTATTACGGATAACGGCCACATGTATTTTTTCCTTAGACAGATTGTCCAGCAAGGGCCTTAGGTAAGGCCCGATCAATTCCGGATGCCGGCGTACGCAATAGCTCAGAGGCCAGGCGGCGCGTTGGGTGATCCGGTATTCGCCTTTAAAGAAGAGCTGCATCAGTCCGGCAAAGCGTTCTTTATCATTTCCGACATATTTTACGATCCGGTCGCATTGTTGTTTGGAATGTTCTTCCCCCAATAATTGATACAGCATTGTTCCGATGGCCGGATGGTTGCTTTTAGCCGGCTTCTTGCTGGTTGTTCGTTTCATAGGGTTGTCCGGCTTGCGGCCGGAACATAACCGGTGTCCAGTAACCATCTTAATTCGGAATAAACCGGAAAGGCTGTGATACCGCTGAGCGCCAATATGACCATGAAGAAAACCAGGAGATACCTGATCCGGAGCAGGAGGGGAGGGGTATGCATAAAG
>DASWFF010000008.1:0-79092 GCA_036394375.1 Puia sp.
TTATTATTGGCGGGAGATGCGAAGCATCTCCCGCCAATTTACTATATTCGGGCTTCATCATGAAGCACCTTAACATATTCGACTGGATCCGTGTAGATGAGTTTGCCGCCACGCCCAAATATCTGCAGCTCACCAATTCGATCTTAAAAGCGATCGAGATGGGGAAGATCAAAAAGAACGATCTGATGCCTTCCATCAACGAACTGAGCTTCGAACTGGAAATCTCCCGTGACACTGCCGAGAAAGGATATAAATACCTGAAAAAAATGGGCGTGCTGGGCTCTGTGCCCGGGAAGGGTTATTTTATACAAAATGCTGAATTCCGGCAAACGCTGAAGATATTTTTGCTTTTCAATAAGCTGAGCGCGCATAAGAAGATCATTTATGACGCTTTTATTGCCGCGCTGGGAGAATATGTGGTCGTGGACTTTTACATCTACAACAATGATTTTGGCTTGTTCCGGAAATTATTGACGGACCGGAAAGAAGATTACTCTCATTACGTGATCATTCCGCATTTTCCGGAAGGGGAGGAGTATGCCCCCGAGATCATCAATTCCATTCCCCGCGACAAGCTGGTCCTGCTGGACAAGACGATACCCGGTATCAATGGGGAATATACGGCCGTGTATGAGAATTTCGAGGAAGATATCTATGGCGCCCTGGACAAGGCAAGGGAAGCCCTGAGCAAATACCATACGATCAAAGTCATTTTCCCCGCTTATACCTATCACCCGAAGGCGATCCTGAAAGGGTGCAGCCGTTTCTGCCAGGAATATGCCTTCACTTTCAAGGTCGTACAAAATATAGCTGAAGAGCCTATCCTTGAGGGAGAGGTCTATATCAACGTCATGGAGGAAGACCTCGTGGTCCTCATCGAACGCATCATCTCCCTGAAGCTGGAATTGGGCCGGCAGGTCGGCGTCATTTCCTATAATGAGACGCCTTTGAAAAAGATCATTCTGAATGGCATTACGACCGTGTCCACGGACTTTCAGCAGATGGGCGCTATGGCGGCTCAACTGGTGCGGGACAATGTCAGGAGACAGGAGGCGGTGCCTTTTCATCTGACACTAAGGAATTCGTTGTAGAGAGCTTGAAATAGCCTTCAAAAAGCTAGTCGGCTTAAACCGTAGCGACTTGCTTCCGATATTTGTCTTTATACTCGACAGGCGTGAGACCGGTAATTTTTTTAAACAACTCTCTAAAGGTCTGACCATCAAAATAACCAACATCCGTCATTATTTCATCAACAGATTTTCTGCCTAATTCTAACGCCTTTTTGCTTGCTTCTATTCTAACTTTTTGAAGATATTCAATTGCAGTACAGTTAGTACACTTTTTAAATCTCCTTTCAAATGTTCGTCTTGTCAAAAACAACTTTTCCGCCAAACTCTCAACTGTTATTTTCGCAAAATAATTATGCTCAATAAATTCTTGGGCTTGTAATACCTTATTATCATTGTGTTCTTTCAAACCATTAAAAACAATAAAAGGCGTTTGTGCAATTTTATCAAGATTTACCACAAAATATTTAGCTACCAAAATTGCCATTTCCCGGCTTACATATTTTTCAACCAAAAAAAGCAACAAATTCCAATATGCGTTACTTCCACCGCTTGAATACAATCCGTTTTGTTCGACAATAATTTTTCCATCAACCAAATTAATATCAGGATAAAAAAACCTAAATTCATTGGCATACTGCCAATGCGTAGTACATTTTTTATTTTTTAATAGTCCGGTAAATGCCAACATAAATGCACCAGTGCATAACGAAGCAACTTCTGCATTTCTTTTATATTGTTTAATTATCCAATCTACAAAAAATCTATTGTAATGCCCTGCACTAAGCATATCCCCCCTTAGCGCGGGAATAATTATTAAATCTGTTTTGTCAATTTCATGAGACATTAAATCAACGGTAATGGCTACCAATCCATCTTCAATCACCATTTCGGAACTTTCTCCGATGATTTGTATTTCAAACATGTCCTTTTTTCCGTGTGCCTTTAAAAGCTCATTTACTTTTCTAAAAACAGATCTGGCATCAACTATTGAAGCATAGTTTGCATTTTTCAATGCCAAAATTGATATGTGTTTCTTTTGTATCACTGATAATTAAACGTCAAATATAGTAAAAACAATTGTCGCAAATGCCGTTAGCAATATGTCGTATTTGCATATATAAACAAAGGTATTTAAGTAATAGTTTTGCATTTAATCAAATCAATATTAAAATGCAGGGTACAGATATTTATTTACATTTCAAGGGGAATAGCCAGGAAGCGTTCTCTTTTTATAAATCCATTTTTGGCGGACAATTTATTACTGCACAACGCTTTAAGGATGTTCCAGGAGGCGAGAAAATGAGCAAAAATAATCAGGAGAAGATGATGCATATTTCCTTAAAAATTTCGCCATACACCACTTTAATGGCTACAGATATGATGGAAAATGAAGAAAATGAGCTCAAATTCGGCAACAACTTTCATATTTGTTTACAAGCGGATAATGAAAAAGAAGCCAATAAACTATTTCAATCGCTATCAAAAGATGGTAGAATAGAAATGCCAATGAATAAAACTTTTTGGGGTGCATATTTCGGTATGTGTCAGGATAGATTTGGTATTCTATGGATGATAAACTACACTTTCCCTCAAAATAATATAAACGAAAGCACAAAATAAAATGGAAACGCAAAATGTTATTTCAAAACCAATATGGTGGACAGGCACGATCTTAAAAGGGCTATTGTGTCTTTTTTTAGCGTTTGATGCAATAATGAAATTGATAAACAATTCACAATCTGTTGAAGGCACAAAGCAAATGGGACTTCCTGAAAGTAGTGTTCAATTTCTCGGGATTTATTTACTGCTAAGTACGATTCTCTACATTTATCCAAGAACCGTAATGCTGGGCATGCTTTTCCTTTCTGCTTATTTAGGAGCAGCGGTTGGGATTACTTACAGAGCTAACATCGGGGGGCATCCTTATATTTTTCCAATAGTATTTGCTATGTTCATTGTGATAGTAGAATTCCTGAGGAATGGAAAAATTAGAAATATCGTGCCATTTGCAAAATAAGATTTAAAATCTAAAAGTTACAATTATGTCATTTCAAGCATACATTGATAACATCAAAACCAAGACTGGAAATACTCCGGCGGATTTTAAAAAACTGGCTGAACAAAAAGGGTTTCTTAATAAAGGGAAATTAGCAGAGGGCATAAAAGCCGGACAAATAGTGGCCTGGCTCAAAGAAGATTTTGACTTAGGTCATGGCCATGCAATGGCTGTTTATGCAGTATTCAAGGGAAAAACGAAGTGACAATTACGAACAGACTGTCAGCCTGGTCCCACCGGATGGTCTATTCCCCCGGATAGCTCACTCCCACCTGCCGGCGGATCGCATCCATGGTCCTGCTGAGGCTCAGGCTGTCAGCGTGGGAATGCAATGGGCTTTCCAATACTCTCTTATCCAGGCAGGCCGTCACTTCCCGGATCTGGTACTCAAATCCATTGACCATCGGCTCTACGGAAAAAGTCTGTGCTTCCTCACCGGGGCGAAGAAGGGTCAGTTTGTCGTTCTTATACCAGGGAGTGGGCAACTGGATCATGCCGGCCGTTCCTGCGATCTCTGCTGTTATAGAGGTCTGACAGGCCAGGGTCGAGCTGATCATCGCGGATCGTCCATCCCGGTAATGCAGGATGGCCTGGCAGGTCTCATCGGCTCCTGTGGGCGCCAGATGGGCCGCTGCACGGATCGTATCGGGTTCCCCCAGCAGCAGCAGGCAAAGGAAGAGGGGATAGATGCCGATATCCAGGAGCGAGCCTCCTCCCAGCCGGAGGTTATACAATCTGCCTTCGGGATGGAAGGGGGCGGCGAAGCCAAAATCGGCCCGGACATATTTTACTGTTCCCAGCTGTCCATCCCGGATCAGTTCCAATGTCTGCTCTATGACCGGCAGGAAGCGGGTCCACATCGCCTCCATCAGGAAAGCATTGTTTTCCCGGGCTGCCCCAATCATCATTTGTACCTGCCGGGCAGATAAGGCCATGGGTTTTTCGCATAATACGGCTTTCCCATGCTGCAGGCAGAGCAGCGCATGTTCTGCGTGAAAACCATGAGGGGTGGCCACATAAATGGCGTCGATCAGCGGATCTGCCGCCAGGTCCTCATAGCGGGTATAGAAGCGGGCTGCACCGAACTTGCCGGCAAACTCCTTTGCCCGGTCTTCATTGCTGGAGGCAACGGCTTCCAGGGTGGCCCTCCCCGCCAGGGGCAGGGCGGCAGCAAATTTAGCGGCAATCTTTCCGGGGCCGATGATGCCCCATCTGTAATTTTTCATAGCGCGAATTTAATCTTTCCCCCGGCTATTTCAGGAAATTCGCCGTCGGTGAACATAGTAGTATGCCCTATCTTCGTAAAAAATTATACCCTTAGCAATGGCTTCATTCAACGCTTTTATTTTCGACCTCAACGGAACGATGATCGATGACATGAAATTTCACCTGAAAGCCTGGTTCCATACCCTGAACGATGGGCTGAAGGCCGGCCTTAGCTGGGAAGAAGTGAGAAGCCATATGTACGGTAAAAATGAAGAGCTGCTCGACCGGGTATTCGGAAAAGGGCATTTTTCCAAGGCACAGGCAGACGCAATCTCCCTGGAAAAAGAAAAAAAGTACCAGGAGGCATTCAGACCCCACCTGAAGCTGATCGACGGCCTTCCCACTTTCCTGGAAAGGGCCGCTAAAAACGACATCCTCATGGCCATCGGCTCGGCCGCCATCCCCTTCAATATCGATTATATCCTGGATAATCTCTCGATCCGACATTATTTCAAAACGATTGTCAGCGCCGACGATGTGGTCATCAGCAAACCCCACCCGGAGACCTTCCTGAAAGCTGCTGCCCGGTTGGGCGTTCCGCCCGCATCCTGCCTCGTCTTTGAAGACGCCCCCAAAGGGGTGGAAGCGGCCCTGAACGCCGGTATGAAATGCGTGGTCCTGACTACCCTGCACACCAGGGAAGAATTTCATAATTATCCGAATATAGTCCGCTATATTGCCGATTATACGGATCCGTCACTTGACGAATTATTTACATAACAAGCTTGTCCATGCAATATCGTTCCTGTCAATGCGTGTCACACTTCGCAGGTAACCGGGTCGGTATTCGTATTCTCTTTGCTTTGATCTGTATTTGCTGTTCCTTCCGCACTCAGGCACAACAAAAATATTCCGTCAACGGCACCATTCGCGATAAAAAGACCGGGGAAGTCCTGATCGGCGCCACCGTCAGCTTCCTGGAGATCCCCCGCTCAGGCAGTACGAGCAATTCTTACGGGTTCTATTCTATTACTGCTCCCTCCGGAAATTACAGGATGATCGTCAGCTTCACCGGGTATGAACCCGATACCCTTACCATCGACCTGAATAAGAATATCCTGCTGCCCATAGAACTGGCTTCTGCCAACACCCAACTGGTACAAGTGGTGGTCAGCGCCAGAAAAAGGAATGAAAACGTCACTAAGCCGCTGATGGGCATTCAAAAGCTGACGACCAGCGAGATCCGGGATATCCCCGTCCTGTTCGGGGAAAAAGATGTGTTGAAGACCATCCAGTTGCTGCCGGGTATTCAATTCGCCGGAGATGGCAATAGCGGTTTTTATGTCCGGGGCGGCGGCGGCGATCAGAACCTGATCCTGCTCGATGAAGCTACCGTATATAACCCCTCTCACCTGCTGGGATTTTTCTCCACCTTCAATTCGGACGCCATGAAAGATATCACCGTTTACAAAGGGGGCATGCCGGCTGAATACGGAGGACGTCTCTCTTCGGTCGTGGATATTAAAATGAATGACGGGAATAACAAGGACTATCATATCGGAGGAGGGATCGGGCTGATCTCTTCCCGGCTCAATGCGGAAGGCCCGATCGTAAGAGACAAAGGCTCTTTTTCCATCAGCGCCAGAAGAACGTATGCCGATCTGTTCCTCCGGCTTTCCAGCGATTCCTCCGTCAACCATAACAGTCTTTATTTCTACGATCTGAATGTAAAAGCCAATTATACCTTCGATGAAAAGAACAGGGTCTATCTCTCCGGTTATTTCGGCCGGGATAACCTGGGTTTTGGTAGTACCTTTGGCATCGACTATGGCAACGCCACCGGCACCATCCGGTGGAACCATGTCTATAGCAGCCGTCTCTTCTCCAACACCTCCCTGATCTATAGCGACTATAGCTATAAGATCCGGATCAATTCCAGCAACAACGATATTAATATTACTTCAAGGATCCGCGACCTTGACCTTAAAGAGGATTGGCAGTACTTTATCAATGCCGATAGTAAGGTCAACTTTGGAGTTAGCGCCATCCATCATACGATCTCACCGGGCGTTATTTCCGCATCACAGGCGTCCAGTTACAACTCGCTGACGCTTCAAAGCAAGTACAGCCTGGAAAACGCCGCGTATGTCTCCCATGAATGGTCGCCTGCCGAAAAGATCCACTTCAATTATGGGTTGCGTTGGACGGCTTTCTCCGTACTGGGACCTGGTGATTTTTATACCTATGACACGGCCGGCCATACGACCGATACGGCTCATTATCATTCGGGGCAATTCGTAAAGACCTATTTCAACCTGGAACCCCGCTGGTCCGCCAGCCTCCAGCTGAATGAGGCCAGTTCCGTCAAATTGTCTTATACACGCAATACACAGGTGCTGCACCTGTTGTCCAATTCCACCTCGGCCAATCCGACTGACCTGTGGATGCCTAGCAGTAATAATATAAAACCGGAAGTCGCCGACCAGGCGGCCCTGGGTTATTACCGGAATTTCAGGGACAACCAATACGAGTTCTCTTCGGAAGTGTATTACAAGGATATGCAGCACCAGATCGACTATAAGAATGGAGCCCAACTGGTGGCCAATGAAAATGTGGAGTCACAGTTGCTTTATGGCAAGGGCCGGGCTTATGGATTGGAATTGTTCTTTAAAAAGAAAGTGGGCAAATTCACCGGCTGGATAAGTTATACCCTGTCCCGTACCGAATTGAAGATTGACGGGATCAATCGGAATAACTGGTATCCGGCCAGGCAGGACAGGACCCATGATATTGCCCTGGTAGGCATCTACAAGGCGAGTCCGAAATGGACCCTCTCTGCCACCTGGGTCTATTACACGGGGAATGCCGTGACCTTCCCCAGCGGAAAATACCAGGTCGATGGGCAGACGGCTTTCTATTATACCGAAAGAAATAGTTACCGGATGCCGGCCTACCACCGGATGGATGCCGCCGCAACGCTACAGGGAAGGAAGAGGGCTAAATTTGAAAGCAGCTGGACCTTCTCCGTTTACAATCTTTACGGCCGGGAGAATGCCTATAGCATTGTTTTCCAGAACAATCCCGATGATCCGACAAAGACGCAGGCGCTGCAATATGCCCTGTTCCGGTTCATCCCTTCCGTAACCTATAATTTTAAATTTTAATCCCATGCAAAGGAGGCCACATTCTGCCAATCTTTTACCGGCTCTTGTCGGGTTCGCCCTGTTGACCGGCTATGCGTGTAAAAAAGTGATCCAGGTGGACCTGAAGAATGCCGTCTCCCGGATCGTCATCGAAGGGGAGGTGACCAATACTATCCAACCCTACGAGGTCAGGATCTCTAAGACCGTGAATTTCAGTGCCGGCAACACCTACCCGCCCGTCACAGGCGCCAGGGTGACGATTACGGATAGCTCGACAGGGATTGGGGCTGACCTGACCGAAGCCTCTCCGGGAGTTTATACTGCGAATGCATCGATGGGGGTACCCAAACATATTTATACTTTATTGGTAATCGCAGAAGGTAAAGAGTATCGGGCCGTTTCCAGAATGCCCCTGCCGGTACCCCTGGATTCCGTCACTTTCGCCCGGAACACGGATTTTAGTAACAAGCGGGATATCAATGCCGTGGTGAATTTCCAGGATCCTCCGGGACTGGGCAACTACTACCAGTTCACGGAATATCTCAATGGCAGGCTGATCCCTAATATCTTTGTTTTTGAAGACCGGCTTTCCGATGGGAGATATATCGAGCAACCGCTGTTCAATGATAGTACTTACCTGCAGAAGGGGGATACTTTACAGCTGAAAATGTACTGTGTGGATAAGAATATTTACGATTATTTCAATACCCTGACAGGGGTCACCGGCAACAACAATTTCCAGTCGGCCACGCCGGCCAATCCCAATACGAATATCAGTAACGGGGCCCTGGGATATTTCAGCGCGCATACGATAACGCAGGAAAAACTGGTGGTCTACTAGGCACCCCTAACAACGTCCCCTTTCGGGGTAACCGAGCGAAGCGAAGGTTACGAACGAGTTCTGAACAGTGTTCAGAACGAAGTTCTGGGGTTATGGCTGATAACTTTTGATCTTATTATACAGGGTCTTCCGGTCTATCTTCAGGATTTCGGCCGCCCTTGATTTATTGTAATTGACCTGTTTGAGCACGTTCATGATCGTATCGTATTCCGCTTGTGCCGCTGCATTCTTCAGGTCCGTCTCCTTATGTGTTACGGTATGATGCTGTTGGTGTACAGCGGGGGGGATAAAAGCCTCCGATGAGGACTGGGGAAATGCCTGGGCATCCACGATCTCCGGTGGAAGGGTGCGGGTTTTGATAGGCCCTTCTGAGGTGAGCAGGGCGGCGCGACGAATGACATTGCGGAACTCACGTAAGTTGCCCGGCCAGGAATAATTCATAAATATTTCCATGACCTCCGGGTCAAATCCTTCCACCTCTTTATTCAATTCCTTATTGGCCTTGGCCAGGAAGAAATCGGCAAATAAAGGAATGTCTTCCCTCCTGAAACGGAAGGCAGGCAATATGATGGAAAATTCATTAAAACGATGAAAAAGATCCTCTCTGAACCTGCCCTTGCGGTAAGCATCCTGCAGATTTTCGTTGGAAGCGACGATGATCCGGACATCCACGTCCATTTCCTTGGTGCCGCCTACCCGCTTGAATTTCCGCTCCTGGATCACCCGTAAAAGGGAGGCCTGGATCTCATTCGAAAGATTTCCTACCTCATCCAGGAAAAGAGTGCCCCCGTTGGCCAGCTCAAAATGTCCTTCCTTATCGTTGAGGGCGCCGGTAAAGGCTCCTTTGACATGCCCGAATAGTTCACTGCCTGCCAATTCCTTGGACAGGGTGCCGCAATCCATGGCTATAAAGGGTTTTTCCCTACGGGTGCTGTATTCATGGATGGTGCGGGCGATCACTTCTTTCCCCGTGCCGCTCTCCCCATATAAAATAATACTGTAATTGGTAGGGGCCACCAGCTCGACCTGGCGGTATAATTCTTTGGTAACAGGCGCCTGACCCACCAGGAACTCGCCTTCATTGCCATATCTGCCATTTTTTTTGGCTACCTGGGTCGTTGCGGGCCTGGGAGAATCGCTGCCGGCAGCGGGCTGTTGCAGGGCCCTGCCGATCACGTTCAGGACTTCCTCCGGGATCAGGGGTTTGGTGATATAATCGAAGGCTCCCGCTTTTATGACGTCCACGGCCGTTTTGATATCGGAATAGCCGGTGATGATAATAACGATGGCATAGGGATCGAGCTGCTTGATCTCCTTCAGCACTTCCCTTCCTTCCTTGTCTCCCAGGCGAAAGTCACAGAGCACGACATCGAATTTCGATTCTTTGAATTTGGCAATCCCTTTATTCCCGCTGTGACCTGCTTCCGTCTCAAACCCCTTTTTCTGTAAGAACCTGCCTAGTAGATTGCACATATCCATATCGTCATCTATAATCAGGATTCGCTTCATAAATGAATTTTTCTTATTTAAAATTACTGGAAAAAATATAAACAGGGATTAATCAGTCAATTATATACCTGTACCTATTCGAAACATCTTGCCAAATTATACCCGCCTGTTTCACCCTCTTCCCCGGCCCGACTGGGAAAAAAAATTCCCAATTTGGGCAATTTGCCCCCCCCTCTGGGAACCCTAAATTCTTATTTGACAGCCTGTTAACAGGGCTGGGGGTGGATTTTAGCCTGTTCAATGTTCCACCGCTATATGGCAATAAAATTGTTATCACTAAGGGAAGAATTGTGAAGGTTTTTAAAAAAAAAAGTGGTTAAGTGGAAACAATTATTATGACAGAAACTTCAAAAGTTTTAATTGTAGACGATGAATTGGACATTTGTTATTTACTCAGCGGTATGTTAAAACAACGGAATTTCCGTACTGGCTTTGTGAATTCGTTATCCGATGCTGTAGTTGCTCTGCAAACAGATACGCCCTCCCTCTTATTTCTCGACAATCATTTGCCGGACGGGTTTGGCCTGGATTTTATTCCTTATGTAAAAAAGAATTATCCGGGGATTAAAGTGATCATGATCACGGCCCATGATGGAGCTGCGGAAAGGAAGACCGCCTACAATGGCGGAGTGGACCTTTTTATTGCCAAGCCCCTGAACAGGAAACTGATCAACGATGCTATCGATAAATTATATAGTTCGGGCTCTGCCGAAAAATTGCAGTTCACTTTGTAGAGCGTGCCGTTCATTTTGTAGAGTAAATTGCTCAGTATTCGTCTTCTTTCCCCATATCAAGTCCTTCCTTCCGCGTATTTTTCCTGGCAGGTTTTTTTATACCAGATGTATTAACATTCTTAAAACATCTAACGTCTAAAACTTTACAAATGGGAAATCTACTGTATCTCATCGCGGTCATCCTCGTCATAGCCTGGGCTATCGGTTTTTTAGGCTATCATGCCGGCGGGATTATCCACATTCTCCTGGTGATTGCGATCATTGCGATATTGCTGAAAGTGATTCGAAGAGCGGGATAGAACGGGCCTTCGGCGCTGTGCGCCTCGGGTCCGGGTCTAATGATGGCCCTTCGGGCAAAACGCCTGTGGCGTTTTATACGAAATCTAAGGTGATCGTGAAGGAGGTCCCCTTTCCTACTTCACTTTCCATATTGATATGACCACTGTGATTGAGTATGATATTCTGGGTATTGGTCAGCCCTAGCCCGGTGCCTTTGGACTTGGTGGTGAAATAGGCTTCGAATAATTTAGACTGGGAATCTTTATCGATACCCGGGCCATTGTCTGTGATGATCACCACGCATTTATGATCCTTACTGAGGGTTGTTAGCTGTAAGATGCCTTTGCCGGGCTCCATCGCCTCGATGGCATTGACAATAAGATTCAGGAAGGCGATCCGCATCCTTTCCACATCGACGGCGACATCGCACATCTCCCCCGCATAATTTTTCGTGACGGTAATATTGTTCAGCTGTATCCTGTCTTTTGCCAGTTCCAGGGTCTCATCGAGGAGCTGGTTGACGGATACTCTTTTATAAACGAGCTCTGTGAATTTGGTGGAATTAAGCAGATCGGTAATAAGCTGGTTGATACGAAGACTATTCCGGCTGATCATATCCAGCATCACTCCGGAGTTGTCGGCGAGATTGCCGTTCAGGTCGTTCTTCAACTGGTCGACTGCCAGGTTGATATTGGTCAGGGGATTACGTACTTCATGGGCAATGGTGCGGGCGATACGGCCGGTGGACGCGAATTTCTCAATGCTGCGCATCTGGATGAGCTCCTTATTGGCTTTGTCCAGCTCCGATATCCGCAGTTTTAATTGCTCCTGGTATTCGAAGACCCGTTCGTCGGCCTCCCTGCGGGCCTTGTTTTCCCTGGAATACGTAAAAAAACCATAAATGGCCATCAGGATAGCAAGGGCAAGGGAGGCGATGATGATCGTATTTAAGGCATAATACCGGGCTGTCATTTCATCCGATCTTTCTTTGAGCCGGGTCTGTTCCGTGCTATAGATCTGTTTAACGGCAGACCGGATACGATCCATGATCTCTTTGTCAAAATAACCTCTCATCTCTATCCGGTCCGTCATCTGGTAATTATGCCTCCTGTAATTGGCGAGGGAAGAATCCATCAGCTCATATTTCTTTTTTATGAGCCCTCCCAGCGTATTCATGGATGCCTGCCGGTCGGGATCATTCAGCGTCTCGTTCCAGAGCGATCTGAAGGACGAATCTGTCTCCTGCTTGCTTTGCTCATAGGGCTTCAAAAAATTTTCGTCCTTCATCAATAAATATCCCCGCATCCCCGCCTCCGCGTCTTTCAGGGAGGAGATGAGGCCTTCCGTCTGCAGAATGATCCTATTGGAATCATCTACCAGCCGGGCTTGCTTGAGAAGCTCGGAGTTCGCATACAGGGTCAGCACGTAGGACAGTAACAGCAGGAAAAAGGCTGTTCCATAGCCGACACGGATACGCAGATCAATAGCGAATTTTCTTATCACCGTTTTCATTAATAGGTCCCCTTTCATTGTTTCCCCTGATTCCCGTCCTTCCCCGTCGATCGTCACCTCCCTGGGATGTTGGCCCAGCAGATCGGTAAACCCTTTGCCTGCATGGATCTTCCCGATCTTCCCGGGTCCACCCGATGCAATTGGCGTGATCCAGGTAATCCCGCTGTTGACCATAAGCGAACAATTTCCTTGCCAGTAACAATTTATCGATATTCCCGCAGGCCGAAGGTGGTCGGGTCATAGTTTTTACCTCCATTGGAAGCGGCCACGAAGTTATGGTGAAGGGAGGCATCGAAGAGGGACCGGGAAAAGTGAATTTAGTGTAGGCTTCTATATCGTATGGCTCGCTGATGAACTTAGTACTATAAATACATTTGGCATATTGAGCCTGCCGGGCAGCTTCGTTCTTCCTCAGAATGTAGAAAAAATTGCTCATAGAGCATCGATGAGGAAGGCTATTCAGGCGAAAAAAATGCCCGGATGCATTATTTTAAACGTATTTGTTCCCCGAAGGAAGATTTGGCAGGAAATTTTAGATAAATAATGGCAGTATCAGAATGTAAATTTTTAAAACACAAGCATATGAGCAACTCAAAAGTATTAGTAGGATTTTTAGTCGGAGCCGCAGTCGGCGGAGCATTGGGCATCTTATTGGCGCCGGATAAAGGTACAGAGACACGTAAAAAGATCATGGAAAAAGGCTCGGACCTCAGTGATTCGATTGCCGATCTCAGCAGTACGATAAAAGAAAAATTCAATGGAGTCGTAGATGGCGTAAAAGACAATTTCAGCAAGGCCAAAAGTTCCATGTCCTAATTTTATTACTATGGTAGAACAGGAAAATGATATTGATCTCTTATTATCCGATGCAGGGGATTTTATCGAGACAAGAGCTAATCTGTGGAAGTTAAAGGCCGTGGAAAGTCTTGCCGAAGTATCTTCCGACCTTGCATCCGGATTGGGACTGCTCGCTATCCTGGCTGTCTTTCTGATGATACTGACCATTGGCTTTGCGCTCCTGATCGGAGATTGGCTCGGCAAAGACTTTTATGGATTTTTTGTCATGGGTGGAGTATATGCCATAGTCGGAATGATGTTCTACCTGCGCCGCAAACGCTGGCTAAAAGAGCCATTCAGTAATTTGCTGATCCGGAAAATCTTTAATAAGTAGAAATTATGAAGATCAGGAATGTAGATGAGCTGAAGGAAGCGATCCGCGAGCTGGAACATCAGAATTATGTCAACGAGCAGCAAATGCGCAGGAGAGTAACCGGGATCCGGGACAAGTTCAAGCCTATGAATATTGTGAAGAATTTGTTCTCCCAGGTGATAGGCGCCTCCAATACGAAAACAAATCTCTTCCGCATGGTAGCCGGTTTTGCCACCAGCTTCCTGGTGAAGAAATTCTTTAAGAAGGGAATACCTGCCAAATAAATAATACATAAAGGGAAGCCGCGGGTTTCTGCTCGACTATACCAACCACCGTACGCCCCTGTCCCTTGAAACGGACAGGGGTTTTCGTTGTCCGCCGCGCCGGGTCCTGGTTTTGGTCGCCGGGCTCATTTCTTTTTCTCTGCTTGTTTGATAGCCAGTAATAATTCCGCGGCTCTTTTAAGCCGGATGATATTGATCAGTTCATTGGGACTGAGATCGGAAATGGATTTTGCCAGCAGGTTGGCTATCTGTACCTGCAGTGGGCGATGGATGCGGTCCCGGGGTTCAAAGGCAGAGAGACGATCAAGCTGGGACGCCGATTACCTGGTTTTTCATGGGTATGATGCCCATGATAAAGGCCGGTCAAAGCTCCGGATAGAAAAGCTGGTCTGGCCCGGCGGCTGGCCTGCCGTGCTGCGGTAAGACCAATAAGACCGACCGATAAGACCATTCTTTTCAGGAGTCTGAAGCAGAAGAATAGTAGACAGGATCGATGAGCAGGGTATTTTTCAACAGAGAGATGCGATCTTCGTTACCCCGCGCTTGCAAATAAGAAAAAATGTGTAGTAAAATTATCTTGTAAATAAAAACCCCTGTTTGTTTTTCCAGGGAAAGTTCCTGCCTTTTATCCCATAGATCGACTAAAACATCCGCGGTAATGCTGACTACTTCTTTTTCATTGGGCAGGCCGGTCAACCTTGCGACTACTGAAAAGACCGATGGGCTGTAAAGATCAACAAAAGATTGGAACAATCTGAATGCGTTAATGGATAAAGAATAATTTGCAGTCCGCAAGTTATCATGATGTCCGGCAGCCTGCAAAAAATGCCGTACTTCCTCTGGAACGGCATTGAACTTGTTCAATATATTAATTTTTCTTTACATTTGCCCTACTCCCGAGCAATGACAACCTGGCGCCCTTACTAGTCATTCAATTCTACGTTATGAGCGGAGCGGATAAAAATTTTCATTCCCTGTTGGTCATTGATGACCATAATATGATCGTCAATGGCATTAAACTGCTGATCGGCGACCAGTTCAGGGATTTCTATCAGGCCAATGACGGCGCTGCCGGGATCGAACTGGCCCTGAAGCATCAACCCCAATTGGTGATCGTTGATTATGTATTGCGGGATATATCAGGGGATGTGGTGGCGAGGGAGATCAAATACCGGTGTCCCGCGACCAGGATACTGGGTTATTCCTTCAATGTAAATGCTACTTCCGTCCTGAAAATGTTCGAGGCCGGCATCCATGGATATGTGGTCAAAAGTGAAGGTGACGCGGAATTCAGCAAGGCGCTGACCTACCTCCTGGAAGGAAAGGACTATTTCTGTAAGGAAGCCCGTAACCATATTATCAACCGGGTCTCTATTGAAGAGGATAATACCCGCCGGATCGTCGCCGATACCGAATTTTCCGCTAAGGAGATCGAAATTATCCGGCTTGTCTGCCAACAAAAAACGGCAAAGGAGATCAGCCGGCAGGTGTACCTCTCGGAAAGGACGGTGGAACAATACCGCAGCAATATCACCAGGCGTATCGGAGCCCGGAATGTTGCGGGTATCCTTAAATTTGCCTTGCAATACGGGATCATCGACCTGGAAAACCTGTAGCGTGAAAATATGCCTCCTATGCTAAGATTGAAATGCCCGTTGAGTCTGCAACGGCAATTATTCCCTTTCCTATTGTCTTCCCTGGTT
This sequence comes from Puia sp., assembly GCA_036394375.1. Taxonomy (GTDB): domain Bacteria; phylum Bacteroidota; class Bacteroidia; order Chitinophagales; family Chitinophagaceae; genus Puia. The sequence continues at coordinate 15,488 of DASWFF010000008.1, forward strand.
TTTGCCTGGGGCGGCGCCTGTGCACAACGCCCTGATTCTCTCAAGCAGCATCTTACCGGCCTGCTGGCGCAATACCAGGGCCACACCCTCTCCGATACGGCCTATCTAAAGGCAGTAGACTCGGCCGCTCCCCTGCTGGTGCATGACGACAGCCTGGAGCAGTTATTGTCGACTTATCAGCAGATTGCTTTCGGCAACAAGAGATTGGGCGCCTACAGGGGACACTATTATGCCGACCTTGCCTTATACTCGTATAATAAGAACAAATATGGAAGCGCCATTTATTATTCGGAAAAAAATAACGACGAAAAAATAAAGGCCGGCATATTTGAAAAGAACGGCATCCCTCACAGTGAGCTATTTGCGATTACCGTGTATTATAATAACAAGGATTATCGCCGGGTGTTTGCCAAATACGACAGCCTCCGGCCGGCGGTGGAAAGCTTACCTGCAGCGATACCTGCCGGAAAAGTCAGTCCTGACCAGGCATATATTGCATTCGGGATCCTGAATAGTGTCGTTTATGCTTCTTATAATGCAAAAGATACCGCCCGGGGCAATGAGGGGATCCTGATCTGTGAGAAGATGCTGGAGGGCATACAGGAACAGCCTGAAAAATACAAGGCTTTAATAACGGTGTATCAATGCATCTACCATACATTATGCTATGCCAGGGAAAAATACCTGGACCATTTCGACCAGGCCCAGGATTTTTTGCAGCAGGCGATCCATGAAGTGCGGTCCGCAACCTTCTACCCAACCTACCAGCCTTCGTATATGGAGGAATTATATGTCGAAGTGTTTGATTTTTATTTTGACAATCATAAGAAGGACAGCGCTCAGCATTACCTGGACCTGGTACGCTCCATGCAGGATAGCCTCGTTAAGTTCTCCGACCTGGAACAGAGCTGGTTGCTGGAGAGTAACAGCAAGCTCCTGGCCGGGAACGGGCATTTCGAAGCCGCCTACAACGAGCTCAGGAAAGTGTACCAGATGAAAGATTCCTCCTTTTATGCCGTAAGCGCTGATAAAGATAATAACCTGTATGCCCTGGCAAAGGAGGAAAATACCCATAATGAGCTACTCAGGACGGAGGAGAAGAAGCGGCAGGCGGAACTATTCAATAATTTATTTTTTTTCATTCTTGCGTTGCTGGTGCTCGGGAGTGCGGCGATATTCCTTATACACCGGTCGGGGCAGCGACAGCGCCTGCTCAATCTCCGGTTGAGCCTGGCCCGGAATTTTCACGATGAGATCGGTCCGATGTTGCTGTATGCCAATGCTCTGGTAAAGAAGGAAGCGGAGACCAACGCCTCCCCCAGGGTGGATGAGCTGAAAGCTCATATCCTGCATATTATGGAAGCGGTAAGGGGCATTTCCCACGATCTTAAATCGAGTGAGATCAGCACGGTGCAAACCTTTTATAAGGACGTCTGCGGCCTGTTGGAGAAGATCAGGACCTCCACCGGGATCGACTTTACGGCCAAAATGAATAATGGCAACCGGGTATTGAGGCACATACAGTATACTGATCTCCGGAAGATCGTCGATGAACTGATCACCAATTCTATCAAACATGCGGATTGTAGTTTTATTACCATCGATGTAAAGGCGACGGAGCGGCATCTGCGGATAAACTATTCGGATAACGGTAAAGGGATGTTGTCCGGGCGGCAGACGGCAGGTATCGGCTTACAGAATATACAGGAAAGAGTAAAGTCGCTGAATGGTGACTTTCAATTGCACAATGCGTATCCGGAGGGCTATTCCATTGATATTTCAATCCCATTGTTATGAGCGGAGAGCAGGAAAAATTTCGTTCCGTATTGGTCATCGATGACCATAAAATGGTCGTCATTGGCATTAAGCTGCTGATCGTGGATAGGTTCAGGGATTTTTATCAGGCTGGCAATGGAGCTACCGGGATCGACCTGGCCCAGAAGCACCAGCCGGCTCTGGTGATCGTTGACAATATACTTCCGGATATGTCAGGGGACCTGGTAACGAAGGAGATCAGATGCCGGTGTCCCGGAACCCGGATATTGGGTTATTCCTTCAATATGAATGCCGCTTCTATACTGGAAATGGTTGAGGCCGGCATAAATGGATACGTGGACAAAAGCGGGAATGATGCAGAATTCATCAACGCCGTGACCTGTCTCCTGGAAGGCAAGGATTATTTTTCCAAAGAAGCCAGCTATCTTATCAAGGGCTCCAACTTCGGGGAGGATCATACGGAGTTGATCGCGGCCAATACTGGTCTATCCGCAAAGGAGATCGAGATCATCCGGCTTATCGGCCAACAAAAAAAAATGAAGGAGATCAGCCGGCAGGTGCAGCTACCGGAAAGGACGGTGGAACAATATCTTAAAAATATTACCAGTCGTATCGGCGCCCCGGATAAAGCCGGTATCATCAAATTTGCCATTCAACAGGGGATCATCAGATTGGAAGACCTCTAGAGCGAAAATGATCCCCAACCCGGGAACGATTTGATTTTTAGTTATATTTAATGAATATACCTCCTATGATAAGATTGAAATGTCCGTTGAACCTGCAACGCCTATTATTCCCTTTCCTATTGTCTTTCCTGGTCATTGCCTGGGGCGGCGCCCGCGCACAAAGCCCCGATTCCCTCAAACAGCATCTTACCGGCCTGCTGGAGCAATACCAGCACCACACCCTTTGTGATACGGCCTATCTAAAGGCAGTGGACTCGGCTGCCCCTTTGCTGTTGCATGACGACAACCTGGAGCAGTTGTTGTCGACTTACCAGCAGATTGCTTTCGGTGGCAAGGGACTGGATAGGTATAAGGCGAGCTATTACACCTACCTCGCTATTTACTCGTACAATATGAACCGATTCGGAAGCGCCATTTATTATTCGGAAAAAAACAATGAGGAAAGGATACGGATCGGGATGTTTGAAAAGGAGGGCATTCCCCACAGTGACCTGTTTACGATTACCGTGTATTATAATAATAAAGACTATGCCCGTGTATTTTCCAAATACAGCGCTCTCAGACCGGCATTGTTGAAACTGCCTGCAGCTATTCTCTCCGGGAAAGTCAGCCAGGAGCAGGCTTATGTTGCATTTGGCATCCTGAATGCCGTCGTCGATGCTTCTTATAAGACGGGAGATACCACCCGTGCCAATGAGGGAATCCTGATCTGTGAAGGAATGCTGGCAGGTATGGGAAAGCAACCGCAGAAATTCAGAGGGGACTCAATAGTTTATAATTACATTTATCATACGCTCTGTTATGAGAAAGAAAAATATCGGAGCCATTTCGACCAGGCCCGGGATCTTTTGAAGACGGCCTTCCGCGAAGTGCGATCCAGGAAGTTCCTGCCGCATTTGCAGCCTGGTTATACAGAGGATATCTATTCAGAAGCGTTTGACTTTTATTTTGACCATAATAAAAAGGATAGTGCCCAACATTACCTGGACCTGGTACGCTCTTTACAGGATAGCTCGGTTAAGTTTTCCAGTATGAGACTAAGTTTTTTGCTGGAGAGTAACAGTAAACTCCTGGCCAGTAACGGGCATTTCGAAGCCGCCTACAAAGAGCTGAGCAAAGTCTACCGGATGAAGGATTCTTCCTTCTATGCGGTAAGCTCGGACAAGGACAATAACCTGTATGCTCTGGCGAAAGCGGAAGACACGGAGAATGAACTGCTTAGAGCCGAAGAGAAGAAGCGGGCAGCAGAGCGGTCCAATACTTTTCTTTTTCTCCTCCTGATGCTGCTGACGCTGGGAGGTGTGGCCGTATTCCTGATGTACCGGTCGCGGCAGCGGCAGCGCCTGCTCAATCTCCGGCTTAGCCTGGCCCGGAATTTTCACGATGAGGTCGGGCCGATGTTGCTGTATGCCAGTACACTGGTAAAGAAGGAAGCAGAGACCAACCCTTCGGCAAGACTGGTGGAACTGAAGGGACAGATAGTGCATATCATGGAAGGCGTAAGGGGCATTTCCCATGACCTTAAATCGAGTGAGATCGGCACGGTGCAAACCTTTTATAAGGACGTCTGCGGCTTGTTGGAGAAGATCAGGGCATCCACCGGGATTGACTTTACGACCAAAATGAATAATGGCAGCAGGGTATTGAGCCACTTGCAGTATACGAATCTCCGGAAGATCGTCGATGAACTGATCACCAATTCCATCAAGCATGCGGAGTGTAGTCTTATTGCCATCGATGTAAAGGCGACGGAGCGGCGTCTGCAGATCAACTATTCGGATAACGGTAAAGGGATGTTATCCGGGCGGCAGACGGTAGGGATCGGCTTACAGAATATGGAGGAAAGAGTAGGTTTGCTGAAAGGTGAGTTTCAATTGAATAACGCCTGGCCGGAGGGTTATTCCATTGATATTTCAATCCCATTGTTATGAGCGGGAGCGGAAAAAAGTGTCCTCCGCCCTCAGCTTCCGGGGATAAAAATATCTTACCCTGTAATAGTACGATTACCCGCTTTGGTTGTTTTATATAGGTACACATCCCCATCCCTTGCATCAAATGAATTGTAAGTCTGTTTTCTCATGTGAATCTCACTAAAGCCGGCGGGTTGTTCTCAACCCGCCTTTTACTTCCGGGCCTCGAAGAGCGTCCAGGGATTGGACTTCATATCATGGAGGTATTGGGCCTGCCATTGAAATTCAGGGTGCAGCTGGAAAAAAGGAGCGGCCAGAAAATCTTCCCCATTAGGGTTTCCCATATGCGCCCAGAACTTAAGGTCTTTCGCCAGGGCGGCCGTCGTCACCTTACCTTGTACCGTTCCTCCGGGATAAAAAGGCGGCCAGCCCCACTCGGGGCACCCTTTAGGGTCCGTATCGACCCTTCCCGCAAGGACGCAGCGACTGGCTTCCTTAGCCTGCGTAAGCTCATTATAACTGTCGCCTTCGATCGTCTGTCCCGTAGAGGCGTCGATCTTTCCTTTGTATTGTTCCGTCAGCTTCTCCCAGCGACGGCGGCGGGTATTCGGTGAATTCGTGGAGTCGGCCGGGTTGAAGGTGGTCTCTTCCCTGATCAGCTTTGGATCGCTGGCAAAATTAGAGCCGGTATAGACCCCGTCTTTTGTACGCCATACCTTGTGGTTTTTCAACCCCAGCTCCAGCCGGGCGATCTCATTGGTCTTGATATCCCCAACCAGCCAGTCGTTGGCATAACCGCCATTATTCCCCCTGGTCATGATCTTTACAAAATCGTCAATGCTCTTGCCATACTGGGCCGCTTTGCGGGCCCGGACAAATTCCGGGATGCCCGACTCGTCAAACCCTTTGAACTGCGTGATCGTAGTCTCCGTGATGAGAAGACCGGCGCCCGTGACTACAAAATCATCCCCGCTATGGATCAGGCCCGGCATCATATCCATGAAGAGCCGGCTGCCTTTTTCCGGGACAATATCCCCGATCACATTCCATCTTTCCCCTACAATGTAGTCCGTCCAGTTATTATGGCCGATGGCAATCTTCCCGTCGGCTGTATAGCTGCCCGTTGCGATAAAACCGCTGCAATTGCCCGGCGCCTTATTATCGGCGGACCCCGGCTTGGCTTTTTCTGCCAGCCAGGGCACATAATACTGGGCGAGCTCTATATTTCCGTTCAATGCCACCAGGTCGTAGACGTCATAGTCCTTACCCCGGGCCTTCAGCCCTTCGCAGATACCGGCTATTTCTTCCTGGTATTCCTTATCGATCTTCTTCCAGAACATTGATTTCACGGCATCCCGATAAAAACCCCAGTCCTTTCCGGAACTATGGGCGAGGAAATATTTCATGGTTTGTATAAGGTCGTCTATCTCGGGAGCCAGCAGGTAACCGTGCTGGAAACCGATGGTGGAAGGGCTGCCTTCCAGGTGGACGGCGATCCATCCGGCCTTGTCTTCCCGGGAAGCCTTTGCCAGGCGGGGGTCTGTTGATTGTGCCTTATTGAATAAAAAGGTCAGGCAGGCGAGGAGCAGTAGTGGCAGTTTTCTCATATTTTGGTAAATTACCGGATTGGTAAGTTACTCAAAATACTTCACCCAGGTTTACAAAAAATCCGCCGGACCCGTTGAGGCCCCAGCCATAATCCACACAGAGATTGGTCCGGGAGAACTTGTTCAGGCTGATGCGCAGTCCCGCGCCATATCCTGGAATAATATATTGAAAGCGCCCGGTAGCAGGCTCGGAAAAAGACTGTGCATTGGCAAAGACCACTCCTCCGAATAACCCGTTGGGCGTGATGCCAAACCGGTATTCCGATTCCAGGTATAACATATTCTTACTTCTAAACCTCCCCTGGATATATCCCCTGGCCGTATTGCTATAAGCATCCCAGCCCGTACTGGGGAGCATGAGGTAAGGGGGATTTCCTCCGCCGGGGGTGAACCAGTCATAGTTCCAGATCGCCAGCACATTATGGCTGCTCCCGGGCCAACGGATGTATTTGCGCAGGTCCAGGATCAGGGACTGCCAGTTGGCATCGCTGCCCAGGAAAGTGAAATTAGGCCGGTAGGCGACACTGGCATACCCTCCATTTTCCGGATTGATCTGATTCCTCCTGGAGTCGTATAAAAAGTGGAAGGACACACCCGAGGCGATGGCCGTCTTATGGAAACCATAGCTCTCAAAATCGGTCACTTTTCCCGGCGGCGGGTCTATTTCCTGGATTTTCCAGAAATAATCCAGGTCATAACCCAATCCCAGGTAGAAATCTTTGGCCACTGTCTTCATAATGGCCTGGTGAAGCCGTAAATAGGTATAGTCGATATTGTAGCCGCTATCGGTAGCCGTATTGCCTCCCAGGCCATAGGTAAGGGAGGGATATTGCATGTAACGCCAGTCCGTGACGATATTGTATTTATTCCCCTTTGTCCAGATATCTGCCTGAATAGGAAATATGATCTGCTCGTATTGGGAATAGGTGATGCTGGTCAGGACGCTGGAGAGATTCTCCTGGCTATGCTCGCTGGTATAGAACGCGAAATTGGAGCTGAGTACCCCGGCAAATCCGGTCTGTAATGTGTAGCCTATCACCGGGAGAGCGGAAACATGCATTTTGCCGGCTTTTTGGGGAATGCTGTCGATCCGCCTGGATTTCACCCCTTTCAGGAACGATCGCCCTACATCTACCAGATCCACCTTTTCATTCGGATGCTGCGCCTTCACCAACATAGGAGACAGGAATACCAGGACCAGAAAGAAATGTATTTTGAGGTTGCTGTTCAACTGTTTAAAGGCTATTAGAATAAGAACTCATATGAAACTTTTCATATTGCGCAATCGAATAATATAACATACGGGTGTTTAAAAGCCCATTAATCAATAAAGAGGGCTTTATCAGGCTCATTGATTAGCAAACAGGTATAATGTCGGTGAACTTTGTTCACAACCGGGCTTTGCCCGGCCAGGATCAGGGTAAAGGATTGATTCTGCCCACAACATTACGTTATTTTTCCGGCAGACGTTGTTAGAAGATAAAAAAAATCAGACCTCCAGCCATTCATTTAACTTATGTAGTTCCAGGATGGTGGTTCGGCCGTCATCGCTTTCGCGGTACATGGGAATGAACTTTCTGTTAAATTGTATCTCTTCATACGTATAAGAGGTCCTTTGCTGGACAAAATTGGAATAAACGTCGTCAAAGCCTCTGATCAGAACATATACTTCCACGTCAGAAGCCTTCATGTCCTCCGCACTGAAACCCAGCAGCGGGCTTTTCTCATCGATGGGATGCACCACCGTCCAGTTCATGGGCAGACTTTCCACTTTGGTGCGTTCCAGGATCAGGTCGTAATATTTGTACATCGCAGCCCCATCCTCTTGTACCTGCAGGCCGATATTCACCCGGATCTCGACATCCGTGAGCGTATGATTGTCCTTGTAGGAGGCAAACCGGAACATGAGCGCCGTCCTATCCTTATAAGGGCTCACCAGGGCCTGCTCGCTGAACACCAGGTAGGCCATGGGCCGGGCAAATCTCCCATACATAAGACCCGTAGCCAGGGCAAAGGAGAGGAAGCCGGTCATCGCTTCGATGGAAGCCACGAAATTGGCTCCGTCGCCGACCGGGTTCACCCTGCCATAACCTACGGTCGTGAAAGTCTCCGTGCTGAAAAAATAAGCTTCCTTGAATTTCCCCCAGGGGGTTGTGGCGATGACCCCCTGCAACTGATCGATGCCGACGAGCAGGTAAAGGGCGGTGTATAGCAGGTTGATGGTCAGGTAAAATAAGATAATCACTGCGGCGAATTTCCACCGGGACAGGGTCAGCATATTATGATAGACGCTGTACCGGTTAAAAAAGGAAATGCCTTCTTTCCGCAGGTTGAACGTGCCATCCCGGTTGATAAAGCGGCCGCCGTAATTACTGGCATTATTGCCAAATCCGGTGTCATTATTGGTCTTTAAAAAGGGATCGATCCTTTTGCTCGCCGCCATAGTTGTCAGAATGGTTTAATACAGCAAATCTAGGGAAAAGCGGCAAGCTTGCTCAAAATTCAATAATAAGTCCAATAGACGGAAGAATGTTGCCATTTACATTTTTCAGGTAATGCATTTTATAATGAGGCGGATTCGTATTATTGGGATCTGTCACCGGCTGTCCGTTCGCATCTGTGTCAGCGTTCAGATAGGGCGCCAGCTCAGTTTGCGCGTTGGTGATATTCTGGATATCAATATAAATATTCAAATCCCATTTTTTAAAATAATATTTTTTATCGATCCGGATATCCAGTTCATAGGTGCCTTTAGCTCGTAGCTTATTGACAGAATCATAATTCAGGATGCCTTGCCCGCTGATATTCCATACCTGGACCTGGGAAGATGCGTTTACATCATAAGGCGTGTAAGGCGATCCTCCCGAGGCCCGGAGCTTGATACCTGCTTCCCAGTTGTTCCTTAGTTTTTTCCCTAACACGATGTTCAATAAATTCCGTTGGTCCCAGGCCGATGGGATGAACTTTCCCTCTTTGTCTTTCCCTTCGCTTCGTACATAGGTATAGGCGATCCATCCATAAAACCCTTTGAACAATTTTTGCTGAAGAAAGAATTCCACTCCATAAGCGCGTCCCTCTCCGGTAGACTGAACTGCTTCATCGCCCACTACTCCGTAATCCCCTCCTTCATTGGCCAGGCTTATTTGTTTGGTTATGGAAAAAGGATAATGGGCATATTTCTTATAAAAGCCTTCTACGCTGAAACGTGTATTGGTAGGCAGGTTGTATTCTATGCCGGATACAAAATGCGCCGATTGAATATAGCGGACATTATTTTCTTTATTGACAAATACCCCGTTGTTGTCTTTAAAGCCCAGCGTGGTATAAGCGGGTAGCTGGTAATACAGCCCGGTATTAGCATTCAGGCTCAGGCGCCTGGTAAGCGCATAGGAGACCGATACCCGGGGCGAGAATTGTTGGAAGGGATTGTTCATGGAAGAAGAATAGCTATTCCCATCCAGCCGGGCACCGGCGGAAATCCCTAATTTATCATTAAAGAATAGCTTGTTGAGCTGTGCAAAGGCACCATACCGGTAAAAGCTGAGATCGGTATTATACGAAATGGTATCTATCTCCTGTGGATTACGAAGTATGCTAAAAGTATTATTGGTATAGCGATCCGCCTCCATACTAAGCCCGTAATTGAAGGAGAAACTTCCCCGGCGGCTATTCTCTTCCCATCTGAATTTATTTTCTATTTCCTGTGAGCGGTACTTCAATCTTCTTTGAGCAGGGTCCCCATTGTTATTTCCATTGAATTTATCGGATTCCTTGTTCAGCATATTCCTGCTAACTACCACCGTGCTGTATCCATTCCGGTGATAATTCTTGTAGACGGCCCCCACTGCATAGTTCCACTGCGAGCCCGAGGGAATATTATTCAGGGTATACTGATTCAGTTCTGTTTTATTGGCATTAAAATTTAATTTGAAGACATCTATGGCCCCCAGACCCAGCAAGGTGAGCTCGGATTTGTTATTGAACCGGAGCTTATATTTAAACTGGAAATCATTATAGGTAGGTAAGAAGGGTAATTGCAGGAGCTTAAACAGGAACTGGAGATAAGATCTCCTTACGGATAACAGCAAAGTGGATTTTGCGCTGACAGGTCCTTCCGCCCGCAGTCCCAGGTCACTGGAGCCGCCGGTAAACGCCGCTACCCAATGGTCGTTCCGTCCGTCCTTAAATTTGAAATCCAGCAGGGAGCTGAGCATATTACCTTTATCAGCCGGGAATGCCCCGGAATAATAATTTACATTCTTCAGGAAATCCACATTGATAATACCTACAGGACCTCCGCTGGCTCCCTGGGTGGCAAAATGATTGATAACAGGGATCTCGATATCGTCAATATAGAAACGATTTTCGTTCGGGGCTCCTCCCCGGATGATAATATCATTCCGGAACCCGGCGGATATACCGGCCCCGGGAAGGGACTGTATTACTTTGGAGATATCCCGGTTGCCGCCGGGGTTACGTTGTATTTCATTTACCCCGATCGTTTTGGAACTTAGGGGGCTTTCAATGGATTTGTCCGTTCTGGCGGTGATCTCCACCTGCCTGATGGTATCGGCAGTATTTTCCATGGGAATGTCCACCAACGCGGGTTTCAGGTTGTCTACCTGGATCTCGAACACAATCTTTGTTTTATAACCTACGGAGCTAGCCACGAGGTTATACAGGCCAGGAGTCACTTTTTTTATCGAATAATTACCGGCGGAGTCCGATAGGGTAAAAAGATGCGTGCCCTGCAACTGGATATTGGCAAAAGGAAGCGGCTCATTACTGAAAGGGTTGAAGATCCGGCCTTTGATCACCCCTGATTGGGCAAAGGAACATTGGAGGAAAATTGCCGCGAGCAGGGATAACAGGGCTTTTTTGGAGTAAGGAGGCATGGTGCATAGGTTTATAATAAGTGCAACAATAATGATATTGTTTTAGTAAAAGTATATTATTTTGGTTGTAATAAACAAATATTTGTTATATTTTATTTAATATTACATCCAAATTGATATATTTTATATGAATAAGACAGTAGAACTGGTCAACCAATGGGCGGCTTTTGAAGCAGGGCATCCCGATGCTGATATAGCCGATTTTTGCCGTTATTACCTTGTAGCCAAACGTGAGAGAGAAGGCCGTCAGGAACTGTTCGGAGGGGCCATGCCTCCCCGGGCGGATATTGTGATCGGTAAATTGCTATTCCGGATTTCTAAATTGCAATCGAACTATATCAATTTGGTGATACCTTCTCTGTCCATCAACCATTTTGAGGAATTTGCCTTGCTGAACGCTATCGATAATTTGAAAACACCCCGGAAGACGGAAGCCATTTACCATTCGATCAATGAATTGTCTACAGGCCTTAACTTATTGGCCAACCTGAAGAAACTAGGGTATATCACCGAACATGACGACCCGGACGACAAACGTTCCAGGCGTTTGAGACTGACCCCGAAGGGAGAGGAAATATTGCGGGCCTGCTATGAGCGATTGAGTAAGGTGCCGGAAATGTTATATATGGAAATGGCATCGGAAGATATTGAGCTTTGTATCCGGCTTTTAAAAAATGTAGAGATCAAATTTTCCGGATCATGGCAGCAACACAAGGGCAAACCCTTTGAACAGGTATATGAAATGGTGACCGGTAAAAAAGCCAGCAGCAAGAGTGATTTGGGAAAGGCCGGCTAATGTTTCAATATTTTTTGTGTATACCTGCCGGTGGCAGCGGCTATCTCCACAATATAGATCCCTTCCGACAGATCCTGCACGGGGATGCTCATACGGGAAGGGGATGCACTATAGATTGTTTTCACCATGAGCCCGCTCATGGTAAACAGCCTGATGGTCACGGGGCCGGTAATATTACTGGTCGTTATTTGCACCAGGTCGGTCGCCGGGTTGGGATACGTGGCGAAAGAGAGGTGCGATGCGGGAGCGAATGAGAGAGCCCGGATAGGAGAATAAGTATTGATCCCGTCCAGGTCCGTCATTTTAAGCCGGTAATAATCGGAACCCGCTATAGGAGTGTTATCTATAAAGCTATAGGCGTCCTCCCCAAGATTAGCTGCTACGGTTCCTATGACGGAAAAACTCTGCTGATCGGTACTGCGTTCAATTTCAAAATTCGCTGCATTGCTGTTGTTGGTCACCTGCCATTTCAACAAGCTGCTATTCCCTTGTGCAGTTGCGTCAAAAGAAGAAAGGACGATCGGTAGGACACTGGAAGAACCCCAGATGATGGTATAATAGCCGCTGGCCAGGTTCGCCGCACTCACGGCAAGGGATACGGTGCTGCCCGATATACTGCTGGTGCTGCCGTTGACTAACTTGTTGGTCCCTGTGGCAAAGCTGCCATCGGTCGCATTATATAATATCCTAAAAATAAGGGAGGCGCTTGGCGCAGCAGACAAATTATAATCATTAAAATTAAATTTAAGGGTCACTTTACCGCTGCTGTTTCCTCCGGACTGCTGAACATACCAGGAGCGGTTCCATCGATTGACGTTGGGGCCAATCCCGGTTACGGTAATATTGGTAAGTGTAGTATTGGCTTGCCCGTTATGTGCCGCCATTATGAAGCCGGCTGAATTTAAAAAATCAGTGCTACCGGCGCCGCTGCTAAATCCTAATCCGTCTGTCATCCCTGCTGCATTGGCGAGGAAATTATCTGTGCTGCTATTGCCGATGCCTACCAGGTTCTTGTTGTAAGAAGCGGCCGACGGAGGAGTGAAATGGGTGGTGGCGGGAGTCGTACCGTACGACGATGGAAGCATGGAGGTCAGGCCCCAGGTCGTTGCTTCATAATTTTCTAATAATATTCTTTGCGTTGTATTCAGGGTGGTGCTATAGCTCAGTAATTCGAATACGGGATCATTCCCGGTCATTCCGCGGGACAGAAAGGTCGAGCTGATGGAATAAGTGGCGTTGGTCGGGCTTTGGGAAGCGGATACCAGGATATGATTGGTCATCGAGCCGGCCAGGCTTTGCGTTCCATTGATCCATTGGGTGGGAGGGGTGCCGGTACTAAAGGACCAGTCATTTACATTCGGCCCGTCGGTATAACCCGTGCTTGCTCCGCCTCCCCGGATGCTGAAATCCGAATTGGCGGGGGAGGAGAATAAATATTGATAATGGCCCGACCCCGCGCCCGGCATGCTCCTCACGGCAACCATCGTTTGGTAAGCGCCGGAAGGGCCTGTCATATATTGATTGGTATTTTGAAAAATGACCCCTCCGTAACCATTTAACAGGCCGGTCTGGTAGGCTGGCTGGTTCGCCGCCGTAGACTGTACCGCACTGTTAGCGGAACCGCTCTTATCTGTCCAGTTGGCGATCGCATCTCCTGAAGCTGCCTGTGTCCCTCCGGGATTCTTTAAGGTAGTAGGGTCCGCCGTCGTCAGCCATAATTTCAGATTGGTATTGCCGAGGCCCGCAGGATAATAATTTTGGGAAGATACTTTCAGGGAAAGTAATAAAATTACAATACACAGTAAGATGACAACTCTTAGAGGTCTTGTGATCGAAGGGTCTTTTGGGGAAAGGTCTTTCATAGTAACTTTTTTCATGGGATATTGATAGGCCCTGTATATCCTGAAATGTGCCGATTTTCAATACATTGATTATTAACGTATTGTAGGTGTGCTGCTATTGCCCAATTTCTTATTTTGGGAAAAGATTCCGATTTTTGGAGAGGGGGCGCATAAGTAAGGGATCCAGGTTTTGGATTTATCCGGATCGGATAGGTTTGCCCGGCCTTATTTGATCAATGCTTCGTAGAGCACTTCTACCGGGTGAAGGGCCTTCCGTCCCGTTCCGTCTTTGATCTGGTGGCGGCAGCTGGTGCCCGGCGCCGCAATGATAACGTCTTCCTTCTGCTGGCGAACCGTTGGCAGCAATACCAGCTCGCCTATTTTTTGGGAGAGTTCATAATGTTCTTTTTCATAACCGAAGGAGCCGGCCATGCCGCAGCAGCCGGAGGGGATCGTGCCGACAGAATAGTTTTCAGGAAGAGAGAGGAGCTTCACAGAACCGGCTACGGAAGACAAAGCTTTCTGTTGGCAATGACCGTGTAGTTTGATGGTTCTTTTCTCCCGGGTGAATTGTTCGCTCCGGATATTCCCTTTGTCGATCTCCCGCGCGAGATAGTCGTCTATGAAGAAACTATGTTTAGCCAACCGGCGGGCTGCTTCCAACTGGTCTTCATCGGCCAGGTCGGGATATTCGTCCCGGAAAGTGAGAATTGCGGAAGGCTCGATGCCGATCAGGGGGGTATCTTCCGTTATCACGGGACTGAGCAACCGGATGTTCTGGTCCACGATCTTTTTGGCCTGCCGGAGAAGTCCCTTCGAGAGCCAGGTCCTGCCGCTCTCTACATGTTCAGGGATCAGCACTTCATAACCTAATTTCTCCAGCAGCAGGATGGCCTTGATCCCTGTCTCCGTATCGTTGTAATTCGTGAACTCGTCGCAAAAAAGATAAACGCGCTTTGCGTTCTTCCCCGGTTCGTGCTGGCTTGCGCTCGTATTCGTCTTCGCGCTCTCTCTCGCATGTTTGCGATACCAGCTTTTCAGCGTCGTCTTATACAGCAGGGGCATCGACCGGTCCACGGCAAAGCCCGACAATTGCTTGATCCATTTGCCCGTCAGTTTATTGCTGACGGCAAAATTGTATAGCGATGGGGCCAGGGCGCCCAATCTGGCCGACGCGGTAAAATTGGCGATCAGCCGGCTGCGGAAAGGGACGCCATGCGCATCATAATAATGCTGGAGGAATTCTGCCTTCAGCTTGGCTACATCTACATTCGAAGGACATTCTGATTTGCAGCCCTTGCAGCTCAGGCAAAGGTCCATCACCTCATAGATCTCTTTATGGTCGTAGCGGTTGAGCTTTTCGGAATGGGTGAGGAACTCCCGTAAGATATTGGCCCGGGCCCGGGTAGTATCTTTCTCATTGCGGGTGGCCATAAAAGAAGGGCACATCGTGCCGCCTGATAGATGGGTCTTGCGACAGTCTCCGGACCCGTTACATTGTTCTGCATGCTGCAGGATATCCTGGTTGTGAAACCGGAAAATGGTGGGGAAAGCCGGCGTCTGCTGACCCGGCGTATAACGCAGCATGGTATTCATCGGGGGCGTATCTACGATCTTGCCGGGATTGAAGATACCGGCAGGGTCCCAGCTTTTTTTGATCTCCCGGAGTAAGGTATAATTTTTTTCGCCCACCATTTGCCGGACAAATTCTCCGCGCAGTCTCCCATCCCCATGCTCGCCGCTGAGGGAGCCTCCGTATTTTTTCACCAGGGTGGCGATCTCTTCGGCGATCGTGCGGAAGAGATGATTGCCTTCCTCCGTTTTTAAATTGATGATGGGACGCAGATGGATCTCTCCGCTGCCTGCATGGGCATAGTGCACCGAATAGAGGTTGTGCTTTTTCAGGATCTCGTTGAAATCCCGGATATAGGCCGGCAGGTCCTGCACATCTACGGCTGTATCTTCAATGACGGGCACTGCCTTGTCATCACCGGGCAGATTACTGAGCAGACCCAGCCCGGCCTTGCGCAGGCTCCATATTTTTTTGGTGTCCTCTCCGAATAAGAGCGGGAAATGATAACCCAGCCCTGCTGCCCGCATGTCGGCTTCCACTTTGGCCGCGATCTCCCTGATCTCGTCCCGGTTTGTCCGGGCGAATTCCACGATGAGGATAGCGCCGGGATCACCCTGGACGAAAAACCGGTTTTTGCTTTGCTCAATATTGTCCTTGGTGCATTCCAGGATATAATGATCGATCAGCTCACTGGCGCTGGGCTGGTATTGAAGGGCGATCAGGTTGGCCCGCAAGGACTCGTCGATCGTATTGAAATGGACGCAGAGCAGGCCCCTTTCCGGGGGAGGCAGGGGAGACAGGTCCAGTTTGATCTCCGTGATAAAAGCCAGGGTGCCTTCCGATCCGGCGATGAGCGTACAGAAATTAAAATCCGGCAGGCCGGCCGTGAAAGGAGCCGTCTCCAGCAGCAGGTCGAGGGCATAACCGGTATTCCTTCTTTCAACGCTCCGCTTAGGGAACTCCTTTCGGATTTCCTCCTGGTTATCGGTATTACTCAAAAGCCGGCGGACCGTGCTATAAAGAGAGGCTTCCAATCCATCTCCCTCGCATTTCGCATGAAATTCATCCAGGTTCAGGGATTGGAAGACTGTTTCTGTTCCATCGCTCAAAATGGCTTTTACTTCCAGCAGGTGTTCGCGGGTGCTGCGATATACGATGGAATTGGAGCCGCAGGAATTATTGCCGACCATACCGCCGATCATGGCGCGATTGGCGGTAGACGTCTCCGGTCCGAAGAGCAGGCCATGAGGCTTGAGGAAGAGGTTTAGCTCATCGCGTATGACCCCTGGCTGAACCCTCACCCATTTTTCTGCGGCATTCAGTTCTAATATCTTCGTAAAATATTTTGATACATCCACCACCATTCCCTTGCCGACGACCTGGCCTGCCAGGGAGGTGCCGGCCGTGCGGGGGATCAGAGAGGTCCCTTCAGCACGGGCGTAAGCGATCAGCTTTTTCAGATCTTCCACCGATTTAGGAACGGCTACCGCCAGCGGCATTTCGCGGTAGGCGGAGGCATCGGTGGCATACAGCGTACGAGTGACGGTATCATCATAGAATTCTCCTTCCAGTTCCAGGGCTAATTTCCTCAGCTTATCGCTCATTTTTGGGCAGTATTTAAGACTAGGTTCTCAGAACCTGCAAAATTAGGCGGTTTTACCTTTACATGCGTTCCCGGAACAGATAAAGTCGTGGGCTGACCTAATTGTTTCATTTAGCCCCCCTTCATTGGAGGTGCCAATTTGGCTCCTCCAATGAAGGAACTCTTCAATGCCGCACAGAGATCCACGGGCACTCCGTCTTTTTGCCAAATAGCCGGTTTCGGAAAGAACGGGGATTGTAGAGGTAGCGGTGGTTGAATGCGCCCAGTTCGCGGATGCCGGGATGAAAAATGTGTTTAGCCATTTCAGGAAAGCCCAGAGAGGCATAATAGGACGCGGTAAGCTTCCGGGCAGCTTCCAGCTCTTTCGGCCGGAAAAACCGGGTGTCGAGGATATGGATCTCTCCATCCTTATTCAAGTGCTCCAGGGCGGTCTCCAGGATGCTCCGCAAAGAAGGGAAATATTGGATTGAAGCGGCGAATACGATAATATCGAAGGAAAGCCCCTGTAAGATGCCCGACCGGAAATCTCCATAGATGAACTTCAGGTTGGGTTGGTAATCGAAGACCCGGGCTGCCTGTTGCAACCCCATGAGATTCAGATCGAGGCCGACGACCCTGCTGCCGGGCACCATCGCTAACTGGGAAGATAACCAGCCGTTGCCGCAGCCGATCTCCAGGATGCTCGCTTCCTGTTTTTTAAAGGTAAGATACCGGGTAAGACGGCGGCAGGAAAGCTGACGGATAAGCCATTCCCGGTGATGGGGATGGTCTTCCGCTATATCCGGCAACAGCGCTACTTCCTCGTCGGTATAAGAACGGTTTTCCCTGCTGCGGCTGCCGGAATATTGCTCCTCCAGCAGCCTGTCCGGCCTGGACAGGCCGGGAATATATATGTTATTCGTTTGATAAGTGTCTTGCAAATTCACGTTAAGGGGCTTAGTTCGATCGTCTTAGCCTCTATACGGATAAACGGGCGGAAAGGATGCCTTACTTCGTGCGGGATCCGGAAAGATATTTTCGGGGATATCCCTGTGCAAAGCCGCTTTTGTACGATACTTTCTGAAATCCCAGGAACTGATCGCATTATTCCTATCTGTGGATAATTGTTGAAAATTTCTTAGTAAACACGCTGTAAATTTGAAAACTGCTTTAACCGGCGCCAACGTATAAACCTTTATAACTATTATTCATCATGACACAAGCCGCCATACAACACCAAATCGAAGTTATCCGGCAAGCTACAGCCGAAGCATGCCAATCCAAAGAAACGGCCCGGCAATTCTTGATAGATGCGGGTATTATCGAAGATAAAGAGAAGGAAAAAGTTCCTGAAAAAAAGAGCATTTAATCATTGGCATACCATCAACCTTTTCAAATTATCGGTTTTCATAGCTGCGATCGGGAACTTGGCCTGCGTTTGTTAAATGGCTCGGAAATATGCGTGTTGAATACCGCTTTGATCAAAGGCTATTTCCTGCCGCGGCCGGTGGAAGAGTTCAATCCCTATCTCAACAGGGAGTTTAATCGCTAATTTATGCAGAATTACAGCCCGAGGCTCAAATGTTACAATCCGACTCATCGGACCGCACAAAAAATATGGAGCGGCATGGATGTATCCGGGGATCATTCGATAGATTAGCAGGATCTTTGATCACGCAGGTTTACATTGATCAGGACCTTTTTTGAGTCTTTAATATTATTAATAATATGTACCGGATTATCAGCACGTTATTCATACTCTGTTCTTTACTGACCGTGCATACAGGCAGTGCACAAAAGAATCATGGCTTTCAGCCCAAGCCCGCCCTGGTCCGCCTGATCGATGGAAATCTCCGGCAGGCAGCCAACCAGTATAAGGTCCTGATGAGCAAAGTCCCCGCTGATCGTCTTCCAAAGACCTATTATGCGAATGCGGATAAATTCGAGACCAGCAATACGGGATGGTGGACCAGCGGATTCTATCCCGGTACGCTCTTATACCTGTATGAATACACAAAGGATACCAGCTTATTGCGGGAAGCCCTGGAAAGACTCAGGCTGCTGGAAAAAGAACAATACAATAAAGGCACGCACGACCTGGGTTTTATGATGTACTGCAGTTATGGAAATGCGGAACGGCTGGCTGAACGGGGGCTGTTACCACAAGGCGCGCAGCAGCGGAATTCTTCATCGCAAGGGCTGTCCCAGCCGGCCTATAAGGAGATCCTGCTAAACAGCGCCCGCTCCCTGGCCACCCGCTTCAATCCGAAAGTAGGCTGTATCCGTTCCTGGGACAGCCCACCCTGGAAATACCCGGTCATCATCGATAATATGATGAACCTGGAGCTGTTGTTCTGGGCCACCCGGGCCAGTGGGGATTCGTCTTTCTACAGGATCGCCGTGACTCATGCCAATACAACGATGCGCAATCATTACCGGCCGGATTACAGCTCCTTCCATGTAGTGGATTATGATACGGCTACGGGTAATGTCCTGGCCAAAAAGACGGCGCAGGGATATGCCGACTCTTCGGCCTGGGCACGGGGACAAGCCTGGGGGCTTTATGGTTTCACTGTCCTGTACCGCTGTACCCATGATCCGAAATACCTGGACCAGGCGGAACATATCGCTCAGTTCATTTTGACCAATCCCAATCTGCCTGCCGATAAAATCCCCTATTGGGATTACAACGCGCCGGATATTCCCCGTGCCCTGCCAAAGCAGACCACAGGTCTGCCGGCCGAAGGCCAATCGTCAGCCCCTTTGCGGGCCGGGGGTACATTCCAGCAAACACCCGGCCCGCTAAAGGACGCTTCTGCCGCCGCGATCATGGCTTCCGCCCTGATAGAGCTGAGCCATTATGCGGGGCCGGAAAAGGGTAGGGGCTACCTGGATGTAGCCGAACAGATCCTCGTATCCCTCTCCTCTAACAATTACAAAGCTGTCGTGGGCTCCAACGGAGGATTCCTTTTACGGCACAGTGTTGGACACCTGCCCGCCAGATCGGAAGTGGATGTCCCCCTCACGTATGCAGACTATTATTTTGTGGAAGCCATGCTGCGATATAAACAGCTGGGGAACGATAAATAAATTCACATCCATTCTTTAATGAACGCCGTTCATTGCCTGAAATGCTTTTTCAGGCGAGGAAAGGTAGAGATTGTATAAATCAGCTGTTAGTCCAACATGGATTTCATATTGATTGACTTCAAAAGCTTTTAAAAATTCTTCGGCCACTACGGATGGCAGAATTCCGTTCTCCCCGCCTATTTCCTTTGCAGACGCAGTATTTACCAGGGGCGGCATGAGTTCAAATACTTTTACGTTGTTTCTTTTTTGTAAATACAGGCGTAAGGATTGAGAATAGGAATGTAAAGCCGCCTTTGTTGCTGAATAAGTAGGTAAACGATGGTCAGGGACAATGGCTGCAACAGACGAAACATTGACAATGGCCGCTTCCGGCTGTTTACTTAACAAGGGCAGCAATTGTTCAGTCAGGTTTATAACAGCAAGATAATTTGTATCCATTTCCTGTCCGGCGTATGCGGCGCCGGTAACCCCTTCTTCAGATGGGTCATATTTAAATGCTTTTCCTGCATTATTTACCAGCAGGTTCAGTTGCGGAAATTCTGCTTTAATTCTTTTTGCCAGCATGGTGCGATCTTTTACCTGGCTTACATCGGATACAATAGCTGTTGCATTGTTTAATCGTGCTGCAGCATTTTTCAAACGATTTTCATCGCGTCCTGTGATAATTACATGATTTCCTTTCTGATCGAGTAATTGAGCGATGGCAAAACCGATTCCGGCGCTACCGCCCGTGATCAGTACGGTGTTTTGTGTCGTTTTCATTTATATTATTTTATTCGGTATATACCAATTGGTATATTTTATTCCAAAATTTTTTTTCAAACGGATATCTACTCTACCAATGCCTTGGCTGTATTTGCCACACAGTCCAGGGATCCAGGCGTGTGGGTAGTCCGTCTGATTAATACAAATATATACCAATCGGTATATATTGTAAAATATTTTTCGTTTTTTGATGCGAAAGCTCATACGTCAATGCATTCTGGAATGTGCCCGATTGGAAGGCGGTAGAGAACAGGTATGCCAACGCAGTCAAAAAATAATTTCCAGGCTTTTACTGTTGGTTAATGCGTAATTTTAGGGTATTCCATTCATCAAATATCAAAGCAATGTCCAGAAAGAAGATTCTTTTTCTTACCGGCGATTATGCCGAAGATTATGAGACGATGGTGCCCTACCAGATGCTGATCATGGTAGGTCATGAGGTACATGCCGTTTGTCCAGGTAAGAAGAAAGGCGATAAAGTACAGACGGCGATACATGATTTCGATGGTGCGCAGACGTATAGTGAGAAGCCTGGCCATCTTTTTGAGTTGAATTATTCTTATGACGAAGTGAACCCGGAGAATTATGATGCTTTTTGTATTGCAGGAGGACGAGCCCCCGAATACCTACGCCTGACACAGAGTGTGATTGACCTGGCGCACCATTTTAATCATTTCAATAAGCCTATTGCAGCCATTTGCCACGGTATCCAGATCCTTACTGCGGCCAATGTGGTAAAGGGTAGAAGACTTACCGCTTATTATGCCGTAGGACCAGAAGTAACGTTGGCCGGCGGAGAGTATGTAAATGTCCCGCCGACCGAAGTGGTGGTAGACGGCAACCTGGTGACGTCACCGGCCTGGCCGGGCCACCCGAAGTGGATCGCCGCTTTTTTACAGGTATTAGGGACAAGAATCGAACTATAGCAGAATTTCTCTCTCACAGCGAACTCAACACGACGACCAAAATAAAGATCGCTACGGCGCCGGTGAAAATGTTTAGAAAAAGGTCGAGCTTTTTTTGATGCCTGGATTCAAAATCACAATATCCCTTGGTAAAACGATGGGCTACATAATAAATGGCTGTTCCAAAAAGGATCACACAGAGAATCTTCAGGAATGGGTTGGTGAACATCAGGCTGCTCAGCCCGATGAGAAAACCTGCCACGAAGACCAGGGTCGGCACAAAATCATTCGGATAAGTGATCCAGTTCCGGTTTTTATTAGGGGCTAACGCTGCCAGCAGCGCATCTTCGATGGCTATTGTTTTTTCCCGGGGCTTATTATAATCCTGCAGGGCGATCGACAGAAACGAGTCTCCACTCCAATGCCCGAATTTCATCTCCAGGACGAAGGCCAGGGATGAGAATGAATCCCCTTCTTCTTTGTACAATAATTCGATCGTTAAAGCCTCCGTGTCGTTATTGAACAGGAGCTGGGTATACTTAGAGAGCGGGTTATAGACCTCTCTGATGTCGGATCCGTGTATCGTGAGGGAAGTATGATTGGAAAAAGCGTTGGCATTACCGAAATGGAGGATGGAGGGGACCTTATTATTAAGGGTCTCCGCTATATTCTGGATCATCTGCCTATTTACCGAATACGTGCTCAATCTTCTCCAGGTGGTATATTTCTCCATGTTGGGTGAAGTTTTAAAGCGCTGCCAATAAAAGTCTATATTTTGGTAAGGTGCGGGGGTCTGGTAAGTAAGGGGCGCTTTAAAGATAGGTTCTATTCATCAGATTGACAAGCCTCCAGGATCTTTTTTACCATTCCATCCATCGATGAATTCTCTATCCAGCGGACGACGGCCACCAGTCCGTGTACCGGGTCGACATAGATGAAATTGGTGCCATTGCCGATATGCACGAAGGCGGAGGCCGGGGCGCTGGGTAAAAGTTTGCGGCCGGTATTAAGGAACCAGTTCATATATCCATAGGTAGGCTGCGCTGTCG
This sequence comes from Puia sp., assembly GCA_036394375.1. Classification (GTDB taxonomy): domain Bacteria; phylum Bacteroidota; class Bacteroidia; order Chitinophagales; family Chitinophagaceae; genus Puia. The sequence continues at coordinate 37,963 of DASWFF010000008.1, forward strand.
TGGGCGTCAGGGCTTGTTGTATCCACTGTTCGGAGATCAGTTGCCTGCCATTCCAGTTGCCCCGGTGAAGGGTCAGCAATCCAAACCGGGCCATATCATAGGCATTGATGAATAAGCCGCCTCCCCAATGTCCGCCGCCGCTGACAGACTGTACGGGTTGGCCATCCAGTACGATCCAGGAATTGCGGTAACCATTCCATCTCCAGGTATTGGAGGCGCCGATGGGATCCATGATATAGGTCTTCAGCACCTGGGGCAGGGGTTTACGCCATACGCTCGTGGCGGCGAGGGCCAGGGCATTCACCCGTACATCATTATACTTCCAGACGGCGCCGGGTGCATTTCGCTTGCGGTTGAGCCATTCTTCTGCTTTGGGGCCCGGGCGGTCGGCCCAGTCGGCCTTGCCCCATAGAACGCCTTCCCAGTCGCTGGTCTGACGGAGCATTACGTCCCAGGTGAGGGTGCGGTTATGCGGGCTGGAAAAAGGATAGAGTAATTGGGGTTGTCCCAGTTCTTCGGCTGTGCGGGCAGGCGCCGCGGGGTTATAGACTTCGATAGGGGGGACATAAGCGGCTACTGTATCCGTTACAGAGCGGATCAATCCCTGGTCAACGGCCAATCCGACTACGGTCGAGAGAAAACTCTTGGTGACGCTATGCGTCATGTCCACCCGTAAGGGCTCGCCCCATTCGGCTACGATATATCCTTTATAGAGAATGATGCCGGTAGGATCACCCCGGTCTGCGAAAGGGCCGATGCCTTCCCCGAAGGGCTCTTTGCCAAAACTCTCGGCCTGCGCCAGCTCCATATTCCGGGGGGCTTTGGCTTCATTGTCCCGGGCAAAGCGGATCGCTTCCTGCAGCTTAAGGGAGTCCAGTCCCAGGGAGGCGGGGGATCGATGCTGCCACTGCCCGGCAGGAGGGAAATACGCTGCGGCGGTACTGGTGGTGCGGGCTCTGCGTGCGCCGGTTTTCCCCGGCGGGGTTTGAGCATGAACACTAAAAAGTCCGGCCAGTAACAGGGATAATAAGAGTGCGCGGTTCATGCACTGAAGTTACAATTGCCGCTTCAACAATCCAAGATCCAATTGTTTGTCATAGGTCTTCAGCGATCCGGCCAGCTTGACGAGTGTGGTCCTCGCTTTGGCAAAATGATCCATTTTAAATACCGGAGCGTTCAGGTCCAGCACCTGGTCGAAAAATAAAGTGGAGAGATAGATCTGTCTGCTCACCAGTTTGTAATCCTTGGGCATATCGAAATACCAGACCAGGAACAAACGGCCTTTAAGGGTCAGCCATTCCGTTTGCAGCCCGCTGTATTTCTGTTTGAGCTTCCTCTTATAGTAGCCCAGCTCATAATTCATATACTTTACCAGGATCTCTTTCTCCCGGTCGGTGGTCGGGTGCCTGGGATCGACAGACAGGGCAGCCGGCACCAGGGTGGATTGAAGCACCTGCCCGTCGATGGTGATAAAGCCTGGTATATCCGATGGCTTGGCTGTTTTCGAAGTTGTTTCCATCGTAAAAGAATGCGCCGGGCCGGCATAGGCGATCAGGGACTTTTTTTTCCCGACCAGCAGGGTGGCGTGTACATCTTCTTCCGGTGTATTTTTCTGGCAAAAAGCCGGGACACCAGCCAGTAACAGGAGCAATAAACCAGTTAATTTCATGTCGGTAGGGTGGGGGTTAGGAACTTTTATCTACCTAAACGGCAATAGGCTCAAAATCGTATATGCTTCGACCCACAATGTCTTTAACCGGGCCCGGATCGTTGGTCCTGCGCCAGTTACCGTTTATCCGTCATTAGAACAATTTTAGCAATTCCTTTCTTGGGGTATCCCGAAAATATCAATACTTTTAGCCCCCTAAACCAAAAAAGCTGAGGCCTCCACTTAATTCCATTTCTATTAAAATACAAAGTTCCCCAAAGACATGAAGAGACCCATTATGATGACGGCTATCGCCGTAATAACGGTATTGCCTGCTTTCGCGCAGCGTAAGCCGGCAACTCCCGGCAGCGATACGTCAAAACCAAAGACTCCGCTTATGCCGGGCTTCAACGCGCCCAAACAAGGCCCCAAGCCCTATAAGGAGATCATCACGGATAAAGCGGTCTCTCACCAGGGATTGTTCTCCGTTCACAAAGTAGAGGACAAATGGTACTTTGAGATCCCCGACTCCCTGTTGAGTCGGGAGTTCATGGCCATCACCCGTTTCAGCAAGACGGCAGGCGGCGGCGTATACGGCGGGGAACTGGCTAACCAGCAGACCCTGCAATGGGAAAAAGGCCCCAATAATACGCTCTTCCTGCGTGTGATCACTCTCGTCAATATGGCTGCCGATTCCACCCATAATATCTATAAGGCGGTTACCAATTCCAACGTCAACCCGATCACCGCGGCCTTCGATATCAGAGCTTTTGGTAAGGACTCCTCCAGTGTCGTTATCGACGTGACGGATTATTTCAAAGGGGATAACCTGGTCGTCAGCATTCCGGCTTCCGTCAAAGGAAGGATGAAATTAGGCGGGCTGGCTTCGGACAGATCCTATATTCAACATATCAGCACTTTCCCGATCAATACGGAAGTAAGAACGGTAAAGACATTCACGGCAGGCGGCGGCCCACCCTCTTTTTTCGGGCCTTCCGCTCCCTCGCCTTCGGATGCAGCAGGGGCTGTCACCCTGGAGCTGAACACCTCCTTTATTATGCTGCCGGCTGTTCCCATGCAAAAAAGGCTGTTCGATCGCCGGGTAGGCTACTTTGCGGATGACTATACCGTATACAGCGATGAGCAGCAAAAAATAGACAACCAGGAGTTCATCGTCCGGTGGAGACTGGAGCCGAAAGAAGAAGACAGGGAGAGATGGCGCCGGGGCGAACTGGTAGAGCCGGCCAAGCCCATCGTCTATTATATCGATCCGGCTACTCCCAAAAAATGGCGGCCCTATCTCATACAGGGGGTGAATGACTGGCAGAAAGCCTTTGAAAAAGCAGGGTTTAAAAATGCCATCCAGGCAAAAGAATGGCCGGAGAATGATACGACCATGAGCCTGGAAGATGCCCGCTATTCCGTTCTGAGATATTTTGCTTCCGATATAGAAAACGCCTATGGTCCCAATATTCATGACCCCCGCAGCGGCGAGATCATCGAGAGCCATATCGGCTGGTACCATAATATTATGGAATTGCTCCATGACTGGTACATGGTCCAGACGGCAGCCGTAGATCCCCAGGCCCGGAAAATGCACCTGGACGACGCTCTCATGGGCCAGCTGATCCGTTTCGTATCCTCCCATGAAGTGGGCCACACCCTTGGACTACGCCATAATATGGGTAGCAGCAGCACCGTGCCGGTGGAGAAATTAAGGGACCGGTCCTGGCTGGACGCGCATGGTCACACTCCTTCCATCATGGACTATGCCCGGTTTAACTATGTAGCCCAGCCTCAGGATAATATACCCGAAGCCGATCTCTTCCCCCGTATCGGAGAATACGACCGCTGGGCCATCCAATGGGGTTATGCTTATTCCGGGGCCAAAGATGAAAAAGAAGACCGGAAGATCGTCAACAAATGGATCATCGACAGCCTGAAGGCAAATCCGCGCTTATGGTTCGGCGGTGAAGGATATGGCACGGATGCCCGCGCTCAGATGGAGGACCTGGGAGACAACAGTATGAAAGCCGGCGAATATGGTATTAAGAACCTGCAACGCATCCTGCCCAGCCTGCCTGAATGGACCAGCGAAGAAGCCGATAAATACGACAACCTGAATGATCTCTATAAGCAGGTGGTGGGCCAGTTCAGCCGCTACATGGGACATGTGCTGAAAAATGTAGGATCCGTTTATGAGACCTTCCATAGCGTGGAACAGCCCGGCGATGTATATGCGCCCGCACCCAAAGCCCGCCAGCAGGAAGCCGTGGCTTTTCTCAACAAACAATTATTTGAAACGCCCCGCTGGTTGCTGGACTACTCGATCCTGAATAAGATCAGCAATCCTGCCGGCGGAGATCCCGTCGGTTCCATACAGTCCGGCGTACTGAACAGTCTCTTGTCCGCCAACCGCCTGAATAGCTTACTCCAGTCGGCCGCCCGCTTCGGAGATGCCAAAGTCTATACGGCCGAAGACCTGCTGGCCGATGCCCGCAAAGAGATCTGGAAAGAATTGACGACCCATCAGCCCATCGATGCTTACCGGAGGAACCTGCAAAAGACCTATGCAGAAGCTATGATCACCATCATCGGCCCTGCGCCGGCGGTTACCGGATTACCTCCCGGTATTGTTCTTTCCTTCGGACCCGGCACGAAAAATACCGACCTGCCTTCCATCGCAAGAGCTGAACTCGTCGCGCTGAGAAGCAGGATCCAGGCCGCTATCCCTGCCACTACGGACAGGCTTAGCAAATATCACCTGGAAGACCTTGCCGAAAGGATCCGGCAGGCCTTGAATCCTAAAGGATAACATCTTAAAAATAAGATTAGCAGGGGAAGTAATTTTTTACTTCCCCTTTTTTATCTGCCAACAGAGACCTTCTTTTTTGGGGATGCATCCCGGCAAGGCTTCAGGGATTCTGCAGGGAGGGTTAGTTTGATGAATTTCCCAAGATTCTCGTCATAATACTTGCAACGGACGTTGCCCCTCATTTCATTGACCTCTTCCACGATCAGACGGAGGTCCAGCAGACTTTGAAAAGTAACTTCTTCACCTGGTTTCAGATACTCGTACATGATAGGATATTTTAAAGGTGATCGATAAAGGTTTAACTATAGTAAGTTAAGAAAAGACCCGCTCCTCTCCAATTTTTATCGGCAAATACTCTTATGATTTTTTATAATTTCCCCTTATTGAAAACAACCTGCGCAGTGCAACGGACTAACTATTACCATTATATTTTTTAAGAGCAGAAAAAAAACCTTTTGTGGTTATGCACAAAACTGATTCGTCCCCGTCTTTTCCATCATTGGGAAGAGTGGCGTTGAATGCCCGAATTTTATGGTTTTACTCCCTGCATTGAATATCTTTGGCGCTATGAAACAGAACACTAGGACCCTTCTTGTCTTATTTCTCTCCATCGGCGCCGGCTTGCTTTCCCTGGGCGCCAGCGCCCAAAAGGCTAATTGGCACAACCTGGACCTGAAAACCGACAGCGTTTTCGGCATCAGCACCGAAAAGGCCTACCAGCAACTGCTCGGACATAAAAAAGCCAAAACCGTCGTAGTTGCCGTTATTGACGGAGGAGTAGATACGGCTCATGAAGACCTGAAATCCGTCATCTGGATCAACCCTAAGGAGAAGCCCGGCAACGGAAAGGATGATGATCATAACGGCCATGTGGACGATCTGCATGGATGGGACTTTATAGGAGGTCCTAAGGGAGACGTGAACTATGATAACCTGGAAATGGTGCGGATACTCCGGCGCGACAAACCCCGGTTCGACAGCCTGACGGATGCTACCGTATCCCCCAATGACAGGGCGGCCTGGGAAGCCTACCGGAAAATGGACTCCGAATACAGCAAGAACCTGGAAAACGCTAAAAACACCCTCCAGGGCATCAACGGGTTCAAAAATATCCTGGATGGGGTACTGACCAAAATAGGAAAAGACTCTCCGACCCTGGAAGACTTTGTGAAATTCCAGCCCCAGGGCCCTGCCGAGACCCATATCCGTAGAATAGTGGTCGGCCAGTTACAAAAGGACCCCGATTTTTCAAAGTTCAAAGAGGAAGATCTGGGAGGGGCGATCAAGCATTTCCAGACGCAAGTCGACTATCAATATAATCTTGCTTTCGATCCCCGCCCCATCGTAGGGGATGATTATAACAATGATGAAGAACATAACTACGGCAATGCCGACGTGACAGGCCCCAATGCCGATCACGGTACCCATGTGTCGGGTATCATCGGTGCGGTAAGAGATAACGCTATTGGTATTAAAGGAGTCGCCGACCATGTCCGTATCATGGCGATCCGGGTCGTTCCGGATGGGGATGAAAGGGATAAGGATGTCGCCAATGGCATCCGTTATGCCGCTGATAACGGGGCGAAAGTCATTAACATGAGTTTTGGGAAAGGATACAAATGGGATAAGAAAGTGGTGGATGAAGCCGTCAAATATGCCTTGTCAAAAGATGTGCTCCTGGTGCATGCGGCCGGTAATGACGGGAAAGACCTGGAAAAGGAAGCCAACTATCCCACCCGTGTATACGAGGATGGCGGTATGGCGGATGCCTGGATCGAAGTAGGCGCTTCCGGCCCGGACAATGATTCCACCCTGGCGGCTTCCTTCTCCAACTACGGTAAAGTCAAAGTGGATGTCTTTGCCCCCGGCGTCAGCATTTATTCCACGACTCCCGGTTCCAAATATGCCAACCATGACGGTACCAGCATGGCCTCCCCGGTGGTAGCAGGTCTGGCGGCCCTGATCCGGGAATATTATCCCAAACTAAAGGCCGTACAGGTGAAAGAGATTATCATGCGTTCCGTGGTGAAACCCACTCATACCGTGACGATAAACGTAGACGGGGCGCCCCGCCAGGTACAGATGTCGGAGCTTTGCATTTCCGGCGGGGTGGTCAATGCCTACCAGGCATTGCTACTGGCGGAAACGTATAAATAGCGGATTAAGAAAGGTCTGCGACCCGTAACAGGATGAGTACCGAAGTTCTCCGCCTTTGCACATCGTCATGGCAGGAAATTTGATAATTTTAGGGTAAAGACAGACAACTATGATCGATTTATTGCCAGGCCTCCCCGCGAATGTCGTCGGCTTCAAGGCTACCGGGGAAGTCACCCGGGAAGACTTTGAAAAAGTGGTTTTCCCCGGGATCAAAAAGCATACGGATACTTCCCGGAAACTCAATTTTATCTTTTTTGTCGATACTCCTCTCCGAAACTTCAGCACCGGCGCGTGGATCCGGGACATCTGGCTGGGCGTGACAAAATTTGCCGCCTGGCACAAGGTGGCCATCGTATCGGATGTGGAGAAGATCCGGAGTTTCACCGACTCTGTCGGTCATATCCTGCCGGGTGAATACAGGGGCTTTCTTCCGGCCGAATATGAAGCGGCCGTCCGATGGGCGGCTACAGAAGAGAAGGAGTCTTCCGCCGCCGGCACTCCCGCCACTGAACTCCCGGCTTATATCAACGAATTATTACCTGCCCAGGTAAAAGGCAGCTCTACCGAGACCTCGGCAACGGTAGTAGCTCCTAATGAAGAAGATGCGGAGTATATTTTTGAAAGAGCCACGGAGAGAGTACTGGATGTCAATAACTGGACGGACCATTGCCGGCCTATGTCGACTTCCTTCCAATTGACGGACAACACCGGTAAAAATTTACAGGGAAGGGCTACAGAAGGCGATTTTATACAGATCGACCTTCCCGGACCGGGCCTCAGGAAAGGCCAGGAAACCAATTGGGTAAGAATAGAAAAAGTGGAAGTACATTCCGTCCCGCCGGACAATGTATTCCTTGTTCAGATCAGACCATCCTATGATCCGCAAATAAGAGGTTCTACCCGAACGGCGCATTTCCTGGAGGATTCGGCTACCAGCACTTTTATAGTGGAGAGGGAGGGCAAAAGGATAAGCGCTATCGCCTTCGGGCGCAATGAAGTTCCCAATACGGCTAATTCGCGGACTACGGATAAGCCGCGTAATGGAGCGGTGGGCTCAATAGGGGCGATCGGTCTTTCCAAACAGCAGTGGAAGTCCCTGGTGGAAGGATTGCTGGAGAAAGATTAGGCGTGGTAGTCCTTAATCTCTTTTTAACCACCCGGTTATGCTCATTCTGGGCTTGTTTGTCATTAATACTTCATGCTCCAACTCGCTGCTTTTAAAAAAGACGCTTTTACCGCTGGTAGGCGACAGGGCATAAGCTTTGCCTTTCTGGTGTATCAGCAATTGTCCCCCATCACTGTCCTTCCAATGACTATTTAAATAGATGATCATGGAATACTGCCTGCTGGAATTGTTCCGGAACTGATCAAGATGTCTTTTGTAAAAAGCTCCCTTTTCATATAAGGTATAATGAAACTCATAGCCGGTGATCCCCGTATAACAAGTGCTGTTTAAATAACTTATAAAGGTTTCGATCAACGTTAGAAATTCATTTTCATAGGGATTATCGTGCTTTCGGTCGAGCCAGTAAATAACATCGTTGCGGAGTAATTTATTAAACACCGGCGACTCCTCATTGCTTGTTCCGCCTGTTAAAAGGAGCTTTTCATCATAAAGACGGGTCAGGTTGCCGGCCAGGTGACCAACCAAGGCCTCGCTTAAAAAACGTTCCGCTATTCCCACCTTGGTTTCTATAAAACCATTGATGAGCGTATCAAAGATCTTTTGCAATAAAAGGGAAATTAACTAAGTGTTGAACGGAATGTTGTATGTCGGTAAGATAAGCTTAATTAAGCAGACCATGCCCGTTCATTCCCGGGCGCAGAGCCCCGTGAAGAATAAAAGAAGGATAGCAGGAGTCAGGAGAGAGGTAGGCTGAAATAAAAGGTCGAGCCTTTGCCCAATTCACTTTCCACCCACATTTTTCCCTTATGTCCTTTAATGATCTCATCGGAGATATAAAGGCCCATCCCTAATCCCTGGATATTGGGCGACAAACCCTTTACGCGGAAAAAGCGGGAGAAAAGTTTGTCCAGTTCGGAAGAGGGGATGCCTATGCCAAAATCTTTGATGCTTACAAGGATATGGTTTCCCTCTTTTATCGCATGGACCCTCACTTCATCAGCATGGGGTGAGTATTTGATGGCATTGGAAAGTAAATTAATGATCACCTGCTCCAGGCGATGCTGGTCGGCATGGATACGGATATCCGTCATTTCCTCCTTGTATAGGATCCGGTGTGTCGGATTGGTTTGCTGAACGGCCTGAATCGCTTCGTTCAATAATTCATTGAAATAGAAATCCGTAAAATTAAATTCCAGTTTCCCCGCCTGTATCTTTGAAACATCCAATAACTCCGATACCAATCTTGTCAACTTTTCGACGTGATGCAAGGTCTTGTTAACGTATAGCTGGTGCATTTCATCCTGTAATTCACGTTCCAGCAATTGCAGGTATGCTTTTATCGTGGTCAGGGGAGTTTTTAGTTCATGGCTGGCAATGCCTATAAATTCATCCTTATAGGAATTTAATTGGTTCAGTTTTTCGGTATATTCCTGTAATTGTTGCTGTAACTGCCGGCTTTCAGAAATGTCGCGGGCTATTTTCGAAGCCCCTATGACTTCGCCTTTGTCGTTTTTTATGGGAGAGATCGTTAAGGATATGGGAATATATTTCCCCTCCCTGGTCACCCGGATCGTTTCAAAATGTTTGACCTGTTCACCCTTGTAAATGCGGTTGAGGATCATCTCTTCTTCATCCTGACGGTCGGGTGGGATCAGCATGGTGATGGGTTTTCCCACCGCTTCTTTCTCCGTATAGCCAAAGATTTTATGGGCCCCATAATTCCAGCTTTTTATAATGCCTGTAAGATCTTTACTGATGATGGCATCTTCTGAAGAGGCAACGATGGATGCCTGCACCCGAAAATGTTCTTCCGTTGATTTATATTTTGTTATATCGTAGAAGACATTGACGGCTCCCTCCAGTCTGCCGTCGGGTGCAAGGATGGGATCGATATTTACCAGTGCGGATATGCGCGAGCCATCCGGGCGCTCTATGCAGATCTCTTCTTCTCTGAAAGGCTGTTGGTCTCGCAAGACTCTGGCCATCGGGCACTGCGAGTGGGGCATCACAGTTCCATTCGGCTCGTATAATTTCCAGGATCCGCAAAAAAGAAGCTCTGTCGGATCATTCAGGCGGGGCCTGCGTCCCCAGAGCTCGGCGGCTTTTTCATTGTAGAATGTTATAAGACCCTCGCTGTCGGTCGTATAGAGTGCAACGGGCAGGAACCGGGCCATGTGTTTATAGGTATCCTCACTTTTATAGGTATCCTCCCCTTCCTGGAGGTTAGTTGTTTCGGGGAATGCTTTTGTTATGACAGGCAGTTTCATCGATTTCAAATTTAGGGAATTTTCAAGCCCTGGTAAGTAATTATAAAAGTCGCAGCCCCCGTAGCTCCCCGGGAAACCGATATAAGATAGTCCAGGATGTCATGACAGAGAAGACCCGTTCCCGCGCCATATTCAACGATGGTGAAAGCGCCCCTGCCCATGAAGTCCCACATTTGTTCGAGCTGGCGCCCGATCATGGCCCCGAATGCGGCGGTGAGGGGGCCTTCTTTTTTTATTTTTTGTATAATGATCTCCGAGAGCATGCTGGTATCCGAAGCGACTCTGCAATTATTATGCCCAGGCAATTTTTCCAGGAAGCCTTTGTTTTTTGTAAAGCTTACCGGGCTTTATTTCCTATTTTTAATTATGAAAAGCAAAGGCCGGCCAAAACCTTTTCCCGTAGCAGCCATCGGCGCCTCTGCGGGTGGTCTGGAAGCCATTTCCAGGTTATTGGAGAACCTGTCTCCTTCACTTGGCATGGCCTATATTGTCATCCAGCATCTCTCTCCCGATCATGAGAGCATCCTGCCGGAACTCCTGGAGAAAAAGACGAAAATGAAAGTGTTCCAGGTGACGGACGGGATAAAGATCCAGGCCGATTGTATCTATGTTATTCCGCCGAATGCCTTTATAAGCATCATCGATGGGAAGTTAACCCTGGGACCCCGTAAAAAAAAGGACGGCAGTTTTCATTCCATCGATTACTTCCTGACGTCGCTGGCTCCCGTCTACCAGGGCAATGCGATTGCCATCATTCTCTCCGGGACCGCCACAGATGGTACTGCCGGGATCCGCGCGATTAAGGCGGAGGGCGGGATCACTTTTGCCCAGGATCATACGGCCAAATTTACGGGCATGCCCAATAGCGCCGTGGACTCCGGTTACGTGGACTTTGTCCTTCCCCCCGAAAAGATCGCCAGAGAACTGGAAATACTGAGTAAGCTGCCCTACCTGTCTACTGCTACGCAGGAAACTATTTCCGGCAAAGAAAACGAGATCCGGAAGATCCATACCCTCCTGCATAATAAATGGCAGATTGACTTTTCAAATTATAAGCAGACTACTATTCTGCGCCGGATCTTCCGGCGCATGGCGCTGAATAAATTAAAAGATCTGCAGGATTATACCCGGCTGCTGAAGGAAAAGCCGGCCGAGGTCGACCTGCTGTACAAAGACCTCCTGATCAATGTGACCAGCTTTTTCCGCGAGCCGTCTCTCTATGAAGCGTTAGTTCAAAAGATATTCCCGGCCCTCTTCAAAGACAAACCGCTTTCGGAGGCGATCCGGATTTGGATACCGGCCTGCTCTACGGGAGAAGAAGCCTGCTCTATTGCTATTTGCCTTTATGAATACCTGGGAGATCAGGCGATCACGAAGCCTATCCAGGTCTTTGCCACCGACCTCAGCGAAAGCGCGATTGAAAAGGCAAGGGCCGGTATCTATTCCAGGGCGGATCTGGAGAATGTATCCCCGCATCGCCTGCAACGATTTTTTATAAAAGTCGAAGGCAATTACCAGATCATCAAGTCCATCCGGGACATCTGTATCTATGCCACGCATAATCTTCTGAAAGACCCGCCCTTTTCCAGGATCGACCTGATCAGCTGCCAGAATGTATTGATCTACCTGGAAGCAGGTGCGCAAAAAAGGATCCTGCGCTCCTTTCATTATGCTTTGAAAACCTCCGGTTATTTATTGCTGGGAAAGTCCGAAGCGATAGGGGATGCTACGGAATTGTTCTCGCCGATCGATAAGCAATTCAAGCTGTTCTCTAAAAAGGCCACCCCTTCCAACTTCAATTTTGATTTCTCCGTGCGGTCGAACTTCTCCTTACCGGGCGTGGCGACTGATGAAGAAAGGATGATCGCCGAACAGGATGGGGAAGAGGACATCGAAAAAGAAACCAATAAGTTATTACTTTCCGGCTATACCCCCGCGGGCGTAACGGTGAATAAGGAATGGCAGATCGTCCATTTCCACGGAGATGTCTCTCTCTATCTCCGGCCCAATCCGGGCAAGGCCAGCCTTCATCTTTTAAAAATGGTAAGAGATGAGCTGGTATTCGAGCTGAGGGCCCTGCTCAACCGGGTAAAAAGAGAGCCACATCCCGCCAAAAAGGAACATATCCCTTTTGATGGCGACAAAAAGCAAGTCAATCTCGAAGCGATTCCCCTGAGGGCCTATTCCAAACATCCTTATTTCCTGGTTCTTTTCAGGGAATCTCTTATGGCTTTTACACCGCAGGATAGGCAACAGGAAGATGCACCAGGGAATAAAAAAGGCGCCGGGGATCGTAAGACAGCTTTTCTGCAGGCCGAATTGAAAGAAGCCCGGGAGCAGATGAAAGCGATGAGCGAAGAATTCGAGGCGGTACGGGAGGAACTCCAATCCGCCAATGAAGAAATACTTTCCTCCAACGAGGAACTGCAAAGCATCAATGAAGAGCTGGAGACGTCCAAGGAAGAGCTGCAGTCCACCAACGAAGAGCTGACCACGATCAATGATGAATTGAACAACCGGAATGCGGATCTGAAAGAGGCGGTCGACTATACCGAAGCCGTGATCGAGACGATCCGGGAGCCGCTGGTGGTATTGAATGCCGACCTGCGTCTCCGAAGGGCCAACAATGCCTTTTACGAACTCTTTAAACTAAAACCGGAAGAGACGGAAGGGCATTATTTCTACGAGACGGGCAATGGTCTTTGGAATATTCCCAGGTTGAAGAAACAATTGAATGACATCCTATCTAAAAATAAAAGCTTTGAGAATTTTGAGATAGCGATCCCGGTCGCTGCCGGCGAGAGCAAAATACTTTTGTTCAATGCCATGCGCATGAACCAGGAAAATGACACCCGCAACAAATTTCTGTTAGCCATAGAAGATATCACCGAACGCAGGAGATCGGAGGAATTGCTCAGGCAGAGCAATACCCGCTATGAGACCTTTATCGCTCAAAGTACGGAAGGGATCTGCCGTTTCGAGATCAAAAACCCCCTGTCCGTTAAGGGAGTCCCGGCTAAACAGGTAGAACATTTCTATAAATATGCACAGCTGGCGGAATGTAACGACGCCATGGCCCGCATGTACGGGTATTCCCATGCCGTCGACATTCTCGGTTCCTCCCTGGAAGATCTGCTGCCTGCCACCAGGGCGAACAGGGAATACCTGGCTAAGTTCGTAGAGGCTGGTTACCTGCTTTCCAATGAAGAGATCCGGGCCCTGGACAAAGAGGACAGGGAAAACTATTACATCATCAACCTGATCGGTATTACCGAGGAGGGTTACCTGAAACGAATCTGGGCCATACAGCGGGATATCACGGAAAGGAAAAAGGTAGAGACTGAATTGAAAACGAATGAAGAGCGATTCCGGCTGCTCTTGCAGAACGCCTTCGATATCATCACCATCTATTCCGAAGATGGCACCATAAAATACCAGAGCGAATCGATCGAGCAGGTCCTGGGCTATCGTCCGTCGGAACGCATCGGAACGAATATTTTCCAGCACGCTTTTGTCCATCCGGACGACATATCTTTAAAAGAGGATATGTTCCGGTCCTGCCTCGCTTCTCCCGGCGAGAATATACGGACACAGTTCAGGATGCAGCATAAAAATGGCCAATACCGGATTGTTGAAGCCGTTTGCACCAACCTGCTGGGACATGAGACGATTAATGGGTTGGTCGCCAACTACAGGGACATTACCGAAAAAGCCGCGCTGGAAAAGCAAAAGGAAGAATTTATCGGGATCGCCAGCCATGAATTGAAGACGCCTATTACCAGCATTAAGGGCTATACCCAGATCATTCGTAATTCGCTTTTGGAATCGAAGGACCAGGATTCCATTAAATTAGTGGAAAGACTGGATAAGCAGGTCAACAGGCTGACCGCGCTGGTAAAAGATCTGCTGGATGTGACCAAAATAGCGGGAGGGCAGTTGCAATTGACCCCAAGCGCCTTCGATATCAACGATCTGCTCCGCGAGATTGTGGATGAAATGCAGCAAACCACGAAAAAACATACCTTCCATACGGACCTCCGGGTAACAGGGCTTATCCTGGCCGATAGAGAACGAACGGGGCAGGTGATCACTAATCTCCTTTCCAATGCCATCAAATATTCTCCCGATGCCGATAAAGTCGTCATTCGCTCCACTTCAGACGACCAAAACGTGACGGTAAGCGTGGAAGACTTCGGCATCGGTATCTCCAAAGAGGCACAGCAAAAGATCTTCCAGCAATTCTTCCGGGCACAGGACAATAAGGTCAATAACTATCCCGGGCTGGGATTGGGGCTCTATATCGCCGCCCAGCTTATCAGACGCCAGGGTGGGACGATCTGGGTCGATAGCATCCCGGGAAAAGGCTCTATCTTCCATTTTACCCTGCCGGTCGCAGCGTCCCCCCTGTAAATTCGCCGGCTGTCGATACTGCAATTTTTATGCCCGCCCCGGGTAACCGTTGTATCATAATTGCATAGGCTAGAGTATAATTTAAAACTCTCCGATATGAACAATATTCTTTTGCCGACTGATTTTTCAGACGCCTCTTTCCATGCAGGCCGTTATGCCGCCCTGCTGACCCAGCAACTCCGGTCGCAGCGTCTTATATTATATCATGCTTACGAAGTCATGATGCCGATACCGGTTTCCGAAATACCGGTGACCCCGGCGACTTACCCACCCGAAGTTGCCGGAGAGGATGGCGAGGATCAACGCCGTAGAAGCCTCCTGCTGTTAAGATCGCTCTATGAACAACTGCGGGGACTGGCCAATGAGGGTACGATCATAGAATACAGGGCCGAGGAAGCTGCCCTGTCGGCCTCGATCAACGATATAGCCAGAGAGGCGGATGCTGACCTGATCGTCATGGCCATCACCGTAGCCGGTAAACTGGAGCAGGCCCTGGTGGGCAATGAGGCCGTTCATGTAGCGGATCGAAGCAAATATCCCGTTCTGATCGTACCTCCCGAAGCAAAGCTGGGGCCGGTCAAACGCATTGTCCTTGCCTGCGACCTGAAGAAGACGCAGGAGACGACCCCTGTAAATGGGCTGAAAAAATTGCTGGATGATTTCCAGGCGGAGCTTCTGGTGGTAAATGTCGATCACAAGGACAGGAATTTCACTTCAGAAACTCCCCTGAATGCAGTTGTTTTAGACCGGTGGCTCACCCCCTATCATCCGGCTTACCATTCCGTGGATAATCCGGATCCGGCGACGGGGATTATGGAATTTGCCAAAGCGCGAAACGCTTCGCTGATCATCGCGATCCATAAAACCCATGGTTTCTTTCAAGGGTTGTTCCACCGCAGCGCTACCCACCAGCTGGCCTATCATACTTCCATTCCCTTACTGGTGATGCGGGCAGAGGACTGACTTCCGGGGGCATTATCTTCCTAATAGTGCCTTCGCTTTTTTCACCACATTGTCAACGGTGAATCCGAACTCTTTGTACAGATCCTCCGCCGGCGCGGACTCCCCGAAGCGGGTCATCGCCAGCACATCGCCTTCGTCGGTTACATATTTATGCCAGCCAAGCGGAGAAGCCGCTTCGACGGCCAGCCTTTTGCGGATAGCTTTCGGAAATATTTTCTCCTTATAGGCGGCATCCTGTTTTTCGTATAATTCCCAGGACGGCATACTCACCACCCGGGCTGCGATGCCTTCCTCCTTTAATTTATCCTGCGCCTTTAAAATCAGCTCCACTTCCGAACCGGTGGCGATCAATATCAATTCGGGAGTGGTGGCTGGTTCGGACAGGATATAAGCTCCCTTTGCCAGTTCCGTGGCCTTGCCATATTTCGATTGGTCGAGGATGGGAAGGCCCTGCCGGGTGAATACCAGCACCACCGGTCCGCCCTGGTGTTCCAAAGCGGCCTTCCAGGCCTGCGCCGTTTCATTGGCATCTGCAGGGCGGATCAATGTAATATTGGGAATAGAACGCAGAGAGATCAGTTGTTCCACCGGTTGATGGGTGGTGCCATCTTCCCCGAGACCGATGCTGTCATGGGTATAGACAAAGATGGGACGTATTTTCATGATGGCTGCCAGACGGATCGGCGGCCGCATGTATTCCGAAAATATAAGAAAAGTGGCTCCGTAAGGGATCACGCCTTTGGTCAGGACCATCCCATTCAACGCAGATCCCATGGCATGCTCCCGGATCCCAAAATGAAAATTACGGCCTTCCGGATGTCCGGCGGAGAAGGATTCATAGTCCTTCAGGTTGGTGTCTGTAGAAGGGGCCAGGTCTGCGGATCCCCCGATCAGGGAAGGAAGGTTGCCGGCGATTGCGTTGAGCACTTTCCCCGAAGCCTGCCGGGTAGCCATTTTCCCGTCCTTGCTATCTGCGGGGGTGAATGCCGGCAGTTTTGCATACCATCCCTCGGGCAATTGACCGTTAAGACCCCGTTCATATTCGGCGGCCAGTTCAGGATATTTCTTTTTATAGGCTTCGAACAGCTCATTCCATTTCTTTTCGAGCCCTGCCCCTTTTTCGCCTGCGGCCCGATAGTATTTTAACACTTCGTCCGGAACGACAAAAGACTGAGCGGGGTCGAATCCGAAAAATTCTTTTACCAGTTTTACTTCTTCTGCGCCGAGAGGTGAGCCGTGGGCGCCGGCCGTATCGACCTTATTGGGGCTTCCGTAACCGATATGTGTGCGTACCTTGATCAGGGAAGGGCGGGTAGTTTCTTCCCGGGCATTCTTTACCGCTTTGGCAATAGCCGCCACGTCATTGCCGTCCTCCAGGACCTGCACATGCCAGCCATAAGCCTCAAAGCGTTTGGCGACATCTTCATTGAAAGCCAGAGAGGTATTGCCCTCTATCGAAATATGGTTGTCGTCGTACAGGTAAATAAGGTTCCCCAGTTCCAGGTGACCCGCCAGCGAGGCCGCTTCAGAGCTCACCCCTTCCATTATATCCCCGTCGCTGCAGATGGCATATATTTTATAATCGAATAAGGTAAAATCAGGTTTGTTATAACGGGCTGCCAGGTGTTTCTGGGCAATGGCAAAACCGACCCCATTCGCGAAGCCCTGGCCTAAAGGCCCTGTCGTGACTTCTATGCCATCCGTCAACCCATATTCAGGATGGCCGGGTGTCTTGCTATGCAATTGGCGAAAGTGCTGAAGATCGTCCAGCGTAAGCTTATAGCCCGTAAGATAGAGCAGGCTATACTGAAACATACAGGCGTGGCCGGCTGAGAGGATAAACCGGTCCCGGTTGGGCCACTGGGAGCTTTTAGCATTATAATGCATGCTTTCCGACCATAGGACATGGCCCATCGGGGCGATTCCCATGGGCGTACCCGGATGGCCGGAGTTGGCTTTCTGCACGGCATCGGCGGATAATACACGGATGGTATCGATACACAATTGTTCGAGACTTTGCGCTTTTGGCTTTTCGGAGACCTGGTTTTCCATCCGATCGGCCTTTTGTGTTGGTATGCTCATAATAAATAGTTAAGCTAATTCAGAAAAGTCACAACAAGTTTCCTGCATTTAAGTTGCGGCAAATAGACGTTTTTTCTATGCGCAGAACTTCGTATCTTGAATCCACCTAGTTGGTCTAAGGTATGGAAGATGAAGGTACCAAAATAAAGGAGCTGCAGCAAAGGATTGCTTTGTATGAGGATATGAAAGCCTACAAACTTTTATATGACCTCCTGTTCAAAGGACTGCACAGCTTCAGTTATGCATTTGTTAAATCCAGCGAGGCTGCGGAAGAGATCGTTTCCGATGTATTTATCAAGCTGTGGCAGATCCGCAATGAATTGACTGCTATTGACAACCTGAAAGTTTACCTTTTCATCATTGCCAAGCATTTTTCACTGAACTATATCACCAAGCATCATAAAAATCCCATCGTGAGCCTGGAAGAAATGGAGGCGGAGACGATGATTGAAATAGGCGACCCGGAAGAGATCTGCATTTCCGCCGATACCTTCGATCAGATCCGGGAGGCTGTCCGGCAACTTCCCCCTCAATGCCGTATCATCTTTCAGCTGGTAAAAGAAGAGGGGTTGAAATATAAGGAGGTCGCTGCCATTTTACATATTTCCATCCTCACCGTTCGTAACCAGGTGGGCATTGCTACGAGGAAGATCGCCGCACACCTGGGGCGTCCTCAATCATCCCGGGCTATGTCTTCTCCCCGTAGGTTTTCCGATTCTTAATCTTTTGTCGCAGGTCCGTGACCGCAGGTCAACCGCTGCTCCCATTGTTCAATTCGCCGCTCCATTCGCCGGGCCTGTCTTGCCTGTCAGTGACCGGATCAGTTCCGCCTCTTTGGGATCATAGGGGCTGCCATCCGGACGGAAGATCTCATGAAACCATATTTTAGGTTCCGACCCATCGGGCAGGGGAGTATCCCAGGCGTATTTGGTATTGGTTTTACCGGCTACCAGGCCCCAGTTGATAGCAGCAATATGCTCCTTCTTTAAAAGGGGCATGATATTGAAGAAAGTGCTGTTGCGGGGCCGGGCCATGTATTCCGTACAGATCAAAGGCCGGCCATAGGGCCGGAGGGTGTCGATACAACGCTGATGTCCTTCCGGATCTTCATAATTATGGTAGGTAATGACATCCGAATGGGATAACTGGAAGGTGTTCAATGTTTGCAATTTTTGGTCCCATACTCCGGCCGAAAGAGGTTGATCGGGATTGATCTGCCGGGCCCACTGAAATACTTTTTCCAGCAGGGGTCTGCTTTTGTCGCCGTAATCCGAATTACCCGGCTCATTGTACAGGTCCCAGAGCAGGATACGCTTATCCTGCCTGAACGTCAGCAGAATATCTTTTACATATTTCTCCAGGGTAAGGGGCAGGGTGCTATCCTCATACCAAAGTTTTCCCGGGTCTCTCAGCCATCCGGAATTATGAATGCCAGGCTTAGGGGCCGGTTGAGTACCTGCCTGATAGCTGTCATTCCAGCAGTCATCGAAGAAGACGAAGATCGTTGCGATATGATGGCTGTCCGCGATCCGGAGGTATCGATCCATCCGTCCCTTAAAACCGGGTATATCCTGCTGCCAGGCTACATGGTGCAAAAAGACCCGCATGCAATTCAGCCCTATAGATTCCGCATAGCCCAGCTCTCTGTCGATGGTAGCGGTGTCGAAGGTTTCCGCCTGCCACATCTCCAGTTGGTTGATGGCCGTACTGGGAATAAAATCACATCCCCGCTGCCATTCCCTGGAGGCATACCATTTATTCGCTTTCTTTTTGGTCCAGGTGGGCGACTCCCGGTTGGTGGCTTTGGTCTCCTGTGCCTGGGCGGCAGCGGGACCTGAGAACAATACCATCACAATAAGACAAAGGGTAATTTCAGTGCAAATTCGGTAGACTTTCTTCATGGCAAAAAATCGACTGGGTAAATAAATTATTTTTTTGTTGATCCTTCCAAATATCGGTTATTCTCCCGATGGTTTGGCCATGGGGGTATTGATTTTCGCGGGGATCCCGAAATCAGGCGTTCCATTCGTCTGCCAGGTAAAGGATTGCATACGGGGATTGCGGGCGTCCCCGCAACCCTGTCCGGCCTGGGAATTGGCATGGTACAGGATCCAGTTCTGCCGGCCATCCCGGGAAACAAAAAATCCGTTATGGCCGGGCGCATAAGCTCCATTACCGGCCTGACTGCTGAACACCGGGTTGGCGGACTTGGTCCAGTCGGCCGGGTTCAGGGGATCGCCACCGGGGCGTAAGGTCAAGAGCCCCAGGCAATAACCATCCGTCCAGCAGC
This sequence comes from Puia sp., assembly GCA_036394375.1. Lineage (GTDB taxonomy): Bacteria > Bacteroidota > Bacteroidia > Chitinophagales > Chitinophagaceae > Puia. The sequence continues at coordinate 57,721 of DASWFF010000008.1, forward strand.
CACTGGCGGAATAGGTAAGGAAGAGCTGGCCGGAGGGATTGATCAGCGCTTCCGGCCCTTCGTTGACGATGGGTGGGGCGCCGGCTTTCTCCCAGGGCTGGGTGGGAGAGGAGATCATCACTCTTTTTCCTTGCAGGGTGACAGGATCCGACATTTTGGCGATATAGATATCCTGATCCCCGTTGGTTGCCCCCTGCCAGCCCGACCAGATCAGGTATAGCTGTCCGTTATATTCGAAGACGGAAGCGTCGATAGCCCAGTGGTCTGCCGTGGAATCGGCTATCTTTCCTTTGAAGGCCCAGGCGCCGGATAAAGGATCGGCGCCATCGTTCTCCAGGACATAGATGCGGTGATTATCGTTGTTGCCGTCGTCGGCAGCGAAATACATATACCATTTTCCCTGGAATGTATGCAGTTCGGGAGCCCAGATCTCTTTGGAGTAAGGGCCCATCACCGGAGGTGTCCAGATGGTGGTAGCCGTAGCCCTGGATAATTGGGACATTTTATGAGTGGACCAGATAGCCAGCCGGTTGCCCAGGGTGTTCATATAATAGTAAGTGCTATCCTTTTGGATAACCCAGGGATCGGGACCGCTGGACAGCAAAGGATTGGTAAAGGTCGTATCGGCCGTAGTCACCGGCGGCGGCGGATTATTGGAGGCACCCTTACCGCAGGCGTTGGCTAAAAAGACGAAGAGGATCGCTATAGATTTGATGGACATAATTAATACCCCGGATTTTGTTTGAGATTAGGATTTACGTCGAGATCATATTGAGGGATAGGCAGCAGTTCGTCCTTTCCCACCTTAAAATTCGCAAAACCTGCATCCCTGGATGCCAGCCCGGGGCCAAGGTCGCCCCATCGGGACAGGTCTTCGAACCGATGTCCCTCCCCGCATAGCTCCGTGACCCGCTCATGCTTCAGCTGTGTGAGGAATGCCTGCTGATCCAGTCCGGGCTTGACTGTGGACAACGCTGCCAGCCCTGCGCGCATTCTTACCCTGTCGACATAGGGATAGGCGGCGGTGGTCTGACCCTGCGCATTCAGCGCTTCTGCATAGAGCAGCAGCACATCCGCATACCGCACATAGCGGTAGTTATTGCCGGAATGAAAGACTTCCCCGTTCATGGTGGCATCGTCCAACTCTTTCCGGAAACAAACTTCGGTGATATTGCCATGAGGAACACTGGGGTTGGTATTCAGCCCGAGGTTATTCCAGATGATGCCGAAAGCCAGGGTATAGGCAGGTCCCCGCTCATCTGTGGAATCGTACAAGAAGGTAGCTGCCAGCCGGGGATCACGGGCGCCGCCGGTGGTCTTCTCCTGCAGGAATTCCCATACGGGCCACCGGCGCGCCTGTCCATCGGTAAACCCGATAGGAGAGGGGGCGAAGAACGGAGGAATGGAAGTGCCATAATTCAGGTTATCGGAAGTTCCCACCTGGGTGTCGTCGTCATGCGTATCGTTGGGGTTCACCGCGTTCTGCCATTCGAAGACGGATTCGGCATTGTTCTCCGCCGTCTCTATGAAATTGGAGCGGTAGTCCGGCACCAGGGAATAAAGGCTTTTTCCATTCCCTTCCACCAGCCATTGCAGGGCCGCCTGTGCCTGGACGTACTTCTTCTGCTGCATATACGCTTTTCCCAGCATGGCATAGGCTGCGCCTTTCGTCGCCCTCCCGATATTATTGGCATCATAGGAAGACGGCAATACGGCGGCGGCATCGGTGAAATCTGCTTCCGCCCGGACAAAGACGCTATCCCGCAGCGACGTCGGCGGGTAGTCCTTAACGGCAGGGGAATGCAGCAGGATCGGCACATTGCCGTAAAGGGTCGCCAGGTTATAATAGAAGAATCCCCGCATGAACTTCGCTTCCCCCAGCAATTGCTGCTTCAGGGTGGCGTCCATGTCGATAGCCGGTACATTATCCAGGACCTGGTTGGCCCGGTTGATCCCCATGTAATCATCCTGGTAGGCGCTGGTAATGAGATAATCGTTATAGTCTGTGATATTAAATACGTCATAGGAATTGACAATATCTGGATTGGGACTGGTGCTGTATCCCTCGTCCGAACGGATATTGGTCATAAAATACAGCCACCTGGACAATCCCTCCCGGTGGTAGGTGCTGTAAATGGCATTGATACCCTGCTGGGCATCGGTAGCCGTCTTCCAGAAAGCCTGGGTGGTGATCTGGTTGGGATCCGTGATAGTCAGGTCTTTTTTACAGCCGGCAAGCGTAAGGACTGCCAGGGCTGCAAAAGCGGCGCCGACATTCGAAGCCGCGTTTATGAGGTGTATTTTTTTCATTGCTTTTTGTTTTTAGGAAAGAGCCGGTCGAACCCTCCTCCATTAAAAATCGAATTGAAGGCCTGCAGACAGCACCCGGCTGGGGGGCCAGTTGCCCGTATCAAAACCCCGCTGCAGGATCCTGTTCCCCTGGGCGTCCGCATTCCCCTGTACATCGGGATCCAATCCCTTGTATTTCGTAATGGTGAGCAGGTTCTGGCCGCTGAGATAGATCCTGGCATTGGAGATGCCTGCCTGCCCCAGCATTCTTTTCGGGAATGTATAGCCGATCTCAACATTTCGTAAACGTACATAAGATCCGTTTTCCAGCCAGCGGGAAGTCTGCGCCCTATTATTGATGGAGACGGTAGGGTCTCCCGGTACATCGACTGCTAAACGCGGATCCTTACCACCGGGATTCGTAGTCGACCAGGGATCGATGCCTTTCCTGAAATTCGTCAGCTGATAGCCGTCCAATACCCTTCTTACGTCGTCGTATATTTTGTTGCCAAAGATGCCGATAAGCTGGATGCCGATCGTAAAATTTTTATAGGAAGCGTTGAATTGTGCGCCTGCCTGTAGGGTAGGCCAGGGGGAACCGGCATATTGCCGGTCTTTGTTATCGATCGTACCGTCGCCATTGGCATCCAGGTATTTTACATCCCCCGGCTTCGCATTGGGCTGGATCACCAGGCCTGCTTTGTTCGTGTAACTATTGATCTCCTGCTGGCTTTGGAAGATGCCGCCGGTCTTTATCACATACCATTGCCCGATGGAATGCCCCACCTGCGCCCGGATAAAATTCGTAGGTTCCAGGTAATCCACTTTGTTACCGGAAGCATCTACCCCTTGGTTGCCTACCGATACTACTTTATTATCGATGGTCGTGAGGTTGCCGGAGATCTCCCATTTGAAGGGCCGGTCCTTGCTTCTGTAGGTCAATGCGAGCTCGACCCCTTTATTGCGGATGGAAGCGGCATTGGCGATCGTACCGGAGGTAACGCCCAGGTATTGCGCTGCGGGAAGACTGACGAGGACATCCTGCGACAGGGAATTATATAGATCCACGGTTAGGGACACCCGGTTATTGAAAAGGTTGGCGTCGAAGCCAGCGTTCTTTTCGATACGGGTCTCCCAGTGAATGTCGGGGTTGGACAATACCGCCTGGTATTGACCTAACAGGGGTGTCTGACCGGCCCCGTAAATAGCCCGGGGGCTATTATTCAATACGGCCAGGTAGGGCCAGGAGCCATAGGTGTCCAGGCTGCTGCTGATCCCTAATTTACCGTAAGAGCCCCGCAGTTTCAGGTCGTTGATCCAGGAGACATTGAAGAATTTTTCCTTGCTGATCCGCCAGGCTGCCGCTGCAGAAGGGAAATAGCCTGTCCGGTTACCGGGACCGAAACGGGTGTCCTGGTCGATGCGGCCGGTAAGGGTCAGCAGGTATTTCTCGTTATAGGAATAGTTGATACGGCCCAGGTAGCCATGCTGTCTCCAGAAGACGGATGTGCCGCTCCCTGCCGTAGGCGTGCCGGTCGCCGAAGTGATGGTGGTGAAGGTCTGGCCGTTGACGGTTTGCAGGAAGGTGCGTCCGGCAGTCGTATACTCCCTTTCCTGTTGCGTGCGGGAGAAGCCTGCTACGGCGCTGAGGGCATGCGGCCCCCAGCTTTTAGAAAAGTTGAGGGTATGTTCCAGCAGGAAATTGGTAAAGGTTTCCCGGTCTTCGCTGACACCGGTAGCGGGCGGCTGGTTATTATACCGCCAGATACCTGTATCCCGGACTTCCTTCGTATAATCGAAGCTTACTTCCGCTCCCATGTTGAAGCGGTAGCTGAGCCAGTCGGTAAATTTCAGCTCGGCATAGGCATTGCCGATGACTTTGGCGTAGTTGAAATGGATCTTGTCCAGGGCAGTGTTCGCTACGTAATTGGAAGCATAGGAAGGCACATCGTTGGTGCCCATGCCCCAGCCGGCGGGATTGGACGGAATGGTCTTGTATTGATCGCCCTGCACCCCGATAATGGGCAGCATGGTGGCCGATTCGTAGAAGGCATTGACCCCTCCGCCGGGGTTGGCGCCACTGGTATTGCTGATCATGATATTCTCTCCGACGGTGAACCTTCCCTTTTTTGCCTCTGTATTGATGCGAAGGCTGGCCCGTTGAAAATCATTACCGATCAGCACTCCCTGGTTCTTATAATAGCTGCCGGAGAGCAGGTAGCTGCTCGTTTTGGAGCCGCCGGAAATGCCCAGGTTATAGTCCTGGTCGTTGCCGGTGCGTTCTACGACGTCCTGCCAGTTGGTGCGGATGGTATTGTTCGCCACCTGGGCGGCCACGCCTGCCGGCAGATTGATCCCGGAGTTGGCATATTCCGTCTGGACGGTGTTTAAATAACCCGCAGCATCCATCACATTCCATTTTTTGGGGATCTGCTGGATGCCATATTTGGCGGACAAAGAAAACTTCGCCGGACCGTCTTTTCCTTTTTTGGTGGTGATGATGATCACCCCGTTGCCTGCCCGGGAGCCATAAATAGCGGCGGCGGAGGCGTCTTTTAAGATCTGGATGCTGGCCACATCGTCCGGGTTCACGGTGGTATTGGCATCGGCCAGCATGCCATCGATGACGTATAAAGGAGCGCTGTTGGTAAAGCTGCCCACCCCGCGGATCTCGACCGTGGCGTTCGAGCCGGGGGCTCCGCTATTACGGACGGTCACGCCAGGTACCAATCCCTGGATGGCTTCTCCCACCGAGCCCGTGGTGATCTTGTTTGCCTCCGTCATATTGACCACCCCGGTGGCGCCGGTGAGGTCTTTTCTCCGCACGGTCTGGTAACCGATGACCACTACTTCGTTCAGGTTCGTGTTTTCGGCAACCATCGTTATGGTCCACTGGGTGCGGCCGCTTACCGGTACTTCCTGGGACTGGTAGCCGATATAGCTGAATACCAGCAAGGCATTCGGATTGGTGACGGGGAGAGAGAAGCTGCCGTCATCCCCGGTGGCAGTGCCGTTGTTGGTGCCTTTTTCCTGGACGGTGACGCCGGTGAGCGGCTCGCTTCGGGCGTTGACCACTTTGCCGCTAACAGGTTGCGCCGCCGCCGAAGACGGAGGGCCGTTGAGCCGGTCTGGCGTAATGACCACCAGGTTATCACTCAGCTGGCGATAACGCAGGGATGTCCTGGCCAGTAAGATGCCCAGGACATCCTCGAGGGAGGCATTTTGTACCCGTATGCTTACCCGCTGGTCTTTCGGAAGGATGCCTTCCTGGTAGACAAAGTGGAAAAAACCTTGATTTTCAATGACTTTGAAGGCTTTCTTCAGTTCGACGTTTTCCAGCCGCAGATTGATATTCTTTTGACCGTAGCTCTTGGCAAAAGACTGGGTGGAGAAGGCAAAGAGGAGCAATATGGCAATTTTCGTCATCAGCAGGTATTTGATGAGTGAGTTGCGCGCACGAAAGGGTACGCAACATCTAGAACTTTTCATAATTTAGTGTTGATAATGATGATGAAATGGACGCCCCGGCGAGGGCTTCTGTTCCTGTCTTAATCAGCGGGGAATGTTTGCTGCATTCTCCGCTTTTGTTTTGGATGCCGGGGTTCCCGGAAAATACCCCGGGCATCCAAAACCATTGATGATGGGCCTTCGGCCAGCGGACCTGTGGTCCGCTTTTGTTTGGGGTAGCTGTCAGGTGATTGTTGGCATATAGGCAATTTTGGTTTTACAATCGTTTATAATCGTTATGCTTCGTCCGGATTGACGGGTGCAGGCCTTCCTACCGGTAAGGTCAGGGGCCGATGATGACTTCCTTATTACGGATGCTGTATTTAAAGTTGCCGGCGATGCCCAGGGCTTCCATTACCTGGGGGAGACTCTCATCTCCGAAGACGGCATTGAACCGGAGTGTTTTCAGTTGCTCTTCGCTGATGGTGACTTTCACCCCATACCAGCGTTCCACCTGGCGGGCCACTTCTTCCAGGGAGGCGTTGTCGAAGGCCAATTGGTTCTTTGTCCACAGGGTTTCGGTGATGCTGCTGTCTTTCTTTTGAAAATGTACTTTTCCCACCGTCATGAGTGGTTCATCCGGATTGATTTCGGGAGCGGCATGGCCGGAGAGTATCGTTACCTGGTCGTTGTGGACGATGATTTTCTCATTCGGCTTTAAAATGATCTTTTTATCGGGATTGTTGCGGACGGTGACTTCCACCGAGCCCTGGACAAGGGCTGCTTCCGTAAGCTTTTCGTCGCCATAGGACCGGACATTAAAAGTGGTGCCGAGGACCTTGATATCGATGATGCTGGTATGAATGATAAAAGGATGATTTTTATCCTTTGCCACGTCGAAATAGGCTTCGCCCGTCAACTGCACTTCCCTCGATTCCCCCGGAAAATTCTGGTCATACGTAAGCCGGCTATCGGAGTTCAGCCATACCTGCGTGCCATCGGGCAATTGGACCTTTGATTTCGAGCCGGACCGGGTGCTAACGGTATTATTGGCAAGGGGCCCTTTGCGGATACCCGCTCCTCCAAAGGGGTTCAGTAGCAGGATGGCTCCCAGCACGGCTGCAGCCGCCGAGGCCACAACGATCCAAAAAGGGCGTATGTGCCTGCGGGGGGGGACGGCTCCCGCTTCTTCGGCTGAGGGTAGTTCCGCAGAGCTATACTGCAATACAGGCGCTGAGAGGTGATTACTCAGCCTTTGAAGATGCCGGTTATAGGCCGTTTCGTTATTTACCGGTAAGCCGGGATGTTTCTGGCGCCAGATATTTGTATAAACCTCCAGGCGCAGCGCCATCTCCGGATATTGAGCTAACCATTGGTCCAGCTCAGCCAGTTCCTCCGGGCTGGCTTCTCCGGACAATCGGAGACTTGCCAGTGACCAAAATCTTTCTTCCTGCATGAAATGCCCTTTATATAAGGACAAGAGAAAAAGGCAACAGTACCAAAGGAGGGAAAAATATTTTTTGACCGGTCACCGGTATGTGAGTTCCATTTTATCCATCGTATCACAAAATGTGATACCTCAAAACTAATCGTATGGCAAAAGTAATAGCAGTACCGGACGAAGTAATTATCAATAAAATTTATTTTGTAAGAGGGAAAAAGGTGATGCTCGATAGAGATTTAGCTGAATTATATAATGTTACTACGGGTAACTTGAATAAAGCGGTTAAACGAAATAAAAAGCGTTTTCCGGATGATTTTATGTTCCAGTTGACAGAAGACGAGTTTAAAAACTTGATATTCCAAAATGGAACATCAAGTTGGGGAGGAACAAGAAAAATGCCGTATGCGTTTACAGAGCAGGGGGTAGCCATGCTGTCCGGCGTTTTGGAAGCTCCTTCTACCCAATGGCTGACAACGGTGCGGTATTACGATGAAAAGGGAAGGGTCATCCAGTTGATCAGTGACAATATCTCCGGCAGCCGGGATAGCAACTATCTACCAATTCCTTGTACTTGCAGTTATCCTGCCGGTTGATTGTCCAGCCGGCAGGATAAATTTTTTTATTGGACGTCGTCGTAACCCGTTTTCCCTTCTTCTTCTGCCAGGTCTTCTTCATTTTCTTCGTCCGTCTCTCCCAACTGCCGCTGTTGGCGCTGATTACCTGGTGCCTGTTGCCCTGTTGCCCAGTCTTCCCTCCCTTCTTCCTGATGTCCCTGGTCCCAGGAATACCGGTTACCCTCGTGCTCCGCTCCCAGGTTGACCTCGTTCTCGGCAATTTTCGTCAGCAGGAAATCCGTATCTTCTTCTTCGGTCAGCGTCTTGTCCAACAGATCGGCTGCGTCATGCAGTTTCATGGTGATGGCTAATTGTACCAATCCTCCATAGGTGGCGATCTCATAATGTTCCACTTTCTGGGCGGCGATGATCAGGGCCGCGTCCCGGGTGAAGGTGCCTTCCTCCGTTTCTTCAATAATGGACTCTACCTCCCGGGCAATTCCTTCGATGGCTTCGCACTTTTTCCCCTCCGCCTTTTTGCCCAGGGTCCGGAATACTTTTTCAAGCCGTTTAACATGCCGCTCCGTCCGGTGCAAATGGTCCTCAAAGGCCTCTTTTAATTCATCTGTAGTAGCTGCCTCCTGCATTATGGGGAGGGACCGGGTGATTTTCTGCTCGGCATAATAGATATCCTTCAACTGGTCGAGAAAAAATTTCTCCAATGGAGACTCTCCTTGTGGGGATGAATCGTTATCGGAGGCTCTGCTTTGCTGTCCTCTCCCGGTATTTTCACGCTGTCTGTCCTTTACTCTGGCATTTTGTTTTTTATCGGCAGAACCTCTGGTCTTAAAACCATTGGCTGATTTGGAAACCGTTTTCGATTTCATAATATTATTTTTAAATGTTGCAGAATGAATGAACCTAAGAACAAATAGAGTCTTGGAGGGAAGACTCTATTTGTTTTATGAAAAAATGATGCCATCTTATTATCTTCTTCCTGCGCTACTACGGCCGCTGCCTGAGTGACAGGCATATCCTGACCTCCCGGAACGGCTGGTAAACTGTCCACTGGAATTACGCTTTTGGCCTGAACTCCTTCCGGAAGTCAGTGGCTTTAAATTGCCCGGGAGATCAAGCCTAAAAAATAGGCTATACGGGTTACAAAATACCTGTAGGACCGACGATTTCCGGCGATAGCCTTCTCTTTCTTTAAGGGGTAGGTTTTAATTGCCGGAATAGCCTCCGCGAAAGGCCGGAAGCCGGCAGTTCTTTCCATTTGCCGGCGGTTTTCCACGCGATCATAAATGGATAGTAGCTTTCGGGCAGCGTCTTTCCAGCTATGATCGGGAGATAGTAAACTTATTTTTTCCGGATCTGCTTTATAAAACTGAATAAGATCTTTTTTCTGCTGCTGACTGGTAGCGATCAGATGGTTCGCATCCCGAACAAGAAAACTAATATTCTTTTTTTCGACAGACGTCAGAAATGATTCATCCAGGTTAAAGAGATAGGGTAATTGCATCATTTGTTTTAAGCGGGATGCCACCAGGGTTAAAGAAGAGGAATATACATGGTTAAGGTCATATACCCATTGATTCTTAACGATAAAACGTAGCATCTTGTCTGTGAAGTCGTCAATAGGATCTGGTCGGCGGCCACCGGTTATAGAAGCCGGATCCAAGGTCCGGGGAAGGATAATAAGCTGAACTTGTGGTGCGTAACGGACCACTTCGGGCAACCCAGTATACGCTTTTATCGTAAAAATATCCACTTTATAACCTGCTGCCGCAATGGTCCGGCTATATTCGGCCATCCACTTACAGAGCTCATAAGTATCCGGCTCTCTATAAACTTCGGAAACCATATAATCATCGATAAACGCTATTCTCTTCATAGAAGATCTTTTGATCTTTTCCCGTTTCTCTCCCGATGGTCGATTTTAACAAATAATCCACGCAAATATTGGACCCTGGCCCGGACCTTTTGTCCCCGCTGATTTGTGCGGGGTTTGGGTTGCCCTGGCATAATTTTTTCAGCGCAGATTATTAAAAGCACTGAATGTGAAAAGGTTATTTACTTATAGCCCTTTCCTCGTGGTGGCTCTTATGTGCTTTGCCTGTAACAATGGACAGGTCAATGCCGTAAAGGAAGCTAAGGATTCCAATGCCAGGGCAATGGATAGCTCGGCCGTTTCCGGCAGCCCGACCAAGGTAGTTTCTGTCTCCGTATCCAAAGACGATGCGAAGTTCGTGGTCGACGCGGCCGCTGGCGGCATGGAGGAAATACAATTGGGACAAATGGCGCAGCAAAAGGCAATGGCGCAGGATGTAAAAGCTTTTGGCGCTATGATGGAAAGGGACCATTCCAAAGCAGGGGACCGGCTGAAAGATATTGCGAAAGAGAAAAATGTGACCCTGCCTCACACAATAGCTCCCGATATGCAAAAAATGGCGGATGACCTGCAAAAAAGGAATGGTAAAGACTTCGATAGAGCCTATATGAGCATGATGGTCGATGACCATAAGAAGGATATAAAGGAGTTTGAGAAAGAGGCGAAGAATGGGGCCGATGCCGATATACGGGCATTTGCCGATAGCAGTCTGCATATGCTGAAAAAGCACCTGGATTCTGCGGAGATCTGCAATAAGAGGTTGAAATGAAGGTCTATTCGGGGTTGCCTATCGGGCTCATTCGGTTAGTTTGAAGAAATGGGTTGCCAGGTCACCAGCCGTACGACCAATCCCTCATCGCCGCTGAGGTCGATCGTATCTTCCACAGGCTGCTGTTCCTGCTCAGGGAAAGTATCGATAACAATAACCCCTTTAAAACGGATCGTGCCGGGTGCGAAATAACACGGACGATGACTGAGGTTCAATACTACCAGGAAACCGGTATGTCCTTCGGCCTGTCGGATATAGGCGATCATCTGCTGATTGGAATAGACCGGCTTGTAATTTCCTGTCATCAGCGAAGTCTCCTGTTGCCGTAATTGTATAAGACGTTTATATAAGCTAAGGCTGGAATAAATATTCTGTTTCTGGACCTGTACGTTTTCCCGGTGAAAGAGCCTGTCAAGCCGTAGCCAGGGCCTGCCATCGGTAAAGCCGGCATTTTTACTGTTGTCCCATTGCATGGGAGTACGGGCAGGGTCCCGGCTGAGGTTCTTGCCGGGCATATTCAGTCCCTGCGGGTCTTGTACTTCCGATAGGGGGATAGGTACATCCCGCATGCCGATCTCTTCTCCGTAATAGATAGTAGGCGTACCGCGTAAGGTGAGCAGCAGGACAGCCGCCACCTTTGCCTGTTGCTGCCCTATGCGGCTGGAGATCCGCGGTTGATCATGATTGCCCATCACCCAGTTGGGCCAGGCGTCTTGCGGAAGGGCTGCTTCGTATTCATCAATAGACAACGCTATCTGCCGGGACTCCCAGGGAAGGGTGATCAGCATAAAATTAAAAGGGAGATTAGCTTCCTCCTTATTATTGATCCCGTAGTAAGTGACCAGCCTGTTGACAGGAAGATAGATCTCGGCGATCATCATACGCTCGGGATATTCGTCCAGTACTTTTCGCATCCGCGCGGTAATGTCGTGCATTTCCGGCTGATCGGTGGAATAGACGGGCAACAGCTGATTATAGGTGGCCATATGCTCCTCGTAATCGGGATTGCGGGGATTATTCCGCAACTGGCTGTCCTTGATCATATGCCAGAGGACATCCACCCGGAATCCGTCGACCCCCTTATTTAACCAGAAACGCAGGACATCGAGCATAGCTTTTTCCACTTCAGGATTTCTCCAGTTCAGATCCGGCTGCTTTTTTAAAAAAGCATGATAATAAAATTGTTGCGTGGTCTTGTCCCATTCCCAGGCACTGCCTCCGAATACGCTCAGCCAGTTATTAGGAGGGCTGCCATCCGGCCGGGCATCCTGCCAGATATACCAGTTCCGCCTGGGATTATCCCGGGATTTCCGGGATTCGATGAACCACGGATGTTCATCGGAAGTATGATTAGGCACTAAATCGAGGATCATCTTCATGCCGGCGGCATGCACTTGCTGTAATAACTCATCGAAATCCGCCAGCTTGCCGAACGTAGGCCAGATACCCGTATAATCCGAAATATCATATCCGAAGTCCGCCATCGGGGAAGGATAAATGGGCGAAAGCCAGATAGCCTTGACCCCCAGCCATTTCAGATAATCCAGTCTTTGTATGATGCCACGGAGATCTCCGATACCATCGTGATTGCTATCCTGGAACGAATGTGGGTAAACCTGGTAAATAATCCCATCCTGCCACCAAAGCCATTTTTTAGTGTTCATTTGCATCTTGTTTCTGTTTTTACCACTTGCTGCCTTTTATAAACCCGGTAAGAGTATCTATTAACTCTTTTTTCTGTCTTTCCCGGGATTTGTCCCATTTTCCTTTTATCTCCATTGCTGCCTGGTAGCAGGAGTCTTCCGGCCGCTCTTCTTCCAGGTACCTGGTAAGCAGCAGAACGGCCATGCGTTTGTCGTTGAAAGCCCCGGCCTGTTTACCGATCCGTTTCAGGGTTTCCAGCGTAGGGGCGTCATCGACCAACCCTTTTTTCCCGCTGAATTCATACACATATTGCATATCCTGCAGCATTTTCCGGGCATTATGCAATTCCTCATCCGATGGGGAGGGAATATAAAGGATACCGCTTATATGGTTGACCCTTTTCCGGCAAAAACGCTTTAGCCCTTCCTCATTCCCCTTCTTATAGCCGGACCGTTTTATCTTTTTGCGCAGGCGCCTGATCACCGGCCGGTCATAAGCTTTATACCATTCCTCTTTTTGCCGGGTGATGAAAGCTGTCAGCCAGCTCCTGAATCCTGCCAGATCTTTTCTTTCGGAAGGATCCTCTCTGGCCGTCTCCAGATCTGTCAATAAGACCTGGGCATTTCGCAGCTCGCCGGTGATATGGTATAAACCTGTGAAGGATTTCGTCAGCGGTTTTTTGACAGGACTTAACCACTTCGATAAGGCGCGCAGCTTTTTGGTGGTCGTACGAAAATCATGAACGCTGTCAGCATCGAATCTGAGCGTGATTTGCGCGGCCAGCCCGGAGAGATTTTCGCCTTGCTTACGGATGGTGTTATGTATTTTTATACCGGACATACGTATTCCCGAAGAATGCCTGGGCGGCCTGTGTGCTTGCTTGCAATTGATATGCCACCTCGCAGTTGCCTGGCTAATATAGCGATCGTGGTATAATTATTCTATTACTTATGGTCAGACGGCCTGACCGGCTGATTAAAATTACGATAAATCCTTCCAGCTATGCGGTATCAGATCCTGGCGACAGATTATGACGGCACCCTGGCCAACCAGGGGCAAGTCTCAGACGACGTAATAGAAAAATTAAAGCAATTGCAGGCCACGGGTCGAAAAGGCATTCTAGTCACTGGCCGGGAAATGGGAGATCTGGTAAAAGTTTTCCCTGCTTATAAGATCTTCGATTACATTGTTGCGGAAAATGGCGCCCTCATCCATGAGACGGCCACAGGGAAGGAACAGCTGCTTGGCCCGGCGCCGGACCCTTCTTTTGTACAAGCCCTGCAGGAAAAAGGCGTTCATCCTATGTCGGTTGGCCAAGTGATCGTAGCTACCTGGGAGCCCTATGAACAGATTGTTCTCGATACGATCAAGACTTCGGGCATCGAACGGCAGGTCATTTTCAACAAAGGGGCCGTCATGATACTGCCGACGGGTATCAATAAGGCCACGGGTTTGAAAGCCCTTCTACATTCCCTGCACCTGTCCCTGCATAATACGGTAGGGATCGGGGATGCGGAGAATGACAGCGCGTTGCTGCAGGCGGCTGAATGCGGGGCGGCGGTCAATAATGCCTTACCTGCGCTGAAAGCGATAGCTGATTGGGTAACGGATTCCACTCATGGCGAAGGAGTGATCGAACTGATCGACCGGCTCATTGCCAACGATCTTTCAATACTCAACGGGGAATTGACGAGGCATTGGCTGGAACTGGGGAAAGAAGAGGATGGCCGTCCCTTTGCTATCAGCCCTTACCGCAGCGGCATCCTGCTTGCCGGCGTTTCAGGCAGCGGAAAAACCACTTTTACGATTTCTGTGGTGGAAAGTATGATCACCAAAGGCTATCAGTTTTGTCTGATAGATCCGGAAGGAGATTATTTGGAACTGCCCGGTTCGATCGTGTTGGGCAGCGGGGCCTCCTTGCCATCCATCGAAGAAATAAGAGAGTTGCTGAAAGATCCCTGTCAAAACCTGGTAGTCTGCACCCTTTCCATTCCTTTGACGGACAGACCGGACTTTTTTGCCCGGCTCATGCCCGTGCTCCTGGACCTGCGTCGCCGCTATGGTCACCCGCACTGGATATTGCTGGATGAAGCCCATCACCTGATCCCCGCTACGACCCATCCCTTGACTGCCGGAGTTTCATCGGGGCGGCTGCCTGATGATTTTAACAACTTTGTCCTGATCAGCACTTCTCCCCATGCCCTCGGTTTCGCCATGCTGTCAAAGGTCGGGTTAGTCCTCACCATAGGGGAAAATCCTTCTTATCCTTTTGAACAATTTTGCAGGGTAGTAGGAATAGCAACCCCGGAAGCGATCCCTTCCCTGGCAGAGGATGAAATATGTATATGGGAGCGGGATGGTAGCCGGCCGCCCTTCAAGGCCAGATTTTATCTGCCCCGGCAGTTGCCGCAACGGCATAAAAAGAAATATGCACAAGGGGATATGGGTGATAACAGTTTTATTTTTACAGGCCGGAAGCAACAGTTGCACCTGAAAGCCAATAATTTAATGCTCTTTATGCATATGGCGGAAGGCATCGATACCGACACCTGGCAGTATCACCTGCACCGGAAAGATTTTACGAACTGGTTCAGGCATTCTATTCATGATGAAGAGCTGGCCGGGGTAGGAGAGGAGGCGGAAAGAATGAAAGATCCCGAAGCTTCGAGGAAACATATCGTCGACTTCATTGCTCAAAAATATACGGCCTAACCATCGGTGTCCTCGATAAAATGCTTAAAGCTCAGGATATCTTTTTCGATCATCTCGCTGAATAGGGGAGTCAGCAGGCGGGACAACGCTTCCCCGAATTTCCCCATCGGGGCATGATAGGAAATAAGTGCATCGATCCGGGTACCCTGTGCGGGAGTATCGGAGAAGTTGATCTTTCCGGCATTCCGGATGGAGGCGCCCGGCACGGACTGCCAGGAGAGGACTGATCCCTCTTCTTCTTTGACGATTTCCGCTTCCCAACGGATATATCCCAATCCCGGGACCTTCACTTTCCAGGCTGAGGTGAACTCATCGATCTCATCGACGCTCTCCAGGTGTTTCATGAACAGGGGAAGGTTTTCCAGCTTTCTCCAGAAAGCATAGACTTCCGCTCTTGGCCTGCTCACGAGTACGCTGGCTCTGACATTGACATTACGGGGATGATCTACTCCCTTTTCCCGGGAGAAGAGGGAATGAATGGGGCAATGACCCGAAATGCCCCGGTATAAGAGATAACCACCTGCGAGGAGCAGCAGACTATCGGCCTTATGTTTTTGGGTTATTTTATATAATAATAAGGATCCGGCAATGGCGGAGATCACCCGCTCTGTCCTGCCTGTATTTACATGGGGTTCTCTAAAAGAGGTAATATCCTGCGACATAACGAGTTTAGGATAGATTATGCAAATGGTATGCTAGGCTATTTCTTTTTTTTGAGCTCTATTTCAGCCTTTTAAATGCAAACCGGAAATATATTGCGTATTTATCGATAAAATCAATATATATTCCATATTTTTGGATGAATCAGTAACATATTTCCGATGCTGACACAGGAATTTGGACAATCAATCAGGGAACGCCGGGAATTCCTTGCCTTACGGCAACAGGATCTGGCCGAAATAAGCGGAGTAACCATCAAGACCATTCATCTTATTGAGACCGGCCTTGGCAATCCATCGGTGACCACGCTCGAAAAAATTGCTATTGTTCTTGGCATGGAGCTATTACTGCAGGTTAAAAAAGCTATCTGATGGCAAAAGCAGCGATATATAATAATGACACACTGGCCGGATACCTGGAGAAGCGGGCACCGGATGATTACCGGTTTGTCTATGACGACAGCTATAGGATCAATCCGGCATTCTCTTCTATCAGTCTGACCCTGCCTAAAACGAGACCTTCCTATCAAAGCGCCACGCTTTTCCCTTTTTTTGCAGGATTGCTGGCGGAAGGTGTTAACAAAGATATTCAGTGCCGGCTGCTCCGGATCGATGAAGAAGATGATTTTACCCGTCTTCTGAAGACGGCCGGAAAAGACAACATAGGTGCCATCACTGTTAAAGAAATAATGGCAGCGACATGAATTGTTTTGGATGCTATAAGCCAGGTGTGGAATTCTATTGCCTTACCTGCCGCAAACAACTATTTGACGGCGCAAGGGTAAGCGCCCTGCTTTCTTTCGATCCTCCGAAGGCAGAGAACCTTGTCCTTTTTCAGGAAAGAACAAAACAGCTTTCTTTCTCCGGCGTTCAGCTAAAGTATTCTCTGCGGCTGGAGAAAAATAAATTGATGCTTACCGACCAGGGAGGTCGGTATATTTTAAAGCCCATTCCTCCCTCTACCCATATCGTTGATTCGGATCAGGTTCCGGAAAATGAGCATCTCACCATGCAGATAGCATCCCGGCTTTTTGGCATTTATACGGCACCTAATGCCCTGATCTTTTTTCAGGATGGTACCCCGGCGTATATTACCCGACGCTTTGATGTTCGATTGGATGGCAGTAAATATAAACAGGAAGACCTGGCTCAGATCAGCGGCAGGAGCCGGCAGACTCATGGAGAACATTTCAAGTATGAGGGGACTTATGAAGAGATTGGTCAACTGATCCGGCAACATATCTCCGCTTACCCATCGGCGCTGGAAAATTATTTTAAGGTGCTATTATTCAATTACCTGTTTTCCAATGGGGATGCACATTTAAAAAACTTCTCGCTTATCCAGACAGATATGGGAGATTATCGATTATCTCCATGTTATGATCTGTTGAGCACCGTCCTGCATTCACCTCTTGAATCAGACACCGCCCTGGATTTGTATAAGGGAGCCATGGATAGTCCGTTCTACAGTGAATTTGGATACTATGGACAACCGGATTTCAGAATGTTAGCTGACAAAATAGGGCTTGTACCCATACGGAGGGACCGGATCCTTACTCAACTTTTATCGGGAAAGGACAAAGTGCAGGCTTTGATCCGGAATTCGCTGCTAAGCGAGGACGCCAAAAGAAAATATATTCATGCTTATGAAGATAAAATAGCACGAATGGAGGAAGGCGCCCGACGTAAATGTGGATAAAACCAATCCCGGGGGTATTGCATATTTGAAAAGCACCTATTATCTTGTGTTTTCAATCCCTCCTTCGAACAACCACATCCATCAGAGTCTATTCCCTTGAAATACCATGACTTAATCATCGTATTTCATCTTTAAAATAGACTCTATGATACACGCAAGAGAACTCCGCTTCGGCAACAAAGTGCAAACTCAGCACGGAGACATCATCACAGTACAGCAGATCCTTAGCAACACACTTATTTATGACACGCAGATCAAGGTAACGAGAGAAGTTGCCAGCGTCAGAGGATCTTATAAGGCTTCCTATACCAGCCAGTTCGTTGAAGTGATCAAAGAAGCTGATTTCCAGGATATCGATCCTATCGTTCTTACCCCTAAGATTTTGGAAAAATGTGGCTTTAGAAATTTTGTACGCGAAGAATGGATCCTGAGCATTGACAAGCGTCACATGGATTTCGAATTCACCGCCGACGGACTGAGATTGAAGCATTCTTCCCCCTCCCAGGTAAGTATAAAATACCTTCATCAGTTACAAAACTTCTTATTTGCCATCGCCGGATATGAATTGGATGTAGAGCTGCAGGACCGGTTTTAGCTGTCGGGCTTCCCGGATCGTTCCGAAGGGACTTCGGCGATCCGGGCCGGCTCCAATCTATTCCCCCCAACAGGTAACGACAAGTTCCCGCTCACCTCCATGATTGCGGTGTTCGCAGAGATAGATACCTTGCCAGATTCCCAGGGCCAGCCGGCCATTGGCAATCGGGATCAGGACCGAACTGCCCAGTAAGGCCGCTTTCAGATGCGCCGGCATGTCATCCGGCCCTTCATCGTTATGCAGGTAGTCTGGATCATTTTCGGGAACTGCTTTGCTAAAGTAAGTTTCAAAATCTTTTCGGACCGTGGGATCGGCATTCTCGTTAATAGTTAACGAAGCGGAGGTATGTTGAATGAAGACCTGGCAGAGACCGGCCCGGAATTGCTGGATACCGGGCGCCCCCTGGAGAATGGCGGAAGTAACCAGGTGGAATCCCCTTTTCTTTGCTGACAGGGTTATGGCCTGCTGATAGATTTTCATGGCGGTGCGTCTTTTTATTGATCTTTCTTCTTCAGTTTCCAATACAGAAAGTGAAAACGCCCAATTTTAGTGGATTTGAGAGGAATTAATGACAGATTAGTAACAAAGATAATTTGCCTTGCAGGTTTCAGATTTATTCCCACTTAAATCCTTTATTGGGAATATTCTTAGCAGCTTCCACCTTATAATCCTTGTTTGCAACTATGACCTCGAAATCTTTCTTATCCAACCGTTGAAGCTGATATGCATGTTCAGCAAACTTTTGAACAAAAACAAAGTCGTTGCTTTTATATTCGATTATAGTATCCTGGTGAAAATTCATTATCAGTTTATTTCTGTCTTTCTTTCCGGTATATATAAAGAAGGATCTATCAAAATATGGGAAATATTTCGCGACATTTTTAAAATTCTCAATGAAGTTATATTCAACCTCCTCAGCGGAAATATAAAGTCCGTTTTCAAAGGTTCTACGAGCGGCAACTCTTTCAAGGGAATGGGAAGGGCTTTTTAAAAACAGAATAATTAAAGTAGATTGATATCCGGCATTTTTTGAAAAGTCAATGAGGCTTTTAAATGCCTCATTATTAAAGGGAGTTTCCAAAATAATATTTTTTCGGGCTGTGGCTGCCTCCTTAAATACTTCTTGTGACCTGCTCTTATAAACATCGGTCATAATTACCTCATAATCCGGAAATTGGCTTAGATGCGTTCTTATCAGGCTGGATTTGCCCGCAGCGTTACAACCAGTTACAAAAAGAAGTTCAGGCCTTTCCATTTCCTATCTGATTTTCCTTATCACTGTATCTTTTATGGAAAATGATTGATTTTTTCCTTCCTTAACTTCAAGCGTTACCAGATATAGTTCACCAGTGTTCAACTCTTTCCGGTAATAATTATCATTTTCATTACCAGGCTCCTGACTATCCGCTGCATCTTGAAAATAAAAAGGATTACCCAGCTCAAAGCAACGTTGCCGGCCAAGTTCATGAATAGTATTCAGATTTTCCAGCATTTTATATGCTCTGCTTTCCATAATGGTGAAGGTACAATTTTTAGTTAATTCCCTAATTCGTTAATTACATCTTCAAGTATCACAACGCATTATCGTATATCCTATTATATCAGATTTTAGGTGCCGGAGGGATAGGCAAACAAGATACTTTATGGCACCCATTGAAGATGACGTGCTAACTAATTGATAATCAATTAAATAACAAAAATGATTACATACAAGCGTTCGTTTATCTTCTTCCCTGCTCAATAATCTTGCGCCGCAAAATCGTATTACATCATACTGAATCCTATAATATCCGCTAGATACCTAGCTAGAACTTATCAACTTACAGGAAAGTTATGTGTAAGCTTCGCATCATTAACTTTTATCAAAGTTCCATACTCCTGGTCTCGAATCATTTCGAACTGGAACAATGTTGGTTTGATTTTAATTCTTTCAAATCGAAAGAGCGAAATATCTGATTTTAGGCTAAAACCGATCCCGGGCGGCATGCCTACCTCCCAATACAGAGTATGATATGAGGTTGGTTTACACTAATTTATTAATGAAAAGTATCAAACTGGTAACAAAATTGAGGCAATAGCATTGGCTATTACTTAAAAGTAGTTTTTTGAGATTTTGCCAGCCATTTTGAATATAATGTCCCATCATTTGGTGTCTCATTAAAGTAGGTGTGGATAGAATCATATGGAAATTTAACCACTAAATAATTAAGCAAATTATCGCTTATGTTCTCCGCCCTCCACCATGCTGTCCCATACCAATCACTACTATCAAATGAATTAATATTAGCAAAATCTGCCTTTTCAACATTTGAAAAATCGAAACTCACATCTTTAAAATTTGCATTATCAAAATTTGCATTGGAAAAATCAGTATGGAAAAAATAACCATCCGTTAAATCTAATGATATAGAGGAACGTTGTGAATTTGATTTAAAAAAATTTGCTAAACTGTTACCCACAATCTCTAGCTCGTTATGAGATTCCTCCAAAGAGTGATTAATTTGGTCAATATCTTTTAAAGATTGCGAATAAGCATAAGTATTCTTTGAATTCAAAGCGGCGCTATCTTGTTCACGCATTCTTCTTGCATCACTTATTTGTCGATATATCCCATTTGTAAGATTTACGATATTATAGTAATTATTCCAATCAATAACTTTAATAAAATCTTTGTACATTAATTTAAAATATTTCGTATCGACAATATAGGGTAAGTAAACTGTAGATGCTATTTCACATGCTTGATTCTTATATTTAGGAGAACTAAAAAATGATTTAAGCAAAATTGCGATTGATTGATCAGTTGGCGCGTTACGTGTATTTAATTTTTGCAAAAAACTTCTCCATTGTGTATCCTCGTCTGCTTGCCTTTGCAAAATACTATTTCTCTTTGTCTGGTATACTTGAAATATAAGTGTAAAAATTAGTGCTATTGCAGTGACCAAAGGTGCTACAACCCCTATCCAAAACTTTGATTTATCGCTTCTTTTTTGATAATTAATATTTTCAATTTCTGCTTTAGACTTTTCAATATCAGCCTGGTTTTTCTCTGTTTCCAGTATTGTTTTCCAAGAGGTTATAATTCGTTCGAATTTTTCCGGATCGGAAATGTCGACACTTTGCTCAGAAAGTGTTTTTTTTAATTCATCCAAATTCATAACGCAAATAATTAAATATTAAATAATGTACAAAGGAACCCCCAAAGACAATTAGAACAGAATTTTATTTGTAGATATATAAGCTTTGAAAAAATAATAATCGTTTTCCATTTTGTCAATAGACGCAGTGCTTAATTAAACAAATACCGTTAAAAAACGGTATTTTTGATAGGGGTATTGACAATGTTAATTATTATATTAAATTGTAAAATCACCTTGGAGCTTTAATTGTTTTCAAATAGTCAACCCGTTTTCTCACTTCATCCATTTCACATAAAGAGTCTTTCACTGAAATCCAATTGATAATATAATTCAGTCGGGTGCTTATGCTTACGGCTCTTTGGTGATTTGGCTCTCTGCTTATTCAACGCATCTTTAAAGGCTCCCAATGCACCATACACAGCCTCGATACATTCCCTATTCAAATGACCAATTATGGGCCAGCTATTTTCCCCAGGAGTGGTAGTAGACTAAGATGGACTTGCCTCTGCGCTTGCAGTCTCAGGAGGTT
>DASWFF010000009.1:0-50143 GCA_036394375.1 Puia sp.
GATCAGAGGCACCGCGAAGAGCCCAGAGTTGATAAGCTGATAGGGGCCCACCCTATATATGTATAGAGCGGGCTTTCACTATCATCTCAACTCTTTGAAAATTCGCGGTTTTCTGATCGAGACTTATAGCGAAGTCCTTCAGTTAATGAAGAACGTCAAAAATAACAAATAATGGTTACCGGGAGTAGTCCCAGCAATCTTTCGCTAAGGTAAATAAATTAGTTGATTGATTATCAATCATTTAAGTTTGTAAATTACGAAAGAAAGTGAGTATTTTACTCTTACCCTAAAACCTTTTCATCCTCATTAAAACACTTATCTATGACAGCTGTAAAACACATTGGCAGAAACATTCGGAATATCCGGTTATTGCGCGGAATGAAACAAGAGACATTTGCTCAACTCATGGGACTGTTGCAACAGGAAGTTTCCAGGATGGAGAAACAACAAAGCATACGCAGTGATAGATTGGAGGCCGCTGCAAAAATTCTGACCGTTACGGTCGAAACGATCGAACGATTTGATGAGGAAGCTATCCTCAATGGTTCTTTTCAGCAAGAGATACCTCAGCCATCGCAGACTGTGAAGGAGGTGATCGCCTATTTTAAAGATGAATTGATTAGCAAAGATCAAGAGATTCACGAACTACGAAATGAATTGAGCCTATTGCGTTCATGGGAAATTACTAAATAGGCTAGCCACTATAATCTTTAGATTGGAATTAGCTTCTACTAGTTGCGGATAAGTGTAGATAAGTGACACCAAGGTTTGCGGCATTGTAGATTAGTATTTTGTTAAAAATCTATACTATGCCAAGCAGTCCTGATCCTACATCCATCCATGAACTACAGACATTATCGAATCCGGTTTGCACCTTTATGCCGATCAATCCCCGCAAAGAGCCGCTCACTCCAGACAAATTAAGAGAGTTGTCCGGGAACCATTCTCTCAGCGACCAAGAAGCTGCTGGCATCATTCAGACAATCAATAAGTTAACGAGCATTTTCCTGGAACTGACTCGGTTAAAAAACATCTATTGTATTGATAATCAACAAGATGTATCTTTAATCCCAGAACCCCCGGATGACCCGGCAATCGAACTTAATCCGACAACTAAAAACAAAGCAGCATGACACCTACAACCTTAACATCCTTCACTCCTTTTGCTCACCAGCCCCGCAAGATCGCTAAACCAATTATCACTAAACAAGCAGTGATCTATACCCGCGTCTCCAGCAAGGAACAGGCAGATAAGAACCTGTCTTTGGAGACACAGAGAAAAACCATCGAAGAATATGCTACTCGCAGTGGCATGAAAATCGCGGCTATTTTTGGAGGCACCTATGAAAGTGCCAAAACCGATGGGCGGAAAGAATTTCAGAGGATGCTCGAATTCATTAGAAGAAATAAGGCTTCTGTTAGCCATGTCCTGGTTTATACACTTGACAGGTTTAGTCGCACCGGTGGTGCCGCTATTAAAATCGCCACCGATCTTCGGGAAAAATATGGCATTTTAGTATTTGCGGTCACGCAGCCTACGGACACTTCGAATCCCAGCGGCGTATTGCATCAAAACATTCAGTTACTTTTCAGTGAATTCGACAATCAATTGCGGCGCCAACGGATGATTGCGGGGCTGAAAGAAAAATATCAATTGGGCATTTGGGCCAGCAAGCCCCCTCAAGGATATGATATTGTTAAAATCAATGGTCAACGCAAGCTGGCAATTAATGAAGAAGGCAAAAAGCTCCGGAGGGCCTTCTTATGGAAAGCGGAAGGGATGAAGAACGAAGAAATTGTCGCAAAGCTGAAAGCAATGGGGATTTCTATGTACAAGCAGCAGTTAACTAAGATCTTTAAAAGACCTTTCTATTGTGGTGTGATTAATCATGGTCTTCTGGACGGAAAGATCGTGGAGGGTACACACGATGCCCTGGTATCAAAAGAGATTTTCCTGCGGGTAAATGACATTCACCAACAAGCAGCCGGCTACGGGGTACCTCACATGAAAGAAGACGACCATGTTCCGATGAAGATATTTATTAAGTGTGCGGACTGCGGGGAACCTCTGACCGGCTATATCGTAAAAGCCAAAGGAATTTATTATTATAAATGCCGGAAGACGGGTTGCAGGAATAATAAGAATGCGGAGAAAATGCACCAGCTATTCGAGGAATTACTAAGTCGATTTAGGGTCCGGGAAGAGTATGTTTCTGCCGTCCGGTTTGGCCTGGAACATTCTTATGAGCAAAGCACCAAAGGACAGCAGGAACAGGAGAAGATCCTCAAAGCTCAACTGGCTGAGATCAATAAGAGTTTAGACACAATCGAAGAGAAGCATTTTGTTAAGGACGAAATGAAGAAGGAAACCTTCGATAAATTCTACATCCGCTACAAGGAACAACAGGATAATATCCTCCGGGAACTGCAGAAATTCGAAGGAGGCATTTCGAACCTGTCCGAAATGATAAACGCAGTCGTGCAATTATGCACCAAACTCAATGCTGTATGGGCTTCCGGCAGTGTAGCCCTTAAAGAAGACCTGCAAAAACTCATCTTTCCACAAGGAATTCTGTACGACAAGAAAAAAGGGGCATTTCGAACTCCGGAAGTGAACAGCGTTTTTTTGGCGATTGCCGATCTGGCGGGAACTCCAGGGGAAAATGAAAAAGGGACAAACCATCCATTTGATGGTTTGTCCCCTGCGGCGGAGAGAGGGGGATTCGAACCCCCGGAGGTGTTACCCTCAACAGTTTTCGAGACTGCCACAATCAACCGCTCTGCCATCTCTCCGGACGCCTGCTTTACAGGCAGGAGCTAAAAGGGTAGCAAAACTACTATTTTTTGGATAAGAATAGGCAAGCAGGAGGCAATTCTTATATAATTGCAGGCTAAGACGTTACATTTCTATAGTTTTGCCCCATAATTTTATCGAAAATGTCTACGGGTATCGTTCTGATCATCGACGACGAAGAGAAACTGCGCAGCCTGTTGTCCAGGATCATCCGCCTGGAAGGATACACGGTATTGGAGGCGGAAAGTCTCAAAGCCGGTGGCAAATTACTGGAAAAAGAAGCGATTGACATGGTACTCTGCGATGTAAAGCTGCCGGATGGCAATGGAGTTGATTTCGTAAAAGATATAAAATCCCGGTACCCTTCCCTCGAGATCATCCTGCTGACAGCCTATGGCAATATTGCCGACGGCGTCAAAGCGATGAAGAATGGAGCTTTTGATTATATCACCAAAGGGGACGACAACGATAAGATCATCCCCCTGCTGGCCCGGGCCTTTGAAAAAGTACAGTTGCAGAAAAGGATCGAACAACTGGAACAGCAGGTGGGCAAACGGTATACTTTCGACGCCATCCTGGGGGAATCTCCCCTGATCGCAGAGTCGATCGCCCTCGCCAGGAAAGTGGCGCCCACCGATGCTACCGTACTGCTCCTGGGAGAGACCGGCACGGGGAAAGAAGTCTTTGCCAATGCCATCCACCAGGCCAGTAGGAGAGAAGGTAAACCCTTTATGGCCCTCAATTGCAGCGCCTTCAGCAAGGAACTGCTGGAGAGCGAGCTGTTCGGCCATAAGGCCGGGGCTTTTACCGGCGCCAATAGGGACAAAAGAGGCCTGATCGAAGAGGCTAACCAGGGGACCCTGTTCCTGGACGAGATCGGGGAAATGAATATCGACCTGCAGGCAAAACTGCTTCGCGTCCTGGAAAGCAACGAATTCATCAAAGTAGGAGACACCAAACCCACCCGGGTCAATGTACGGATCATCGCCGCTACCAACCGCGACCTGCAGACTGATGCGGCAGAAGGCAAATTCAGAGAAGACCTTTTCTACCGCCTCAACGTCTTCACCATCTCCCTGCCCCCCCTGCGCAGCCGAAAAAAAGACATTCCCCTCATCGCTAACTGGTATCTCCAGTTCTTCGCTAAAAAAAGCAACAAACACATCGAAGGCATGAGCAGGGAATTCCTGGAACACCTCCAGCAACATGAATGGAAAGGCAATATCCGGGAATTAAAAAATATAATCGAAAGAGCCGTCATCCTGGCGGACAACCCTCAACTGACGGTAGACAACCTGCCCACAGAACTGCAGGTGACCAGCTTTCACGCCAACGGCCCCCTGTCTGCCTTCGACTTGGCCAGCGTGGAAAAATTACATATCCAGCGGGTTCTCAATCATACGAAAGGTAATAAGACCGAAGCCGCCCGCCTGCTCAATATCGGGCTGACTACCTTATATCGTAAGATCGACGAATACCGGCTCAGCCACGAACTGTAAAATAATACCCTAAGATCCCGTAAAACGCATTTCCTGCTCCGTCTTCCCATTTTGGAGTAGTCGATTTCCATTTTGGTAGGGTCCCGGCAGGCCGCTTATCCCCGGCCGCTTATCCTCCAAAATCCCTGCAAATCAAGTCTATGCTGCATTATAGGATGACCCGCCCGGAGCCCTGTCTCCTTAGGCATCCGTTTTGGCTTATAGATGCATCCTGAATAAATAACAGATGGATTAACAAACATTAACTTAAAAAATCATATATGTTGGCATTCATTCTTATACTGGCCGGGCTGCTTTGCTTCGCCCTCTTTTTTAAATCTATTGATTTCTTTGATAAAATTTAAACTATGACATTATTATTCATCATTTCTATCGGAGTCTTCCTTTACCTGTGTTATGTGCTCGTAAAACCGGAGAAATTCTAAGTCCACACCCCAAACCCTTCTTAGGAGAGGGCTTAAAAACAAATAATCATGAACACAGAAATTTTAGGCGTAATAGCCATGTTTGTCCTAACCGTGATCCTGGCAGTTCCCCTGGGTAAGTATATTGCCAAAGTATACGCAGGAGAGCCTACCTGGGCGGACCGCATCTTCAATCCTCTGGACCGGCTTTTTTTCAGGTTTGGAGGCATCAAACCGGAAAAGGAAATGAACTGGAAGCAGCACCTGGTAGCGCTGCTCACCATCAATCTTGTCTGGTTTTTATTTGCCATGCTGGTGCTGATGAATCAGGGCTGGCTGCCGTTAAACCCCGATGGCAACCCCTCTATGCCGGCTGACCTGGCCTTTAATACAGCGGTGAGTTTCGTATCCAATACGAACATACAGCACTATTCCGGCGAAACGGCTGTTACCTATGCCGGGCAATTGGTACTGATGTTATTCCAATTTATCAGCGCCGGAGCCGGGATGGCCGTTTGTGCGGTAGTATTCAACGCTATGAAAGAGCGAAGCACAGAGAAACTGGGCAATTTCTACAACTATTTTGTAAAATCCTGCACAAGGGTCTTACTGCCTTTATCTATTATTGTTGCCGTTATTTTGTTGGTGAACGGTACGCCCATGACCTTCAAAGGAAAGGACAGCTATATTTCGATGCAAGGAGATACGGTCCAGGTCAGCCGGGGCCCGGTAGCCGGTATGATCGCCATCAAGCAATTAGGCACCAACGGGGGTGGTTTTTTTGGCGCCAACTCCGCACAGCCTTTGGAGAACCCCAATTACTTTACCAATATCGCGGAAAATGTAAGTATCATCCTGATACCCATCGCCATGGTATTTACCCTGGGCTATACCCTGAAAAGACGAAGACTGTCCTGGGTGGTTTTCGGCGTAATGACCGTCGGGTTCTTATGTTTTGTCATTCCTTCCGTCTACCTGGAAACGAAAGGCAATCCTGCCATCGGGCACCTGGGGATCCTGCAAACCACCGGGAGTATGGAAGGAAAGGAAACAAGGTTTGGCCCTGCCGCCTCCGCGTATTGGGGGATCACCACCACGGTGACTTCCAACGGTTCGGTCAATGCCATGCACGATAGCTTTACCCCGATCACCGGCATGTTCACCATGTTGGGAATGATGATCAACTCCTTTTACGGAGGGGTCGGCGTCGGTTTTCTGAATTTTTACATTTTTATTATTATCGCCGTATTCATCAGCGGATTGATGGTAGGGAGGACCCCCGAGTTCCTGGGAAAGAAAATTGAGGCCAAGGAAATGAAGATTGCCACTATTATCGCCTTACTGCACCCATTGCTGATATTAGCAGGCACGGCCCTGGCTTCTCATTTGTATTCGCATAACCCGCAGGCATTTAGCGGTTGGTTAGGTAATCCGGGCTATCATGGATTCTCTGAAATGCTCTACGAATATTCTTCTGCCTCTGCCAATAATGGTTCTGAATTTGCAGGTTTAGGGGCCAATACCCCCTTCTGGAATATTACAGACGGACTCGTCATGTTATTATCCCGCTTTTTACCCATGATTGGCCCGCTGGCGATCGCCGGTATCCTGGCAAAGAAAAAATATATTCCGGAAAGCGCCGGCACGCTGAAAACAGATACAGGCACTTTTGGCATTATGACTTTCGCAGTGATCATCATTGTAGCAGCATTGTCTTTCTTCCCTGCACTGGCATTGGGTCCGATAGCAGAATTCTTTAGCATGAAGTAAAATAAACGAATATGTCAAAACATAATAAAAGCAATAAATTATTCGAACCGGCCCTGGTGAAAGAAGCCCTGAAGCAATCTTTCATCAAGCTCAACCCCAGTATTATGTTCCGGAATCCGGTGATGTTCACCGTAGAAATAGGGACTGCAGTCATGCTGGGCGTATGCATCTGGATCCTGGCCGGAGAAAAATCACAAGGCAGTTTGGTGTACAATAGTGTAGTCTTCGGTGTCCTGTTCATAACCTTACTCTTTGCCAATTTTGCCGAAGCGATTGCCGAAGCAAGGGGAAAAGCACAGGCCGACAGCCTTCGCAAAACAAGGGAAGATACCCCGGCAAAAAAAGTATTTCCTGTAGGGGAGATCTATACCAATGAAGTCAAGGTCGTACCCTCTTCTCAATTAAGGAAAGGAGATGTCTTCATCTGCGAGACGGGCGATACCATCCCGATGGACGGAGAGATCATCGAGGGCCTGGCGACGATCGATGAGAGCGCCATCACGGGCGAATCCGCTCCGGTGATCCGGGAATCCGGGGGAGATAAATCTTCGGTCACCGGCGGGACCAAAGTGCTCAGCGATAAGATCAAGGTAAGAGTCACCACGGAGCCCGGTGAAAGCTTCCTGGATAAGATGATTGCCCTGGTGGAGGGCGCATCCCGGCAGAAGACGCCGAATGAGATCGCCCTGACGATCCTGCTGGCTGGTTTCACGCTGATCTTTGTCATCGTCTGCGTTACCCTGAAGCCATTCGGCGATTATGCCAACACTCCCATAAATATTGCGGCTTTTATTTCTTTGTTCGTATGCCTGATCCCTACTACGATCGGCGGATTGTTGAGTGCGATCGGAATTGCGGGCATGGACAGGGCCCTGCGGGCCAACGTTATCACCAAGAGCGGTAAGGCAGTAGAGACAGCCGGTGACCTGGATACCCTCCTGCTCGATAAGACAGGGACGATCACCATCGGCAACCGGAAGGCCACGCATTTCTGGCCGGCAAACAATATCGACGGGACTGCTTTTGCAGAAGCCTGCGTCTTGTCTTCCATGGCCGATGAGACTCCGGAAGGAAAGTCAATTGTCGAACTGGCCCAGTCTAACGGGACTAAACTCCCTTCCTCTCAATGGAATGATGCAAGATTTATTCCTTTTACCGCCGAAACGCGAAGCAGCGGGATCGATATACCGGATGGGACCCGGATCCGCAAAGGCGCTTCCGACGCGATCAGGAATCTTGTTCAGAAAGGCGGCAACCCTTTCCCGTCCGAGACGGACCTGAAGGTAAAAGAAATTGCCGGCAACGGCGGAACGCCGTTGGTAGTGAGCCGCAATGAAAAAGTAATGGGAGTCATCGAATTGCAGGATATTATCAAGCCAGGCATACAGGAACGATTTGAACGGCTGCGTAAGATGGGCGTGAAGACCGTGATGGTTACCGGGGACAACCCGCTGACGGCTAAGTATATTGCCGAAAAAGCCGGCGTGGATGACTTCATCGCTGAGGCCAGGCCGGAAGATAAAATGAATTATATCAAGAAAGAACAGCAGGGCGGTAAGCTGGTCGCTATGATGGGCGACGGCACCAATGATGCACCGGCCCTGGCGCAGGCGGATGTAGGCGTAGCCATGAACAGCGGCACCCAGGCTGCCAAGGAAGCCGGGAACATGGTCGACCTGGATAACGATCCGACCAAGCTGATCGAAATTGTAGAGATCGGCAAGCAGCTGCTGATGACCCGGGGAACCCTTACTACCTTTTCTATTGCCAATGACGTGGCAAAATATTTTGCGATTGTCCCTGCGTTATTTATCGTCTCTATTCCCGGCCTGCAGTCCATGAACATCATGCACCTGCATAGCCCGGAGAGCGCTATTCTTTCCGCGGTGATCTTCAACGCCATTATCATTCCGTTGCTGATCCCCCTGGCACTGAGAGGTGTCTCCTACAAACCTATCGGGGCAAGCGCTTTGCTACAGAGAAATTTGCTGATCTATGGGTTGGGCGGTATCGTCGTACCTTTTATTGGGATAAAATTACTTGACTTAATCGTATCCGTTTGGTTTTAGGCCTGATCTGTTTGGGTCAGGTGGGCTAAAAATTGCCCGGTTGAAAAATTATTCGGTTCAAAAAAAGTTTTAAAATGAAACAACAGATTTTACCAGCGCTGAGGCTCACCCTTTTTTGTATACTCTTCTTTTGCGGAGTTTACACCTTCTTTATCTGGGCGATCGCCCAGCTTGCTCCTGACAAAGGACAGGGACAGACCCTTCGCCTGAACGGGAAAGTGGTGGGTTATGCGCTCGAAGGGCAGAATTTCACCCAGGACAGATATTTCTGGAGCCGCCCTTCGGCGGTAAGTTATAATGGAGCCGGCAGCGGAGGCAGTAACAAAGGCCCTTCCAACCCGGACTACCTGAAAGACGTACAGTCTAAAATAGATAGTTTTCTGGTGCACAATCCCGGGATAAAAAAAGAGGATATTCCGGCGGAATTGGTAACTTATTCCGGCAGCGGACTGGATCCGGACCTCTCCCCAGCCGGCGCCCGGATTCAGATCAGGCGTGTTGCCGCTGCCCGCGGATTATCCGGCGATAAACTAACGACGCTGGTGGAGCAGTCGGTAGAAAACCCTTTTTTGGGAATATTCGGGCCGGCCAGGGTAAATGTATTGAAATTGAATATAGCTTTGGATCAATTAAAATAACTCATGCCCGACAAAGACCAGAGTGCGCAGCATTTTATAGAGCTTATCCGTAAATCGAGGCGGGGTAAGTTTAAAATCTATATCGGCATGAGCGCCGGCGTGGGTAAGACTTACCGGATGTTGCAGGAGGCGCAAGCCCTCTTACGTAACGGGGTGGACGTGAAGATCGGGTTTGTAGAGACGCACAACCGGAAGGAGACGCATGATCTGCTGGAAGGCCTGCCGGTCCTGCCGCGACGGAAATGTTTCTACAAAGGAAAGGAGCTGGACGAGCTGGACGTACAGGCGGTGATCAACCTGCATCCGGAAGTGGTGGTCATAGACGAGCTGGCGCACACGAATATTGAAGGAAGTAAGAATGAGAAGCGCTGGCAGGATGTAATGGATATCCTGGATGCAGGTATTAATGTCATCAGCGCCGTCAATATCCAGCATATCGAGAGCCTGAATGAAGAAGTGAAAAATATTACCGGCGTCGAAGTGGCTGAAAGAATACCCGACAGTGTATTAAAGGAAGCTGACGAAGTCGTGAATATCGACCTCACGGCAGATGAGCTGGTCACCCGCCTGAAGGAGGGGCGGATCTACACGGCGGATAAAATTCAGATCGCCCTGAAAAACTTCTTCCAGCCGGATAAGATCCTGCAGCTCAGGGAACTGGCGCTTAAGGAAGTGGCAAGCCAGGTGGAAAGGAAGATCGAGTCGGAGCTGCCCAGGGGCGCCCATCTGCGGCCCGAGCGGTTCCTGGCCTGTATCAGCAGCAACCATGAGATCGCTAAAAAAGTGATCCGGAAGACGGCCAGGCTGGCTACCTATTACCATTCAAAATGGATCGTATTGTATGTGCAGACTTCGAAAGAGCATGGGGATAAGATCGGCCTGGCAGCACAGCGCCATCTGATCAACAATTTCAAGCTGGCTACGGAATTAGGCGCCGAAGTGATAAAAGTGAAGCAAAATAACATAGCCAAAGGCATCATGGAAGTGGCAGAACAGCATTCTATCACCACTATTTGCATCGGCAAGCCCCATATAAGCCTGTATAGCGTAATTTTGAGTACGGCCTTGTTCAATCAATTGTTAACTAAATTGGCCGCGTCAGACATCGATGTGGTAATACTGTCCTGATATGAGCATACGATTAAAAACCAAATTGTCGCTGGGACTGGTCTTCCTTTTTGTCGTAATCCTGCTGTTCGGCATCCTGGGACTTTTTTATATCAATCGTCTCAGCAATGAAGGAAGGCTGGTGTTGCAGAACAACCATGAATCCCTCGTCTATTGCAATAAGATGCTTCAGTCATTGGAAAATATCAGGACCCACAAGGATGCGATGGAGACTTTCCGGGACAACCTGAAAAGACAGCAGGGGAATATCACCGAAGTAGGCGAGAAAGAAGTCACGGATGAATTGACAAAGAATTTTAATGAGATGCTGATCGACCCTTCCGATTCGGGTAATTATTCCGATATCCGCCGGTCGATCTACCGGATACAGGACCTGAATGAAATGGCCATTTTCCGGAAAAATGCCGTTGCCCAGCAGACGGCGGAAAACGCAAAGAATATACTGACCGTCATCTTCACCATTCTGACCCTGGTGGCTTTTACCTTTATTTTTAATCTGCCGGGCATTATTTCCGATCCCATCAGCAGTTTGTCGGAAGGTATCCTCGCGATCGCCAATAAGAATTATAAAAAACGTATCTATCTCAAACAGGAGGATGAATTCGGCGATCTCGCGAATGCTTTCAATATTATGGCGGGGAAGCTGGATGAATACGAGAGCAGCAACCTGGCAAAGATCAAGTTTGAAAAGAGCCGTATCGAGACGATCATCAACCAGATGAGGGATGGGATCATCGGGCTGGACGAGAAAAGGAATTTTCTTTTCCTGAATGCCGTTTCGGAAAAACTGCTGGGCCTTAAGGAGGCGGATATCCTGGGAAAATATGCCCCGGATATTGCCCTGAAGAATGACCTGGTAAGAACCCTGTTGCAGGACGATCCGGGGAAAAAAGATCTTAAGATCTATGCCGATGATAAAGAGAGTTACTTTAGTAAGGACGTACTGGATGTCACCAATAACGCGACGATCATCGGACAGGTGATCGTCCTGCGTAATATCACCCCTTTCCATGAGTTGAATGAAGCGAAGACCAACTTTATCGCCACGGTCTCTCATGAACTAAAAACGCCGATCTCCTCCATTAAGATGAGCGCCAGTTTGCTGACGGATCTGAGGGTAGGAGGACTGAATGGCGAGCAACAGGAGTTGATCCGTAGTATTACGGATGATGCCGACCGCCTTCTTAAGATCACCGGTGAACTACTGAATATGTCACAGGTGGAGACGGGCAATATCCAGTTGAAGTTACAACCGGCCGATCCGGGGCTGATCGTGACGCAAGCTATACAGGCCGTACAGTTCCAGGCACAGCAGCGGCAGATAAATATTCGTTCGACAGTGACGGAAGGCCTTCCTTTTATACAGGCGGATATGGAGAAGACTTCCTGGGTGCTGATCAACTTCCTGACGAATGCGATCAAATACTCTCCGGAGGCATCCAACGTGGAAGTCCTTGCCTTCCGGAAAGATAATAAGGTAGAATTTATCGTGAAGGACCATGGAAATGGCATCGATGAAAAATACCTGCCCCGGATCTTCGACCGGTATTTTAAAGTACCGGGCACCCATGACCGTAATGGAACGGGTTTGGGATTGTCCATCTCCAAAGAATTTATCGAAGCGCAGGGAGGAAAGATCTGGGTGGATAGCCGGATCGGAGAAGGCAGCCAGTTTGGATTTACTTTTACTGCAGTTTGATAGCACCTTTCGACTTTTGGCCGCTTTCTTCCCCTCATTTTTTGAACCCAAAACAGGCTTCCGTATAGCAGGATATTACCCCATATTGTGCGGATTTTGCGCTGAATAATCTTCTACAAAAAAATGATATGCTTAACTATGTCGTTTATAAGGGTTTATGCTTATTTGGGTCTTAAATTTCCCGCAAATGACCCTAGAAGATTTTTGTTCGTGAATATAAAACGTAGTACATTCATGGTCTAATAGGATAAGGTTTAATGGTTATGGTATTTGATTAGTGCATCCCCGCCTAAAGCGGGGATTTTTTGTGCCCGGTCCTGTCCCCGGCCAGCCCCATGAAAGGGGAGTAGATTAACCCCTAAAGGGGAGTAAACAGGCCCCTGAAGGGGAGCATGTTTTTTCATTATTCCTGACAAAAGACTTATATTTATATTGGAATCGATCCTTGTTAACGTCCCTACTCCACTGGTGCTTTTAACAAAACTCTTCCGGGAACCCCATATATTTCCCCAAGGCTTACAGGCTTAAATGATTAGTACAATTTTTTTTGGAAATTTTCCAAATAGATGCCTGATGCAAAAAATGAACAACGGTCTCAGTATCCTGACTATCGAAGATAACCCCAGTGATCTTTTCCTGGTGGAGCACATGTTAAGGTCTTCCAGCCTTGAGATCGGAAATCTGTATTCCACCGATAGAATTGTGCAGGCCACCGGGATGTTGCAGTCGCATGCGATCGATCTTGTATTGCTGGATCTTACACTCCCTGACAGTTTCGGCATCAATTCCTTTATTCATCTCCTACCTGTCGTTCAGAAGATACCGGTGATCATCCTGACAGGTCTGTCCGATACCAGCCTGGCCCTGGAAGCGATTAAAGAAGGAGCACAGGATTACCTGGTCAAAGGCGAGTTCAATGAGAACCTACTGGCCAAATCCATCCAATACAGTCTGGAGCGCAAACGCAACCTGGAAAATTTGCGGGAAAGCAACGAGCGGTTCAATACCGTCGTCAAAGCCACGAACGATGCGATCTGGGACTGGGATCTGCTGACCAATGAAGTGTTTTTAGTCGGGGATACCTACAAGCAGTTATTCGGCTACGATATCGTAAACGCCATCAGCCCCCTGGATCTCTGGGAGAGCATCCTGCACCCGGAGGATAGGAGACGCGTCATCGACAAGTTGCAGGGGATCATACGGGAAGCAAAGGTCACCAAGTGGGAAGATGAATACCGGCTTAAGAAAAAGAATGGAGAATATGCTCATGTGCATGATCGTGGATATATCATCTATTCCGCTGACCGGATCCCTATCCGCCTGATCGGGGCGATACAGGATATCACAGCCCGCAAACGATCAGAAGAGATCGTCCTGGCCTCAGAAGAAAAATATAAGCAGATCTTTTATAAGAACCCGTACCCAACCTGGATCTACGACCTGGATACCCTGCAGATCGTAGAGGTAAATGATGCGGCCCTGGAAAAATATGGGTTTGACAAACATGAATTTCTGAGACTGACGATGCGGGACCTTCATCCCGTGGGAGAGGCGGAAGAGTTCATGGACAATATGGGAAGCCTGGTTACGATCCAGTCGATCGAAAGAAAATTCTGGCACCATAGCAATAAATTCGGCGAGCTGATGATCGTGGAGATCACCTCGCACCTGATCGACTACTTCGGTAAAATGTCCATGCAGGTGATCATCAACGATGTCACGGAAAGGGTGCGGCTGGAAAAGGAGCTGGCGTTCCAGCAAAAATTGAAACAACAACAGATCACCGAAGTAGTGCTGGGCGCCCAGGAAAGGGAAAGGTTCGAGCTGGGGCAGGAATTGCACGATAATATCAACCAGATATTGGCTACCTCTAAATTATACCTGGATGTCGCCATTGAAGATAAGGAGCCCCGGATCGAATTATTGATCAAGAGCCGGAAGAACATCTCTATGGCGATCGAGGAGATCCGCAAACTATCCAAAGAGCTGATCACACCCACCCTGAACGACCTGGGACTGATCCAGTCGATCAAGGAATTGATCCGCAGCATACAAACGGTTAAGAAGATGAAGATCCGCCTCAATATCTTCGGACTGGATGAGAACTCCCTGCTGCCGGAACAGAAATTAAATGTCTACCGGATCATACAGGAGCAACTTAATAATATCCTGAAACATGCCCAGGCTTCGACGGTAGAAATAGAACTGAATAAAGTGAAAGAACAGATATCCCTGCAGGTAAAGGATGATGGTAAGGGCTTCGATCCCCGTGCGCGCCGTAAAGGAATAGGAATCTCCAATATTATCAGTCGCGCGGAACTGTATAACGGAAAGGTGGAGATCGAATCGGCACCTGGTAAGGGCTGCCGGCTGGAAGTTATTTTGAATTCAAAAGTGTTGCCTGAACACATTAATTATTAGTTCCCCTGACCAGGTAAGTATTCCCGATCCGGCAAAAGCGGATCCTTCTTACAACAGCTGACTAAAGACATTTACCCGGTGCCGTACACAGAACGGATATTGCCTGGCGATCGCATTTAAGCGCGCTATCGTCTCTTCATCAGGAGGAGGAGGCAGTTCCTCTGCTGTTTTTTTAGAACGGGGATGCTTGACGATTTTGGCGGTTGGCAAGACACTCAGGGGAGAACTGACAGAATTTACGGGGATGATACTTGGCTTCATCTGATAGAGGTGTTAAAAATGATAATAATAGTATAAAACACATCTTTTCCATGCAAGCTGTCTTCGAGAGGGTCGGTAAAAAATAAGGGAAATTGCTAATAACGTGCTAACAATATGAAGGTACTAAAAAAATTCGTCCACTGTATAATAGTGTTGTTTATTTCTTTTATTTTTTTGAAATTTTAATAAAAAATTCAAAAAACAACTGCGTACAAAGAACACAAAATCCTTTTAGCATGTTCTCCAAAGACGGGACCGCCGGCAGGGAGGGCCTCAGGGAATGGGGGTGACCTTATACGTAAGATGATAATTTCCATAAGGCAGGCGGTAGGGGGGGAGTGTTATGCTTCCCCAGGTATCGATGCCGCCTACACCCATCTGCCGGCGGTCAATACTCAACTGGGTCTGGGGTCTTGGCCTCAGATCTCCTGCATGCCGCTGCTGCTTGCTGTCCCCGTCATCCAGGTCGCTGTCAAAATAATGCAGCGCACTCATGCTCAGCAGCGCACTGTCCGCTGTGATCAATAGTCCCTTTCCCTGCCGGTCCATGATCTTCCACCAGCGAATGCCTGTTTTAGTGCCCGTCTCCTGCGGGCGTACATAAGGGAAGAACTGATCCTGTACCGTTTGCCCGTAAATGCCCTTTTGCGCGCTGTAATTTCTGTCGGAGTAATTTTCCTGCGGCCCGCAGCCATAATAGGCGATGGAATCAAAGCCGGCAGGCAGGATCCACTGCATGCCAAAGCGTGGCAGCATAGGACCGGCTTTGCCCATGGTGTCTTTGGTTGGGGTCGCACCCGGGCCGGGAGCATTCAACGTGGTATCCACTTCCAGGACCTGGTCTGTCAGGATCTCCCCCCGCGCATTGATGGTATAGCGGATATGGAGATTGCAGAAAGTCTCCGGCAATGTATAGTCGGCCCTGACGATGACAAGATCACTGGCAGTACTCGTGGAGAAGAGCTGCAGACGAGGCTCTTTCGTAGAGCGCTGCCACGCGGATAATTGCCGGGGAAGGCCCGCTGCATAATCCCGGTCTGTAGGAGCACGCCAGAAATTGACTTTCAGCCCCAGGGTGTCGTCCAGCAGAGCGGCGCCTTTCAGCGTATACTGCTGCAGCCAGCCCGTCTGCTTGTTGAACCGCAGGTTAACGCCGGCGGCGGGGCAACTGATAGTGAAGACACCGTCCTCGTCCTTAAAAGAAAGTTCCCCCTTAGGAGTAACGGACAGATCTGCCGTTTTGCCTTCTTTAAGGAGCAATTGTTCGCCTGCGATGATAGTGCCGGCCGGGAGGAGGGGCTCTTGCTTTTTGAGGGTATACCGGATATTCAAAAAGACTTCGTCTCCTGCGCCCGCAGGAATTTTTACCGGCAAACGAAAATCTTTGAATTGTTGCGGGGCGATGGACAGTTCCGCAATCGTCCCTTTGGAACCGGGCATGCCATTCACCAGTAGCTCCCATTCCAGGGTGACATTGGAAAGATCTTTGAAGAAATAATCATTGAATACGCGGATCGCAGGAGACCGGCCCGGCCCCACCAGGTTGGTCAGAATATCCTGGTATCCTTTTTTCATTTCGGGAGCGGAAGGGGAAGGCCTTCTGTCGGCATAGAAGATCCCGTTGCATAAGAAGTTCTTGTCACTGGGAAGACCCGGAGGACCATAATCCCCCCCGTAAGTATAAACGAGTTCGCCGGCGGCATTCCGTTTTACCAGCGCTTTGTCCGCAAAATCCCAAAGGAATCCGCCCTGGAAATTGGCTTTATAAGCCCGGATCGTATCCCAGTAATCCTTAAAGCTGCCCATGGAATTGCCGAGCACATGCTCGTATTCCACCATGATAAAAGGACGGGCCGGATGTGGAGTTTCTCTCGCATAAGCACCCAGGGCCGCAGGCTCGGGATACATCGGGTTGACGATATCCGTATTCCACTCCGCCTGTAAAGTCCCTGAGGAAATAGCCCGTTCATATTGAACGGGCCGGGTCGTATCATGTGCCTTCAGCCATGAATAACATTCATAAAAATTATATCCGTTGCCCGCTTCATTGCCCAGACTCCAGATGATGATGGAAGGATGATTTCTATCCCGTCGGAACATCCGGCTGACCCTGGCCAAATGAGCTTCTTTCCAGGAAGGCCGGTTACCCAGCGTTATGGCAGGATCATATCCCATGCCATGGGATTCTATATTCGCCTCATCCACCACATACAGGCCATATTGATCGCAGAGATCATACCAGTACTCGTCATTGGGATAGTGAGAAGTCCGGACGGCATTGATATTGTATGCTTTCATCAGCCGGATATCCCCTAACATGGATTCCCGGGAGACGACCTGCCCTGTTACCGGATCGAATTCATGCCGGTTGATCCCTTTGATCCATATACGACGGCCATTTACCCATAAGAGCCCGTCTTTGACGATTATTTTCCGGAAGCCCACCCGCTGCGGAATGATCTCGGCGATCTTCCCGTCTCCATCCAGTAATTTCACCCTCACCGTATAAAGATTGGGAACTTCAGCCGACCACAACATTGGCTTTACTACCGGTATCTCCAAAGAGAAGACACTATCGGTAAGGGATATTTCCCGAATGACCGGTTGACCGGTTCCTCCCTCCAATACGATCAGGGCCTTTACGGGCGACGCGGGTTTCCGGCTGAGGTACCCCTCTATTTTCAGTTGCCCGCTTTGAAAGTTATCCTTTTCATCCACCCGGGCATTCAGGCTTAGATCGGCTATATGCAGCCAAGGCCGGCTGACAATATAACAATCCCGGGTAATGCCGCTGACGCGCCACATGTCCTGGCATTCCAGGTAGGACCCGTCACTCCAACGCATCAGCTTCAGCGTGATAAGATTCTTTCCTGTCTGCAGGTAAGGAGTGATATCGAACTCGGAAGGTAGTTTGCTGTCTTCTCCGTACCCGGTATATTTCCCATTGACCCATACGGCCAGATTGGACCGCGCTGCCCCGATATGCAGAATGAACTGCCTGTCTTTCCACTCTTCTCCCAACTGGATCCATTTCCGGTAAATGCCGGTAGGGTTGTAAATTTGCGGCACTTCGGGCGGAGCCGGCTTCATCAGGTAATCAAATTCATAGCGGGTATTTACATAGATAGGAAACCCATACCCATTTAATTCCCAGTTGGCCGGCACGGAGAGATCGCCCCAATGCGCGTCATCATAACCCGGAGCGGCAAAATCCGCCGGCACCCCTGCAGGGTTTTCCACCCATCGGAACTTCCAGCCGCCGTTCAGGCTGGTATAACCGGCACTCCGGGGTCCCTTCTCCGCAAGTGATTCGCTGTCATTACTATAGGAATACCAGGCCGCATGCATGGGGAGCCTGTTTTCTTCATATCTTGCTTCATCCATCCAGATCGGCGGGGAGCTTTTATCCATTCCGGCTGGCTTTTGGGCAGGGGAAGACAGGGAAAAACAAAGCAATATGATTGCAGGGAGCGTTCCTTTTTTCATCTAAAGCAGCGTTGGGTACGGTAATTATAGTAAAAAAGTAGCAGAAGTTAAAAGGGAGAAGTAAAGAATCTTTAGTAACTTCCATGGGCTAAAACGATTTAGTCATATCTTTATATCTTATATACATCGTAACCCAAGAGTAATGAAGAAAGTTTCTATCAGCGATATCGCCCGCAAAGCCGGAGTCTCCGTTTCCACCGTTTCTTTTGTTATGAACGATAAAGCTGTTAAGATGAGGATCAGCCGCGAGGTCATTACAAAGGTGGAGAACGTGGCCAGGGAGATGGGCTACCGGCCTAATCAACTGGCAAGAGGATTGCGCACGGGCAAGACCAAGACGATCGGACTGATAGTAGAGAATATCTCCAACGCATTCTTTGCCTGCCTGGCGAAGACCATCGAGGACGAAGCAAAAAAATATGATTATAAGGTCGTGTATTGCAGCACCGATAACGATGAGGCCAAAGCCCGCGACCTGATCAATATGTTGTCGCAACGGCAGGTGGATGGTTATATTATCACACCCACCTTACACCTGGCCGACGAACTGCGAAAACTACAGGCTGAAAATAAGCCCGTGGTATTGATCGACCGGTACTTCCCCGAACATGCGGAGATCCCTTCTGTACTGGTGGATAATTATGGAGGAGTGGCAAAAGGCATGGAGTACCTCCTCTCAAAAGGCTACCGGAAAATAGCCCTCGTCACCATCGAGGCGGAAATGGCTCATATGCATGATCGCCTGCAGGCCTATTACGATACCTTGAACAAGCATGGCATCACCCCCGATGATCGCCTGATCAAATGGGTCCCTTATGGATATGTACACGAGGCGGCCCTGGAAGAAGT
This sequence comes from Puia sp., assembly GCA_036394375.1. GTDB lineage: Bacteria > Bacteroidota > Bacteroidia > Chitinophagales > Chitinophagaceae > Puia. Next base: position 19,019 of record DASWFF010000009.1, read on the forward strand.
GATGGATTTTTTATCTACCCGTAGAAAAGAATTCGATGCCGTCTTTTTCCTTACCAATTACCTGGGTGTCCTGGGGATCGAGACGATCAAGAAATTCAATATCAAAGTTCCGGAAGAAATGGCCGTCCTTTGTTTTGACGATAACGATATCTTCCGGTTATATACCCCTACCATCTCTGTGATCAAACAGCCCATTGAAGAGATCGGTCAAAAAGCGATGCTTGCGCTGATCGAACGGCTCAGACATTCCGGAACGGAATTACCCCTTGAAAATACGAACCTCAAACTGACAGCCGAACTGGTGGCCCGGGAATCTATCTGAAGTAATGCACTTATGTTTGCCATGATTCATAAAAACGGGTATAGATCCAGGGAAATTTTAAATACAACCGATGTCAAACCCAAGACAAAGCGGAATTGAGGTATTGGGAGATATGCCCTGGGGGTCGCATTTTTGTCTCTTCTATGAGACGAAACAGGATCTGCTCGACACACTTGTTCCCTATTTCAAGGCTGGATTAGAAAGCAACGAGTTCAGTATATGGGTGATCTCAAACCCCTCTTTCATTACGGCGGAAGAAGCCAAAGCTGCGTTAGAACAAGCCGTCCCCGGCCTCGACAAGCTCCTCGCGGAGGGTCGCATTGAAATTTTCAACGCGCTTGACTGGTATCTCGAAGAAAATGAGCTCAATATAGAGAGAATACTGAAGGCGTGGGACGCAAAGCTCAAGCGGGCATTAGCTCAGGGGTACGATGGAATCCGGATTTCCGGGGACACTTTCTGGCTGGGACAGAGGCATTTGAGAGATTTTTATGCCTATGAAAAACAGCTTCACGATTTCATTACCGATCTGCCCATGACCGTGTTGTGCACTTATTCGCTCGCGAAGTTCGGGGCCGCTGAGATCCTCGACGTTGTGCAGACCCACCAATTTGCAATAATAAGACGGCAAGGGGAATGGGATGTCGTTGAGACTCCGGAGCTGATACAAGCCAAGGTCGAAATAAAGAGGCTCAAGGAAGAATTGCAGCGATCCAAAGAGCAAACGTCCAGGCCTTTTGTGATTTTGAACTACCTGGCGGCTGTTCTGTCGGTCACTGCCGCACTGATCCTCGCAAAAATCCTGGGCGCCCATCTGGCAACAGCGCCTATATCGCTGTTTCTTTGCGCCATCATGTTCAGTGCCTGGTATGGAGGAGTCAAACCCGGCTTACTCGCGATGGCGCTTTCTCTTCTGGCTTTCAGGTTCTATTTCGTAGATCCCATCTATTCGTGGGCTATCGACATCAGGGAAGTGCCGCGCCTTCTCATTTTTGCTTTGTCATCCATTTTTATCCTGTTGCTGGTCGCTGCCCAAAGGAGCGCAACAGAATCACTTAGGCGTGCGCACGATGTCCTCGACGTAACCGTTCGTAAACTCCGTCAAACCAATGGGGCCTTGCGGATGGAGATCATAGAGCGCAAGCATGCCGAGACTTTGCTCCAGGCCAAGGGACAGGAATTCCGGGCCATCGTCGAGCATACGCCCGATCAGATTATCAGATATGACAGGGAGCTTCGTCCGACCTATATCAATCCCGCGGTGGTCAAAGCAGGGAGTCTGTTAACAGGAATCCTGACCGGAAAGGCAATTGGCGCTGATGTCCGGGATGCTACAACAGAGATTGAAGAGGGTGAACTGGCGCAAATCCGCCAACGAATTAATGCAGTCTTCACCACCGGAAGATCTTACGAGTATGAAATCGTCTTACCATCGTCGACGGTTCCCAAGTACTACAATGTTCGTTTATGTCCTGAATTTGATCTCAATAGTGCGGTTATCAACGTATTGTGCATTGCACGAGACATTACTCAACGCAAACAGGCGGAAGATGAATTGCGTTTAGCCTACCAGCGCTTATCTTATCATGTCGAAAATACGCCACTTGCGGTTATAGAGTTTGATAAAGACCTGTATATTAAACGATGGTCGGCACGCGCCGAAGAGATTTTTGGCTGGAAGGCATCAGAAGCACTCGGAAAAAATGTCAATGACCCTGACTTCCCTATCGTTTATGAAGAAGATCTAAAGGCAGTTGATAAAATTAATACACAGTTGATGAAGGGAATTGTAAACAGGAACCTGAGCCTTAATCGAAATTACACCAAAGACGGCGATGTAATTTATTGCGAATGGCATAATTCTGTTTTAAGAACTGAGCACGGAAATGTAATAACCATCTTGTCGTTAGTACATGATGTAACTGAAAGGAAAAAAACAGAAGAAACCCTGAACCGTTCCTATGATGAGATAAGGCAATTGACCAATCACCTTCAGAAGATTCGTGAAGAAGAGCGGGCACATATAGCAAGGGAAATTCATGATGAATTGGGGCAACAATTAACTGTTTTAAAAATGGATGTAATGGGGTTGAACAAAAAATTAAACCACCCGGATGAGGCCATAAAACAAAAAATCGGAGATATTATAAATTTACTGGATACAACGGTAAGATCCGTGAGAAGAATTTCTTCGGAATTACGGCCCAGCTTGCTCCATAACCTTGGGTTGGTTGCAGCCATGGAATGGCATCTGAAAGAATTCGAAAAAAGATCAGGCATTAAAATTATTTTCGACGAACATAGAGAAGAATTAAAAATTCCTGATTCAATTAAAAACGGCCTGTTTCGTATTTTCCAGGAATCCCTGACCAATATTAGCAGGCATGCCAATGCAACTAAAGTAATTGTGAGTTTAGACCAAAAAGATCAACAGCTTATCTTACGTATTGAAGATAACGGACAGGGATTTGAAAAAGAAAAGATCACCGCAAAAAAAACCTTAGGTATTTTGGGGATGAGAGAACGCTGCCAGATGATGGGAGGAGATTATGAGATCAGAAGCGCCCCGGGGAAAGGAACGACTGTTATTGCGGCTGTTCCATACCATGAAAGGGATACCACCTTAAATAACGATTTATAATGCATATTCTTATTGCTGATGATCATGCCATTGTCCGGAAAGGAATAAAGCAGCTTTTGCTGGAAGAATATCCCTCTGCAACAATAGAAGAAGTGGGTGACGGGGTGAGTCTTGTCACAAAAGCGAGCGAGGAAAAATGGGATGTGGTGATCTGCGATCTTGATATGCCGGGACGCAGTGGGCTGGATGCTATGCGACAGATCAAAGAAGTCGCTCCAAAATTACCGGTGCTTATCATGAGCATATACCCCGAAGAACAGTATGCCAGAAGGCTTTTAAAAGCGGGAGCTGCCGGTTATTTAAATAAAGATGCCGCTACGGAAGAACTGGCAAAAGCCGTGCGACGGGTATTGCAGGGACGCAAATATATTTCTTCTTCCATGGCCGAAATAATTGCTGAAGATATCGGGCAGGAAGGCACAGACAAAGCACCCCATGAGTTTCTCTCAAACCGTGAATTCGAAATCTTTAAACTCATCGCTTCAGGCAAGTCGGTTTCTGAAATTGCAGAAAAATGTTCACTGAGCAGTACTACTGTGAGCACACACCGGGCAAGGATACTGGCTAAGATGAATATGAAAACGAATGCTCAATTAACAAGGTATGCGCTGGATAATAAATTAATCTGAGCTGCCTTATGCCAGCTTACTTTTCATAGTCCCATCTACCTGCTTTTTCATATTTATATCTACGGGATTTTTCATAATTACGTCTACATTCTATGCAAGCGTTAAATAATACCTTGCAGGCAAGCCCGTTTGAAAATCCAGGGTCCTATGGAGCTTCACCTTTCCTTTGAAAATGCTGTCCGGGAAAATATTATTTCCAAGGTCAGGATTTCAGCCTCCGGCAAAAGGATTGATGCATGAAAGAATTATTGAAAATATTGATACTTGAAGACGACACAGATGATGCGGAAGAAATAATGCGACGATTGCTTTTAAATGAAAAATTCAATTGCGAGTTCAGGTTGGCAATAGATAAGGATGCTTACCTGCTGGCTCTCGATGAATTTTATCCCTCGATCATTTTGTCCGACTATTCCTTGCCGCAATTTAATTCAAAAGAGGCATTTATAATAGCCCGCCAACGGTTCCCGGGTATTCCGTTCATCATGGTGACAGGGACAATATCGGAAGAGTTCGCAGTAGACATGATAAAAATGGGAGTGGATGATTATATCCTTAAGGACAGGATGACAAGATTACCCGCTGCCATAATTACATCGGTACAAAGGAGTAAATCTGAAAAAGAAAAGCAAGAAGCCGAACAAAAAATAATACAATCCGAAACCAACCTCAGAGCAATTTTTGAAAATACCTCCGAAGGTTTTTTATTGCTGGACAAGGATGCCGTTATAATGGCTTTTAACAAAAAAGCAGCCCGGTATATTTACATTTACAAGGAAACTGAATTTGAAATCGGTCATTCAATTTACGATTTTATTGAAGAGTCACGAAAAGGCTTCTTTCTGGAAATAATTGAAAAGGTGAAAAATGGAGAAAGTGTTCAATACGACCGTTCTTATGAAGTGAGAAAAGGTAAGCATGCCTGGATTGATTTTTCTGTAACCCCGGTTATAGAAACTGGCCAGGTAAAAGGTATATGCATTACAGGCCGTGACATCACTGAAAAGAAATTAATGGAGCAGGAAATAATGGATCGAAAAATTCTGGAACAAAAAAAAATAGCAAGAGCTATTTTAAGAGCCCAGGAAAAAGAGAGAAACTATTTGGGGCAGGAACTTCATGATAATGTGAACCAGATCCTGGCTGCTACCAAAATGCTTCTTTCCATGGTAAAATACGACCCTGAAAATAGCTCTGAACTGATAATATCTTGCCAGAAGAATATCGAAGATGCCATTAAGGAAAACAGGAAAATGGCCCAGGGACTGGTTGTGCCTGACTTTGAAACAATACCCCTCCGTGACCAGCTAAGCCACCTCACAGACAATATGCTCAAAAAATCGGGTATCCAGGTGATCATGGATACTACCCTTTTGCAGGAAGAATGGCTGGAAGACGAGCAAAAACTGGTAATTTATCGTATTGCGCAGGAACAATGCACCAACATTGGCAAGCATGCGGAGGCTGGATTGGTATATATATTATTGACCACAACCGATGGTCTTTTCAAAATGATCATATTTGATAATGGTAAGGGGGCAAGGACAGGTATTAAAACAGACGGGATCGGGTTAAGAAATATCAGGGCTCGCCTGAGTATTTTTAATGGGACCGCCAATATAAATACGACCCCTGGAAAAGGCTTTACGTTGGAAATAATTATCCCAATTGGCAAATAACGGGGCCTGATTCTTACAGAAAGTTGCATTTATTTTTTATTTAATGCTGCTTTATGCATATTTTGTGCGTGTAAACGCGCTTAATATGCGTTTTTATGCGTTTATTAAATTATTCACCCGACTAACTGTATGTCCCCGATCCTTCTTTTTAGTATCATGCTCCTGTACTTTATCGTACTGCTCGGCGTTGCCTGGTATACGGGCAAGAACTCCGGCAATGATTCCTTTTTTATCGGCGACCGGAACAGTCATTGGATGGTCGTAGCTTTTGGCATGGTCGGCACCTCTCTAAGCGGGGTGACCTTTGTAAGTGTTCCTGGCGGCGTGGCGTCAACTGCTTTTTCTTATTTCCAGGTATTGATCGGTTATTTTTTAGGATATGTCGTCATTGCTTATGTATTGCTGCCCTTGTATTACCGGCTCGGGCTTGTCTCGATCTACACCTACCTCTATACGAGACTGGGCATGATATCTTATAAGACAGGGGCTTGTTTTTTTATTCTATCCAGGACACTGGGGGGCACAGCGAGGTTATACCTGGTGATTAATATTTTACAGGGCGCCATTTTGCAAAACTTCAAAGTCCCTTTCTGGTTGACGACGGTGATCATTCTGGTACTGATATTATTATATACCTATGAAGGAGGCGTAAAGACCATTGTATGGACGGATACCTTGCAAACCATCTGTATGCTGACGGGACTCGTTATTTGCGTGATCTACATCCTCCACGCGTTGCATATAGGGGTCATCGCCGGGCTCCGGGAAATGTCCGGAAAAGGCATGGCAAAGATTTTTTTCGGAGATCCCCTCGGTAAATTGTTTTTTGTCAAGCAGATCCTGGCCGGCGCCTGCATCACCATTACCATGACCGGGATGGACCAGGAAATGATGCAGAAAAATATCTCCGTTAAAAAACTGAAAGATTCTCAGAAGAATATCATGAGCTTATCGGTCATTATGCTTATCGTGACTTTTTTATTCCTTTTTCTCGGCGGGTTATTGTACTTGTATGCAGGACAGCATGGTATTAAGGCTACCGGGGACAGGCTCTTTCCTTATATAGCGATGAAGGAGATGCCTTCTTTTATGTCGGTCATCTTTATCATTGCGCTCATATCTGCCTTATTTCCCAGCGCTGACGGCGCGATTACCTCGCTCACCTCCTCTTTTTGCATAGACCTGTTAGGCATGCAGAGAAAGAAAGACCGGACAGCCATAGAAAATAAAGAGACAAGGCACCGGGTGCATCTGAGCTTTGCCGCGATCTTCTTATTATTTGTATTGGTATTCAGATGGATCAACAGCGACAGTATGATCAGCGTGATCCTGCGGGTTGCCGGATATACCTATGGACCTTTACTGGGTTTGTTCTCATTCGGCATATTGACCCGGCGGAAGGTGAATGATAAGGCGGTCCCTTATGTAGCGGTATTGGCGCCCCTTGTCTGCCTCCTGCTGGAGAGGTATCAGAAAATCCTTTTCGGGGGTTTTGAGATCGGGTTGGAACTATTGCTGCTGAATGGCCTGTTCACATTCGGCGGGTTATGGCTGATCTCGCAACCGTCGGGTTATCAAAAGCCCGACCCTGTTGATCGGGCAGACTCCGTTGCCCGGCCGGCGCCCTTTGTCTGAGGCCGTTGCCCGGCCTTGTTGAAATAAGTTGTTAAAAATTAAAATACTATTGGTATATGCTTACAACGGAAATGTCTTCGCATTTCGATGATCTGGAAAAGATGACCGTGAACGAAATACTGACGGGCATCAACAGTGAGGATCTTACAGTGCCCCAGGCGATCGCCAAAGTGATTCCGAAAATTGAGCAATTGGTGACTGCCATCGTGAAAAGGATGAAAAAGGGCGGACGTCTTTTTTATATAGGCGCGGGGACCAGCGGCCGGCTGGGAATATTGGACGCTTCGGAATGCCCGCCCACGTTCGGGGTGCCGGATGATTGGGTGATCGGCATTATGGCTGGCGGAGACGGGGCCATCCGGAAAGCAGTGGAATTTGCCGAAGACAATTCGGAACAGGCGATCCGGGACCTGGATGAATATGCTCTTCATAAATGGGACAGTGTCATTGGGATTGCCGCTTCCGGCACCACTCCTTATGTGATCGGCGGCGTGAAATCCGCCAGAGAGAGAGGACTCCTTACCGGCTGTATTACCTGTAACGCCGGCACGCCCCTGGCAGCCGCCGTCGAATATCCCCTCGAAGTGGTGGTCGGCGCAGAATTCGTAACGGGCAGCACCCGGATGAAAGCAGGCACTGCGCAGAAATTGTTATTGAATATGATTTCTACCGCCGTAATGATACAACTGGGAAGGGTGAGGGGCAATAAAATGATCGATATGAAATTGAGCAATAATAAGCTCATCGCAAGGGGTGTGAGCATCGTGATGAAAGAATTGAACGTGGACCGGCAGACGGCGCGGCGGCTGATCGCAGAAAAGCAAAGTGTACGCAGTGCCATCGAGAGCGGGAGGGCCCATGAATAAAGGAATGGAGAAGTTGTTCGGCATATCCCGTAAACCCATGCGGCGCATTATTGGATTGATGTCGGGTACTTCCATGGATGGCCTGGATATCGCCGTCTGTGAAATTGAGCAATACGGGATGAATACCCGTTTGGCGCCCACTCATTTTGAGACGGTGGCTTACCCGGTCACGGTAAAAGAAGAAATAAGAAAGGTCTTCGCCAAAGAGACAGTGGATTTACGACAACTCTGCTTGCTGAATCCCTGGCTGGGCAATCTTCATGCAGCCTGGATCCTGCGATGCCTGGAAAAATGGGGATTATCGCCCGGGGACGTGGATCTGATTGCCTCACATGGGCAAACTATTTATCATTGCCCCAAAATATTACATGGACTGGCAGGATTCCCCAATGCAACCCTGCAGATAGGCGACGGCGACCATATTGCAGCCGGTACCGGGATCATCACGATCAGCGATTTCCGGCAAAAACATATTGCCGCAGGAGGCGAAGGCGCCCCACTGGCCTTGTACGGGGATTATTGCATCTTTTCGAAGAAGGGAGAAGACCGCATCATGCTCAATATGGGAGGTATCGCTAATTTCACCTTCTTGTCCGGTACCCTGGACCCACAGGCAGTCTTCGTAACGGATACCGGTCCCGGTAATACGCTGATCGATGCTGCTGCCCGGTTGTATTTCCAACAGGAATTTGACCGCGATGCTTCCCTGGCCCGGCAGGGAAGGGTCAATGCGGCGCTGCTGGAAGCATTGAAAGCAAATGATTTTTTTAGAACAGTCTTCCCCAGGACTACCGGCCCGGAACTGTTCAACCTGGAATATATACGAAAAGCGCAGGCCCTTAGTCATACGACGACCCTGTCACCGGTCGATATCCTGGCTACCCTGACCCGCTTCAGCGCAGAGACAATCGTCGAGGCCATTCAGCAGGTATTGCCGGAGAATGATAGCTCCTGCGTAATCTATATGAGCGGGGGAGGGGCGTTCAATCCCCTGCTGACGGAATGGATACGGGAAGGACTAGCTCCCATACCTATGCGCTTTACGGATGAGCTGGGCGTTTCGGCGGATGCAAAAGAGGCGGTGCTCTTTGCCATCCTGGCCAACGAAGCCATTGTCGGAGAGCCGATCCATTTCGGCAAAGCCGGGATGCCTGCCGTAACGATGGGAAAAATATCCTTTCCGCCGGAGGGCGGTGGCGTCCCCCTGGGAGGTTGACGCAGATTTATGCGGTTTTTAGGTGGCGGAATACCCGTTATAGATTTAAATGTTGCATAAAAATGCATTATTAAGGCGTTTTTATTTTTGTTTATGCTGTTTTGTGCTTATATTCGGTGTATATTACTTTTTGTTAATAAAGACTGCTTATGCTAAAAGAAGAACGGCAGGCCTACATTCTTCACCAGGTGAACCTGCATAATAAAGTCCTTTCTTCGCATCTGAGTGAACAAATGCAGGTATCCGAGGACACGATCCGCAGGGATCTGCAGGAGATGGCGCAGGAAGGAAAAATTACCAAAGTGCATGGAGGGGCCCTCTCCAATTCTTTTCATGTAGGCATCACTTCCAAAGATGTCTACTCCGTGGAAGAAAAGAGAACGATCGCCTTAAAAGCAGTGCAACTGATCCAGGACGGCATGTTCGTGCTCACTTCCGGCGGCACGACCATCATCGAGCTGGCCAGGATGCTTCCCAAAGACCTGCAGGCTACCTTTATCACCCCCAGCCTGGCCGCAGCCTTCGAATACACCAATCATCCCAATATCGAAGTGGTCATGATCGGAGACAAACTCTCCAAAAACTCCAAAATAGCCGTCGGTGGAGATGCTATCCGCAGGATCCGGCAGATCAAGGCCGATATCTGTTTCTTAGGCATCAATGCCATCGATATCGATGACGGATTAACGGATAATGACTGGGATGTGGTGGAGATAAAAAAAGCAATGATCGATACTTCCAAAAAAGTGGTTGCCTTATCCATTTCTGAAAAAGTGAATACCTCCGAACAACTGACCATCTGCCCGGTAGATGAGATCGATATCCTCATCACCGAACTTCCACCTGACGCAGCACCATTACAACCTTATCAGAAAAAAGGAATCCGGATTTTGTAAAAAAATTATGCAACCAAAAAAACGCGCTTTATGAGGAAAAACCAATTTGCCCGCTCTTCCGGCAGGCCATTTATTTTCTGTCTGTTGCTGTTGATGAACCTGACAGCCATCAGCCTTAACGCTCAGGTAAAAATTTCGGGGACTGTTACGGACGGCGCCGGCAAGCCTGTCGCGTCCTTAACGGTGCAGCTGAAGAACACCCGATCCGGCGCCTCCACCGGCAGCGACGGCAGCTATACCCTGAACGCCGGCATCAAACCCGGTAATTATACACTGGTCTTTTCCGGAGTAGGGTATAAGTCGCAGGAAAAGACCCTTACGGTAGGCGCTGCCACCGCATATACCCTGGATGCACAAATAGAAGAGTCGGTATCCAAGCTGGATGAAGTGGTAGTCACCGGTACCTCACAGGGGACTACGCGCCGGCAACTGGGAAGTTATATCAGCAGCGTGAATGCCAGCGAGCTCTCCAAAGGATCCACCGGCAACGTGCTGGCAGCCCTGCAGGGAAAAACAGCCGGCGCACAGATCTCTCAGAACTCAGGGGATCCGGCCGGCGGCATTTCGGTTAAATTAAGAGGTGTCAGCACCATTTCCGGTTCTACAGAACCGCTCTATATCATCGACGGTGTGATCGTGGATAATTCCACTACCCGCGTCACCAACGCCGACGCCAGTTATGCCGGTAGCACGGTGGTAGGCAATGTGGGGCAGAACAGGCTGGTAGATATTAACCCCAACGATATTGAAAGGATCGAAGTGCTCAACGGCGCAGCGGCCGCAGCCATTTATGGTTCGAGGGCCAATGCCGGCGTCGTGCAGATCTTTACCAAAAAAGGAAGTAACGGAGCGCCCGTAGTCAATTTTTCCACCGGCATCAATAGCAATAGCCTCCGCAAGCGGCTTAAAGTGAACGAAGCCCCGACAAAATTCGGCGGATCTCCCAACGTTCAGACCCAGACGATCCTCACCCCCTCATTGACCAATACCACCGCCGTTAGCCGCTACAACTACCAGGATTATATTTTCCGGACCGGTATCGGAACGGATAATACCATCTCCGTGAGCGGCGGTAAGGACAAGACAAAATATTACACCTCCGCTTCCTACCTCTACAACCAGGGTATCATAAAAAATACGGACTTCGGCCGTTACAGCTTCCGGTTGAATGTGGACCAGACCCTCAACTCATGGGCGAGCTTTAATGTGACCATGAACTATATCTATGACAAGACCAACGAGAAGCCCGATGGCAACAGTTTCTTTTCTCCCACCAATTCCGTGACCATTATCGGGAACTATTACGATATACAGCAAAGGGATGCCCTGGGTAATCTGAAAGCAGTAGGGGAGCGGGGACGTGTCAATCCTGTTTCCGTCATCCAGGATATCAAACAACAACAGCAGACCAGCAGGATCATCAGCGGCGCCGGTATAAAGCTGACCCCTCTGAAGAACCTGACCGTTGATTATCATATGGGGATTGACAATTACAGCACGGACGGGACCACCTTTATCCCGCCTTATGCCTATAATGTAAGTATCGGATTCTTTGGCGGCGGCGCCAGCCTGGACCCTACCCAGAACGGTTATGCCAGCTCGGGGACCAATACCTCCTTCCTCATCAACCATGACCTGAACGCCACCTATAACTGGAATATCAGCCCTAATCTGAGTTCCGTTACCCAGGTAGGCTATTCGCAACAATATCAGCGGGCACATTATTCCCTGCAGCAGGGCCGGGGGCTGCCTCCTTATGTACAGACCGTCAGCGGAGCCAGTACGGCCATACCCGGCTTCGATCAACGAACCGAATTGTCCATCTCCGGTGAATTCATACAGCAGAATTTTAAATACCGCAACCAGTTATTCCTTACCGGCGCTCTTCGCTCCGATGGCTCTTCTGTCTTCGGCCCCAACCAGCGTAACCAGGTTTATTCCAAATTAAGTGGCAGCTACGTATTATCCGGCACCGACTACTGGGACAAACTGGGCGTATCGAAATGGTGGGACCTGTTCAAGGTCCGGGCCGCTTACGGCGAATCCGGCAACCTGACAGGCATCCCGGCTTATGGAAGGTTCAATACCTATACCGCTTCCGCATTCGTGGGCAGCTCCTCCTTCGAAGGGCAGACCACTTATACTAACCCGAACGTAAAACCGGAAAGACAGAAAGAGCTGGAAATAGGAACAGATCTATCCTTCCTGAAAAACCGTATCGGCGTGAATTTCAACTATTATCATAAACGTGTTGAGAACCTCCTGATCAGCAGGCTGATCGCTCCGACCAATGGCTATTCCGCCCTGCTGGACAATATTGGCTCGTTGCAGAACAATGGATATGAAGTGGTACTCAACCTGGTCCCGGTACGGACAAAGGATTTCAGCTGGGAACTGACCGGTATCTATAACCATAACCAAAATAAGGCGCTGAATATTGGACAGTCATTGCTCCTGTTCAATACCAACGGCGGAGCGCCGGTGGCGATCATCGGAGGACAGCCGATCGGTGTCTTTTACGGGACCTTCTTTGCCGCTGATGCCCAGGGCGGCCAGTTGAAGAATGCGTCCGGCATTCCCCTGACGGAAGCCGGGGTGCAGAACAGCCCTCTCAGTTATACTCCGCAACGGGATGCCACTACCGGCCTGCCCAAGGGAACAGCCCTGCAGAAAATAATCGGCAATCCCAATCCTCAATATACCGCCACCCTTACCAGTGATTTTGCGTATAAAAAATTAGGATTGCATGTACAGTTGGATGCCGTACACGGTGTGAATGTATTCAATGCAGATTTCAGGACCCGGCAGGGAGTGGACAATGGCACGGTAGCCCAACAGGAAGATCAAGGCCAGTTGCCGAGAGGATATATTGCCGGCGTATATACCATTCAGCAATGGAGGATAGATGACGGATCTTTTGTGAAGCTGAGGGAAGTATCGCTCAGTTATGATATGGGCAAGATCAAAGGCTTCGGCGATCTCAGCTTTAGCCTGGGTGGAAGGAACCTGATTTCCTGGGATCATTATAAAGGATACGATCCCGAAGTCAATGCAGGAGGACAGAGCACCATTCTCCGGGGGATCGATTTCGGCAGCGTTCCCATTCCCAGGACCTTCAGCGCCAGCATCCGTGCAAAATTCTAAACTCATTAAAAATTCAGTTATGAACTCCAATAACATAAAGAAATACAATAGGACGCTGTCCCGCCAGACAGCGGGTATCGCCGCGCGAACGGTCGCAGGGATCTTATTCCTGGCCTGTTTTTCTCTCACCGCCTGCAAGAAAAATTATACGGACCCTTCCGGTCCCTCGTCCGGGCAGGCATTCAGTTCCGCCAACGCCTTGACGGACGTGGCGGTAGGTTTGCAAAACTGGTATTCGGCAGGCAGGGGCGGATTGGTGTATAACACCATTACGGCCGACGGCCTGCTGACCAACCAGCTCTATGTAGTCAATGCGGGTAATACCGATGAAGCGCAGTTAGGCGCCGGCGCGGGAGCCGTTCAAAATACGAACGGCATCGTTACCGGGCTGTGGACCGCCTGCAATAAGATCATTTTCGATGCGGACAGCGTGATCAGCCAGACTCCCAAAATTGTGACGGATAAGAATTATGCCAGTGGACTGATCGCGTACGCCTCGATCTTCAAGGCGCTGGCCATCGGAGATATGGCTATGTTCTGGGATCATGTGCCTGCCGGTATCGCAGACACCCTGGGTGTATCCAAAGTGAACTTTGTCACCAATACGCAGGGGTATCTCAACGCGATCGCTGTCATCGATAACGCGTTGAGCGTTGTCAATGCCAATGCCATCAGCAGCACTTTCTTAAAAAATACGCCGGCCAGCATCGATATCGTCAATACGCTGTATGCCCTGAAAGCCCGCTACCTGGTGCTGGCGGGTAATTTCCCCGATGCACTGACGGCAGCTAATAATGTGGTCCGCTCCGTCAGATCCACATTCGGCTATAATACGGTGGTGACCAACCCCATCTTCACCCTGGCTACTTCCACCAACAATATCTATCAGCCCGTCGACTCTGCCATGGGACTGCCCGTAGGATTACAGCCCGACCCCAATGATAAACGCGAACCTTTTTATATCGGTATCGGCGCCAGCCCCCGCTACCGGATCAACGGCTTTTACAATACGACGATAACATCAATCCCTGTATATTTGCCGGGAGAGATCCTGCTGATAAAAGCCGAATGTTATGCACAGCAGAATGACCTGGTAAATGGTACCGCCTGGCTGGACAGCGTAGTGCTGAAACAGCCTTCCCAGGACCCCTTTGGAGTGGGAGCCGGCCTGAGTACCCCGGTGGTGGTGACCACACAGGCCGATCTGCTGACGCAGATCTATAAGCACCGGTGCATTGAATTGTATATGTCCGGGCTAAGACTGGCTGACGAACGGAGATTTGGCAGACCCACGACAGAGCGTAAGCGCAGTTACCTGCCTTATCCCTTCGTAGAGCGGAATGGAAATTCCAATACGCCGGCGGATCCCACGTTTTAACCGGGGATCCTACGTTTTAAAAACAACTCATGTCCCTGATCGAAGAATTGTCAACCTATTTTCCGCCGGAACGGGTGAAATCCCGACCCATCGATCTGCATGCCTATTCCAGCGATGCCGGTTTCTACCTGCTGGTGCCCCAAGTGGTGGTATTACCCCTCAATGTGGAAGAAGTGGGGCTTCTGTTCCGGCTTGCCCGGAAATATAATACGGGGGTCACTTTCCGGGCGGCGGGCACCAGCTTGTCAGGGCAGTCTGTAACCGAAGGGATCCTGGCGGACCTGAGCCGCTATTGGAAGCAAGGATCCGTAGAGCAACAGGGCGCTGCCGTGAAAGTGGAGCCGGGACTTACCGGCCAGGCGGTCAACCGGCTTCTGAAGCCTTATGGCAGGAAAATAGGCCCCGATCCCGCTTCTATCAACGCCGCCATGATGGGAGGCATTCTCTCCAACAACGCCAGCGGCATGTGTTGCGGGGTCGTCGACAACTCCTATCACACGCTGCTTGCCTTACAGTTTATGCTCCCTGATGGGCAGCTGTACGATACGGGCCAGCCATCGGATTATGAAAGATTTGAAAAAGAATCCCCGGCGATCTTCTCGGGCATCGCGCAACTACGGCGGCGGGTGATCGGCAATCCAACGCTGGTGGGGAATATCCGGCGGAAATACCGAATAAAAAATACGGTAGGGTATGGGCTGAATGCTTTCGTGGATTTTGAACATCCCCTGGATATTCTCGCTCATTTGATGATTGGCGCAGAAGGGACACTGGGATTTATCTCCGGGGCTGTGCTGAAGACCATTCCGGACAAGCTGTTCAAAAAGACCGGCTTGTTGTTCTTCCCTTCTCCCAGGGTGGCCTGTGATGCCATCGGGCCTCTTGCCGGCACGGAGGCGGAAGCCCTGGAATTTATGGACAGGGCCGCCCTGCGATCGATCGAACAGTTGCCGGGGGCTCCTTCCTTCCTGGCCGGGCTACCTGCCGGCGCTGCCTGTATCTTATGTGAATACCAGGCGGACGAACAGGGACAGCTGATCGAGAAATTTACGAGGGCCGAAGCCTGCCTTTCTTCGCTTCCCGTATTATACGCCACCGAATTTACGACAGATGCGGCGGTACAGGCCCTTTACTGGAAGCTGCGGAAAGGCATGTATCCTTCCGTGGCTGCGGTGAGAGCTAAAGGGGCATCGGTGATGCTGGAAGATGTGGCGGTGCCCGTCGACAAACTGGGGGAGGCGATAGAAGATCTGCAGCAGCTGTTTATTAAATATAAGTATGACGATGCCCTTGTATTCGGACATGCCAGGGATGGTAACCTGCATTTCCTCGTTTCCCAATCCGTGGCGAAGCCGGCCGATATCGAGTCGTTTGCAGCGTTTAATGATGACCTGGCGGACCTGATCATTCACCGGTACCAGGGCTCGCTCAAGGCCGAACATGGCACCGGCCGGCAGATCGCTCCTTATGTGGAAGAGGAGTGGGGTGTTGATGCTTACCAGGTGATGAAAGACCTGAAAGCTTTGATCGATCCTCATACCCTTCTAAACCCGGGTGTCCTCATCAACCCCGATAAGCAATCGCATCTTAAAAATCTGAAATCGCTGCCTGTCGTAGAAGAGGAAGTGGATAAATGTGTGGAATGCGGATTTTGCGAACACCGCTGTCCCAGCAGGGACTATACGACGACTCCCCGCCAGCGCATCGTATTGAGAAGAACCCTGGCAAGGCTACAGGCCGCGGGTGACCGGAGTACCTATGACAGCATCGTAAAGGATTATCAGTTTGACGGACTGGACACCTGTGCCGTCGATGGTCTATGTGCGACGGAATGCCCGGTAACGATCAATACCGGCGAATTGGTAAAAAGGCTGCGAAGGGAAAATCATTCGGTGCGGGAGAACAAAGTAGCCTTGCGGGTCGCCCGGCATTTTGCAGCGGCAGAGAGTGGCATCCGCTTCCTGCTACGGGCAGGCCGGCTGGTGAATAAGACATTCGGGAAAAAGACCCTGACGAATTTTACAAAGGCCGTCCAAAAAGCCATACCCGCTGCGCCCCTATGGCCGGCTTCTTTGTCCGGCCCTGCCGCCTCGCTCCCGAACACCGCCTCGCCCACAGCACCTTCTGACTTCCCCACCTCGCCGGAAGCCGTCTATTTCACCTGCTGCATGAACCGGATGATGGGCGCCGATGCCGATGGCACAGGAGGAGTAGGCACTGCCCTGCTAAAAGTGGCCGGCAAGGCCGGCATAACGATCAGGGTCCCTTCGGATACCAGGGGCCATTGCTGCGGGCAGGCATTTGACTCCAAAGGTTTTACGGATGCCCATCGTTATGCGGCGAATAATATGATAGAAGCTTTGTGGCGCTGGACAGAGCAGGGACGTATACCGGTGCTGCTGGATATCAGCTCCTGCACCTATTCCTTACAACATGCCCGGCCCCGGCTGACGGAGGAGAACCAGGAGAAGTTCGATGCCCTGAAAATAATGGATGGACTTAACTTCGCAGTGGACATCCTGCTGCCCCGTCTGCTCATCTCCCGGAAAAAAGAGGAGATCATCTTACATCCCGTATGTTCTTTATACAAAATGGGATCCCTGAAAAAATTGGAACAGCTAGGCGCCGCCGCCGCCGCCAACCCCCTCATCCCCGCCAGCGCCGGATGTTGCGGGATGGCAGGTGACCGGGGCTTTTTTTACCCCGGCCTTACTGCCGCCGCCACCAAGAACGAACGCGACGAAGTGAATGCCCATCATTGTACGGATTGTTATTCGACGGCCAAACCCTGCGAAATGTCTTTGTCCGAAGCCACCGGTAAGAATTACCGTTCTATTTTTCACCTGCTGGATGAGGTGTCCGGGTGAGTAGGCTCTCTGCTCCCGGCTATTCATATTTTAAAAACGAATTTGAGAAGGAGGATAGCAACTCCTATCCCGGCAATAAAAGAAATAAGCATTTTTATTAAGGGAAGGCGCCTGTTAGGCTTGTCTCTCTTTTCGTTGCTCATGGTAAAAATATTATTTTATGGGGTTATTTTATCGGGGTCCAATTTGCAGGAGGTCTACTGTGCGTTGAAAATTTGTTTATTTTTCTCTGCCTTATATAGTTCTCTTATTTTTATATACTTAATAAAATGGTAGTAGGCGCTCAGAACAGACCAGTAAAAGCCCTCTATTCCATTGAGAAAATTCAGTTCCAGCAGATAGTACTTGAAAAAATAGAAAGGCAGGGATAGTATGACCAGGACCACAGGCATCTTTCTCCCTTTTGCTACAGCATTGCGGGCAGCAAGGGTAGAGTAGCGGCTGCATTTTTCCTCCCATTGATGAATGCCGGAATAACTGTAATGCAACATTTTATGGTGGAACTTATGGGTGGGCCCTTTCAATCTGACTTTTTCGTGAACGGGACAATCCGTGAAATTCCCGTAGTTTTTATTGAACAACCGCAAAAAATAGCGCCAGCTTTCTTTTCCATACAGGAATTCCTTGTCAAAAAAGACCAGTCCTATGGCAAGGTAGTAGCCCGTATGCCTGGGAGTCTTCCGCATCACCGATGCAATTTCCATGAACAGGGAGTCGGACAGGACTTCATCCGCATCGATATTTAATATCCAATCGTGGCTGGCCTTGGAGACTGCATATTGTTTCTGCGCTCCATACCCTTCAAATTTTTTTAAATAGACAGTACAGTTGAATTCCCTGCAGATAGCTACCGTCTCGTCCGTGCTGTAGCTGTCAACGATGATGATCTCATCGCACCAATCCAGGTGGGACAAGGTGCGGCGGATATTTTTCGCTTCGTTATAGGTGATGATCACAGCGCTCACTTTCACGGCTGCTCTACGGGATGCCGGTACAGGGAATCCTTCAATGGGTTTCAGGTAAACGGAACGATCGGCAGGTTGTTCGGGTAGGGGTAGCATATAAATAAATTTTATTTTTTGTAAAAGCATATCTGTTATAAAGCCGGAGGATCAAAACCATCTTTCTATCCCCACCCCTGCAGTTATTCTCTCAAGGATAAGACCGGAATAGTAGCTTCGTCGTTCATAACCCGTCGAGAGCTTCAGAATATTTTTCGGTGAAAAGAAAGTGGTTTGATAACCGAGCCGGATCCTTTCTGACCTGTTTGAGTAGCTGAATGCTTTCCCCGAGTTGGGATCGAAATAGTCATGCGGGGAGAATCCCGAACTAAGGATAAGCGTAAGGTTGCTTCCGGGATTTTTACCATAATACCGGGTGGTCAGGTAATAGGATTGATTCAGGCCTCCCTGCTGCGTCGCTAAATAGGTACGGGCAGATATCCAGAACCGGTGGAAGGACAGGTTAAGGGCCCCGGTATAGAGTATGATGGGGTCCGGGAGGCTGCTGAAGGTCAGCCTCCGAACGCCCGCTTCCAATTCAGCCTTTTTGAATAAGGTATGGCTCAGGCCGGCGCCAAGGTCCCATCCCGGCAAAATGCTGTCCTTTGAATAAGCCGCTCCTAAAAAAGCCTTCATGGAAGAGGAAATCCTCGGATACCAGTTCAATTGATATTGTACGCCCGGAGTCTGAAACCGGTTGACATAATTTACTCCTGCGGATAGGCTACCCCCCGGGGCCTTGTGCAAAAAATACAAAGACACATAGGTCCAGGGAGCATAGATCGTATTAAAATAGTCGTACTGGTAGGATAAGCCGATTGCATTCTTTTCCGGCCGGGCGGCTATCTTACCCTTTAAATATTTTTCGAATTCAATGGCCTCCCGGTTGGCAGGATTGATCCGTAACACCTGTTGTACTATTTGGTAAGCCTCTTTGTACCGGGCCTGCTTATTATACAGTTTTGCTTTTTTAATAAGCAGCTTTTCCGAACTGGGATAGCGGCTGAGCGCGTCATTACAATAGATCAATGCCTGGTCCAATTGTCCCGACCATAGTTCCAGGTTGATGATCGCCTCGAGGGCATTTTCATTGTCAGGCTGCCGGGTGATAGCATCCTTTAGGAAGATCCTGGCCGAATCGAATTTCCTGTCCCAGGAATAAAGCCTGCCCAGCAACACTTCCGTTCTTACCTGCTGTAGATCCTTCTTAAGAATAGCCCGGCATATCTTTTCCGCCGTATCATGTTGTCCTTTTTTGGCCCAATAGACTGCCTGTTGATACCCGGAGGTGTCTTTGGCAGGAACCAGGCTATCCTGTTTGGAAACCTGGCTGTTCTGTCCAAAAGAGGCAAAAGGGCCAATTCCGAAAAATAAAACGGGAATGAGCTTTTTCCAGGCCATAAAAAAATGTATTGGTGGGTGTATCATAGGGCTGAACTGGTATATGGGATGTTATTGACTGATGGGAGATTGGAAGGGAGGAGCCATGCTCCCTCCCTTTCCATTTTTTACAGGTAGCAACGACCAAAAACCATCACATCAAGGCTTCTCATCGATATTGGATTGTTCATTCTTAGCATCTTTAGGATCATCCAAAAGATCTCCCTGATCATGGCCAAAATCCTTTTCATCCTTGATACTGTCCTCATGGTCATCATTCAGGTCCAGGTGATCATTGAGCAGATCTTCGTGATCATCCTTCAGGTCCAGTTGATCATTCTTAATGTCCTGTTGTTCATCCTCAAATTCGGCCTGTTCATTTTCCAGGTCCAGGTGGTCTTGTTTCAATGATTCAGTGATTTCGTTGTTTCGCTGATCATTTTCGTTCCGGTTTTGATCCTGGCTACGGGCTACTGCTGCGATCGTAAGCAGCATGCCCAGGAAAAAGACTTTCTTCATACATATTTGATTTAGGTTTTCTAAAACAGTAAGGTTTACCCTTACCGGCGGGAATTTGAACATCCTGCATCGAAAAGACAGGAAACTGGGTGGATGGTCCTAGTGGGTTTAATTTTTTTTAAAAGGGATTACAATAGGACTACCTGCCGTTTGTCCTGTCTTGAATAAGGAATGATTCAAATCAAACCCTATGATTATGTTAACCCCAGAATCCCGTATCGCATTTCTTACTTATATGTCATGGCCCCGGCGTATATCGTTACTTTGTTTTTGCTGCTTCCTGGCAGGAAGCCTTTACGGACAAAGCAGGCACCTCAAAGGATCCGTCATCGGTCAGTCCTTCAAAGAAAAAATCGCCTTTTCGAGCATTTCCTGGAAAAGATCGGGAAAAGGCGTTCTGACGGACAGCACAGGCCATTTTTCCATTCCCATGGTCTATGAACAGGATACGCTTAGCATAAGCCATGTCGGCTATAACAGCCTGTCTATACTTATTGATTGGAAGAAAGATACCGGAGAGGCCATCATTGAGTTATCCCCCAAACCAGCCAAAGACGTAGTAGTGCTGGGGAAATACAATAAAGGGATATTATGGTGGAAAAAAATGGTCCGGCATAAACCGCAAAACAATCCTTATCAATACAACACCTATTCCTGCCTATTGTACAAAAAGATGGAAATGGACCTGGATAATGTGACCCAGGAAGGCCTGGGGAAGGTCAGATTATTGAGACCCTTTGGATTTATATTGAGCAATATTGACAGCACCTCGGCCGACAAACCCTTTCTCCCGGTATTCCTGACAGAATCCCTGTCTCAATATTCCTTCAGCGCCCATCCTTTTAAAAAAAGGGAAGAAATAAAAGCTGTTCAGACCAGTGGAATTAAAAATGAACTCGTTCTTCATTTCTTAAATGGGTTCAGTCAACAAATCAATGTATATGAAAACTATGTTACTTTATTTGGGAAAGAATTCATCAGCCCTATAAGCAATTCCGGGGACAACCATTATAACTATAGGGCGGCAGACACTCAATTTATAGACGGACAGCGTTATTTACACCTTTTTTTCTCTCCCAAACGGGAGGGAGAGAATACTTTTTCAGGGGATTGCTGGATACATGCCGGCACCTGGGCGATCCAAAAGATCCACCTGGACATTTCTCCTGCCGCCGATATCAATTATGTCAACCGGCTGGGCATTACACAGGAATTCCGCCAACAGGCAGACAGCGCCTGGATCTTTGCAAAGGATGGATTTGTGGCCGAACTATCCCCTTTAAAAAACAACAAATTGTCCTTTGTGGTGCGGCAGACCACCCGTTATGAACAGGTACAGGTCGACCTTCCGGATATAACGGGGATCCTGGCAAAAAATACAGAAACGGACCAGGTCCTGCTGGAAGATAGCGCAAAGACCCGCACTGCCGGATACTGGCAATTAAATCGCCCGGAGCCGCTGAGCGCTAATGAGCAGAAGGTATATAAAATGGCCGATACGCTTAAAACCATTCCCCTGTTTAAAAAATATACCAATACCCTTGAATTTATCGTTGACGGGCGAAAAAAAATAGGCTATGTGGAAATAGGCCCCTGGTATAAATGGATAAGCGCTAACCGGTTGGAAAAATTCAGGGTCCGCTTTGACATAGCTACTACGGAGAAATTCAGCAAATATCTAAGGGCCCATACATACCTGGCCTATGGTTTCGGTGATCGCCGGTTAAAAGGGAAAATGGATATCAATTATAAATTTCCGGGTAATAGCGGATATTCCCTCCAGGCGGCTTATGTACGGGATCTTGATAATGGGAATTCGCTGCATAACGGGGAAGAAATAACCTCCGACTATATGTTCAGCCAACTGATACGCAAGCCCGGAATACAACAAAAATTTATCCTGGTCGATGAAGTGAGGGCGGGTATTACTAAAGAATGGAACAGCAAATTTTCCGTACAGGCATTTTTCAGCCATACCAGCTTCGAAACGTTCAATCCATTACCGCCCAAAAAGATGATCTCCATCAATCAAAAAGATATCATCAATTCGGAACTGGGTATCGGGCTGCGCTACGCGCCCGGTGAAAAAGTGATCACTACCTATCGTAAGGATAAGCGGATACAGGGTAACAATCCGGTATTTGAGCTGAAATACAGGCAGGGCGTTCCCCAGCTACTGGGCGGAGAATACCAATACCAGAAACTAAGCGCCTTGATCTGTCAGCAATTCCGGATCCCCGGTTGGGGGAATGTGAGCTACCAGGTATACGGTGGTAAAATATGGAGCGGCGGCGCCCTTCCTTTCATGCTATTGGAGCTGCATCCCGGTAATGAAACCTACTATTATACGAGACAGGCTTTCAACCTGATGAACCGCTTTGAGTATTTCAGTGACCGGTATGCCGGCTTTACCATCGAGCACAATTTTGAAAAAAAACTGTTAAACCTCCTGCCCTTGCTGCGCAAAACCAATATCCGTCAATTCTGGAACCTGAAAGCGGTATGGGGAGATGTGTCCCCGGCAAGTAGTAAACTCAATTTCAGGGAAGCCAGCAATTACCGGATGCATTCCTTGCAGGGAAGATCCTATATTGAGCTGGGCACGGGCCTGGACAATATTTTTTCTTATTTCCGGGTAGACCTGGTATGGCGATTCGCCCCTTCCGCGGCTTCCGGTCTGCCACCCGGATCGCATCCAAATCCGACAAGCAATTTTGGCATATTTGGTAGTTTTCATCTGCAATTCTGATCATTTTGCATCGATTCACCGTTATTAAAAATTTATTAATAATATTGCCGCTGGATTTATTGCTAATTCTTATACTCTTTTAGGAAAATGAACCCCGGCGAGGAAAACACCTGGAGATCTATTCAGCAAAAAGACGGACAGGCTTTTGAAAACTATTATAAAGAACATTATAAGAGTTTCTTCCTGCTAGCCTGTAGCTATCTCAAAGACGCCGGTTTAGCGCAGGAGATCGTCAATGACCTGTTTATCACCCTCTGGGAGGATGCCGATACCATCCGGATCGAATCTTCCCTGAAATCCTATATCTACCGGGCAATTATTAACAGGAGCCTCAATGCGCTGGACAAAAATAAAAGGGCCCGGCAACATCAAAAAGAGCTAAGCCGCCGGCCGGAAGAAACCTTCGAATTAAGGGAAATGGAAGAAAACGAACTGAGGGTCAGACTTTATAAGGCTATTGACCAGTTGCCGGAACAATGCCAGAAAGTGTTCAGGATGAGCCGTTTCGAAGAATTAAAACAACAGGAGATCGCCGACCGGCTCGGCATTTCTATTAAAACCGTAAAAAATCATATAACACATGCCTTGAAACAGCTGAACAGAGTCCTGGGCGACTGGAATTCCCTTCCGGTATGGATATTGATGATAAAAGATTTTTTTTGGCCCCATCACTAGGTCTCTGATCGTTTTTATTTGTCTTATAATTGAAACTATGGATTTTCTGCCTACATATGACAATTTCCCCTGGGATCTGATCGTATCCGCTCTGCGGGGTGATCTGTCCCCGGACGAGGATTTGCAATTCCGGCAATGGCTGGCCGATAACCCCGATAACCAGCAAAAATACGATCAGTTGCAGCAACTCTGGAAGGAGGGAATGGCTGATTATATTTTTTACCAGGAAGCAGACGAGGTAAAGGCCTGGGATGCCCTTCAGCGAAGAATGGGCGATAGAGGGTCTGCGGGCGGCAATACCGGATCCGAGCGCGACGAAGCTAAAGTTATCAGCGCCTCCTTTAGAAAGAGGGCGCCGTTGATAAAGCGATTGGTGACGGTGGCGGCGGTCTTCCTGCTGGCTATCGGGACCGGGTGGTGGTATTTCTTCGGGAAGAATGGTCCGATCCTGTATGAAACCGCTGTCAATGAACAGCGAAAAATATCCCTGCCTGACGGTTCAACCATGGTATTAAAACCACAAACCCGCATTCAGCTTGTACGGCGCTATAATAAAGCAAGCAGAACGGTGATCCTCACCAGTGGGGAAGCATTTTTTGAAATATCCCACCATGAAGAATTACCTTTTATTGTAGACATGGAAACTGCCAGCATTAAGGATATCGGAACAAGTTTTACGGTGCAAAAAACGGAAGACAGTATAAAAGTCATGGTATTCAGCGGTAAAGTGGCTTTTAGTAAAAAAGAGGCCAGAGAGGCCATGGAAATATCTGCAGGTAGCTCCCTTTGCTTTTATATTCGGGAAGAACGTTTTGGGGAAATAAGGGCAACGGATACGGCAGGCAGCGGCGCTGGTTCCCTACGATTTGATAATTCTCCCTTATCGGATGTAATAGCTGCCCTGCAAAAAGTGTCCGGCAAAAAGATCAGCCTGACCGATACGGTGATCGGGCAAAAAAGGCTGAACGTCAATTTGGAGGGAGAATCCCTTGATAACGCCCTGAAAATTATTTGTGCTTCCTTAAACCTGGAATATGCCGGGAAGAACGGAACGTATATTTTAAAAACCAAAGATACTGCTAACCATCATTAAAGAATATACCCATATATACTATTTGATTTTCCTTTCTTTTTTTATCCTTCAGCATGCTGCTGCCCAGGAAAAAAAAACATCGGAAGCTCATATTACTATTACTATAAAAGACAGGCCATTTCAGGAGGTATTATCCATTATAGAACCCCAGATCCCTTTTAAGTTTGCCTACAGCACAGAGCTGGCCCTCCAGCAAAAAAATGTATCGATAACGGCCTCCGATCTATCCTTATCGGATTTTTTGACTATCTTATTACGGGGAACTTCTCTTACTTACAATATCATTGGCGACCAGATCGTCCTGCAAAATATCGTCTTGCCGTCCAGGATCACGCTTAGCGGGTATATAAAGGATTCCCGGACAGGAGAACTACTGATAGGGGCCAGCATTTATATTCCCGCTGCCGGAACGGGAATTTTTTCCAACAATTACGGATTTTATTCCATTACCGTTCCCCCGGCAGATACCTTGGAATTGGAAATTTCTTATGTTGGGTATAAAAGCCTGTTCCAACAAGTGAACGCGCATAGCAATC
Organism: Puia sp.; assembly: GCA_036394375.1. Classification (GTDB taxonomy): domain Bacteria; phylum Bacteroidota; class Bacteroidia; order Chitinophagales; family Chitinophagaceae; genus Puia. Next base: position 44,245 of record DASWFF010000009.1, read on the forward strand.
TTACTGTTTCTTTCGGGCTGGAGCATAATCACAAACAGGAAGAGATCAATAAGTTGATAATAGCCAATGATAAAAGAGAAGACAATGTAAAGAGGAACCAATCCGCATTGATCGAACTGTCGACCGACATGATCGTTGGTGGTCCTTCACTCAATGGAACCGGGGATATCCTCAGATCCATTCAAATGCTGCCGGGCGTACAGGCGGGGATAGATGGGACCCCGGGTTATTGTGTCAGAGGCGGAAATACCGGGCAGAATCTGGTCCTGCTGGATGAGGCCACCTTATATAATCCCAGCCACGTGTTCGGACTGGTAAGCATTTTTAATGCGCCTGCCATTAAGCATGCCAGCCTGATGAAAGGAGGCTTTCCCGCAACCTACGGTGATCATGTGAGCTCTGTGCTGGATATTGCCATGAAAGACGGAAGTAATCAGCAATTCGGCGGGATCATCAGGATGGGAAGCATTTCTTCCGGTGTAACCCTCTATGGGCCTCTGCAACCCGGTAAATCGTCCTTTTTGATTTCCGCCCGGAGAAGCACGGTAGATGTATTGCTTCGCCCTATCCTTAATCAGAATTATTTCAGCAACTATTATTTCTATGATGTGAATGCCAAGCTGAACTTTCAGTTGTCCCGCAGGGATCGTCTTCTCTTAAGTTTTTACAACGGGAGGGATAACAATAACTACTCTACGGATTCCACGGATGCCGGAGGGATCAATTATTCCATGCATTTTGGCAACTCCGCGTACACGATACGATGGAATCATCAGTATTCCGGGAAATTATTCTCCAATACCTCCCTCGTATATAATCGCTATCATCAATTCCTTTCCGCAGCCCAGGATGGTTATTTTGCGCAATTATATTCCGGGATCAGGGATATGAATGCGAAAATGGATTTTTCCTATTTCCCCTCGCCTGCACATAAAATAAGCGCAGGGGCCGACTATTTATACCAGACGCTTTACCCTGCCACGCTATCTCAAAAAATATCTTCCACGGATTCTTCCGCCGGTATCAATCCTGATGTAATACCCGAAAAATCCGCTACCCGGCTGGCCGTTTATGCAAGTGATGCTATGAAGTTCGGCCGGCGATTTCAGGCATACATCGGAGTAAGGATCCCTTTCTACTATAGGCCGGATGCGCAGTACCTTAATTTTGAGCCGCGGCTGTCCCTGTTATATATGGTCGATCCGGCTACCAGCGTGAAAGTTTCTTATACCCATATGCACCAGTATATTCACCTGGTGCAAAGTTATAATTCCTCTTTCCCCGCGGAAATATGGTTAGGCAGCAGCAATATAGTCCTGCCGCAGGCATCCCGGGAAGTTTCAGCAGGAATATTTAAAAACTTTAAAGAAAACATTTTTCAGACCAGTCTGGAATTCTACTATAAGGCTATGGATAACCAATTGTTATTCAAAGGCGGGACTACACCGACCATTGATAATAATCTCGAAGACCAACTGATAACCGGGAAAGGATGGAGCTATGGTTCCGAGTTTTTGATCAGGAAAAACAGGGGCAAATGGACAGGCTGGCTGGCTTATTCGCTTGCCTGGGCTTACCAGCAGTTTGATTCATTGAACCTGGGTAAATCCTTTCCCTTTGCTTATGACAGGAGACATACGCTGGATATATCGACTGCTTACATGCTGAATACGCACTGGAGAGTTTCCGCTAATTTTTTTATTGCCAGCGGCAGGGCTTTTACACTCAACACTTCATCCGCCAACCCTAATACAAACAGCAATCCGCTTTATAGCGATGAGAATAGTGGCAACACGGGAGGAAACCCACCGGTCATTGAAGCCAATAATTACCGGTTGGCGCCTTACGACCGGCTTGACCTGAGTATCAGGTATAAAAAAAGCAGGAATACAGGTCGGAGGATCCTGGAGACGGAATGGATATTTTCCGTGTATAATGTTTATGCCCGCCACAATACCTCTTTCGCTTACCGGACCATAGATCCGTCTACCGGGCAGGTAATAGCCAGGGAAGTATCTTTCATTCCTGTTATACCCAGTATTACCTATAGTCTCAGATTTTAATATTTTGAAGTCATCCGGGACGGTCGCCTTCGACCAATGAATTTAGCTTTATTTACAATATTCTCCCGCCTCATTCGTCTACACGGATATGGCAAATTCCAGATCCAGGCGTGAGGCCACCTCTTCAGCAGACCTGCCTCCAAAAGCAAAGATCAACAAGACGACCCTCCGGGAGAGCCTGTTGATCTTCAGCTATGTAAAACCTTACCGCTGGCAGTTTGCCGCGGGTCTCCTGTTCATCGGCCTTTCCAGTCTCAGCACCATGGCCTTCCCTTACCTGCTGAAATTACTGATCGATAGTGCGGGTCAACGGGCTGGTATTGCCGGGAATGGGGGTATCCCCGGGATTCACGGAATTCCGGGGATACCCGGAACTTCCGGAAATGCAGGTTCCTTAACGGGACATTATACCCCCGGCCTCCTGGCCCTGGCCATGGTAGGGGTTTTATCCATCCAGATGGTATTCTCCTACCTGCGGGTATATCTGTTTACCAGCGTCGGGGAGCAGGCCCTGGCAGACATGCGGACGGATGTTTACCGGCGCATGATCCGGATGTCCATGGACTTTTTCGCACAGCGCAGGGTAGGGGAACTGTCCAGCAGGATCAGCGCCGACCTATCCCAGATTCAGGACGTAGTGACTTCCGTGCTTGCGGAAATATTACGGGGCCTGTTGACACTCCTGATCGGACTGGGGCTCATATTCTATATATCCACCCGGCTGAGCCTGATGATGTTGTCCGTCGTTCCGCTTATCGTCGTGCTGGCGATTGTATTCAGCAAGCGTATCCGTAAGATATCACGGCAGACTCAGGACCAACTGGCGGACTCGAATACCATCGTGCAGGAGACCTTGCAGGGCATTGGCAACGTAAAAGCTTTCTCCAACGAATGGTATGAGATCCGGCGATATGCCCATAGTCTCCGGGAAGTCGTGCACCTGGCCATTAAGAACGGTCGCAACAGGGGCTTGTTCGTCTCCTTTCTTATCTTCAGTCTTTTCGGCACCATCATCCTGGTCGTATGGTATGGGGTAGGATTGATGCAGGCCGGGGTATTATCTTTCGGGGCCTTGACGGCTTTCGTCGTCTATACGGCTTTTGTCGGGGGCAGTATGGCTGGTTTTGCCGATCTCTTCAGCCAGTTGCAAAAGACCCTGGGAGCTACGCAACGCGTACGGGAATTACTGCAGGCAGACCCGGAGGCGATCAATACGGAAGAAGAACTCCTGGACGAACGATACCGGTTGCATGGGCAGGTGAGATTAGACAAAATAGCCTTCCGATATCCTTCCCGTTCGGATATACCTGTATTAAAAGAGGTTTCTCTGCAGGTGGAGAAGGGACAGCAGATTGCCCTGGTAGGGCCGAGCGGAGCGGGCAAGTCCACGCTGGTGGCTTTGCTGCTGCGTTTCTACGAGCCGGACGCGGGACTTCTGTCTTTTGATGGCCGGCCTGCGGGGGAGATACCTTTGTCCCAGCTGCGCAAACAGATGGCATTGGTCCCGCAGGACATCTTATTGTTCGGAGGCACGATCCGGGAAAATATCGCCTATGGTAAGCCTTCGGCTTCTCAGGATGAGATCGAAGGCGCCGCCCGGCAGGCCCATGCGCATGAATTCATCAGCGGGTTCCCGGAAGGATATGACACGGTGGTGGGAGACCGGGGAATCAAGCTCTCCGGAGGGCAGCGCCAACGCGTTGCCATTGCCCGGGCCATCCTAAAGGATCCTGTCATCCTCCTGCTCGACGAAGCTACCAGCTCCCTGGATTCTGCTTCTGAATTATTGGTCCAGGAGGCTTTGGCCAACCTGATGAAGAACAGAACTTCTTTCGTCATTGCCCACCGGCTTTCCACCATCCGCCATTCCGATAAGATTATCGTACTGGAAAAAGGAATGATCAAAGAAATGGGTACGCATGAGGAATTGATGGGGGAAGAAGATGGGTTGTATAGGAGCCTCGTCAGGCTGCAGATGGACGGGGGGGATGCCATGGGCATCCCGGCCGAAGGCCCATCATGAGACACGGAACTGAGACCCGAAGGGTCGAAGGCCCGCTCTCAGCGACATGAATCAGGCCGCAAGTCCGTTAATAGTACGAGGGACGAACATGAAAAGCAGGCGCCGTAGGCGCCTGAAAGAGCGAAGGTCTGAAAGATGAACTTTCAGACCTTCGAATCTCATGATGGCGCTTCGCGCAGGACGCCCGTGGCGTCCTATACGGCGTTTTTGACCAGCGCTGCTGCTTCACTAAGCAAGATGGCTGACTGGACCTTAAGGCCACTTTCCTTGATCAGCAACTGCGCTTCTTCCGCATTGGTGCCCTGGAGACGGACAATGATGGGAACTTTAATATCGCCGATGGAATTATAAGCGTCGATTACGCCCTGGGCTACCCGGTCGCAACGTACGATCCCGCCGAAAATATTAATCAGAATAGCTTTTACTTTGGGATCTTTTAAGATGATCCGGAAACCGGCTTCAACGGTCTGGGCATTCGCCGTACCGCCTACATCCAGGAAGTTAGCCGGATCCCCGCCGCTGAGCTTGATCATGTCCATCGAGGCCATGGCCAGCCCGGCGCCATTTACCATACAACCCACATTCCCGTCTAATTTGACGAAGTTCAGGTTGTATTTGCCGGCTTCCACTTCGGTAGGATCTTCTTCACTGATATCCCTCATGGCTTCCAGTTCAGGATGGCGCATCAGGGAGTTGTCATCTATATTCATCTTACAATCCACGGCGATGATCTTTTCATCGCTGGTCTTGAAGAGGGGATTGATCTCCAGCATGGAACAATCCAGTCCTACGTAAGCATTGTATAAGTTGGTGACGAACTTTACGCAATTCTTCAGCGCTTCCCCGCTGAGCCCAAGATTGAAGGCTATTTTCCGGGCCTGAAAGGCCTGCAGACCACCACCGGGATGTACCCACTCCTTGAATATCTTTTCGGGAGTATTGTGGGCGACTTCTTCGATGTCCATTCCGCCTTCGGTACTGTACATGATCACATTTTGTCCTTTTGCCCTGTCCAGGAGAACAGAAAGATAGAATTCCTTTACAGGGTTGGCGCCGGGATAATACACGTCCTGGGCAACCAGGACCTTATTCACTTTTTTGCCGGCAGGACCCGTCTGGATCGTGACCAGGGTGCCCCCTAATATGGTGGATGCTATTTGTTTGACGTCTTCAGCGCTCTTACCAACGGCTACTCCCCGTTGCTCCGTACCCTGGATCTTCCCTTTTCCCCGTCCGCCTGCATGTATCTGAGCTTTGACCACGGCGAAATTGTTGCCGTATTGAACCTTAAGGTTCTTATAGGCATCTTCAGCGGCTCCGGCATTGTCTACGGGGATGCCTTCCTGTACGGGTACGTTATATTTTTTCAGTAAATCCTTGGCCTGATATTCATGCAAGTTCATGAGTGGAAATTTGGTACGAAAATAGGGCAGAAAATCGGAATCACGAAAATCTTGATTTTTTGAACTCGCTGGTACACATTTAAATAAATGCGCTATGACTTATAGCCGATCCGCTCGTACGATGGCAATATTCATCTGTACGGCCTTCTGGCTTTTCAGTATACTGGCCAGCATAGTTACACCGTGTTCCGCAAAGGCGTAAGGGGGAGGTATTTATGATATTTGCCCTGTCCAGTTTCTAAGATCACAAATTGTGATCTTAGAAATGGTCGTCTATACGGGGCGCCAGCGGGGATTTGCCCTTTTTAACGTAGTTTCGCAACCGTTTATTCAACCAAATATGACGCGTACTATCATTCAGGAATTAGAGGAGACGGTAGCCTTCATCCGTACGGTCCATTCCGGCAAAC
>DASWFF010000010.1:0-10391 GCA_036394375.1 Puia sp.
GGTCACGGCTTTAACGCCTGTGCCCGTCACACTCTGGTAGGTAGAGACCACAATCCTCTTTACCTGGTATTGTTTATGGAGGAGATTCAAAGCCACAACCATCTGGATCGTCGAACAGTTGGGATTGGCAATGATCTTATCTTCTTTAGTCAGTGCGTCCGCATTCAATTCCGGTACTACCAGCTTTTTCGAAGGGTCCATCCTCCAGGCGGAGGAGTTGTCAATAACAGTAATACCTGCCGCCGCAAATTTGGGGGCCCATTCCAGGGACGTGCTGCCGCCTGCCGAAAATAGAGCCACGTCAGGCTTAGCTGCAATGGCATCGTCGGCGAGCACTACCTTATATTTCTTACCCTTGAATTCCACTTCCTTGCCGATAGATCTTTCCGAAGCGACAGGGATCAGTTCCGTGACGGGAAAATTCCTTTCTGCCAATACTTCTAACATTTTGGTGCCTACTAAGCCCGTAGCTCCTACGACTGCGACTTTCATTGTTGTACCCTCCTGGATCTTTCCATCTGAGACGGAAGATTTTTGTTTTTTTAATAGTTAATAAATACAAAAAAAGCCTCCCCGGTCCGGGAAGGCTCTTATTATCTTGGCATACAAAACAATCAAACCCCTTCCCGCTGTGGAAGCTGCTTCTTTGTTTGCTTTGTATGTTTCATTATCATTGTCATAACGGGCCCAAAAATAGGTATAAATATTTTTTCTCCAAATTTTATTTGCCCTCGGCTACTAACTCGATATCGAAATTCACCAGATCCACGAACTGGCTGATCCGGGCATCTATATCCGCTTTGGTAATTTCTTTTAAGCGGGTAGGCCCGAATTTTTCCACACAGAAGGAAGCCATGGCGGAACCCACGATGATGGCCGTCTTCATATTCTCAAAAGAAATATCCTTTTTGCTGGCGATATAGCCGATAAAGCCACCCGCGAAGGTATCACCGGCGCCGGTAGGATCGAATACATCTTCCAGGGGCAGAGCCGGCGCAAAAAAGACCTGGTCGCCATGGAAAAGCAGGGCGCCATGCTCCCCTTTCTTGATAACAACGTATTTAGGCCCCATCTTCATGATCGCTTTCGCCGCCCGCACCAGGGAAAACTCCCCACTGAGCTGGCGGGCCTCGCTATCGTTCACCGTCAGCACATCTACCATGCCCAATAATTGTTTCAGGTCAGGCATAGCAATGTCCATCCAGAAATTCATGGTATCCATGGCGATCAGCTTAGGGCGCTTCTTCATCTGCTGGATCACGCTGATCTGTACAGAAGGCGCCAGGTTCCCCAGCATCAGGAACTCACTGCCCTGGTAGCTGTCAGGAACGACAGGCTTGAAATCCCCCAGCACATTCAAATCCGTCACCAGCGTATCCCGGGTATTCATATCCAAATGATATTTCCCGCTCCAGAAAAAGGATTTTTTATCAGGAACTATTTCCACAGCCTCCAGGTTTACCCCGCGGCTCTTCAATTGCTCCATTTCCTCCTTCGCAAAATCATAGCCTACGATGGATACCTGGTTAATAGGCTTGACAAAATTACTAGCCGCATATGCGATATAAGTAGCGGCTCCGCCTACGATCCAATCGGTCTTTCCGAAAGGGGTTTCGATAGCGTCATAAGCCATTGATCCTACAACAATTAGTGACATAATATTAATATTTAGGGAAAAGCCGTGCAAACCTACACGAATTTTCCCACAAAAACGTGCTAACGGTTGTTAGTTTCCTATATCTTTATAGCTTCTTATGGCAAAAATTCAGAGCAAAAAGAACGGCACCAAAAAAGAGGTCATCATAGAAAAGGCTTCCCGGTTATTCCGCGAAAAGGGTTTCGGGGCAGCCTCCATGCGCGACCTGGCAGAACATGTAGGCGTCGAGGCTGCCAGCCTGTACAATCATATTCAATCCAAATCCGAGATACTCCAGACCATTTGCTTCAGGGTCGCCAATAAATTCATGACCAACCTCGAGACGGTGGAGTCCAGCCCACAATCCACCCTGAAAAAAATGGAGGATGTCATCCGTCTGCATATCCGCATGATGCTCGATCAATATGAATTCGTATACATCGCCGATCATGAATGGAGACACCTGCCCGAGCCCTACCTCTCCAATTTTCTCAGCCAGCGCAGAAGCTACCGGAAGCGGTTGGGCAATATCATCGAAGATGGCATAACAAGAGGAGAAATGAAAGATATAGACCCCTATGTTGCCGTCCTGACAATCCTGTCTGCGATCAGCGGAATCGACTCCTGGCAGCGCTCCCGTAAAAGCACCAGCGCAGAAGACCTGGAATCGAATATGGTGAAATACCTCATCGAAGGGCTGAAAAAATAATATCCCATTAATAAAAATATATCGTGGCCAGTCATTTCAGAGCATTACAGGTAGAAGATATCCGGCATGAAACAGCCGATTGCGTATCTATTTCTTTTTCTATTCCGCCTGAGCTCCGGTCAGCATTCCAATTCAGGCAGGGACAAAATATCACGATCAGGTCCCTGGTGGAAGGAAAAGAGATCCGCCGTTCCTATTCGATCTGCAGCAGCCCCCTGGAAGACGAATTGCGGATCGCCGTAAAAAAAGTGCCGGGCGGCCTGTTCTCTACCTATGCCAACGATCAGCTCCATAAAGGAGCCGTATTGGAGGTCTTGCCGCCAACCGGTAAATTCTACACGGAGCTGAATGCCGGCCAGCAGAAGAACTACCTGGCCTTTGCGGCAGGCAGCGGCATAACGCCCATCTTATCCCTCATCAAAACTACGCTGGCCACAGAGCCCCGCAGCCATTTCACCCTGGTTTACGGCAATCGTCACCGGCCCTCCATCATCTTCAAAGATCAGCTGGAATCCCTTAAAAACCGCTATATGCAGCGGATGGCCCTCCACCATATTCTCAGTCGGGAAAAAATGGACACCCCGTTGAATCAGGGAAGGATCACTCCCCAAAAATGCGGAGAACTATGCGGCAAACTGATCGATCTGCCGGCAATGGATGAGATCTTCCTCTGCGGACCGGGAGAAATGATCTTCACGGTGAAAGACTGGCTGGAGCAACAAGGAACCGATCCCCAAAAGATCCATTTTGAATTATTCAATCCCGTAGAGAAAGGGGCAGACGATCTGCCGGGAAAAAGGCAGGGCCGGGGGGAGGAAGGAAGCGAAGAAGAAGCCGCCCTGAAAGGCAAGACCAGCAAGGTCACCGTTAAGCTGGACGGGATCAGCTATGACTTCGACCTGCCTTACGACGGGGAGCCGATCCTGGATGCCGCCCTGGAGCAGGGAGCCGACCTGCCCTTCGCTTGCAAAGGAGGGGTCTGTTGCACCTGCCGGGCCCGGCTCATAGAAGGAAAAGTGGAGATGGAAGTGAACTATGCCCTGGAAAAAGACGAAATGGCCGCCGGATTTATATTGACCTGCCAGTCCCATCCCAGAACGGAAAGAGTGATCGTCGATTTCGATTCGAAATAAAAACCGATCCCGGCGCCTTTGGCGCCGGGATCGGCCTTCTCAATACCCGGCATTCTGGGAAAGATTCTTGTCGAGATCTCTTTCAGACTGGGGGACAGGGAATAATAATTTATTCTGCGTCAACGCATAATGCAGGGGATTGCCATAAGGATCCACCTGGCTGTTCATCAGGTTGATGGTATACTGGACGCCGGCGCGTAAAAGGTCCAGCCAGCGATGCCCTTCCAGAGCCAGCTCCAGCCTTCTTTCCTTTAAAATAGCAGCGGCGACATCCGTTTGAGAGACAGCGATCGTAGGCTGCAGATGAGCCCTGGACCTGATCTGATTAATCAGGGGAATAGCCTGGGCGGTCTGCCCGGTCTGATTCAATGCTTCCGCCTTCAGCAGGATAATATCCGCCAGGCGGATCAGGATCTCGTTGTCCGGGCTGTTATAACCACCGGGTTGCTTCCATTTATACGCATAGGGCACAGAAGCGCTCTTGTTCGTATAGGGCGGAGGAATGGCTACCGTATCCGAAGGCAGGCTGAAATAAACGGAAGCATTGAGGCGCACCGTATCGCCTTCCGCCTTGAATGCCTGGACGAGGTCATTGGTCACATCGTTGAATTTAGCGTACTTATCGCCGGTCAGTGAAAAAGGCAATAACAGCTCGGGACCGTAATTGGTAGTACCGGAGACCGTACCATGTTGTATTTCGAAGATGGATTCTGCGGTATTCTTGTGGTTCCCGTCAAACAGGTCGGCGTAGTTGGCCACCAGTGAATAGGCGGAACTGGCCAGCACCTTATTGGAGTAGATCAGGCTGGAATCGTATTTACCCTGCTGTGCATATACTTTGGCCAGCAAGGCATCTGCGGAACCCTGTGTGGCTCTTCCGATATTAGGGTTGCTGCCGGATACCGGGAGCAAGGCAGAATCGGCAGACAGGAGGTCCTGTTCTATCTGGAGATAGACGGCGCTCACGGGGCTTCGGGATGGGAATAGGGCATTGCCGGAGACATTATTGGTCAGCGCCAGGGGAACATCCCCATAGGTGGTAACCAGGTTGAAATAATGCAGCGCCCGCAGGAATTTGGCCTCGCCTAAGATCTGTGCCTTGCGGGTCGTACCGTTCCAGACAGGGTCCTGGATGGCAGGCACATTGTCCAGCACGGCATTGGCGTTGGCAATGGCGGCATAAAGTCCCTGCCAGTCGCGGGTGATGTTGCCGTTAAGGGGAGTGAGCGAAAAATTATCAATGGAAAAGTTATCCGGGTTGTTACCGCCGGCATAACAATTGTCGGACTGCGCATCTCCGTTCGTCATATAATCCCAGATATAATATTGCTGGTAAAGGCCGTTGTAGGCGCCCACAAGGCCGGACTCCGCGTCAGTGGCCGTCTTGTAAAAGTTTCCCGTTGTAAGACTGGATATGGGCGTTTTATCGATGGTCTTATTACATCCGGCCACTATGACCAGTCCGCCGGCAATAAGAAGAAAATATAGAAATTTATTATTGTGTCGCATGTTGTGTTCTTTTAAAGTTAGAGTTCCAAATTTATACCGGCCGTATAGATCCTTGACTGCGGATAAGTTCCGTAATCAATACCCAAGGAGGTAGAACTGGCGCCCTGTTGGTTGACTTCGGGGTTGTATCCCTTGTACTTGGAAACGGTGAAAAGATTCTGACCCGTCACATAAAAACGTATACCTGAAATGCCAATGTGCTGGAACCTTTCTGTTACCAGATGATAGCTCACGGTCGCGGCTTTCAACCGGAAGAAAGCGCCGCTCTCGATGAAACGGGAAGAGATGCTGGAATTAGGCACGGAGCCGGAAGGACTCGGGTCGCCGAATACGGCTTTAGGCACATTGGTGACATCCCCGGGCTTTTCCCAGCGTTGCAGGACAGCGGTACTGGCATTATTAGCCGTCGACATACCTTCCGTCTCGATCCGGGTAGCATTTAATACCTTATTGCCGCCGACTCCGTCGAAGAGCAGGTCCAGCCCGAAACCTTTATAAGTGAAATTGTTCACGAAGCTATAGATCATAGTAGGGAGACCGCTGCCCAGATACGTACGGTCATTGTTAGGGTCGATCACGCCGTCATGATTCAGGTCGGCGAATTTCTCATTACCGGTAGCCGGGTCAACGCCCAGCGCCTTATACCCCCAGAATCCTCCAAGGGGAAGACCATTCTTTACAATCGAAGCATATTGAGGAGTCCCGGTCCCGCCATAGGATATCCCGCCATAAAAGAAAGTTTGACTCGAGTCAAGACCATTGATCCGGTTCTTGTTGAAAGACATATTCAGGGTACTGCTCCAACTGAAATCCCTGGACTTAATGACAACTCCCGTGAGCGCGAATTCAAATCCTTTGTTCATATCATAACCGGGTAAGTTGATCAATATTTGCCCGTCATTGTTACCGGTGGTAGCGGGTAAGGTCTCCAGGAAGATCAGGTTTTTTGTCTTTTTATTATAGTAATCTGCCGAAAGGCTGACCCGGCCTTTCAATACGGAGAGGTCAAATCCTATATTCAATTGCTGGCCGGCCTCCCATTTCAGGTTCGGGTTGCCGATGGGATTGGCAGGAGTAACCCCGGGTGTAGTCGTCCCTCCGAATACGTAGGGGGAGCCCGGGTTCAAAGAGTTGAAGGAAGGATAGACCGTCGTCTGGGCCGGGGGCAGGTTCCCGGTTTCTCCCCAGCCTGCGCGTATTTTCAGGTCTTCGATGAAATTGGCATTCTGCATGAAATCTTCCTTCGAAACCCTCCAGCCACCAGAGAAGGCCGGGAAATAGCCATACTTATTATTGACGCCTACGCGGGAAGATCCGTCAGCCCTTATGGATCCCGTAAACAGGTACTTATCCTGATACGAATAGTTCACTCTTCCGAAATAGGACAGCACGGCCCAATTCGTCATATAACTATACACGGATTGATTGGAAGTAGCCCCATTCAAAGTAGGTACAGATGCCGTTGCGAATCCCCGGGCGGACTGGCTGTTATTGTAGTACTTTTCATTGATCGTTTCCGTACCGATCACGGCATTGAGGGAATGCGCACCGAACGACTTTGTATAGGTCAGCGTATTGTCCAGGGTGTAACGCAACACTTCCTGGCTCGTATTGGTAGCGAGCCCCTGTATCGATTGCCCGTAAGCATTGTTAAAAGGGTTCAGGAAATAATTATAGTCATATTGCTCCAGGGAAAGACCGACCTGTGAACGGTATTTAAGATTAAAAGGAAGTTTGATCTCCGCATGGAAATCTCCCAGGAGATTATTCGTCGCCGTGCTGTTGGTATTATCATAGATATTTCCCACCGGGTTAGCGGTACCATCAAAATTTGTCCCGTATACTCCCTTTCCGTCTTTTACCGGAACTATCGGCGGGACGGTCAGGGCCGCCATCACCGTACCGCCATGCTGGGCGGAGGCGCCGTCCGAAATGGTAGTGGTGTAAGACCTATTATAACTGATGTGAGAGCCCACGCTCAACCAGTCGTTCATATTCTGGTCCAGCTTGAAATTCACGGAGTAGCGTTTGAAATTGGAAGTATGTACGATCCCGTCCTGGTTGAGATAGCCCAGTCCCAGCAGCCAGGTCCCTTTTTGAGTTCCGCCCGAAAAAGTTGCGTTGGCGCCTGTTTGCACGGCACTGTGATAGACCAGGTCCTGCCAGTTATTGTTGGCATTATCGAAAGCCGGAATAGACGGTACGGATTGGCCCGCATTGGTGTATTCGTCCTTGAGGAGAGACAGGTACTGGGGGCCGTTCAGTACAGGGAGCTTTTTAGTGATCTGCTGTATGCCGGTATAAGCGCCGATGTCCGTCCGGGTCTTTCCTTTCGACCCCTGTTTGGTAGTGATCAATACGACGCCGTTGGTGCTGCCCGCGGCGCCATAGATACCGGCCGATGCTGCATCCTTTAATACGCTGATCGATTCGATGGTATTGGGATCGATGCTTTTGGTATCGCCGGCTACCACTCCGTCGATGACATAGATGGGTTCACTGCCGTTGGGAGAAGCCAGCCCCCTGACCCGGACGCTGAAGTCGGAGCCCGGCGCGCCGGAAGGTTGGAAGACCTGCACGCCCGGCGCTTTGCCGGCCAATACTTCCGAAGTAGATATGACAGGACGGCTACTGACGTCCTTTACGCTGATCGTGGAAACGGCCGAAGTAATGTCCCCTTTCCGCTGGGTGCCATACCCGATCACTACGACCTGGTCGAGCGCCTTATTAGAGGAAGCCAGCTGCACGTTCACCACATTTTGCCCGTTAACGGTCACTTCTTTAGCTGAAAAGCCAATATAGGAAAATACCAGGGTGGCATTTTCTTCTACGGTAAGGGAATATTCTCCTTTATTATTGGTGGAGGTGCCTGTGGAAGTGCCCTTTACCTGGACGGATACCCCTGCCAGGGGCTCGCTATTGTCTCCCGTGACCGTGCCGGTGATCCGGATCGGCTGCTTTTCCAGATTAGCAGAGACAACCACGATCAGGTTGTTATCCAGCATTTTAAAGGTAAGATCCGTATGAATAAAGAGCTTATGCAGGGCGTCTTTGATGTCGGAGTTCTCTAAGTTGACGTCAACTTTGTTTTTTAAAGCGGGCAAGTCATAATTATACAAGAATCGAAACTCTCCTTTCCTTTCGATCTTATTCAGCACTTTGGCAATCTCAGCCTGCCGCAGGCTCAATGTAATGGAACCTTGCGCATGAACGCCCGCTTTCGCCTGCAGGATACCCAGCAGGACCAACAAAATGGAAAGCTTCATAATAACAACGAATTTAAAGAGCAATCGTAACCTACCCCTCCCTATCGGGGGTTGAAAATTTTTCATACTTTTATGATTAAGGATGTACAAATGGGAAACCCTGACCGCCCGTCAAGAAGGTTATTGGTTTCCGTTTCAGTCTGAACGGGGAATGCGTCAACATTTCCCGTTTTTTTATTACAGAAGTGACAGCGCTAATTGGTTTACTTAGCCGGTATTACTATTATTTTCCATACAATTCGATTTCATTTCCTCTTATTTTATAGGTGAATTCTGCCGTTAATTGCAAGGCATTCAGGGCATCCTGTATGGACTCATTGGCAAACACGCCGCCGAAGCGGTATTTGTACAATGTTTTGTCTTCAAAACTAATTTTCACGTTATACCAGCGCTCCATTTTTTGTGCTAATTCTTTAAAAGAATCACCATTGAATACCAATTTGTTATACAACCAGGCCGTTTCCACTTTATCACTGTCGGGTATGTTACCCGGGATCGCATTGACAGAAATATCAGGCGTTGCCGGCACTGGATGAGCATCTATCCTATCGGTGGACCGGACAGGCAGAGAGGCCAGGTGTTTGTTAAAAACCAATTTTTCATTAGGCTTAAGGATGACCCTGGGCGTATTGGGATTATCAGGACGGGATATTTCGATCGCGCCCCTCAACAGGGTTGCCTCGATCGTTTCATCCTGCAGATAAGATTTGATGGTGAAAGCAGTGCCCAGCACTTTTACATCAATGGCAGAGGCATGAACAATAAAAGGGTGCTCCATATCCTTCGCCACATCAAAATAAGCCTCCCCTTCCAATTCCACTTCCCGGGAACGGGTATTGAAATCTTTGGCATACTTCAATTTGCTGTTTGAATTCAGCCATACCTGCGTACCATCGGGCAATACCAATTTTGTCCGGACCCCGGGTCTCGCTACCACTTCCCCAGCCCCGGAGGGTTGCAGATTGGCAGGCAGATCATTATGCAGTCGGTTACGAAAGACATTCCATACCAGAAAAACCATCCCGATGACGGCGGCGGCATAATAAATTATTTTGCGCACCGGAAGATAGATAAGGCGACCTTCCCGTTCTGCACTTGTCTGTTCTGCTTCCGCTTCAGAAAGAGGCAATTTTTCACATTCCTTTTTAACTATCTTGTTAAATTTTTGTTCGAGATCCCTGTCACTAATTTTCGGATTAGCTACCTCTGCAGAGGAGGTGACAAAATAACCATGAAGGATATCCAGCAGATATTGTTTATCGGGAGATTGTTCAATTAAACCCTGCAATTCTTCCACTTCTCCGGGAGAGGCTTCGCCAGAGAGATGTCGGGAGATCAGTAACCAGAGACGGTTGTCTTGAATCATATGGCAGGCTGTTACTTTACCAAGACAACTAAAGCAAGCCGATCTACTAAGAGAAATTAAAAAAAAGAGAAATTATTTACGGATGGAGGGTTTGTGCAGGGGGAAACCGAACTCGGCTTCCAGGGCGGTAGCTATCCTTTTCACCGCAATAGCCATTTGCACATCGATCGTATTGACCGATAAATTCAGTATGGCGGCGATCTCCTTGTACCGAAGGCCGTCCTCGCGTACCAGCTTGAAGATCATTTTACACCGCGGAGGCAGGGCCTCCACGGCCTTTTGTATCTTTTGGTACATTTCCGCTGTGATCAGGATCTGTTCGGGAGTGATGGAGGAGGCGTTCAGTTCGATCTGGATATGATCAAAGGGTTCGGTGATGCTGGCCCTGGCTTTTTTAGATAAATAATTAAGCGCTGTATTCTTAGTCGCCGTATACAAATAGACCCGGAGGTTCCGGATGGACGGGAGCCCTTCCCTTTGCTGCCAGATCCTGATAAATACGTCTTCCACAATCTCTTCTGCCGGTTCCCGGGTCTTAACGATCGCCAGGGCGAACTGGTAAAGGCGCTTATAAAAAGAGAGGTACACCTGCCTGAATGCAGCCTGGTCTCCTGCTGCGATCTGTTGCAGGAAGGCCGGTGAATAATCTTCCGAAAAATGCTGTTCGTTTCTCATGTGTGCTGCGATCGTTCTCCAATCTCCGATACGCGTTCAAAGGCCAAAATTATCCAAACCTTTTTAAAATCCGGAAACCTTATTTTTTATACCTAAA
>DASWFF010000011.1:0-31929 GCA_036394375.1 Puia sp.
CTTAGAGGGGTCATGCTCGGTTGGAAGATGGGAAAAATATATTTTTCCGGAGCCTGATCTTCATTGCCATATTCGGCAATGGTTGGCAGCATATCTTCATTTAAAAATACAGAAATCTTTGGAGGCCCTTCTCGGAAGGCATCCTCCGTTTTCGCCCTTTCAAATTCCAGAAACTCACCCGTAATATTCTTGTACTGCAATAAACAGATATCCTTTGGATTCATGCCCTGACCGAAGTACATAAAAAACCAAAATGACCTAGCTTTTCGCATAGAGGGCCTATTCAGGTCGCATTCGTAATAATAAATCTGCTCGATAGTATGCTGGTCGAAGGCCTTTTTAGTATTGTTTGACTCTGGAATCATGAATTGACGCCTGCCAAATGGGTAACAACCCTCCTTTTTGATGACCTTGAGATGAATGGCTTCATTAAACATCGTCCTGAGCGTGATAAGATACATGCCGATAGTAGACTTGCTGCACTTTCTTTTCTTGATTTCATCTGTATGGTTCTTCATCCAGTCGGCATAATTGCGCAAATAAGCAGCTGTAATTTTCTTAAAAGGCAAATTCCCTCCGAAAAGTTTCAAAGAGGCGTATGCGCAATGGTAAAGCACGGCTGTTTTCACTTTTCCGCCTGATAACTTCTCTTTGATCCGCGCCAGATAAACCTCGCCGATCGTACCCGGCCCGGGCATTTCCTGTAGAATGGGGAATTTTTTGTGAAACGGCGCGAAATCGAATTCCTGTAAACCTGGAGGCAGGGGTTCGGCTTTGACGCGGGTCTGCACAAAGACGGGGTTATCTTTGATAAAATCCCGGACGAAGTCTTTAAAGGAGAAAGGGTCCATCTCCTTCGCGAAATTCGTGGCGCTCCGTTCAATCTCTGCCAGCTTATCCCGGACCACCTGAAGCCTAGTGCCAAGGTTTTTTGCGGTAAGTTTATCATGGTCCTCTTTGGATAGGCCAAGGACAGTGGGAAACAACTTTGACTCACCGGAATGATATACCCTCAGTTTGTAGGGATAATCGTTAGTCTTCCTCCTAAAGTTTCGGGTATCAAAGTAAATTTCAACTGAAACTGACATAAAATTTGATTTTCGTTTGATTAATCTTTCCCTATATTTGCAAACCATTTGCACAAAAACCTCGTTTAAATGAGGTTTGTCCTGAAAAGGCGAAGATAGCAAGGGAGTATTTAATCTTTGAAAATCAAGTGGTTAAGTTAAGTTAAAGGGCGTTAAAATAGGTTAGCCCTCTGTGCCTTCTTACAAGCAGAGGGTCGGCGGTTCGAACCCGTCAACTCCCACCACGAAGTCCCGCGAGGGACTTTGTAATTTAAACCGGAGGATTGATCCGGGTTTTATGAGAAAGATTTTGAAGGGAAAGATTTATATTTGCAGTCCGAAAATGTCTCTGTAGCTCAGTTGGTAGAGCAGCTGACTCTTAATCAGCGGGTCGACGGTTCGAACCCGTCCGGGGACACCAAAAATGAAGCACTTACGAAGTAAAATTTGTAGGTGCTTTTTTATTTAAGGCTTTTTCGTACAATTGCAGTTATACCAAAGTCAAGATACTATGGGGCATCAATCATTGCGGACAAACGAAGAGGATCAACCATCTGCCCGGAACAGCCTGATTATAAACAATCAACAAAAGCAAGCTCTCAGCAAACAACAGCAAACGTTCAACAGGTTGGTTAAGAAAATAGAAAAGCTACAGGCGGAACTAGAAAAAACAACCCATTCCCTCCAGCAAAAACTGGATTTTTATGGGAAGCATATTTATCCATTGGAGCAGCGGGAGATTGTGCTGCTGAAGGAATTGACCAGAAGTCTGTATCAATTCTTCCAGGAAAACCATCTTTTTTCCAGAAACGACCGGGCTATTCTGGGGGAAATCATTTCGATGCAATTGCATAACATCCTCCACCTGGAACAGACCGAGCCTGACGATGAATTTAAAGAAATATTCAAGGCCGTGGAAAAGAGGGATTATGATGAAGCCGCCGAAGAAGAACTTGACCTGATGAAAGAGGAAATGGCATCTATGTTTGAAGACATGGGAGTTGACTTCAATATGGATGATATGGATCGCAAGATGACGGAAGAGGAGATCTTTCAAAAAATGAGGGAGCTGCAGGAGCAGTTCCGGAAAAACGCGGAGAGGAATGACTCTCCCCCCAGGAAGAAGACAAAAAAGCAATTGGAAAAAGAAGCAGCTGAAAAAAAGCTGGAGGAAGCAAGGGCAAAAAGTATCAATAGTATTTATAAACAGCTGGTTAAAATCTTCCACCCCGATCTGGAGCAGGATCCGGACCTCAGGTTGGAAAAGGAAGAATTAATGAAAAAACTGACCACTTCCTACAAAAGCGGCGACCTGCATACTCTTTTAAAGCTGGAGCTGCAATGGATACAGAAAGAAGGGATTAATGTTGACAAACTGACCGATGATAAACTGGCGTTGTATAATGAATCCCTCAAACAGCAGGCAAACGATCTGGAAGGGGAAATAAATCAGCTTCTGCATCATCCACGCTATCAGCCGCTATACCAATTTGCCATAAGTCCGGATCAACTACTTTATATCAGCGTTAACGATATCAAACAGCAAAAAAAATCGTTGATAAAAGACATATCGCAAAGTCTCTCGGCCCTTCAGGGCAATCAAAACAGGGCCCTGGTCGAAATAAGACAGGTTATACATGCATTTAAAAATAGCCGGTGACAAACCAAGATATTATGAAATCCTTTTTGATCGCCATTTTTATGACGGCAATCTTCACCATTCACCATGAAAAAACATATAGTCAGCAAAGTCATGCTTATGATACAGCTGATAGGCAATGGTGGAAAGAAGCGGTGGTGTATCAAATCTATCCCCGCAGTTTTAAAGACAGTGATAACGACGGTGTAGGTGATTTGAAAGGAATCATCTCTAAACTGGATTATATCAAAAGCTTAGGTATCGACATAGTTTGGCTAAATCCTATCTTCCCTTCACCTAATGATGACAACGGTTATGATATCAGTGATTACCGGGGTGTCATGAAGGAATTTGGCACCATGGAAGACTTTAATACGTTATTGAAGGGATTGCATGAAAGAGGCATCAAATTGATATTAGACCTTGTGGCCAACCATTCCAGTGATGAGCACCCCTGGTTTCAGCAATCCCGTAGTTCCAGAACCAACCCATACCGGGATTATTACCATTGGTGGCCCGCCGAAAAGGGAAAGCCCCCTTTCCGGCGAAGTTTCTTTGATGTCAATAACGACGCCTGGAAATATGATTCTCTGACTAACGCCTACTACCTGCATTATTATTCCATAAAACAACCTGATTTGAATTGGGAAAACCCGAAGCTGAGAAAAGAAATATATGATATCATGCATTTTTGGCTGAAAAAAGGAATTGACGGTTTTAGAATGGATGTAATACCATTTATTTCAAAGGATACAACCTATCCTGAAATGGCGGCAGATAAAAGAGGGCTATTGGATTCCAGGTCGTTTTATGCCAATGGCCCACACCTACACAAATATTTAAATGAAATGAACCGGGAGGTATTGAGTAAATATGACGTTATGAGCGTTGGGGAAGGATCGGGTATGAATATTAACCAGGTTCTGAATTTTGTCGATCCTGATAGAAATGAATTAAACATGATTTATCATTTTGAAGGCAGGAATATTCCTTATTTATCGGCAAAGGCTCCCCTACCTGAACCTAATTATAACTTCATGGAATTTAAAAAAGTTTATACCCGATGGGATAGCGCACTTGCTCAAAAAGGCTGGGGAACTATTTATTTGGGCAATCATGATGTGCCCAGGATGGTATCACGCTGGGGTAATGACGATCCGAAATACAGGGACTTATCCTCTAAGATGCTGACCACTTTTTTGCTTACGATGCGCAGTACTCCTTACTACCTTGCCGGTGATGAACTGGGCATGACCAATATTAAGTTCGATAAAATTGAAGATTACAGGGACATTAAAACGATTAACCGATACAAAGAAATCCAATCAAAAGGTGGAGATATTCAGGCATTTATAGATGATCAGAAAATCATTTCGAGGGATAATGCCCGTACGCCCTTTCAATGGGACGCCAGTTCAAACGCAGGCTTTACCACTGGCACCCCATGGATCAAAGCGAACCCGGATTATACAACGGTCAACGTCGCTGTCCAGGAAAAAGATCCCAACTCTACCTTGAATTACTTTAGGCAACTCATCCAATTGAGGAAACGAGAGTTGACTTTGGTGTATGGAAAGTATTCTCTTTTAGATAAAGACAATCCTTCGGTATATGCCTATACAAGAGAATGGGAGGGCAAAAAAATATTGATTCTATTAAATTTCACAGCAAAAGAGGCCCCTGTTAATCTTAATGATATTGATTTCAGGAAAGCGAAACTCTTACAAGGCAATTATATGAAAATGGCAAAAAATAGATTGAGCTTACGGCCTTACGAGGCGGCGATCTATCGTTTGTGAGCTTGACTGGCCTGACCGTGTTAAATTACAGGCTTTTTGCCTGTTTTCTTTTTCGTGCCCTCGTAGGTCTCCCCATCCATATAGATCTTAATGCCGCTCACTTTTGACCGCTCATCTCTGGTAAAAGTAACGGTACCTTCATGATCTCCGTCGTTAAAGCGGAAGACTTCCCCATCCATATGTGTTAAGAGGCCCTTCGCACCGCCGGCGTTAAAAGCCAGCGTGCTGTCCTTCCAATATACCTTGACGTCCTTAACGGGAAAGCTGGGAGTGATGATGAAGTAAGTGCCCTGATAACCGGCATAGCGGACAGAGTCCGTTTGGGCATGTAATTCAGTGCTTGTAAATAAAATAAGAAAGCAAAACACGTTTGAAACGATCCATTTCATGGTAAACTTAATTTAAGATAAATAATAGCGGTCAGACAGGGCAAAATTGCTAAAAAGAGGGTCCCGTAAAGGATTAAAAAACCGGGAAGTGGACAAAAAGGGGCTTGAACATTGATCATCGAGGATGAGATGCTGATGAACGATCCCCCATCCATTGCCTATTAATAATGCCTCTTCAACCTTCCTTTTGTCCATTTCACCTTTTTATCAATCCTTTCACCGGTCATAGGTTGTAATATTTGCTTATAATCAGGACAATTCATGGACCGGGCCCAAAAAATACGGATTACATACAATTTGGTGGTATTGCTGTTGCCGTACTGGGAGCTTATTGCCCAGGAAAAGCCGGATACCCTATCGATAGGCACCTTGCAGGAAGTGTTATCGGTTGCGGTAAAAAATAATCCGGGGCAGGAAGTATACCGGCAACAAGTACGCCAGGCCAGGTACAATTACCAGGCGGCCCAAGGTTATTGGTATCCCGCCGTATCCGGCAGTCTTTCAGGGCAGCAGAATCTGAGTCTGGCTGTAACACCTGTTCCGGGTATATTGGTAGGACAACCAGGAACAACTTATTATGCGCAATTCGGCAAAAGATATGCTTATAATGCCGGTATCAACGTGACGCAGAACCTGTTTGACTGGCCCCTGACGCTGCAGGCGGCAATCGGCAAAAGCAATATCCTGCTGGTGCAAGCACAACAGGACGCGTATATCCAGACATTGAAGAACCAGGCTGCCAATTATTACTTTTCGGCATGGATTGCCAGGGCTTCCCTCGATATATCCCGTACAGATCTTCTTTATGCCGATAGTCTGGTGGCCCTGGCGAAGCAACGCCTGGAAGAGGGAACAGCCGATGTGCTGGCATTCAACCAGGCATCCATCAATTATAACAACGTACAGCAAAACATATTGCAAAGCCGGCAATTGTATGACCAAGGCATAGAGAACCTGAAAATTATTTTAGGAGTCAGGCCTGCCACAGTGCTGGTGCTCGCGGGAAGATTCGATCCCGACTCCCTGGTCACAGGCGCAGGCGGGAGCGTCGGCGCCGATAAGAACCTGCAAGTCTATCTCCGGCAGGAATGGATAACGGTACTTCAAAGAAGGCAACAAAAAGCGGCGGCTTATCCTATACTGTCCCTCTCCGGTTATTTCGGGGACCAACAATACCGGAATGACTTTGGATTGTCCTTCGCCAACCATAGCTGGTCAGATTACCGGTATATAGGGGTCAACCTGTCGATCCCGATTTTTACCGGTCTGACCAATTTTTATAAATACAGAAGCTCACAAGTCCAACAGGGCATTGCCCGATTACAATATGAAAACGCCTTAAAACAAAGCCTGGTCAATGATCAGCTCCTGGTAAAAAGTTTTCTGAACTACCAGGAAATGGTGAGAGCTTCCCGGGCCAATTTTGTCCTCTATGGCCATGACCTGCTATTGAACCAGCAAAAATACCGGGAAGGTATCGTCAATATGGATGTGTATTGCAGGGCTTTCGAGGATTACCTGCTGGCTGAGAACGTGTATTTGAATAATCTTTCCCAATGGCTGTCTACCTGGGGAACTATTTTGTCAAGAGAATAAATTTTATCGGTATGAATTTTTTTTTAAGAACAAAATATTATGGGTCCCTGCTCTTTTGCGGGTTGTGTATCCTGGAAGGCTGCCGGCAGCCGGATGAGATAAGGCCCTCGAGGAAGGACATTATAGATGCTGTTTTCGGAAGCGGGCTTATCCAGCAAAGAGAACAGTATGCGGTTGCGGCGAATGCCGATGGATATTTAAAGGCCGTATATGTCACCGCAGGAGATTCCATAAAGGCAGGAAAAAATTTATTCCAGCTGTCTGACGAAGTGCCGCGGGCGCAGGTTGCCAATGCGTTCGCTAATTACCGGTACGCCCGGGAAAATATGGCTGACGATGCGCCGCAGATCGATCAATTAAAGGTCCAGATCGTCCAGGCGCAGGAAAAGTACCGCACCGACTCGATGAATTACCTGCGTTACCAGCGGCTCGTACAAACACAAGCTGTTGCTACTTCCGATTATGAAAATATGAAGCTTAGTTTTCAGTCCTCAGCGGCGAATGTAAAGGTCCTGCAACATTCATTAGCAGACCTGGAGAGGACATTCACCCTGAACCTGGAGAATTCCAGATCCCAATATAAGATTCAACAGGAAAATAATAATTACTATACGGTTGCTTCCAGGGCCGATGGCGCCGTGCTGGAGGTCGACAAGCTGGCAGGCGATTATGTTAAAAAGGGTGATGTCATTGCGAGAATTGGCGCGGGCTCCCCCTATATTAAATTATACATTGCAGAAGACGATATACAACGGATAGGGCCGGGCCAACTGGCGCTGATCTCGCTGAACAACCGGAAAGAGCAGGTATTCCGGGCCGCCATCACCAAAATAATCCCTTTTTTTGACAATACCCAACAGGCTTATACGGTGGAAGCGACCTTTATCGATCCTCCCGCAAAACTCCTGAATGGCACCCAGTTGCAAGCGAACATCCTTGTAGCCGAAAAGAAACAGGCGATGGTGATCCCCTCCTGGTATCTTATCAATGGGGATTATGTGATGATTAAAGGTAGTGATCACAAGCAACCCGTTAAAGTAGGTATACGTACCCTGGAATGGTCTGAAATTCTCCAGGGTCTTCATGAACAGGACGTACTGATCCAACCTAAATAAAATGAGTATGTTATCCCCAACGAATGTAAAGATTGCCCGCGTTCATCTGACGTCTAAGATGAAGCAGACGGTCATTGCCTTACTCGGCGTGGTCTTCGGCATATCCATGTATGTTTTTATGAATAGCTTTATGGCGGGAGTGAATGATACACAAACCACGCTGGCCTTCACTTCCCTGGCACATATCCGGATTTATAACGATGGCCCGCCAGACAATAGCAACCTGGTGAAAAAGGCCTTCCCCCCCAGTGTACTCGTGAATGTCAGGAATGCGAAGGTGATCCGGTATACGGATGGCATCAAAAGTTCCGCTGATATGCTGGCGCTGATCGGTAAGCAACCGGAAGTGACCGGCATAGCCCCCCAGGTGAACATCAATGTCTTTTTCAGGAGCGGCGGCAATAAGATCAATGGCATTCTTTCAGGGGTCGATGTGGAGAATGAGAAGAAGCTATTCAATATATCGTCCTATATGATAGCCGGCAACTGGGAGGAGCTGCTGTACCGGCAGAACGGGGTGATCGTAGGAGCCGATCTGGCTAAAAGCATGAGCTTGAACATGAATGACAATGTGAATATCCTTACTTCGGATAATGTGGCGCAGAATTATAAAGTGATCGGCGTTTTCCGGACCTATGATATCAGCGTAGATAAATCAAAGGCCTACCTGAATATCAATGCCGCCCGGCAATTGCTGGCTAAAAACCAGGAATATGTAACAGATCTGCAGGTCGATATAAGCGATTTCCGGCATACGGAGGACCTGGTACGGAGACTGGCGTCTGTTTTACCTTATAAAGTGGAGAGCTGGCAAATGGCGAAAGAGGGAATGCAGGCAGGTTCGAAATTGCGGGATTGGATCGCCATGACTGTATCTATAACCATATTGCTGGTAGCAGGATTTGGCATTTATAACATCATGAATATGACTATTAGTGAGCGGATCCGGGAAATAGCCATCCTTAAGGCAATGGGGTTTTCAGGAAGGGATATCCAGGAAATTTTTTTGATCCAGGCAATGGTCATAGGCGTGACCGGTGGGTTCCTGGGTATGCTGTCCGGCTTCCTGGTATGCGTGGGCGTCAATCATATCCCTTTTAAACTCAGCGGATTGGATCATCTGCCGATGGCCTACCAGGCAAAAGATTACGGAATGTCCTTTGTTTTTGGTCTCCTCACCACCCTTTTGGCGGGATACCTGCCCGCGAAGAAAGCTTCCCGGGTAGACCCTGTTATCATCATACGCGGATAAAAAAAATGAATACTATCATTGCCCTGAAGGCGACAAATATTACCAAATACTTTTACCAGCCTCATCCTTTTAAGGTATTGAAAGCCGTAAGCTTTGAGGTGAGGAAAGGCGAATTTCTAACGTTAACAGGCAAATCGGGTAGCGGCAAATCCACTTTATTGTATATCCTGTCTACTATGGATACAGATTTTGAAGGCGAGCTGGTTATCAACGGGCAAATGCTGAATGGACGATCGCAAAATCAACTGGCGGCCTTTCGTAACGAGCATATCGGCTTTGTATTCCAGTTTCATTATCTGCTACCCGAATTTACGGCGCTGGAAAATATCATGCTCCCGGCATTAAAGCTTAAAAAGAAGACAAAGGCTGAAATCGAAGAGAAAGCCTATCAAAGCCTGTCCCTGCTGGGATTGCGGGGGCAGGCCCGGCAACAAGCCGGTAAACTGTCGGGGGGCCAGCAACAGCGGGTGGCCATCGCCCGGGCGCTGATCAATGACCCGGCTATCATCATGGGCGACGAGCCAACCGGTAACCTGGACTCCGCAAATACGGCTATTGTGTTCGATATTTTCCGGGACCTGTCAAAAGAACTCGGGCAAACCATTATTGCGGTCACCCATGACGAGGATTTTGCAAGCCGCAGCGACCGGACCATAGAATTAAGCGATGGCCATGAGATATAAAAAATTATCATTTCTATTTCTACTGCTATTGTTGGCAGTTCGAAGCCTGGCACAGACTATTGTTGTGTCGGGTGTTATCAGAGATGCCGCTACGGGGCAGCCTTTGAAAAATGCGAGTATCCTGGATAGGTCCCGGAAAAGGGGGACCCGTTCCGACTCCCTGGGCAGATTTTCTTTACCGGTCAGGGCTCCCGATACCCGCTTGGAGATTTCCATGATAGGTTATGGCGGCAAAACCATTACTGCCGGAACGGATAGCGCGGCCAGTATGAATATTGTGCTGGAACAGGACATTAAAAGCCTGGCAATGGTAGTCGTCACCAATAATAAAAGAAGCAAATACCGGAACAAAGACAACCCGGCTGTCGAGCTGATCAGAAAAGTCATCGCCAATAAGGGTTCCAACCGGCCGGGGGCTTTTGATTATGCCACGTATGAAAAGTATGAAAAAGCGGAAATATGCCTTCGGGATGTATCGCGGGAGAAGCTCAATCGTCCCAGGTACAAACCCTACCAATTCCTGTTTGCCCATCCCGATTCGCTGGCGGCAGACTCGTCCCTGCTATATCCCGTCTACCTGGAAGAAACCCTTTCCAATAACTATTACAAAAAAAAGCCACCCCAAACCAGGCAGATCATTACAGCGGAAAAAAAGGCGGATTTCGGGAATTTAATCGATTCAAAGGGCATCAGCACTTACATAAATGCACTATATGCCGACATAGATATTTACGACAACAATATCACCCTGTTCACCAACCAGTTTGTAAGCCCTATCTCTACGGTGGCAACGACTTTCTACGAGTATTATATTGAGGATACGATCATCAGTCATGGACAAAGAGTAGTCCGGCTGAATTATACCCCACGCAACCCGGATGACCTGCTGTTCAGGGGCCTGCTTTATATAACCCTGGATGGGAACTATTCGGTCGAAAAAGCCACTTTGACCGTCAGCAAAAAGATCAACCTTAACTTCATCAAAGATTTACATATAACGCAGGATTTTGAAAGGACCCCCGGCGGGCATTATTACCTGCTCACTTCCGATATATCGGCAAGCTTTTCTTTTTCGGCAAAAGAAAAGGGAAGAATTTATGGGAGAAAGATCGTCTCTTACAGCCACCTGGTCACTAACCAGCCTATTGCGGACAGTGTCTTTTCCCTGACTTCTCCGCCGCTTACTTTGCCGGATGCTTCCGGGAAAACGGAATCCTGGTGGAATGCGCACCGGCATGACTCCTTAAGTCCGGGTGAAGCGCTGGTATATAAAAACATCGATAGCCTGCAGCACCTGCGCGCTTTTATCAGGGTCAAAGATGTAGTTAACTTACTGGTGTCCGGATACAAAACGGCAGGCAAATTCGAAATTGGGCCTGCCAATACCTTCTATAGTTTCAATCCCGTGGAAGGATTTCGTTTAAAGTTCGGTGGCAGAAGCACACCGGCGTTTAGCAAGCGTTGGTATCCCGAAGCCTATGGCGCGTATGGGTTTACGGATCGCCGGTGGAAGTATGACCTGGGCCTGGCCTATTCTTTCAACAAGCTATCCGTTTATGGCTATCCTCTGCATTATATAAAGGCCAGTTACCAGCACGATGTAAAAATACCCGGCCAGGAACTTCAGTTTATGCAGGAAAACAGCTTCCTGCTATCCTTTAGCAGAGGCAATAACGATAAATGGTTGTACAATGATATCTTTCGTCTCGATTATGTCCATGAACTTCCCAATCATTTTTCTTATGCCCTGGGTTTCAAATATTGGGCGCAACGTCCTGCCGGAGCCATCTACTATGTGCAACCGAAGGGTAATGCCTTCGATACCGTTTCGCAGATCTCAACCAGCGAATTGTCTGCACAAATCCGCTGGGCGCCCCACGAAAAATTCTACCAGGGAAGGGTATACCGGGTGCCCTTTACGAACCAGTACCCTATCTTCACGTTTCGGTATACCGCAGGGATCAAGGGCCTGTTCGGCGGAAATTATTCCTACCAGGACCTCAATCTGAATATCTTCAAACGCTTCTATTTATCTCCCTTCGGCTACACGGATATGACTCTGTCCGGCGGTTATGTGGCCGGAAAATTACCTTTCCCGCTGCTGAATATACTACCTGCCAACCAGTCTTATGCTTATAGCGCCAATTCATACAACCTGATGAATTTCCTGGAATTTGTCAGTGATCACTATGTAGGGATCAATGCCGAGCATCATTTCAATGGCTTTCTGTTTAATAAAGTTCCCTTCCTGAAAAGACTGAAATGGCGGGAGATCATTACGGGGAAATTGCTGTATGGAGGCGTACGAAGCGAGAACGATCCGTCTAAAGATCCGTTGCTGATGAAATATCCCATGACCAGCGGGCTAAGTTCCACGTATATACTGGGCAGCCAACCCTATTTTGAAGGAGGCATCGGCATCGGCAATATTTTTAAATTCGTGAGAGTGGACGCCATTGAACGGTTTACTTACCTGAATCATCCGATGGTCCCCCGGTATGGTATACGATTCCAGATAAAGTTTGATTATTGATAAGGCGGTTGGGATCAGGCGCCCTCTTATTACTTTTTATAAAGCACCCAGATATCATTGATAGTGTTGATGCCTTTCGAATGAAGGAACTTGTTAATATCCCAAAGCATGGCTGATGAATAAGCGACGGGTTTATAACCGAGGCTGTCGATCATAGGAAGGTTGTCGAGGATCTGATTATAAGTCGTTGCGAGATAGGTATCGCCGGTCATATCAGTGTTGATATATTGAACGGAGTCATTGGTCGAAATCTTTTTGAAATGAAGATTGGGCACGGCTTTTCTATAAAATACCAGGGGAAGGCCCGACTCGGTTTCAAAAGGGGTGCGGGGAACGCAGTAAATGGTAACGGGCCCTTTGAAGCGATTTTTGAGTACGGAAGAGAAATGGATCATCTGTGAGTAAGGAGTAAAAAACAACAGGCAAAGTACGATGATGTTTATGCCCCCACTAAAAATAAGCGTTCCTTTAATCAATTGGGCGATCCACTTTTTGCAATGTTCATAATAATTGGCGAAGTCGGAAAGCCCCCATCCGATCAATACCGGCAGTATATTTAATATGGGGAAAAGGAATCTTTCCTCCTTATGGCTGATCAGGCAATGGCCTACGATAAAGAAAAAAACGGTGATACTCAGGGGCTGGCTATATTTCTTAAAAGAAGCTTTTATACCGTAATAAAGAAGCAGGATACTGAGCGGCGGCGCGGTGACAACGACGACCAGCAGACCTATATAGACAAGGAAACTGGCCGTACCCATGGACGCGGCTTTCCCCTGGATAATATTTACTTCATAATACTTATAAGGAGTGAACACCCACTCATGATAAAAACCATGATCCAGCCAGGTATTTATCGCCATGCCCGCCAAAAATGCCAGGCCGAGTAAAAAGATATTTTTCAATTTTCTTTCGAACAGGAACATCCATACCATGAAGCCCAGGATGGCGAGTCCCATCTGAAAGCGAAAATAAAAGGAAAGGCAGAAAAGGAAGCCTGTGATCAGGGGATAGAAAATCCCGGTATTTCCTCTTTCGTTCCTTTTCAGATCGTATAAAAAGACTCCGCCGAAAAAGAACAGGGACGACAGCATTTCTGAACTGAATAAGGTCCTGGTATAACTGAACAGCCAGGAAAAATTCAGGATCAGCAGGGACCAGTAAAGGATCCGAGGCTTTTCATTTCTCAGGTAATAAATGGTGACCAGGTTAAAGAAGGCAAACAGCACCAGGCCCAGCAAAATACGCAGGATCGCCAACTGCACAAAAGGATCGTGAATGGTGAAGAATTCACAAACGATATAATAAGCCGAGAAAAGCCAGACCACCAGAGTAGGTCTTATTTGTGCGTCCAGTTCCCATACCGATTTTGCGGCTGATTCGTGTTTTAACTGGAAGGAAGAGAACTCGATAAGCTGAAAATGCTGATCGGGATGATAAACTCCGATGGCCGTTATGCATATAATGACCTGAACGAGCAGCGCGATAAAAAGTAATGCCTGTAACTTCCGGTCTTTTTGAATGATTGTCTTTATTTCGGTGAACATCTCTGCGAATTAAGGCGCCCCAATATATGCATTTTTAACCGGATGCTCCTACTTATACAAAGTGGTGAAGCTTTGCGTTAACGTGAAGCCGCTCTCATCGATCCCATAGGTGATCCCATCGATCCGGGTAGTAAAGATATTATACATAATGATGGAGATGGCCGAAGTGCCGATACCCAGGGCTGTATTGTACAAGGCCTCGGAAATACCCTGGGAAAGACGCTGGGCGGCTTCTCCGCCGCCGCTGTCACCTAAAGCGGAGAAGGATTTGATCATACCGATGACCGTTCCCAGCAGTCCCATAAGGGTGGCCACAGAAGCGATGGTGGATAGGAATACCAGGTTCTTTTCCAGCATGGGCAGTTCCAGGGAAGTAGCTTCCTCTACTTCTTTCTGGATCGCCAGCACTTTCTGTTCCGTATCCAGTTCGGCCGTGATCATTTCTTTATATTTGCGAAGGCCGGCTTTCATTACATTGCCCACACTGCCTTTCTGCCGGTCACATTCCCAAAGGGCAGCGTCCACATTTTTATTGGCCAAATGAAACTGTATCTTCCGGATGAACTGCGGAATGCTGCCATTGCCGGTAGCTTTATGGATCACCCAAAAGCGTTCGACGACGAAAGTGAGAACAGTCAGCAGGGCGCCGATCAGGATCGGAACAATGATACCACCTAAGTACATACGGGAAAGATTGGTTTTGGGACCTGCCTGATCGGGCCAAAAACCACCGCTGAGATCGGGTTTGGTGAAGTTGGCATCGGAGCCGATCAGGAACCGCCAGATCAGGTAACCCGAGATCAGGCAGGTCAGGGGCGCCAGCCAGGAAATAAGATTATCTTTCTTCTTTTTCGGTTGCTGTAACAGAGGGAGTTTGATGGCACTTGCCGTTATTTCGGACATAGTTGTTTATTTTATAATTTAAGGAATAAAGCCCCCTATTATTTTGCCACGCCCGTCTTGCTGCTGACGGTCTGGGCGCTGAAATAGCCTAAACACCCCCCCGTGATATTAGTGACGGGTGTTGCCGGGGCCGCCAGTTGATCGTTGGAGTAAGCTATCTGCTCCGCCTCGTTCAAATAAGTAAAGACATTCTTGTCGATCCCTACGAGGCTGAGCTGCACCAGGTCGTTCCGTTTGATCTCGGAGGTATCGGCATCTATTTTATCCTGGATATACCGGCCATCGGAGAGACGGTCTTCGAAGACCTGGAAGCGTTTATCGACTACGCCATTGATGACAAGAGAATACTTGTAAAAATTGACGATCCCTTTGGGATCCTGGTAGTTCGCCTGGGCCCGGATAGTGTTTTTCGTTTGATAATCGAAGGTGACGGAATCCAGCGCCACCGGCTGCGGCATGGTAGAGGAGGCCGTATAGGTTTTCCCGTTGAGCGATACGTTTAATAGATAGGTATGGCCATGCATACCCTGGACCAAAGAATGGGTGACGTAGTAACCGGTTGTCGTCTCGGTAAGGACGTCCCGGAGGCCGGTCGTCGAGTCGGTGATCGTCACCGTGGCGCCGGATACGCCGGGATATGTATTATTGGCGTAAAAGCCGACGGAATTTACAATGGACAAATAATAAGGCCCTGCCGTATCGCTGACCGCTCCCTGTATGATGAGCTGGGCAGCGGCGGTGTTAAGCGCGGGTGTGATCGTCTTGGTGCAAGCGATAAAAACGACCGATGACAGCAGGATGAAAAATATCTTCTTCATGGAATTAAAATTTGAAATTATAAGTAATAGAGGGTACCATTTTGAACAAAGTGGTCTGAAGGACCTGGGTCTTCATCGGATTATTAGGATCTTTCTGGAAGGCAATCGTATAAGGGTTGGATTGGCCATAGGCATTGTAGATGGAGAAGGTCCAGCTGCTCTCGAATTTGGCCGTCTTTTTGGCGATCATCGTAGCGCCCAGATCCAACCGGTGATAGGCCGGCATGCGATAGGCATTCCGCGACGAATAGTAATACACCGGGACGCCATCTACGGGGAATTTTCCGGAAGGCCAGGTGGTGGCATTGCCTGTATTGTATACCCAGGTAGCAGAGAATGTCCATTTTTTGTTGTATTGGTAGATGCCTACCACCGAAAAATTATGCGTCTGATCCTGGGGAGCGTTGTACCAGCTGCCATTGTTGATGCCAATGATCTGACGCTCTGTCTTTGAAAGGGTATAACTGATCCAGCCCGTCAGCCTGCCGCTTTTCTTCTTGATATAATTCTCCCATCCATATCCCCTGCCTTTTCCGAACAGCAGCTGGGATTCTACGTTATTATTCCCAATGAGCTCGGCGCCATTCTTGTAATCGATCTGATTTTGCATCGTCTTATAGTAGATTTCAGAGGAGAACTCATAGGCATGATGGTGAAAATTGCTGTAATACCCTGCCGATACCTGGTCGGCGATCTCCGGTTGCACGATGTTACTGGTAGGCAAATAGACATTCGTCGGGCTGCTCGAGGTGGAATTATTCAGCAAATGAATATTCTGCACATTCCGGTCGTAGGCCAGCTTTATCGAGCTTTTCTCATCTAACTGGTAGCTGGCCGCAAACCGGGGCTCGGGGTTCAGGTATGTTTTCACAACCTTTCCGCCGGAGTACCAGGTGCTGGTCAGGACATTACCTGCATTGTCGTAGGAATAAACACTATCCGGCCCCAGTACGGTAAGGGCCGTCAATCTTAATCCGTAGGTAAATTTTAATTTTGAGGTAGGTGTCCATTCATGAGAGGCATAAATGGCGCTTTCCAGGGCATATTTCTTGTTCAGCGTAACATTATTGTATTTAGAGGTCTGGGAAGCCACTGCCTGACCGGGCTGCGTAACATGGTAGTTAACGTCGATGCCGAGATCGAGCTTATTGCGGGGATTCAAATAATAATTAAAATCCTGTTTGAAATGATAGTCGGTGATCGCAGAAGAAACCCTGATATTGTTAGCGTTACTGGTGAATTGCGTATTGTAATTGTAGTTGCTGTAGATCAGGGAGGTATTGGAAAACAGCTTGTCATTGAAGATATGGTTCCAGCGGAAGGTGGCCGTCGAGTTGCCCCAGTCGATGCCGGCGCCGCTTTTAATGTCCAGTACATCCTTTCCGAAATAACCCGACAGAAAAACACGATTTTTTTCATTCAGCTTGTAATTAGCTTTCAGGTTGATATCATAGAAATACAGTACGCTGTGTTTGATGTTGGTATCGGAGGCCAGTCCGGTGAATGCATCCACGTAGGTTCTCCGGGCGCTGACCATAAATGAGCCCTTGTCCTTTACGATAGGTCCTTCCAGGTTAAGGCGGGAAGCGATCAGGCCGATGCCTCCGCTTACGCCGAATTTCTGATCGTTCCCATCATTCATTTTAATGTCTTCGACGGAAGCCAGCCTGCCGCCGTAATTGGCCGGCATACCACCCTTATAGACAGCGATGTCTTTAATGGCATCCGAGTTGAAGACGGAAAAGAAACCTAAGAGATGCGAGGCATTATACACCGTGGCTTCATCCAGTAAAATAAGGTTCTGATCGGCGCCTCCGCCTCTGACATAAAAACCGGATTTTCCATCGCCGGAGGATTTGATACCAGGCAATAATTGAATGGTTTTCAGCACATCCTTTTCGCCAAACAAAACCGGCACGTTCTTTATATCCTCCATAGAAAGGCGCTGGACGCCCGGGGGAGTTTTAAGAATATTGTTGCCCCTTCTGGCCGTTACCACCACTTCCTGCAACTGGCTATTGGAATTGGACATGCTCCTGTTCAGTACTATATTTTTATTCAGATCCAGTTCCACGGTATCTGCTGCATAACCGGAAAAAGATATAAGCATCGAATATTTTCCCTCGGGGATCGTGATAGAATAAAATCCATAGGCATTGGTGACAACCCCTAATCCGGGATGCTCTAAAAAACCAACGGTAGCTCCGCTCAGCGTTTCCCCTGTTTTTTTATCTTTTATGGTGCCCGAAACGGAAAAGTTGTGTTTTTGCTGGGCGAGCAGCGCCAGCGGGAAAAGGAGTACCAATAGGCTGACCCTAATTTTTTTTTGTACCATAAGGGATTCGTTAATAATTGTAGTTTGGGTGAATTCAATAACACGGCAAAAATGCTTCAGGCCGGAGAAAGAGGCTGCAGAGAAATCCCCGAAGTGGACAAAATGAGGGGTGAGTGGGGTGAGCTTCACAGCAAAGGAAATTTGAGCTTCTCAGAAAACCATAGGTTTTGAAAACTGCCGAGCTTTGTATCCTACAAAAAACGAATCAATATGAGCAAAGTAGTATTAATCACCGGCGCCTCCGCCGGCATGGGTAAGGAAACCGCTAAACTATTATTACAGTCCAGATACATTGTCTATGGAGCTGCCCGCAGGTTAGATAAAATGACCGATATCCAATCGCTTGGTGCAAAAGTGCTGGCGATGGATGTTACCGATGAAGCATCGATGGTAAACGGAATCGATACGATTCTCACCGCAGAAGGGAAAATAGACGTATTGATCAATAATGCCGGGTTTGGCTCCTTTGGGGCCGTAGAAGATGTCACGCTGGCAGATGCACGCTACCAGCTGGAGGTAAATGTATTGGGGGCCGCCCGTTTGGCTCAATTGGTGATCCCTTCTATGCGGGCACAGCGTTTTGGTAAAATAATCAATATATCGAGTATTGGCGGTAAGTTTGCTACGCCTTTGGGCGGGTGGTATCACGCCAGCAAGTTTGCGCTGGAAGCCCTGAGTGATGCACTCCGCAACGAGGTTCGGCCTTTTGGGATCGATGTGATTGTAATAGAACCGGGTGGTGTAAAATCCGAGTGGACAGACATAGCTGCCGACAATCTGATCAAAACGTCGGGGAAAACGGTGTATAAATCAATGGTAGATAAGTTTGCTAATTTGGCCAAAACCCAGGGTCACCGGGCAGCCGAACCGATCGTGATCGCAAAGCTGATCAAAGAGGCGATCGAAGCTAAAAAACCTAAGACGAGGTATTCTGGCGGTCTGCTGGCTAAACCGTTGTTATTTTTGAACAAAGTACTGCCGGACCGCGCCATGGATAAACTTTTTATGAGCCAGTTAAAATAATCAGAAGATGGGACAGGATCATTCACATATGGTGATCGATAATTTGCTCTACTCCTGCGTGGATAAAGCGCAGCGCGGTAACGAGCAATTCGTACCGGATCACACTTTAGGCTATATCATGGCCGGTGAAACTCATTTTATGCATCCCGACGGGGTGAAGGTATTTGGAGCAGGGACGATCGGATTTGTCAAGCGCAATCAATTAATCAAGTCCATAAAGGTACCGCCGCCAGGCGGGGAATTCAAGGCCATCAATATCTTCTTCAGCCAGGATATCTTGCGCAATTACAGCGCTGAGAGAAACATTCAGTCTACCGGCGCCGGTAGACACCCTGTGGAAAATTTCCTGATCTTATCGCCGGATCCTTTTCTTAAAGGATATTTCGACTCACTGCTGCCTTATTTTACTGAACCCGGGAGGATGAACGAGGCTTTGACGGAATTGAAAACGATCGAAGCGATCGAGCTGGTGCTTAAAATCGACCCATCGCTCAAAGATTTGTTGTTTGATTTCAGCGAACCCTATAAGATCGACCTGGAGGCATTCATGCAGCAACATTATATGTACAACGTTTCCATGAGCGACTTCGCCAAGCTGACCGGCAGGAGCCTGGCCAGTTTTAAACGCGATTTTGAAAAGATATTCAACGCTTCGCCTGGCCAATGGCTGCAACAAAAACGCTTACAGGAGGCCTATTATCTGATCAAGGAAAAAGGCATTAAACCCTCTGCAGCCTATTTGGATGTAGGTTTTGAGAACTTATCCCACTTCTCCTCTTCCTTTAAAAAAACGTTTGGGGTAGCGCCTTCGCTGATATGACTTCGTTTTTCTGCCGGCTATGCAAAATTAAATTATTGCTGCAATTTTTGCTGTTCTTTGGAAATGATTTTTTCTAATTCGGCTTCACTTGGCAAATTCGTCATATACTTAGATACAAAGACTTTCTGAGGCAAGCCCATCGTGGCATATTTCACCAATGCTTCATCCTTACCAGCGCATAATATTATGCCTATCGGGGGATTATCACCCTTATGAACTTCATTCTCTTTCGGCCCATTTCCAAGAGAAATGTTTGAAGGTGGTCAATAATTGCCTGTTCCAGATCTGTTTCAACATAGGAACTCTTTTCTTCCAAACCTAAAAAGTCCAACAGATATGGACTCCTGAAAACATCCTCCGGTTTCAAGCCTGTACCCTTTCTATGTTTCTCCAGTACAGCCTGTTTATCTTTACTTAAGCCGGTACGTTCAAAAAGCATGCTATTCATTGCTCTAGACAGTTCGCGAACGGACCAATTATTCTTAATGGCCTCCGTTTCATAAAAAATACGCTTTAAGTACGAATCGGCTTTGATCAATTCTATAAAATGACTAAAAGATAAGCGGTTAAGCAACAGATGGGTAGGAGTATTTTGGACTTTCTCAAATTGTTCAATAGCCGACCGAGCAATTATACTCTTTTGAAAATCAATGAATTGAAATTGTTCAGACAGTGTCTGAACAATTTGAGGGTAAGCTAAATAGAATTGCTTACATAGATGCAGCAAAGTAAATGATATCCCTTTAATACCATTATTCTTTAATCGCTCAGCCAATTTTCGGAATAATCGATCGCCATATTCCGCCTTATCGTGGCCGTTCTGTTCATATTCAACAATATAATAACCAATTATCCAATTCCGTAAGGTCAATGCCGTATTTACTTGTCGTTGAACCTGATCTAAAAAAAATTGGTTGGCTTGCAGTATAGCTTCTATTAAATGTTCTAAATTGTTTGTTGCAGATATAGTGTTTTGTTTCGTTGCCATTTTTTATATTTTAAATGGGATAAGATTAAGTTGTTTTATCTCCTTTCTCAATGCGATCAAAATAATTCTCCTGGCTTATTATAGCTATGACGATTAGTAATATGAATAAAAGAAAGCATCAGGCCTTACTGGCTTAACGCAATAATTCCAGATTCCAGGATTGGAAGGAATAACTATTGAAGTTATTGACTTGGAGATTTAATTGGAGAAGTACGTTTCGTTTTGCTCTACCAAAAATAATAAATCACTCTGGATATTTTCAAAAAAAATGGGAACCCAAATAACCACCACCGGGCAACTGAGAACCGGCATTTATAACCGGATTCCATCCCTGATTTGACATTTCCAGCCTGAATATTTACCTTACAGGGGCAAGAAGCCTAAACCTGGTTTACACTTAAGCGCCTATGGGGCCCCATTCAGCTAAAATCTGTCTAAAATATAGCCTTCTCCTGTTCACACTATTATTATTGGGCAGTGCCGTTTGCGCGCAATTAAACGCCGACTTTTCAATGGATAGATCCGGCGGCTGCTCTCCCCTGGTAGTCAACTTTACCAATAGAACGACGGGCGCCTCTCCGAATGCTGTTTACAAATGGGATTTCGGCAACGGCAATAGTTCCGCATTGACCAATGGGGGCGCTGTCTATACCGCGGAGCAAACCTATACGGTCACGCTGACCGTCCTGGATGGAGCCAATCAATCCACCAGTACACAGCAGGTTACCGTCTACAAGCCACCTGTAGTGGATTTTACCGTCGCCCCTGCTAAAGTGTGTCTTGGAACACCCGTAACCTTTACCAGTAATTCCAATCCCGGAAGCGGCAGTATCGCCAGCTATACCTGGGATTTTGGAGACGGGTCGACCGTGCAGGGAACTAACAGCAATCAGTCATACACCTATGGAGTGGAGCAGGTAGCCTCCGTCAGCCTGACCATAACTAATAACTTTGGTTGTCATACCACCTTGAGCAAGGCGAATATCGTTACGATCATCTCCGCCCTGACTGCCAGTTTCAGCGCCGACAAAAAAGTGCTCTGCCTCACTTCGGATCCTGTGCAGTTTACGAATAACAGTAAGGGGCCCGGCACCCTGGATTATGTATGGGATTTCGGCGATGGGAACACATCCACCCAGCAGAATCCAACTTATATATTTAATAAAAAAGGAACCTATTCCGTGAGTTTGAAGGTCCACAGCTCTGAAGGATGCACGGTCGTCAGCACGCAGACTAACTCGCTCAATGTCGCCAACTACAGTACCTCTTTTGACGTCCCTTCCCTCATCTGCAAGGGAAGTTCTGTCACCTTCAACAGCCAAAGCTCGCCTGCCCCCGATAATAGCGTATGGTCAGTGGATGGTGTCCCTCAATATTACAATTATGGGAGTTTATACTATGCCTTCTACACGATAGGGACCCATACCATTACCCTGAATAACACCTTCGGAACCTGTCCCCAATCTGCCAGCAAGCAGATCTCCGTTAAAGATCTGCCGGCTCCGAACGGATTTTCGGCGGATATAGCCGGGAAATGCGGGTCCCCGGTGGCCGTAAATTTTAAGGACCCGACACCCGGCGCCGTCAAATGGGCATGGGATTTCAATTACAATTATTATAATCACCAGATCGGTTCGACCCTGCAATCCCCAACGTTCACCTATACTTCCGACGGAGCGTACCTGGTATGGCTGCAGGTTACCAATGCGGATGGCTGCAGTAATACGACCTCCCAATACGTACAGATAACCCGGCCGACCGCCTATATTTCCGCCGCAGGGCCCGGAACCCTTTCGGCGTGTACGACCCTGCTTACGAATACCTTTAGTGCTAATTCTTCGGAACCTCTGACCGTTACGAAATGGAATTTTGGAGACGGCGGCACATCGACGGATGCCAGCCCGACGCATACCTTTTCAAACACCGGCGCTTATACCGTCACCTTAAACTATACCACGCAAAACGGTTGTACGGGGACAGCGGTTTTCACCCAGTACTCTCTTTATCCCCCACCCCCTGTTACGGTCTACATTAATCCGACAAATCCCGCAAGCTGTGTAACTCCCATCACGGTCACGTTTGGCGCCAATTCCTCAGACCCATTGGCCTCCACCAACTGGACTTTCGGAGATGGCAGCGTATCGACCGACCCATCGCCGACCCATACCTATATCACTATCGGTCACTATGTTGCGACACTGAATTACATTACTCGAAGCGGTTGCACGGGCACCGCCTATTCCAATGCCGTAATCATAGATCCGAAAATAAAACTGGATTTTACTATAAGTCCCAGCCCCATCTGTGGAAACAGCACGGTCTACTTCGCCACGACGCCCAATAATTCCGACATCAATACCTATACCTGGGACTTCGGGGACGGAGGGACTTCCTATGGCGTTGCCAACCCCACGCATACGTATAATGCCAGCGGGGATTATACGATTAAACTATATGCGAAAAATGTAGGGGGATGTGATACTTCCATGACAAAAACCATCACGGTCAAACCCCCGTTCCCTCAGATAACCGGTCATACCAATACCTGCGACGGGACACGCGGGGAAGTTACCTTCACCCAGGCCAGCGTTCAGGCCACCAGCATTGTCTGGAATTTTGGAGATGGCAGCTCGACTACTACTCCGGGAGACCAGGCCACCGTAAAACATACTTACACGAAAACAGGAATCTATTCTGTCTCACTGACGGCAGTCAATGGTCAATGTTCCCTTGTAGTCAATGATCCCAACCCTGTGCATGTACTTTT
Organism: Puia sp.; assembly: GCA_036394375.1. Lineage (GTDB taxonomy): Bacteria > Bacteroidota > Bacteroidia > Chitinophagales > Chitinophagaceae > Puia. Next base: position 23,275 of record DASWFF010000011.1, read on the forward strand.
GAAACAGGCTCCTGTCCTTACCGGATCCGCATCAGCGGTGTGCAGCAATACCCCGGTAGCTATACAAATTTCAAAACTGGACGAAAATCCTTACCAAACCAACGATATTTATTATGGCTACTATTATGCCGGGTATTATTTCCAAAGTACGGAATACAGGGACGGCACGGCCTTTCAGGGCAGCCGGTCGGACAATGGGTACGGGTACCGGTGGACGACGACCTATAATGCGACACTAAGCAATTTCCAAACCGGGGAAAAAGACATACGGTTTATTCTGACGAGTTATGTTTTTGGATGCCAGGACACTACCAACTTTATGCCCCTGGCTATCAAAGGCGCCACCGGGGGATTTAAAGTCATTGCCGACAAACTTTGCTATCAGTCTCCCGTCCTCCTTCAGGACACCTCTCATTCCACCCCCGATAATCCCATACTCTCCTGGCAATGGAATTTTGGAGATGGGCAAGCTGTCACGAAAACCAAAGGCGGCAGCATTTCACATACCTATGCCAGCCCGGGCGGCTATACGGTCAGCATGCAAATCACCGATGCAGCCGGCTGCTCCGCCAACACACCCTATACGCAATATGTGAGTGTCAACGGGCCGCAGGCCGCCTTCTCCCCCTCCGGCACCGACGTGCACCTCAATACAACCGTATATTTTTATAATAGCACCAATGACTACGGAAATTCCAATACGGTTTATAGCTGGGATTTTGGCGATGGCAGCACTTCCACCGATGTCTATCCCTCGCATACCTATGCTAAACCAGGAACGTATACGGTCACGATGACAGCCAGCAATCCGTCGCTGCCTTGCCAGTCGACCGCCACTCCGGTGGTCATCATCGTAAGAAACTTCAATTCAGCATTCAGCTTTAACTCCTCTTATGTGGCAGGCAGCTGCCCCCCGCTGCTGGTTTCCTTTACCAATACCTCCTATAATTATATCAGAGTAAGCTGGGATTTCGGAGATGGCATCACCGCCGATAATGTCAATTATCCCAGCCATGTTTATGAGAAGCCGGGTAAATACATTGTTACCCTGAATGTCTACGCATATAATGGAATTCAGGGAAAGTATATCGATTCTATTATTATCTCAGACCCGGTGGTATCCCTGCCGCCGCCCCCCCCGGAGACCTGTATCGGCGATACCGTGGTATTGTCCTCCCAGGTGCAAAATGCGAGTTCCTATTCCTGGGACTTCGGTGATGGCAGCATCGTCCCTTCGGCAAATGGAACTGCCCAACATCAATATCTTACCGCCGGCACTTACAAAGCGACCTTGTTGATGCAGAATAATGCCGGTTGTGTCAAAGACACTACCCTGCAGGGAGTTATTAAAATAAGGCCCAATCCCGTCGCAGCCATCTCGCCTGCCAATCCGGTGATCTGCCGGGATAACCCGGTGGCTTTACAGGCCAGCGGCGGTAGTGTGTATGAATGGTCGCCGGCCACCGGGCTGAGTGATTATTCCATCGCCAACCCGGTAGCCTCGCCGAAGGTCACCACCGACTATATACTGACCGTAAAAGATGATATTGGCTGCCAGAATACAGCGCCGCTGACCATCAAGGTCGTACAACCGGGGAACTTACAGCTCAGTCCGGATGACACCGTCTGTGCCGGAGGATCCGTGCAACTGACTGCCACCGGGGAGACGATCTATCGATGGATCAATAACACCGAAGGTCTGAGCGATACGACCATTCCTAATCCCGTAGCCCTTGCGCCTGGCACCACGACCTATACCGTCAAAGGTTCCGATGCCTATTCCTGTTTTATACACGAAGCTGCCGTAACCGTGACGGTCCGGCCTTTGCCAACCGTTAACGCTGGTCCGGATGTGGTCGTTCATGCCGGGTACGATGTCACTTTGAATGCTACGGGCAGCAGCGATGTGACCGGGTGGAAGTGGGTTCCTGAAAAATACCTGAGTTGTTACAACTGCCCGTCCCCCCTCTGTACGCCATTGGCGAGCACCAGTTATTTTCTGACCGTTAAAAATGAGTATGGTTGTAAAGCATCCGACACGATCGTCGTTGCAGTAGATTGCCAGGAAAGCCGTGTACGCGTCCCCAATGCCTTTACCCCGAATAACGATGGGGTAAACGATGTGTTTGTCGTCAAGGGCATCTCCATCATAAAACACATGGTCATCTATGACCGATGGGGTGAAAAGGTCTATGAACACAATAATTTTATTGCCGGCGACCGGGCTTCCTGCTGGAATGGGACCTTTAGAGGACAGCCATGTCCTTCAGGCGCCTATGTCTATTTTATCGAAATGGAATGCCCTTCAGGAGGTGTTTTCTCCCGTAAAGGAAGTTTTGTGTTGATACGGTGAGCATACCCTTAAAGCCCTTGCGGGTGCGCGTCGAGCCATTGCTTGTATTGCTCGTATAAATGTACGGAGTTCTGGTTGGGATGGCCGGCATAGGCGGTAGAGCCGGGTTTGTTCATTTGCCCCTGGTATTGATAGCACAGTATTTTATCGACGAAGGGGGAGATCTCTTCCATTTGCTGCAGGATCCTTTTGAAATCAGCGGGCAGGAGGTTGCCGTGGGTCTTCTCTTCGAAATAGAACAGTTCGATATCGGCCCAGATCCTTGCCCGTGAGGCTTGCTGATGGGCTTTGTACAGATGTTCGAAATAGGCGGCGGGCTCTCCCAGTTTGGTTTGGGCCACTCCTACCCCATCCTGGTACGCGATGATCTCGATATTCATTCTTTCCAGCTGCCGGATGAATTTCTTATCGCTTCGCTCCGCCCGGATATTATAGGGAGCGATGAGGTTGACGGAAGCAGGCATCAACCCCTTCGCAATTCTGGCGCAATCATTGACATAATCAATAAAAGCCTCGTCAAAGTATGGCATCAGGTAAGCTTCATTGGGGAAATACCATCCATAAAAGCTCGGGTGATGGCTGTACTTTAAGGCGACTTCTTCCATCGCATGCGCCCTTAACTTCCGGATACCGGGGTCTTTCATCAGGAACTCGCCTTTATGGACATCATCCCAGAAATCGTTGCCGATAAAAAACTTAATCCCCACCTCATCGGCAGCCGAGAGTACAGCTTCTAGCGGATCTTCACATCCCAATTCAAATTTCGGCGCGATGGCGGAAGGATAAAAGGTCTTGCCGTCGAGGGCTATCTCCTGCAATACCAGGTATTCAAATCCAATCCCCCTTATTTCCTTTACGACTTGTTGCCATTGCGCCGCCGTGAATTTCTTCAAAGCAGGGTCCCAATATTTGCCTTCGAAAGGGAGCAGGTGCTGGAATTCGAACCAAGACCCGGAGATGGGCTTGATTGTCGTATTGCCCGTGATAGGATTTCCCGGGGCGGCGGAGGGAGGTTGTTTCGCGCCGGCCGGGAAGTTTCCGGCCATTGCGCTGCCGGCCATCAATAAACCTGCTGCGCCTGCGCTTCCCAACTGCAAAAAATTTCTTCTATCCATCTGCTTTTGTTATTTATGAAACCCTTACAAGTTCCCTTTCTTCAATTCCTCCACGGCATGACCCGCTGCACGGGCTGTCAATGCCATGAAGGTGAGGGAGGGGTTTTGATTGCCTACGGAGGTCATGCAGGCGCCATCCGTTACAAATACGTTCTTACAGGCATGTAATTGATTCCATTTGTTCAGCAGCGAGGTCTTCGGGTCTTTGCCCATACGCACGCCGCCCATCTCATGGATGTCCAGCCCGGGGGCCTGGTGGTTATCGACGGCACTGATATTCTTACAGCCAGCCTTATCCAGCATCTCGGATCCCTGGGTTAAAAAATCCTTTATGAGCTTCTCATCGTTCTCATCGTATCCCACGGAAGTGATCAACTGCGGAATGCCCCAGGGATCTTTCAGGTCTTTGCTAAGCCGGACATGATTTTCGAATTTAGGGACCGTCTCTCCCTGCATGCCCATAAAAATGCCCCATCCGCCCGGTTCTGTAATGCCGTCTTTATATTCCCCCCCGATACCGTCTCTATACTCGCCCTGTTGCCAGCCGGAGCGCGCGGCGGAGAAGTCTACCATATATCCCCGGAGGAAGTCGGTGTCCTGTTTAAAAACATTCCGGAACGAAGGCATGAAGGCGGCAGTAGGTCTTCGACCGAAATAATAGTTATCCGCGTATCCTTCGAAAGTGGCGCTCACGGAACCCCGGTAGTTGTGAAAAGCAACAAAATGGCCCATCAATCCATTGTCGTTACCCAATCCATTGGGAAAGCGCCCGGAAACGGAGTTCAGTAAGAGCAGGTTGGTATTGAGGCAGGCGGCATTCACGAAGATGATGCGGGCATAGTAGGTGGTCGTCTGTTTCGTATGGTTGTCGATCACCAGCACGCCGGTTGCCCTGCCTTTCTTTTCGTCATAAATAATGGAATGCACGACCGAATCCGGCTTCAAGGTAAGATTGCCTGTTTTTTCCGCCCAGGGGATCGTGGAAGAGTTGGAGCAGAAATAACCGCCGAATGGGCAACCCCGGTCGCATAAGCTTCTTGCCTGGCATTGACCACGACCCTGCTGTAAATGGACCTCCTGCGGCTGGGTCAGATGCGCACAACGGCCGATGATCACCTGCCTCTCTTTATAATGTTCCCCTACTTTCTGCTGAATATGTTTTTCCACACAATTCAATTCCCAGGGCGGCAGGAACTCACCATCGGGCAGGTTATCAATCCCATCTTTATTTCCGCTGATGCCGGCAAACTTCTCTACATGACTGTACCAGGGGGCCAGCTCCTCATAACGGATCGGCCATTCCACGGCAAATCCATCCCGGCCGGGGGCCTCAAATTCATACCGGCTCCAGCGTTGCGTCTGCCTGGCCCAGAGCAGGGACTTGCCGCCTACCTGGTAGCCCCGTATCCAATCATAGGGTTTCTCCTGTACATAGGGGTGCTCTTTATCTTTTACAAAGAAATGTTCGGTGGCTTCGCCGAAAGCATAACACTTGCCGACGATAGGATTGTCTTTTTGTACGGCAAGGGGCAGTCGCCCCCGGTGCCGGAAGTCCCAGGGATTCTTCAACGCCGTGGGATAATCCTTCAGATGTTTCACATCCCTGCCCCTTTCCAGGAGTAATGTTTTCAATCCCTTCTCACATAATTCTTTGGCAGCCCATCCGCCGCTGATACCGGAACCGATCACGATGGCATCGTAGGTATTGCCGGCAGCGGCTCTGTTGTTGACCAATAATGAATCGTTAGGCATATTAGTGATTTTATTGTTAGACGAACCAATGGTCCGTAGAATGGACTGTTATACCAAAGAGTTATACTTCGACCGATATCCATTAACGGCATAAAATAAAATATATAAATAGCAAAGGGCCGGCATGACAAAGGCCCATTGCCAGCTATAATGATCTCTTATCACTCCCTGCAGGAAGGGGATGATGGCTCCGCCCACGATGGCCGTTGACAGGAGCCCGGAAGCCTGCATGGTATAATCTCCCAGTCCGTTGACCGCCAGGGAAAAAATCGTGGCGAACATGACGGCATTGCAAAGGCCTACGGCCACCATGCTCCATACAGCCACCGATCCTGTCGTACCAACGGAAACCGCTATCAGCCCTATCGCCGAGCCTGCGCAGAAGGACAGGACGGCAGAAGGTCTTAACAGGCGCAATAACACGGCTCCCAGGAGCCGGCCAACCAGCATACCACCCCAGTAAAACGCCACATATCGGTTTGCCTCTTTTTCGGGGATATGCAGGATGTCCGAGATATAGTTGGTCAGGAAAGTGCCTACGGCCACTTCGGCTCCTACGTAGGCGAATAAGGCCGGTACGCCGAAGCTGAGGTTGCGGAAAGAAAAGAGGCGCCGCCGGGCGGGAGTAACCGCGGGAGCTTGTCCGGGGTCCGCGTGTGGGGCCGATGGTGCGGAGGATGGGATCACCGGCAATTTCAGGCGGGATACTACGGCCGCTACGATGAGCAGGAGCAGCGCAATACCTAAGTAAGGTATTTTTACCGCTTCACTGGAGGCGTGTGATTCATGAAGGTGCGAGAGGATAAAGCCTGCGCCAAACAGCGGGGCGGCCGTCGTGCCGATCGAACCCGCGCTCTGTACCAGGGTCAGGCGGGAAGAGGCTGTACGGGCGGGGCCCAGAACCGTCACATAGGGATTGGCGGCCACCTGCAATAATACGATGCCGATGGCGATGGTGAACAGGGCGCCCAGGAACAGGCTATATTGATGAAATACCGAAGCCGGAAGGAAGAGCAGGGCGCCGGCGGCAGCAATGGAAAAGCCGACTACCATTCCTTTTTTATACCCTGTCCGTTCTACGATCTTGCCGGCGGGTATCGACATAATGCCGTAGGTGAGAAAAAAGTAAAACTGTACCAGCGAGGATTCCGCATAGGTGAGTGTAAAACCTTTTTTGAAAAAGGGCACGAGCGTATCATTCAGGCAGGTAATAAAGCCCATCATAAAGTATAATACGCCCAGGGATATGAGGGCAGGCGTATAGGAGCCGTAGTGCTCTTCCCTGCCTGGTATGGGCAGTATCAGATCTTTTGAGGGTATGATGGCCATATGCGTTAACTAATATGTAATATTCATTATTTTTTTTCTATCTGGCGCAAAGTTTTCCAGCATTGGTAGAGTCCCCGCGGGACATGGAAGCAACCCTTCCATTTCCCTCCCTTTGCGGAGAGCAGCACCTCTCCCTGCCTGTTGAGATACCCATACCATTCCCCGTCTTCCGGATCGGCGAAATGAGACCAGGTATAGGCATGTAATTTTTCAAACCAGGTCCAGCAACGCTGGTCACCGGTAAGCTGGTATCCTTTGAGGAGGCTGATCAGCGTCTCCATATGCACCCACCATATTTTCTGGTCCCATTCCAATTGCTGAGGGGGATGTCCTTTTATGTCCAGGAAGTAGAACAGGCCCCCATGTGTTGTATCCCAGGCATATTCCAGGGTCTTCAGCGTGATCTCTGTCGCCTTTCTGATGAGTTGTTGGTCGCCGGCTCTCACGCCCAGGTCCATGATAAACCACATGGACTCGATGGCATGACCGGGATTGATCAGGCGGCCTTCGTAGGAGTCGGAGAAATGGCCTTCGGGTGTAACGTTCTCCAGGATCAGGCCAAATTCCCGTTGGTAAAACACGTCCATCACCGAATGGATGCCTTCCCGGATGGTGCTTTCCACCAATGCTGGATCCAGGATATGTTCCAGTTCAAGCGCCAGGTTACAAAGGATCATCGGCAAAGAGAAACCTTGCAGAGGACGGGTGCCCGGGAAGGATTTATCATATTTTCCTTTAGGGTTATTTTTCCTGCGGAGAATGTTTTCGAAGGTTATTAAGGCAATGGCCTTATGTCCCGGGTCGCGAGTCGCCTTGTATAACTGTGCAAAGGCCATGGCGGCGAAACAGTCGGAGAAAATATTATAGGGCTGCACCAGGGGCCTGCCATCCCGGGTAAGTGAAAAATACCAGTTGCCTTCGGGATCCCGGCCATTCGCTTCCAGGAATGCGGCGCCTTGCAAAGCAAAATCGAGCCATTCCTGCCGTTGTTCCTGTTGGTTGTATAACATGGAGAAGGTCCACACCTGCCGGCATTGCAGCCAGATAAATTTATCCGTATCATAGACCTTTCCGTTTTTGTCCAGGCAGGTGAAATAACCTCCGTATTCCTTATCGGGTGAATTTTTAAGCCAGAAAGGGATTACGTCGTCCAGTAAATTATTGCGATAAAGATCTGTGTAAGCCCTGACATCTATTTTCTGCGCTATCATTCTGTTGGTTTAAAGATCGATCCGGGTACGGTCGGGTATTCCGGGCATTCGTTAATTTATATTTTTCTTCGGCGGGCTGTCCGCATTACACTCTCCAGGCTCACGGATGCGCCCCCCTGTTGTTTGCTGATTTCTGCGGCTTCCATGAAAGCGAATATTTGTAAGGTCGCTTCGGGGCTGACCGGCGCCTTGCGGGTGCGAAAAAATTCCGCGATCTGCACTACCAGCGGTCTGTATCCTTCCCAAGGGCCGATCGGGGCGATGGCTTTCTCTCCAAAGGCCGTTCCTCCGAAGTCCTGCGCTCCCGTGCGGATCCCTCTGAAAGTCCCGATACGATCATCCTCCCAGCGTCCCACCACCATATCGGTCCCTTCCGTATACAAGCGGGTCACGCTTTTACAGCCGGTGCCCATTACCGTGAAAAGGGCTTCGATGCCATGAATACCGTACCAGAAAAGGTCGGGATGGGTCTTTTCAATGGTAGCGGGCCCGTAGGCATCTGCGCCGAGCACTTTGCCGATCCTGCCGCCTGCGATCTGTTGGGCGTTGGTCATGTATCGCAGGGAGGAGGAGGAAAATACGGGGGTATTGTATTGTTGGGCCGCATCGAAAATGGCGACAGCGTCCGACAGGGATGCTGCGATGGGTTTGTCGACGAACACTGGCTTATGCGCTTTGAATACCGGCAAGACCTGCTCCAGGTGCAGTCTTCCGTCATTCGTTTCCAGGAGCACCGCATCGACTTTTGTCAGCAGGTCTTCTATAGAGGCGACGATCTCCACGCCAAGGGCCTTTATCTCTTCCGTAAAACCCGGGATCATTTTAAGGCTGGAGGGGATATCCCTGCTGCCATGCGGGTAAGCCGCCACGACCCGGAAGCCGGATACATCGGCGG